>JAFOEY010000069.1 GCA_017387565.1 Lachnospiraceae bacterium | reverse complement strand
TGAAATTATGCGTCCTGTCTTTGAAAATTTTTAAAAAAATCTTAACACTGTCAACTATCGCAGTCATCAATCTGATTAATGGTCTCTTTGGAACCAACTACCCACCGGATAGCACAATCACTTACAATTGGACAGAACATATCACAGATAAATTGCGACGATGCCTTGCTGACACTATTTTAACTATAAACGGAATTTTCAGTTATCATATGGAAGCACAAATTACAGAAGATGAAGATATTGTTTTCCGTGTTTTCGATTACGGATATGCACATGCTATAAAGCAAATCAATAATTTTCCACCAGACAGTTCATCTGACAGTCAAACTCTCTATTTTCCCGAAGCAAAAATCATCTATCTATTCTCCAAACCACAATTACCGGATCAATATTGTCTTAATCTGGATTTTGGTTCTCAAGGCTCATTTTCTTACAATGTAACAACTTTTAAATTGCTGGATTATACCATAGAAGAATTAAATAAAAAGAAAATGATTATTCTCATCCCATTCGTATTATTAAAATTCCGTGATAAATTCAAGAAAAAACGAGCAAATGAAGATATTTTATCGTTGAAACGTCTAATCTTTGATGATATAATTACTAGTATAGATCAAAATATGAACGACAAAAACATTACCGAAAACGACGCTTACAAATTAAAACGATTAACACACAGACTATATGAGCATTTATTTGCTCACTATCCGGAAATGGAGGAATTAAACGAAATGACTGATGAGGCTTTAGTTTTAGACATTGATATTCTTGAAGATAAATACGAAAGGTTATTTGAAGAACGTGAAGCTGCCTTGGCAAAAAGCAATGCTCTTCTCAATGAAAATAAAGCATTGATTGCTGAAATGGATATTGAAATCGCCGAAAAGGACAACGAAATCGCCGAAAAGGACAACGAAATCGCCGAAAAGGACAACGAAATCGCCATGTTAAAAGCACAATTAGCCAAACTACAGGCATTGTCTTAACAACTTTGTTTCAACAAAAGAAAAAACCTCCGACAATCATCAAAAGGCCGATGCTTGCATTTGCATACCTTTGTCCGTCGGATTGTACAAATTATTTAACCTTTCTTAGCTGCATGAGCAAACAAAAAGGAATGCCCGGTTTTGCAGTGATGGACACTCTTCATGACAGAAAAAACATCCCACAAAAAAACCAGGCATTTTAAATACGTTAAATTCTAAAATAAAGAAAATTACTGCATATAAAACGGATCGGTTTCTACTTCTTTAATAACAGCTTCCAGTTTATCCAGTTCTTCTAAAAGCTGTTCTTCCGTAATGATTAACGGCGGATTGCAGAGTACCATATTTTCATGGCCAAAGGTTAAGAAACCTTTTTCGCGCAGAGAACCGATAATCTTCGGCAGTTTGCCGTACGGATCCTGTCCATAGGGAACAATCGGTTCTTTTGTCTTCTTATCCTTTACAAATTCTACACATGAGAATAAACCGATGTGTCTGACATCTCCGACGCAGTTATATTTTTCTTTGAACTCATCCAGTTTCTTTGCAAGAACAGCACCAACCCTATTGACATTGTCAAGGATATGAGCCTTCTCATAATAGTTGACACAGGCAACACCGGCAGCACAGGCTAACGGATGACCACAGTAAGTCAAGCCGCATGAAAGTGTATGATCATCAAAATAAGCAGCAATCTCTTTGCTGACACATGCACCGCCAAGCTGGATATAACCGCAGGTAACACCTTTGGCAAATGTAACAATATCCGGTTTTACATCGAAGTTCATAAATGCAAACATTTTACCGGTTCTGCACCAGCCTGCCATAACCTCGTCACAAATCATGACGATGCCAAACTCATCACAGAGTTTTCTGACACCCTGTAAGTATCCTTTGGGAGGAATGATGATACCATTTGTACCGGTTACGGTCTCTAAGATAATGGCAGCAATCTGATCGCGGCCTTCATAGATAATCTGTTCCCGAAGTTTTGCAATATAAAATTCGGTTGCTGCCTCCTCTGATTCAAACTGAATACTCTCACGGTAAATATAGGGATCAAAGAATTTGACGAAGCCGGGCATACCGGGCTCAAGCGGAAATCTTCTCGGTTCACCGGTCAGGTTTCCGGCACCGAATGTGGATCCATGGTAACTTCTGTAACGGCTCATTACTTTATATCTTCCGGTATACATTCTTGCCATTTTAATCGCATTTTCGTTGGCATCTGCACCACCATTGGTAAAGAATACTTTTCCCATATTATCAGGCATCAGTTCAACAATCATCTTTGCCAGTTTTGCTCTGGATTCTACACCATAGCCGGGTCCCATCCATGCATATTTGTCAATCTGCTCTTTTAATGCGTTGTTAATGTCTTCATTACCATAGCCTAAGTTTACATTTACCTGTGTTGAAGACATATCTGTATATCTGTTTCCATCATAATCCCACAGATAGATTCCGTCTGCCTTTTCCATCGGGATTGGATTTACATCCTTCTGTTTTGCCCATGACTGCAAATAATACTTCTTTTGTGTCTCAACAATTTCTTTACCTGTCATTCCCATTTTTGACATCTCCTTTACCATTAGATAAAAAATATAATTACTATGCCATTCACGAAGAAACATTTTCTCATGTACTCTCGGGAAACTAGTCAAGTGACATGGTATAGTTAATTTAAAAATACTAGGCACCCAAATATGCTTTTCGAACATCATCATTATTCAATAGCTCTTTTGCATCGCCGGACAATTTAATCTTTCCTGTTTCCAGAACATAGGCTCTGTTTGCCACTTTCAAAGCCATTTTTGCATTCTGTTCTACCAACAGTACCGTAATTCCCTGTTTGTTTACTTCTTTGATAATATCGAAAATTTCCTGTACCAATAGCGGTGAAAGTCCCATAGAGGGTTCATCCATCAGAATAATCTTGGGATCGGACATTAACGCACGTCCAACGGCAAGCATCTGCTGCTCTCCACCGGAGAAAGTGCCGGCTAACTGATTCTGTCTTTCCTTCAGTCGCGGAAATCTCTCGAATACATGATCCATACGCTCAATGACTTTGTCCTTGTCCTTTCGGCCATACATATATGCACCCATTTCCAGATTTTCACGCACGGTCATATCAACAAAAACATGTCGTCCTTCAGGAACATGCGCAACGCCGTGTGTTATGATTTTACTGGGTTCTTCTGTCAAAAGATTGGTATCATCCCAGATGACAGAGCCACTTGTTGCTTTCTTTAATCCGGTAATCGTGTGAAGAATGGTTGTCTTTCCGGCACCGTTCGCACCAATTAAAGTAACGATTTCTCCATCGTTAACTTCGATACTTACATCTTCAATCGCATGAATGACACCATTGTTAATCACGGTGATAAAATGTACAAAAAACACGTTCAAAAAATGTACAATCAACCTCCAATAAACTAATATCAGTTTGATGGAGGAATAAGAATGATTGGAGATAAATGGTTGAGCATAAG
>JAFOEY010000068.1 GCA_017387565.1 Lachnospiraceae bacterium | reverse complement strand
GGGTAGGCAGTTGCATAATGTGACTGTCTATTTTTTATTTAAAGTCCCATTGTTTGGGACTTTAAATAAGATTAGAGGATTTGTGACTTATCTTTGTTCTGTTCATCATGTGATGCGGTATCCCGTCCTAAATATTGATTCAGATTCTCTAGCTTACGGTTTAACTCACGAACCTCTTTTTCACAATTCTTATAGGTGGCGGTAAGTTCACTTTTCTGTTTTGTAAGTTCCTCATACTCAGATTTTAACTTGTTTACATTAAGAGATTTCAGATTGATGCCCGCCTGTTCAAGCATACGTTTGGCACCGCCGTATAGGATAATCTGACTTTCATATCTGCGGAAATATGCGTCCGGGTTCTTGGCTTTTTTGTAGGCGATATGATAGGAACGATTGGCCCGATACTGCTCTGCATATTTAATGATTTCTCCCAAATCTTTCAAGCGGTGTTCTAATTCCACAACACTTTGTTTTGCAGATTTTCCGGCTTGTGTTTGTACGGAAATCTTGCGTTCTAATTCAGAAATGGAACCGACTTCATTATAACTTGCTGCAGCAATTTTTAAATTTTCAATGGCTGCCCAACGCTTTAGTCCGGGACTGTTTTCAAATTTTTCTCCGGAAGTATCCACTAGTTTCCGGGAAGCATAATCTTTTTTGGGGATAGCAACTTTGCGTTCCCGTTTCTGTTCAATCCGTTCTTTGATTCTTTCTTTTGTATATTCCTTACCTAAAGACTTAGCACTACCACGTACAAAATTATTCTGGCCCGGAGGACGGAAGGAAATGTATTTTCTAGCATCTTCTCCAAAGTTTTCTCCTTTGATTTCATATCCTTTTGCTCGCATGAGTAAAAGAAATTCCTCATAAGTGGAAGAGGATTTAATGGCAAGGTTAATGTCCCTTCGCAGTTGTGTCTTTGCAGATGCACCACGCTTATCTGTTTGCCATTCATTGTATTTTTTACCTCGTTGCCCGGTAGGAGATATGATGGATAGGTTATGCTCCTTACACAGCTCATCACTCAAGTGACGGATGCGGTAATAGGTCTTGTCGCAGTCATGGTATTTATCATGGTTTATGTTATCTGCAGCACAAAAGATAATGTGATTATGGACGTGACCTTTATCAATGTGAGTGGTAACAACGTATGAATATTTTCCTTCTAGAACTTTGTCAGCAAGTTCCTGTCCGATGGTATGAGCTTCCTCAAAACTGACTTCACCTGGAGCAAAAGCCTGTATCAAATGATAGGCTTTGTTGGGAGAATTTTCACGGCAGTGATCCAACGTATATTTAAAATCATAAGCTGCGGTTTCGGGAGAACAGGCATAAGAAGAAATGAAAATCTTATCGTCTGTTTTATCCGGATTGCAGATATAGTCTATCGCTTTATCAACGGTTGCTTTGATAGCATGGATTTTTGTGTATGCCATACCTGATTCATCAACTCCTTTACTTCGTCTATATCTTCCTGATAGATGTGATTTGTACTGTTGATACGCTTTGCAATCTGGTTCAGACTTTTACTGATTCGTCCAAGTTCCGTGTTGTAATTTCGCAGATAACTATAATCCACATCATAGACAAATCCAAACAAAATCAGCTTGCGTAAAAAGGCGGATTTGCTTTTCATTTTCGATTCTTTGAACTTGGCTTCGAGGATAAATTGTTCCTTATCATCAAGGTAAACTTCATTGCGGTGGGTACGTGTTCTGTTTGCCATTTTAAACTCCTTTCCTGTATTTGGGTACAAAAAAACTGCTGTAAAAGTTTCGATTTTTACAACAGTTTATTTCAAGTTTTATTCAATTTTGGATAGAATTATCCAAGCAAAATTTTATCAAAATGATAGCAGAAGGTCAAGGCGTTTGGAAAGAAAACGCAAAAGAAATAGAAGAGGGTTAGGGATACTTCCCTGTGGAAATTTGCTCAGAGCAGACGGCAGACTGTGAATGTAGAATTTCGCCTGTGTCCGGACACAGGCAGTGCTTGCTATTTGTGTTCTATATAGAAATAGATTTTAAAATATGATATACTTTAAACATTTCTAATGATGAGAAGTTATGGAAGGAATGATACTACTTGAATAATAAATACATAAAAACAGCAGTGATTATAATACCTATCCTCATGGCAGCCATCTGCCTGACTTTGGCAGTAAGAAACGATAATCAGGCAAGTATGCCTATTCCGATGAGTCTTACATTTACAGGAGAATACAGTTATGATGGAGACAACTGGTATCCATACAATAAAGACAGCGATATGTCTGCACTGGACGGAGATGTTACAGTAAAAGGGCATTTTGATGTGGATATATCAGAAGGAGCAATATTAAATTTCTACTGTAATCATATCGGGGTAAGTATGTATGTGAATGAGGAGCAAGTGTATATGGATGCTCCAACAGAGATTAGGAACTACGGAATAGACTTAATGCCTTCCATGTGCGGGAAACGCTGGGCACAGATACTTTGTCCTGAAATTACTGAGGAGGATGAGGTAGAGTTTCGTTTTATTAATTATCATAAATACGGAAATAAAGAGGCATATAAAGAACTTTTGACGACATGTCTTATTGCACCTTTAGACAAAACTGTATTGGAGACTTATTTAAAACCTTATATTAATCCATTTGAGATAATAGGAACAGGACTTTTGATTGTAGGGATAATGCTACTGGGTTCTTCCGTTTATGCTGCTGTACTAAAAAGCAGAATGGCAAATCATTTGATTAAAACAGGAATCATGACATTGTTTGTGGGCGGATATACAGTGCTTGACATGATGATGGTATATTTTACGGATGAATTGTTAGTCATGAGAACATATGGCGCACAGTTGTGTCTGATGCTTGGGGTTTATTTCCTGGGGCTCAATATATGTGACATTATAACAGAGAAATATAAAAAAACAGCAGAGATGGTGATGGGAGCATCAGGTATTATAGACTTGCTTGTGATAGCAGTTGCTATCAGCGGAAAAGCATTGTTGTATGATACAAGAATGGTTTGGGAACGTTCACAGTGTATTGTCAGCCTGATACTTATAGCATTATGTTTTTTAGAATTAAAAAAAGAGAAGAAAAAAGGAACAGAACTGATTACATATATATTAATTCATATTGCAATCTTACTTGATTTTATAGGAGTAGGTTACCATATGTATTATTCCGGTATTTGTTTCAAAGTAGCCTTTGTGGTGATGCTGCTTGTTATCCTGTTTCAAGGAGTAAAACAGGTAGTTATGGATCATCAGGCATCCATAAAAAACAAGAAAATGAAGGCAGAACTGGAGAACAGTCGTATTACGGTAATGTTAAGTCAGATTCAACCTCATTTTTTATATAATTCGTTAACCAGTGTAATGGATTTGTGTGATAGAAATCCTAAGCAGGCAAAAGCTGCTATTGCAGACTTTGCGGATTATTTGCGAGGAAATTTATCTTCTTTAAAGACAGAGAATCTGATATCATTTGGAACAGAACTGGAACACATCGAAAAGTATTTGCGATTGGAAAAGCTTCGATTTGAAGATGAATTGGAAGTGGTGTATGATATTCAGGCACGGGACTTTATGCTCCCGGCATTGTCTGTTCAGCCGCTGGTAGAAAATGCGGTAAAGCACGGCGTTGGTCAGAAGATAGGTGGAGGAACGGTCACTATCCATACAACCGAAACAGAAAATGAATATATCATTTGCGTAACAGATGATGGTGTCGGTTTTACAGAGGGCGAATATGCAGATGATGGTGGTACCCATGTTGGGATTGAAAACATTAAGAAACGATTAGATATGATGATAAATGCCAGATTGGAAATGGAAAGTAAGAAAGGAATCGGGACAAAGGCTTGTATCTTTATCCCCAAAAGGAGAGATGAAACATGCATATCATAGCAACAGATGATGAACAAAGTGCATTGAATGTATTAATGGGAGCTATTAGCGAAGCGGTTCCCCTTGCTACGGTACATGGATTCCGCAATCCGTTGGAAGCGCTGGAACTTATGAAGGAAACAAAATGTGAGATTGCTTTTTTGGATATACAGATGCGTGAAATGAGTGGCATCGTACTTGCGAGAAAATTAAAAGAAATATATCCGAAGGTAAATATCGTATTTGTGACAGGATATTCGCAGTATGCAAATGAAGCATTTGCACTTCACGCAAGTGGTTATGTATACAAACCGGTAACACCGGACAAGATTCTGATTGAAATGGAGAATCTGCGTAATCCGGTTAAGTGGAAGGATACGGGGATTTTCGTGAATACCTTTGGAAATTTTGAACTGATAGTAAATGGAGAAGAAGTTTCTTTCGGTAGAGCAAAGTCGAAAGAGATGCTTGCTTATCTGGTGGACAAGCAGGGAAAAGCTGCAACCAGAAAAGAATTGGCATCCGTATTGTTTGAGAGAGGGGACTATTCCAGAGCTATGCAGGATTACCTGTCGAAAATAGTGAAAGAATTAGTGGATGTTTTGGAACGTGTCGGAGCAGAAAAGATATTGAAACGGGGATTAAACAGTTATGCTGTGGACGTGGATGCTTTTTTCTGCGACTATTATGAGTATGAAAAAGAAAATGTTACGCCTGACGAGTTGAATCGTTTTCAGGGAGAATATATGAAACAATACAGTTGGGCAGAAGTAACGCTGGCAAAACTATACTGGAAAAAAGAACTTATGAAATAAACAGAGCCTGTTTGGGAAAAAATAAAAAA
>JAFOEY010000067.1 GCA_017387565.1 Lachnospiraceae bacterium | reverse complement strand
ATACTTAAACTCAATTAATTTGGAAAACTTTTCACTTTTTATCATTTAAGAATTATTATCGATAAAAACACTGTTTTCTAACGATTTTTTACAAAAAATTTTATATAGATTTTTTATGCTTTAAAAAAATCTCATCTTTTCTTAAAAGAATGAAAGGGTGAGTTTTTTTATGAAAAAATCAACTAAAAGAACTATATACACTGATGCTGAATTGATAAATGTCATGAATGATGTTACAATTCCTTATGAAGAAAGGTGTAACCTCTCGGAGGATTACATGCGAAGAAAAGATATATTACGATTATACGATATCAAGCAATTGAAAGGAGAAACAGACCAGAGATACTACGTTA
Source organism: Lachnospiraceae bacterium (assembly GCA_017387565.1). GTDB lineage: Bacteria > Bacillota > Clostridia > Lachnospirales > Lachnospiraceae > UBA2882. The sequence continues at coordinate 7,760 of JAFOEY010000067.1, read as the reverse complement.
TTATTGATGGAAAAAAATCAAAAAAATTTACACATCAAAAAGATTTGGAAAATTATTTGATTGAATTAAACAAATCTCTTCTTGATGATAACATGTCATTAAAAGATATTTATGATGATTTCATCGAAGCAAGAAGATTAGGTAAAGCTTCTGCCACTTTCAAAAAGGATATATATTATTACCAAAAATTTATTGGTACTTCTACAATTTCTGAAAAACCTATTAAAGATATTATCTATATGGATGGAATTGATTTTTTTAAGCATTGTAATAACATTTACAAAGCTAAACATCAAGAGTCTATGAAGAAGAAATACTTTGATAATATCCTAGGGGCTCTAAATAATATGATGACTTTTGCTAAAAAGAATTATCATATTATTTCGGAAAATCCTTTAGCTGATTTAGAAATACATAAAGATAATTTTGCACCAAAATTGAAGAAGACTGATAATGTTACCATTTATTCTGATGAGGAAAGAATCGCTTTTAAGCAAGAAGCTTACAAGTTTGCGAAAGAATCTAATGAATCCAAATATTTAGCAGGAATTATATTTTTCAATTTAGGAATACGTGATGCTGAATTAATGGCTTTAAAGTGGTATGATATTATAGAGGATTCTCATATACATGTTCATTCTGAATTGATTGAAGATTATGATAAAACAGGAAATTTTGTGGGTTTTAAATTTGTTGACCACACAAAAACAGAAGCCGGTGATAGAATCTTACAACTTAATTCAGAAGTAAAAGATGTATTAAAAACTATTAAGAAATTAAATTTAAAAAATGGTTATCCGATTTCTAATGATGATTTCATTTTTCAGCGAAGTTATAGAGGTAAAATTAGTCATTTAACACCTAGAACCGTTTATACTTCAATTGAAAAGATTTCTAAATCCATTGGTATGCAGGAAATAAAGTCTGCACATGATATGCGAAGAACTTGTTTCACGAATCTCTTTTATGCCGGAATGCCAATTAAAGATATTCAGGCATTTGCCGGGCATGAAGATGTTAGAATGACAGAAGCTTATATTAAGAAGAAACCGTCAAAAGATGAAAACGTATATCTTGAAGCTATAATTTAATAATTGGACCAAAATTGGACCAAAAATCTTTATTTTTTTATTGAGCACAAAAAAGCGAAACCCTTGATTTTAAAGGATTTCGCTCTTAAAAGTACAACGTGCGCTAGAGGATTCGAACCCCCGACCTTTTGGTCCGTAGCCAAACGCTCTATCCAGCTGAGCTAAGCGCACATTTTATTGAGTTTGCCGTGTTTCTCTCACAGCAAAAACTATTATATTATTTTTATATTCCTATGTCAAGGTTGATTCTGAAATTTTTGTGGGTTGATTCTGAAATTTTTGTGGGTATATTGGAAAATTTGATACAAACTCTATGTAAAACGTATCCGAAATTCAAACGCATTAAACATATTTCTTCAACCGTGCATAGATTTTCCCTTTCCGCGTCAGATTTCCGCTTCCTACATACACATACTTTCCATATCCCCGAATAGAAAATACGCTCTCTTCCTTAAGCTGCATACTGTTGTTTTCGCAAACGCGACCATTTAACAACACCTTTTTCTCTGTAAACAGCGCAAGAGCTTCTTTTCTTGATATTTTCGCAACTGCTGCCACGACGGCATCAAAACGAGGCGCACTGACAAGAACCTCCATATCCTTTAATTCTTTTTTCAGTGCCTCTATTTCACCTTCCATGCGACTGACTTTCACATTGGTATGCCGCACCTTATCCAGATTTGTTATGATATAATCTGCAATCTCAGCTTCGCAAAAAAGATATGCGCTCTTTCCCTTTATAATAATATCACCAAGAATTTCTCTCTTGATTCCCAAATTCATGACGGCACCCAGATAATCCCGATGCCCAAGCTCTTCCGCAAACTTTTCCATCAAAGGCTCAATCAGTAAAACCGCAATCGGATAAGCTTCCTCATATCCCAAACTTCTTTGAGAACCGAACCGGACCATCTGTCTTTCACAAATCTCACATCCGCCAAAGGTCTCAAAATCAATATAAGATAATTCTTTTGCCAGCTCATCTACAACAGCAAGCTCTGCCGGAGTCAAAAACGAGGTAAAAGTATATCTGTTTTGTTGATAGGAAGCTTTGGCAAGCTCCTGTATTCTGGCTTTTAAGAGTTGATTATCATCCATAAAATACTATTTCTCCATAGATACTGCAATTGTCAATTCACTGCACAAATAGCTCATATCATGTTTGACAGGTATCGAATATTCCAAAATACCAACGGATTGCTACGCACTTTGTACTCTCACAATCCTAAAAACATTCAAAATTCGCCCTAATCGAGCTTCTTGTATCATATTATCACAGAAAAAATGCGATTTCTACTTTTCCTTATTTCCATTCTATGTTATATTTGTTTTATCACTTTATCGCATAAAAGCATTAAAGTTTAAAAGTTTTAAGTTTTAGTGTGCTAAAGTATCACATTTACATTTTTATGAAGGAGGAAGCGTTCACAAACAAAAGTGAAACGCAAACAAACATGAAACTGATTTTATTGTTAGTTTATTTTGCCGTATTGATCGGCATAGGCCTGTACTGTCGCAAAAATGCAACCGACGTAAATGGTTTTGTATTGGGCGGACGTGCAGTTGGTCCCTGGTTAACAGCCTTTGCCTATGGTACATCTTATTTTTCAGCCGTTGTATTTGTTGGCTATGCCGGACAGTTCGGATGGAAATACGGTATCTCCGCTACCTGGGCCGGTATCGGAAATGCCATTATCGGTTCATTGCTTGCCTGGGTTGTACTTGGCAGAAGAACCCGTATTATGACACAACATTTGGATTCGGCTACCATGCCACAATTTTTTGGCAAACGTTTCGGTAGTCCGGCTTTGAAAATCGGTGCTTCGGTCATCATCTTTATTTTCTTAATTCCTTATACGGCCTCTTTGTATAATGGTCTTTCCAGATTATTTGGTATGGCATTTAACATCGACTATAGTGTCTGCATTATCATCATGGCAATTTTAACAGCAATCTATGTTATTGCCGGCGGTTACATGGCAACTGCCATTAATGACTTCATTCAGGGTATTATCATGTTGTTTGGTATTGCTACCATCATTATTGCTGTATTAAACAGTAAAGGCGGTCTGATGGCAGCTTTAGACGGACTTGCAAGAGTAACCGATGAAAGTGTTGCTACAACACCCGGTGTTTTTGCTTCTTTCTTAGGACCCGATCCGTTAAATCTGATGTTTGTCGTTATCCTTACCAGTCTTGGAACCTGGGGACTTCCTCAAATGGTACAAAAATTTTATGCCATCAAAGATGAGGCTTCCATTCAGAAAGGAACCATTATATCAACCATCTTTGCTCTGGTAGTTGCAGGCGGATGTTATTTCCTTGGTGGTTTCGGACGTTTATTTTCTGATAAGCTTGAGTATACACCGGAAGGTGCTATTGTCGGTGGTTATGATTCCATCATTCCCACGATGTTATCTGAATTAAGTCCTGCATTAATTGCCCTCGTAGTCATTCTGGTTCTTTCAGCCTCTATGTCTACCTTATCATCCTTAGTCATTGCATCAAGCTCTACATTGACTATTGACTTCTTAAAAGATACCTTTATCAAAAATATGAGTGAGAAACTGCAGGTTTTATATATCCGTATTTTAATTGTGGTATTTATTGCAATTTCAGCTGTATTGGCTTTGATTCAGTATAAGAGTTCCGTTACCTTTATTGCACAGCTTATGGGCGTTTCATGGGGTGCGTTAGCCGGTGCTTTCTTAGCTCCGTTTATGTACTCTTTATATTCTAAAAAAGTTACCAAAACTTCCTGCTGGGTCAGCTTCATCTTTGCTTCCGTGTTAATGGTGGCTAACATCTTCTTTAGAAGTTCTTTCCCTACTATCATGCAGTCTCCGATTAACTGCGGTGCTATCGCCATGATAGCCGGACTGATTATCGTTCCGATTGTCAGCCTGATTACACCCAAGCCCGATCAGGAAATGGTGGACAGCGCCTTCGCATGTTATGAAAAAGAAACTACGGTTGCTCAGAAAACTGCGCTTGGTAAATAATAACTATTTAAAAACACACAAAGAGCCTGTATTTCATTTTTAGAATAAATACAGGCTCTTTTTTTATTTTTTCTGTCGACACATCTATATTTGCAACTCATGAGTACATAGCACGTCGTCCTTGCAGAAATGATATATCTTTGCTCGCCGGCTTTTACGAGGTTTCGTGCCTTTCTTAGCGGCATGGCAAACAAAATAAAATGCCCGGTTTCAACTGTCCGAAGACGAAGTCTGAGTTTTGAAACCGGGCATTTAATAACTATTTTGTGAGCATGCCGCTTAGAAGAGCTAAAAACCGAAGTACAAGGCGACAAAGATATATCATTTCTGCAAGGACGACGTGCATCTCGCAAAACATGCGAACTATGTGAGTTGCTAATTCGCTAAGAAACTACGTACCGAATCCAGATATTTTTCTCCGGTTTTTCTGCCAATCTCATAAACACGCTCCAGTTCTTTAGGGTCTTTTACAATTCCGCTGATTTCCAAAAGCATCGGTGGACGCACAACCAAAACTTCACCGTTTTTTTCTTTCTTTCGCAGATACTCCGTTGTTGCATTGTAAATATGATGTCTGTTTTCCATTCGCTTAATCAGATTGGGATATTTTCTCAACGCAATTCTGGCAGCCGGAAGATAGCTTGCCGGTTTTTTCATAAAATTCAACGGTTGCGTTAAAATAACAACATTCCGGTCATATCCTAATTCTTCCATCTTCCGAATCGGTATGGAATCGGCAATTCCGCCATCTAACAATTTATATCCGTCAATCTCCACTATCTGAGAAATGATTGGCATGGATGCGGAAGCCCGAATCCATAAAACATCCTTTTCATCACCGGTCATGCAGTTGTGATACACACCATATCCGGTCTCAACATCCGTACAGACCACGTAAAAATCCATCGGATTATTCTGAAAAGTTTCGGTATCAAATTTATTCAGTTTATTGGGAATCTCTCCATAACAGAAATCCGCATCATAAACATTACCGGTCTTTAAAAATGAGCGCAGGCTGCCATAGCGGGGATCCGGACAATAGTCGTGATTATACTGAAAAGCCCTTCCGATCTGCTTTGATTTGTAATTGCATCCAAACGCAGCACCTGCCGAAACACCAATTGCCCCGTCAAACTCTATCCCATTTTCCATGAAAACATCCGTAACACCGGCGGTAAACATGCCTCTCATGGCGCCGCCTTCCATAACCAGTCCCTTTTTCATTGAATTCTCCTTCTTTTACTGTATATTCTCTTTTACTATTTATTCTCTTTTACTATTTATTCTCTTTTACTATTTATTCTCTTTTACTATTTATTCTCTTCTACTATTTATTTTCTTCTGAACTTTATTCTCATCTATCAATTCTGCTTTCTACTCTCTGTTTCCATTGTAACTCATCATAGTCATTTTCTAATATAAAAAAGCGTTTTTACAATCCCCGTTTTTCTCTCAGAATAAAATAAGCACTGATTACCATACATGCCGTAAAGATCCAGGATATCGGATATACAAGCATTAACGTCTCAAACGTATGGAACCTTTGAAATATCGTACACAGCCAAAGCATTCGAAATCCGACCGTTCCGATGACGGTTAAAATCGCCGGAACCATGGCATAGCCCATACTGCGAAGAGAAGCTGCTGCTACCTCATATGTTTCGGTTAAAGCCTCTAAGGACATGACACGATACATTCTGGTAAGCGCAAACAAAATAACCGCTTCATCGACCGTATATAAAGATACGAACGGTCTTGCCCAAATCGTGAAGATCAGACTGAGAGCTGCCGTAAATCCCATGCCTTCAAGCATGGCAATCCAGAATATCTTTTTACACCGGTCATAGTATCCGGCTCCGTAATTCTGGCTTGAAAAAGTTACTGCTCCCTGTGCAAAAGCTGATGAAATATTAAATGTAAAATACTCAAAATTAAGAGCCGCCGATGAACCGGCAATCGCCAAAGCTCCAAAACTGTTAATACCGGTCTGGACAAAAATATTGGACAAAGAAAATACCATACTCTGAAGTCCCGCAGGCATTCCTACATGAAGCATTCGGATTAAATGTTGTTTATGTATCTTTATTTTAGACAATTCCAGACGGATCATTTCATCTTCATGCATTAAAATCCAAATCATGAATCCGGCACTCAGAAAGTTTGACAACACGGTAGCAAGAGCAACTCCTAAAACGCCCATGTGATAAACAATAACAAAAACAAGGTTTAGAAGAACATTTACAACACCTGAAACCAACATACAATACAAAGGCCTATTGGTATCACCCACGCTTCGCAAAATTGCAGAGCAGAAATTGTACATCATAATAGCAGGTATGCCCAGCAAATAAACCCGAAAATACAATTTTGCCGTTGTCAGCACATCCGTCGGTGTTCCAGTCCATACCAACATCGGTCCGGACAGGATATGACCAAGAATCATCAGTCCCAATCCACCAACAATAGAAAAAGCCACGATGGTATGAACCACATCAGAGACTTCTTCTTTTTTTCCCTGTCCGATTAAGTTAGCAATGACTACATTTGGTCCGGTAGAACATCCAACTAAAAGATTGACAAAAATTCCGACATTTGCCACATTGGCTCCGACTGCTGCCAAAGCCTGACTTCCGGCAAAACGGCCTACAACCGCAACATCTGCCGAATTAAATAATTGTTGTAAAATACTGCTCAATGCCAATGGCAATGAGAACAAAATCATCTTTCCTGCTAAAGAACCGTGCAGCATATCCATCTGCACGCTTCTCTTTTTTATCTGTCCCATAACAATTTCCCATTTACTCCTCATACCGCCCTACCATAAATTATACAGTTGCGGTCAAATATGATGATACCAGGGTCAAAAGGTCATACTTTTCATGCTCGCACCTTTTGCCCCCAACATCATATGATGTAAGTGTCAAAAGTATAATTTGCGAATTTACTTGCAAAAATGAACAAAAATGAACATGAATTGCGTAGCAATGCAGCAATCCATATACATCAATAAATGGCAAAATTAATTTATAACACTCACATCATAATAAACCTATCAAAAAAAATATTCAATCCTTAACTAAATCAAAACAGATTATTAAAAACAGAATATCTTCTATCTGAACTCTCAAAAATTTAACATCAGACGAATGTTTTTTATATTTACACATAAATTAGTACAAAGCATCCATTCGAAAGAATATAAATAATATGAAAAATTATAATTTTAAGTTCTTAATTCTCAGTATTGCAATCGCACTTGCAATCGGCGGCATCTCTTATCAGTTAACCGGTGATAACTATCAAATATATGAAACTCTGAAATTACCACCTCTGTCTCCGGCTCCAATTGTCTTCCCCATTGTATGGACAATATTATATATCCTAATGGGAATTGCAACTTATCTTTTCATCGCAAGTGTCGAAAAAAAGCCTATCACAAAAATGTATGATCCGTTGGCAGAAGCAAAAAAAGGATTGCTTTACTATGCAATCCAGCTTGCTTTTAATCTTATGTGGAGTCCTGTTTTTTTTCGATTCCATTTTTTCTTTTCTGCCCTGATTATCCTTACAATTTTATGGTATTTTGTCTATCAAACCTACAACATCTATAAAGGTCTGTGCAAAACTGCCGCTCTCCTATTTTTACCTTATATCGTCTGGTGCACGT
>JAFOEY010000066.1 GCA_017387565.1 Lachnospiraceae bacterium | reverse complement strand
TGGCACATAGATGGCCTCCTCCACATCCTGCTCCGGCCGACCCGCAAGGATACTGCTGCAGATCGTTTTCACTGAACTGCCGTATAAGTCCAGCGCTAATGAAATACCTTTTTCAGGATTTCTATTTATAAGTCGTATAAGTTTTCTATCTTCCATTTCGCATTTCCTTTTTGATCAATAGTGAAATCCTCTTTTCATTATACAATACTGCTGCCGTCTGCAAAACCACTCAAAAAAGATGCCGATTTGGCATCTTTCAGACTGTAGACAAAGGCCCAGGCCTCTTACGAGGCTATGGGCTTTTTCTTATGCCTAAAATCATTGAAATTCCAACGTTTGACGGTATTTTGTGGTATAATAGTAGTATCATAAACGAAAGGAATTCACTGTTTTGATTACTAAAAATGATTCTAATGATAAAAAAACACAGATCCAGATGATTTCTCTGGATCAGCTTGTACCGGAAGATCATATTCTCAGAAAAATTGATAGATACATAGATTTCTCATTCATATATGACCTTGTGGAAGATAAATATTCCGCTGAAACAGGCCGGCCAAGTATCGATCCTGTTGTTCTCATCAAGATTGCCATAATCCAGTTCATGTTTGGAATCAAAAGTATGAGACAGACGATCAAAGAAATCGAGGTCAATGTTGCATACCGCTGGTTCCTTGGTCTTGACTTCTATGATAAAGTGCCTCATTTCAGCACATTTGGAAAGAATTACAAAAGAAGATTCGAAGGGACTGATCTTTTTGAACAGATCTTCATGGAAATCCTGATGCAGTGTATGAAATGTAAAGTGATCAACACAGACACCGTATTTGTAGATGCAACTCATGTAAAAGCTGCTGCCAATCGCAAGAAAGCAAAGAAAGTCCTGGTTGCAAAGAAAAGCGCACGTTTCTACGATGAACAGTTGAAAGAAGAAATCAATGCTGACCGCATTGCTCACGGTAAGAAACCATTGAAAGAAAAAGCTACTGATAAAGATCATAATGACGATGATGATAATTCTCCCAGTAGCGGAACAGGAAACACTGATCTAAAGGAGCAAAAGCAAAGTGAAACAGATCCTGAAAGCGGATGGTTCCATAAAGGCGAACACAAAGAAGTGTTTGCTTACTCTGTACAGGCTGCATGTGACGAAAATGGCTGGATGCTGGGATATTCTATACGTCCGGGTAATGAACATGACAGTCAGACTTTCAAACCACTTTACGACAAATTAAAACGATTCGGTATCGGCACAATGGTAATGGATGCAGGTTACAAAACACCGGCAATAGCGAAACTGCTGATAGATGATGATATCACTCCATTATTCCCTTACAAAAGGCCACAGACTAAAAAAGGATTCTTCTCTAAACATGAATATGTTTATGATGAGCATTATGATTGTTACATTTGTCCTAATGGACAGGTTTTGGAATACTCTACAACAAATCGTGATGGCTACAGAGAATACAAAAGCAAAGGTCACATCTGTGCAAACTGCCCATACCTTGATCAGTGCACACAGAGCAAAGAGCATGTTAAGGTTGTTACTCAGCACGTATGGCATAATTACATTGAGATCTGTGAAGAAATCAGACATACTGCAGGCATGAAAGAGGTATATGCTCAAAGAAAGCAAACCATTGAACGTGACTTTGGAACAGCCAAAGAGCATCATGCAATGAGATATACACAATTAATAGGGAAAGCAAAAATGTCCATGAAAGTTGGGCTTACTTTTGCTTGCCTTAACATGAAAAAACTAGCAAGGATCCTGGATTACAGGGAAAAAGAAGGACAACCAGTCCCTGTATATTCCCATGTCCAACGACATTTTGCTCGATTATTTATGAAAAATCAAATATTAACTGTATAGAAAAAGCCCAGACTCGCCGTTAGGCGAGCTGGGCCTTTGTCTACAGTCTGAAAGATGCCGATTTGGCATCTTTCTTGTTTTCTATTATTTTTCTACCATACAACTCCGTAATCTTCTATTACATTCCCTTCTTTATTGTAAGCCACATATTCATAATTCCGGTTCACTGATTCCGTTTCATACATGTATAATCCAGGAATCGCATCTTCCATTTCATATGTAAAAGCCTTGCCGTTATAATCAAAAACTATTTTTGATATGTTATCAAAAGATGCAATCAAAAGACAGTTACCATTCTTCGAGGACTTGTATTTAATGTAACACATCTCATCAGATCCCATCGAAGCCCCTTGCTCTTCAAGTCTTCCATTTTTCAACCTTTGAAACTCTGCGATTTGCTGCACTTCGCCTGTTTCAACTGCGTAATATAATATTCCATCCAATTCTAACGGGCCATATACAGCAACCGTTCCCTCACCATAAAATTCTTCATAGTATGTTGTTACATCTTCAACAGAATCACTGGCTACTGTACCACTTAAATAAACGTTTATATATCTTGATATTGAAAATAGTAATACTATCAAAATCAGAATTATTATGTACCTACTGTTTTTTGACACTTTCACGT
>JAFOEY010000055.1 GCA_017387565.1 Lachnospiraceae bacterium | reverse complement strand
TTGTCTATCGGCTCCAAGCCATAACCAACTCTTTTTCGTTGGTATTATCATCCGTGTTTTCTGATTGAACTACAAATTGTTCTCTCTGATAAAATTGAATTGCACGGATATTCTTATTATAAACGCTCAAATACATATTGGATTTAATGCCTTTTGCATAATTCAATAGTTGTTTCCCAATGCCTTTCGACTGCATATCTTCTTTTACGAATAATCCCGCAATATAATTATCTGTCAATCCAATAAAGCCTTCTATTTCTTTTGTGCCATTGTTTTCATACACATATATTTCTGCTTGTGGGAGAATCTTTTTTACCATATCATAATTATCCATCCAATAGTGCTTTGATATGAAACTATGTGCTTTAATGTTTATATCAAGCCATATCTGCATAACAGCAGATAAATCATTTTCCTTGACTGCTCTTATCACAATATAACCTCTACAAATTTGAATTTACAGTTATCTATACTCATTTGGAATTTCGATATGAAATGTCTCACACAATAGCTTCACATCATGTACATCATTTTCATCAAATTCATATCCCAAATGGAACATTACTTGACTATATGGTTCAATACAAGAAACCTCTATCTCCTCAATTTTTCCTTTACCAGAAAAAGTTTCTACCGGAAAGTTATCCCCCTCATAAAGAATTTCACCTTCGCCCGTATATTCAAAACAATGCAAATCAACAATCCTGTTTTTCGCATCTTTCCATACAGTATGGTTCAATGTTGTATATTCCATCTTAATCTCATAAAAGTCATTAGCTTTCATTATCTCTATAAAGTTCTGATAATCTTTCTTTTCTACAAAAATATCAATATCGTTATGGACTCTTGACTGATGTCCAAGCAACGCATCTACCCCCCAGCCACCATCAAGAAAGACTTTAATCTCGGCATCTATCGCGAGTTGAAGAATCTGTTTTACATCTGTAATATTGACCATCTTATCCTCCATTCATTACAAATTTCTTAATCCACTATAATCTAACTCGTATATTTTATCACATACCTCATCAATATACTTTCTATCGTGAGAAATACTGATAATAGCTCCTGGGAACTCTCTAAGCATTTTTCTGATTACAGGTCCCGATAAGGGCGAAAAGTTTCTTGTTGGTTCATCTAAAATAAGCACATTTGCTCCGCTCAAACTCATACTTAAAAGAAGCACCTTGGCCTTTTGCCCTCCGGACAGTTCCCTTATAGGATGTTCCATTTCATCCGCAGTATATTTAAGGGAACCAAGATATGTTCTAATTCTTGTTCTTTCTTCCTTGTCTCCGGATTTATCAAGAAAATCAACAGGAGTCATATCCAAATCAAGTATCTCTTCATAGTTTTGCGGCATATACTCTGCCTTAATATCATCTCGCTGCGAAAGTTCTTCCGCTATTTTTCTTAAAAGAGTCGTTTTTCCCACTCCATTAGCGCCAATAATACATATTTTCTCCGAGCCTCTTATTTTCAAGTTAATGTCTTCAGCCAAAATCCTTTCCTCATCCCTAGTCGTAAGTTTTGCAAGAGTATACTCTATAACTGTTTTTCCTGCCGGAATAGATGAATCTTTGTCTCCCAGTTTAAAGAAAATAGCCTCCTCCTGTTCCGGCATCTCCGTCATGTTTTCATCTTCCTTTTCAAATCTTCGTTCCATAGACTTAACTGCATGCATTTTATCTTTTAAGTTTTTGGCTTCGGCTGGTGACTGTCTGGAACAGTTCCCTAATGCGTTCTGAACACTTTGCATGATTTTTCTGTATTTTTCATCACGAATCTTTTTTTCTTTTCGATCATTTAATGCTTGTCTTTCCTGGCTCTCAAATTTATGAAATCTTTCTTCTAAATATTTTCTGTAAGGAATTTTTGCGACTGTATATCTGGTCTTTGTTTTTCGCACAATCTGTTCAATATGAATTACCATATTCGCTGTATTTTCTATCAAAGTTTCATCATGAGAAATGAAAAGTACTATGTGCTCCCAGTCATTTATTATTTTTTCAAGGATTTTCAGCGTATTGATATCTATATCATTTGAAGGTTCATCCAACAAAAGCACAGTCACATCCTGAATAATAAGTCTCATTAGGTGTGCCTTAACTTTTTCTCCACCCGAAAGACTTCCCATTTTCTGGTCACTATAGAAAAATTCACTTGTCATTCCGAATTTTCCGGTAATTTCAGATAACTCTTTCGGTGTTCTATTCCAAAACATTTCTTCTGCAGAAAAGAACTCATAAATAGTTTTTTCTTTATCTTCTTCAGATATTTCCTGTGGAAGATAACCGAGTATTTCTTTTCCGACCAACCTTTCTCCTTCAGCTTCTATATAATTATCAATAAGTAATGGATTGTAAATCCACTTCATCAATGTTGATTTTCCATTTCCTTCTTCACCAATGATTACCGCCTTATCACCTTTATTTAGTACAAGGTTAAATTCACTAAGTATGACTCTTAAATCCTTTTTATGTGTTAAATTTAAATTTTTTATCTGTAACATATTGGTTCCTCCTTTCGCCTGTGTGCAAAAGTAAAAAACGAGCCTTTTTTGCATACACAAAAAGACCCGCCAAATAAACCTTTATATATTCTCACAAATGAAAACAAAGGAAAATCTCTTGCGATAATCTAATTCAAGCGTACACAAAAACAAGCCTGTTTACCACAGGGCTTAAATCATATATGTCTTGCTCAAACCAAATTATCTGTTATACATCTCCTCACCTTTCACTTCATGTGCCTTTCTTTTTTCTGTTAATCATACTAACACATTGTTACGTAATTGTATATAGTTTTTATTATCCACCTCTGCAAGCCTATCTGCAGTATAAAAAATCATTGTCTAATATAATTCATTTATCTAACTGTTTCAAAAATGAAATTCAAATATTTCATTCAGTATAGCACAAAAATGCGCATTGATCATTTCCAAATCAATACGCATTATAGATTTATGAACAAACTGTTAATACACCGCAAACTTCAAATTCTTCTATGTTTTCAGTTC
>JAFOEY010000054.1 GCA_017387565.1 Lachnospiraceae bacterium | reverse complement strand
CGTGTTTGAAGTTTGTTATTGGTCGTACTTTAACAATACTATCTTGGGACAATCCTGTCACTGCCTTTTTTAGAAAAAGTAGAAAACTACGCCACAGCCTTGGCAGGCCATCGCGCAGCGATTTTGTTCAATTTGAAGTTGTGTGAGGTTAAAATATGTGTAAGGTATCAAAAATCTTAAAGTATTTTGTTTTTATTGCTACGACTCTTGCAATAGCTGGAGTGTTTTATGAAGGTATGGCACTGAAATGGTTTGATATTGTAGGAGTATTTATTTTAACAATGGATGTGTCATTCATAATATCTACTCTTGTTAATTTGGTTGTTGATAGAAAAACAAAATGGATATATGTAAATATTTTTTCAGTTCTAATGATAATAGTAGCAGTGGCTATGAAATTATTCGCAATTACTTATCCGATATGGTCACTTGTATTTTGGTATTTTTACATATGGTTTGTATATGGAATACAAATAAGTTATAACAAAAAGTAGGATTTGTTTTGAGATTGAAGATGAAACTTTGAATTTGTAGGTGAGATAATGGAAGAAAAAATAACATTATGTGGTGATAATTGTATTGAATGTCCAAGATTCAATGCACACACAGAAGAAGAATTAAAAGCGGTTGCAGAATTGTGGTATAAAGTAGGATGGCGCGCGTGTGTTGTTTCAAATGAGGAAATTTCTTGTAGCGGCTGTTCTTCTCACAAACAGTGTACATATAAATTAGTGGAATGTATTAAAGAGCATCGTGTGGATAAATGTAATAAGTGCAAGGAATTTCCGTGTATTAAAATAAAGGATATGTTGGAACATTCTGCCGAATATAAGAGAAAGTGTAAAGAAGTGTGTTCAGAGCAAGAGTATACTATCTTAGAAAAGGCATTCTTTAATAAAGAAAATAATTTGAAGAAACAATAGAATTATGGAGGAAGTAACGTGAAACATATTATGCACGAAAGGGAAGATATAGATAAGTTTGTAGCAGATAAAGAGTATATAGCTAATACATATGTTATGCGATGTTTTTTAATATCGATGATAGTGTATTTTATAGGATTCTTATTGAATATATTGAATCTATTTATTGTGGATAAAAAAATAATGCTAATTGGATTCATTCCATCAGTTTTTATTTATTTGACTATGCTATTAATTACAAAAAAGGTCTCATTATCATCTGATAAAATAAAGTATTTTATACTTTTTAGCATAGTTTCTGTGTTTACACTTGTAGGTGTAAGTATTACATATCATGTGGTGATCATCGCAGTATTGCCGATTTTATATGCGATACTATATTCTTCTAGAAAAGTAATGTGGTATGTGTATGGCTTAACTGTAGTTAGTACAATTATTATAGTATATGCAGGATATTATTATGGATTATGTGATGCAAATATGGCATTACTCACATCTATGAAATTAGATAGTTATATAGTAAACGGGTATTTTCCGAAAACAGCTGTTAATGATAATATATTTTTTACTCTTATGTTGTATTTTGTTATTCCAAGATGTTTGATTTATATTGCGTTTATGGTGGTTTGTAGCAGTATTTATAGAATTGTTAAGGCTGGTTTAGAAAAGGCAGAATGTGTTGTAAAAATGGAAGTATTCCAAAAGGAGTTAAAGAGTAAGGTAGATGAACAAACAGTTGAATTGCTTGAGCAGCAAAGAAAGTTAAATGAAGCTTATTGGCAGACAGTAACTGCCTTAAGTGAAGCTGTAGATGCTAAGGATAGGTATACAAGTGGTCATTCAAAAAGAGTTGCTGAATACTCAAGAGTCATTGCAAAAAGAATGGGTAAAAGTGTGGCAGAACAGGAAATGATTTATCGTGCTGGATTGTTACATGATGTGGGCAAAATTAGAATTCCTGTAGATATTATCAATAAGCCGGGAAAATTGACTGATGAAGAATATGATTTGATAAAAATTCATCCGGTTACAGGATATCATATTTTAAAAGATATTTCTGAACACTATGATATTGCTATTGCGGCGAAATATCATCATGAACGATATGATGGAAAGGGGTATCCAAATGGCTTATTGGGTGAAAATATACCGGAACTGGCTAGAATATTGGCTATTGCTGATTCATATGATGCTATGACAAGTAACAGAAGCTATCGTAAAGGATTGCCACAAAGTGTCGTAAGAAGTGAGATTGAAAAGGGAAAAGGAACACAGTTTGACTCTGATATTGCAGATATTATGCTTCAAATAATAGATGAAGATAAAGAATATACATTGAGACAGATTGAAAGATCTGAATATAAAATTTTAATGGTAGGTGAGGATTCACAATGTAATCAAAGGGTAAAAGATATTTTGCAGAAGGATAGTATTTATGAAGTTATTATGCAAAATACTGTTAAAGTAAAGGATGTATTTGAAAAACTTGAAGAACATTCTTTTGAATTGATTATTATAGATATTCAAATGGACAAAGGAAATGGATGGCAAATTCTTCAAGCTATTAAGGAAAAATATGAAATACCAATAATTGTTATGTCTGACGATAATAATTTGAGAAATACGAAAGAATTTAAGGAAGTTGGATGTAATGACTATATTATAAAGTCGTTTAGTCCTTTGATGTTAAATGAAATTATCTATAATATGATGAAGAAGAGTTTATAGAGATATTATGGTAAGTAGTAAGGCTGATGGGAGAAAAAATCCGATTGGCCTTTTTGTATTGTTTTTAGCCTATGGATGGAGTAAAATAGAATGTGAAGTTAGAATTGTGGAATGTCAAGTAAAATTGACCCACTTTTTCGTTTAAATCTGACCCACCCCAATGTTTTTCGGGTATGGGTCAGTTTTTTTATTATTTCTGATTTTTACACTGTGATTTGACCCACCTCTGCTAGTGCGTAGTCACCTGATATCCATCTCTTGTCAGAGATGTTTTGTCAATAATCATTGTCTTTGAAATGGAGTTTATGGAAATGTATCTGCTTATTTCCAGAAGTCTGTCTCCAATCAGTTCCTGTATCAGTTTTTCCATTTCTTTACTTTTGTCAGGCTGTTGTTCAACCGGACTTTCTTTCACTTTTTTATTTGAGGCACACAGTTCATCGATTGTCATGAATACCTTATCCTCACTCTCAGCGGAATTCTCATCAAACAGAAATCTGTCTGTTTCCGGATGATATCCCAGTTCCGGGTGCTTTTTCATTCTCTTGAATATACAGGTTGGATTATGTATTCCGTATTCTTCCCTCAAATAAACATACATTGCCTGTTTTCCATCGGAATTATACTTTTCTGCAAGAAGCCGCAGTTCCTGATTATTTATTTTTATCATGACAGCCTCCTTCCCTGAAAAGGGAGTTCTTCATTATCATCGATTTCCGGCAAAACAACAGCCTGGTTTTTCCAATCATCCATAAGTTTTTCGGCTTCATCCAACAGATGATGTTTCTTCAGGATACGTTCATATGCATTCAGTTTGAAATGTAATGCCTGTATATCCTCCAGAAGGATTTCAACAGTATATTCGCCTTTCAGACGGGCAATATATTTATCCTTTTCTGTAGGTGACAGTTTTTCGAGATCCTGCCGGATTTCTTCTTCCATTCTGTATACCTCAAGAAAATCCAATGTCTCACCTGTTTCATCCACACCCATTGAAGCATTCTCATGTACACTGTTGCCTTCAGCAATCCAGAAGCGAAGTGCCGCCTGTTCTTCTGCAGTCATGGTTGTCACTTTTTCATATTCAATTAATTCCTTTTCCGGAAAAATCTGTTTCTTATCTGTTTTCATTTCTTTGTACCTTTTCCTTTTTAACACTCTGTTTTGACCCTTTGACACGATAGCTGTCACCCGTTATACTGATTAAGTGGCAGTGATGCAATAACCGGTCGAGTATGGCTGTTGCCGCAAGCTGTCCGGTAAATAGTTCATCCCATCTGCCCATTGGCAGGTTGGTCGTGATAATGAGGGAGCTTTTTTCGTATCTTTGGCGAATGATCTGGAAAAACAGGCTCTCTCTTTCTTTGTCCATTTTTATGTAGGACAGCTCATCTATAATCAGAAGGTCTATTTTATTCAGTTTTGTGAGCATTTCCTGTAATCTTCCTGCAAGCATTTCATCATACATATGATCAATCAGTTCCTTTGCATTTACAAACAGGACTTTATATCCGGCATCACAGGCATTTCTGCCAATCCCTGTTGCTATCATACTCTTGCCGACACCGGGAGGACCAATAATGATGATGTTCTCATGGGTCTGTATAAAGTGCAGTTTAGCCAGATCATCTATCTTTGCCTTATCTAATGACGGATTAAAGCTGTAATCAATGTCATCCAGTGTTGACGGCAAATCAAAGCCAGCATTGGCAAGCAGTTTTTCTGTTCTTCTGTTGTTTTTACCTTCATCCTCTGCATTTATCAGTCTCATAAAGAATTCAAGATAATCCATGGAACTGCTTTCTGCTTCCCTTATTATGTCAGAATACTGCTGACGCATATCCACAAGTTTGAACTGCTTAAGTTTCTCCTCAATATAAGCCGCCTTTTCAGCTGTCAGTTGCATTTGCAGCCTCCCTTCCGTATTCCTCGTAGTAACTGCAGTCTCTGGTAAGGGAGAAAGCCGTATCATTCTCCGAAATACTTTTCTGTCTTATCGGTTCATCAAGTGTTCTGGTGCCATTGTTGTATTCACGAAGCATGGAGCGGAAAGACTTTATATCCATCTTATCCTCATCTACGCACAGACCTATGAATGCATCCAGCACTTTATCATCGTACAGTTCCTGAAGCTCCATGATTTTTCTCGCGTAATGCGTTGGCTGGTCAAACTTTCTTCCGGCAGCTTCCAGATAACGGACACCATTACTGAATCTGGTTGTAAAATCACGTCTTATCTGAGGAATAGATGTCGGGACCTTCTTCGCAATGGCATCATAATGCGCTTCTACTGTATGAGTGTTGTGCTTCCCATCAAATGCCTCGATATCCATAATGAAGCTCTCCTTTGCATCATAGACTTTAATTTTATAACCATAAACAAGGCGCACATGAACTTTCCTGGTTGCATATTTCACAGGAACACTATACTTATTTCCGTCAAAGCAAAGATAACTGTCAGGACTTATTTTTCTCTCCACAGTTTTCTTCCGGTAATAATGACTGGTCGGAAGTGGCTGTAATAATGCCTTCTCCTCAATCAGATAGAAATCATTCGGCACACGCTTTGTGGTGCCGTGCACTTCATTGCACCAGTCGTTTACAAAATCTTTTCCCCGGCGGTTCAGTTCTTCCATACTTTCAAAGCGGTTGCCCTTGATAAACTGTTGCTCGATATAGGTAAATGGATTTTCTACCTTGCCTTTTTTGCGTGGCCAATAACAGGGACATGCATTCAGCTCTGTACCAAGGTTGGCTGCCATAAGCAATGCATGAGGATTATATCTGATTTCATCCTCACTTTTAGGATTGTTTTCTATTACAAGAGCTTTAGGGTTGTCTATCAGAAGTTCAAGTGTGACCCCTCCAAGCTCATCAAACAAATCCTGTACAGCTTCATAAATCGCATCAGCATCTTCTCTTAGTGAAAAACAAACAGCCTTCTTTCTTGATGCCGCCAAAATGAGAGCGAAGCAGTATACTGTCCTGTATCTGTTTCCTACAACAACCTGATATTCAGTCCAATCGAACTGTGCCTGATCTCCGGGTGGGCTTTCATGCCTTACAGTCGCTTTTTTGCTAATACTGTCACCGATATCCTCATCTACCCTTTTTAAGAACCGGTAAACCGGTCCGATACTTCCGTTATAGCCTTTGGCTTTTAATTCCCTGAAGATCCGGGTTCCATTGAACTCATAGGGTTCACACCGCCATTCTATAATCTGCTCCTTATAAGGATCAATCTTAGAATGATAAATGGTTCTGTGATACCCGGGTGCTTCTTTCTTTTCCAAAAGCTTTTTTACCGTATTCCGGGAAATACCAAGGATTCTGGCTGTTGCTCTTTTTGATTTTGTCTGCTTGTACACTCTGTGCACAGCTGCCCAGTCTTCCAAATCTTTCACCTCTTTTTCGTCTCCTTTCCGTACGCTCTGGGCATACGAAAAAGATTTTATATTTCACAAAGAGGTGGGTCAATTCTATGTGTTAAATTTTCAAGGTACAGTG
>JAFOEY010000065.1 GCA_017387565.1 Lachnospiraceae bacterium | reverse complement strand
TGCAAATGATAATATAAGGATGTAGGAATTACGGAAAATAAAAATGTCGTAAAACCTACATCCTTATTTTCTATTTTTATATAATTGATACACTTATTCCGGGAGGTGTATCACGTATGAATATAAATCTTAAAGGAGAACTTGCCATTATGGACAGTATGAATTTAAAACCAAACTATGCTGCTCTTGGAAGAAAATACGGAATGGATTACCGTACAGTAAAAAAATACCACAATGGATATGAGGGCAGACCAAAGACAAGAAATAAAAAAAGTAAGTTGGATTATTACAGAACAGAGATTGTAGATAAGCTGAAAATAAAACGTCTGACGGTTAAAGGTGTATATGAATTTATGGTGAAGAAATATGGCATTGAGCGAATTGGAACTTATTCCAATTTCAATAAATATATCACCAAAAATAAGCTTAAGCCACAGAAGAAAGAAGGTGGAAATCCCAGATATGAGAAAGAACTCGGAGAACAGGCACAAATTGACTGGAAGGAGGATATAAGCATATCAAATGTTTACGGGGAAATATTTGTCATAAATGTGCTGCATACAACACTTAAATTCTCAAGATTCAGTCATCTTGATTTTTCGATACAGAAAAGATTTGATGATGTTGCAAGAGGACTAATAAATAGCTTTGTTAAATTTGGAGGTGTTCCCAAAGAACTGCTTTTTGATAACATGTCCACAGTTGCAAACACACAGACAACACCCAAACAGCCGACAAAGGCTATTGCACGTATGGCTAAAGATTTTGGATTCAAGGTAAGATTATGCAAAGCAAGAAGACCTGAAACAAAAGGGACGGTTGAAGCTAAAAATAAAGTAATTGACTGGATAAGAGCCTATGAAGGTGAATTTGAAACCATAGAGGAACTTGCAGCAATACTCGAAACAATAAATCAGGACATGAACATAACTGTTAACCAGGAAACGGATATGTCACCGGCTGCACTTTTTTACAAAGAAAAAGAGTATCTGCAGCCATTACCTGATAAATCAGTCATTGATGAATACCTGACACCAAACAGATATAAAGTCACAAACGAATCACTGATAAAATACGGCAACAGCAGATACTCTGTTGATCCAAAGCTTATTGGTGAAGAAGTTACTGTAGATAACCTCGACAACAAGCTTTACATCTATTATAACGGAAAACTTATCACATTTCATCAATTAAATGAAAATCCTGTTAATTACAGGGAAGAACACTATAAAACGCTTATGGAAGGTAAGGTAAACGAAAACGATATGGACAGTATAATATCAAAAAATTTAGGAATGATGGACAGGCTTCTTGAAACCAGAAAAATAAATGTATCGCCAAAAGAAGCAAAAAAATCTGAAGAAGCATTGATTGCATATATTAACCAGAGTAAATACGGTAAATGGATTATAAATCACTATGCACATCTTTCCATGAATGAAAGACTGACTTTTATAAAAGGTGTTAATAATGTACTGCCATATGTAGCAGATAATGAAAACTTTATATCACACATAAAATTTTCACTAAAACAGAATATATGCAAAACCATTGATTTTGACTGCTGGGTTCATGACTATATGTCAGCCGACAGCTCGGAATATATTCTTACCGATGAAGGTTATGATGTTATAAAACAGAAATATCAGAATCAGATAAATGCACTTCTTGAAGATATGCGTATACAACATGAAAAAGAAGAACTTAAAGACGAACAAAGATATCAGGAATATATAAAATCACAGCCTAAAGATACAAAATATATTTTACCTGCAAACGAAGAGTTACCATTTAATTAATCCAAGGAGACTAACAAAAATGAATACATACAACAGTTTAATAAATAACCTGGAAACACTGGACCTGAATCGGTTCAAAGAAAACATAGATCAATATCTTAATCTGATTGCAGAAGGAAACAAGACAGCACTTGATGCGATATATGAATTGACAGAGATGGAAATAGGATTCAGAAAACAGCAGTCCATTACAGGTTGTGTAAAGGTAGCTAATTTCCCGTTTTTGAAAGAAATAAAAGAATTCGATTTCAGCTTTCAGCCATCACTGGATAAGGCAAAGATAATGGATTTAATGACTTTGCGATTTATAGAAAATGCAGAAAATGTGATATTTTGTGGTACCCCCGGAGTCGGTAAAACAAACCTTGCAGTGTCAATAGGTATAGAAGCAGCAAAACACAGGTACTGTGTTTATTTCATAACATTTCAAGATTTAATATCGCAGCTAAAAAAGGCATCTTCAGAGAACAGACTAGAAGCCAGAATAAAATGGTTCTGCAGATATAAACTGCTTATAATTGATGAATTGGGCTATCAAAAGATGGATGTTGATTCAGCAAATTTATTCTTTAATTTAATAGCCAAGCGATATGAAAGATTATCTACAATAATTACAACAAACAGTCCTTTTTCAAAGTGGTCAGATATATTTCATGAACCAGTGCTTACTAATGCCCTATTGGATAGACTGTTACATCATTGTTCTGTTATAAACATCAATGGTCCATCATACAGACTAAAGGATCAGATGCAATATATGACGGAAGATAACTAAAAAAATGGAAAATAAGCTTGTAGGAAAACCTACACTCTTATTTTCCAAAAAACCTACATTTTTATATTGACATTTGCAAGAGATGATCGATAAGATGAAAAAGCCATTTGGAAGGTGGATTAATTGAGCGACGATAAGTGTCAAAAAGTAAAT
>JAFOEY010000002.1 GCA_017387565.1 Lachnospiraceae bacterium | reverse complement strand
GCTGGCATTACATGAATAACATTAAGATCAGAATTTTCTTCAATAAATTCACTGGTTAATTCATCTTTATAACCCATGAATAAATAACCATTGAAAACATCCGAAGCATCAAATACAATAACCAAAAATTCTGCATCAGAAATTAAATCTAAAAAATCAATCATTTTCATTTCTAACCACCCCATTCAATAAATCATAATCAGTTAGATCTATAACCAAAGTTCCTAAAGTATGATCAGAAGATACAGGGCAAAGACCATGAACAATTTTATCCATTAAATCAACAGGAACATCAGAAGAAGAACCATGAAATAAATAAATAGGTTTACAAGCTCCGTTTAAATAATAAAGACTAACACCGGTAGATGAATCGCATAAATCTAAAATATCCTTTACTGTCATAAATAATCTCCTTATCAATCTATAAAAGTTTCCCTATGGGCTTGAGGGAACCCATAGGGATATATAAAGGGGAACACCTTTATAAACTATTTTTTTGGTTTATCAGCAGCATTAGAGTTATCAGATAAAATGCCTTCAATGCGCTGATTAAAAGGAGTTGTAAGGGGAGAAAATGAAACAAGAGTAGCCTTATCCTGAAAACCGGGCTCATAAACTAAATCCAAATAATCTCCCGGATTAACACCAGAGAAATCAACCTGATTAGCAGAGGACCAAATAGCTTTAACCTGAACACCCTGGGCGCCAGCTTCTAACATACGATCTGAAAAAGGAGTAGCCACATACACGTTAAAATATTTCTGACCTTCCTTTTCATAACTAGAAATTCCTAAAACTTTTACTTTCATAACACATACCTCTTTTCTTAATTTGTTTACTATGAACGACTTCAATTTTTTCCCTCAAAAAAATTGTAACTTTATAGTAAAACGCACGAATGTAAATAATAATTGAAAAATCAGTTGCATTTCTTTTCTTACTATGCTAAACTATTCACGTTGTGAAAAGAGATGGTCCTCTGTTACAGATCGTATTAAGAACATCCAATACGGAAGGAGATAAACACAATGAGCGATATCATTAAAGAAATCGAAGCTGCTCAGTTAAAAGCAGAAGTACCTCAGTTTTCTGTCGGTGATACTGTTAAGGTATACGGCAAGATCAAAGAAGGAAACCGTGAAAGAATTCAGATTTTTGAAGGAACTGTTATTAAAAGACAGAACGGCGGAAATCGTGAGACTTTCACAGTAAGAAAAACTTCTAACGGTGTAGGAGTTGAAAAAACATGGCCCTTACATTCACCCAATGTTGAAAAAGTTGAAGTTGTTAGACAGGGTAAAGTAAGACGTGCAAAACTTTACTACTTAAGAGACAGAGTAGGAAAGAAAGCAAAAGTTAAAGAATTAGTTAAATAGTTCAGAATTCGGGGACAAATACGAAAGTACTTGTCCCTTTGATTTTGCATGAAGTATAATGATGCAGAGGACTTTTTTATGTCAAGAAGAAAAAAAGGGTTAAGTTTTCATCAGAAAAAGAAAAAAATTAGTGCAGGCATTGTCAGGGAAATCTGGAGTTATGTATTTTTAATTGCAGCATCTGTTCTGGTTGCTTTTGTTCTCGTGTATTCTGTCGGCATGAAAACCAGTATGCTGGGTGTTTCCATGGAACCGGCATTATACAACGGACAGGAAGTACTGGTAAATCGCTTTATTTATAAGTTGCTTTCGCCCAAAGTAGGGGATACGGTTGTTTTCTGGCCAAACGGCAATCAGAATACGCATTACTATATTAAACGTGTTGCCGCAACGCCCGGAGATTCTCTTGTGATTCGTGGTGGAATTTTATATGTAAACGGAGAAGCATATGATGGAGTTGTGTTAGATAAGATTGCGGATGCCGGTATTTTGGAAAATGAGCTGACACTCGAAGATGATGAATATTTTGTAATCGGAGATAATATTAACAGCAGTGAGGACAGCCGGTCCGGCAATATCGGACCGGTAAAGAAAGATGCAATTGTTGGAAAAGTATGGTTTCATATGGCATCTGATCGTCTCGGCATGGGATTAATGGAAAAGTAGAAGTGAGGAAATTATATGAATTATCAGTGGTATCCCGGGCATATGACAAAAGCCAAAAGGATGATGGAGGAAAATATCAAATTAATTGATCTGGTTATTGAACTGGTTGATGCCAGAATTCCATTATCCAGTAAAAATCCGGATATTGATACACTTAGTAAAAATAAAGCCAGAATCATTTTGTTAAACAAAGCGGATTTAGCAGATCCCGCATGTACGGAATTGTGGAAACAATACTTTGAAGAAAAGAATTACCATGTGCTTTCTTTAAATTCCAAAACAAGTGATGGCATGAAGGCGATTAATGGTATTGTCCAGGATGCCTGTAAAGAAAAAATTGAACGAGACAGAAGACGTGGCATACAAAACCGACCGGTCAGAGCCATGGTTGTAGGAATACCCAATGTCGGAAAGTCCACATTTATTAATTCGTTTGCAAAAAAAGCATGTGCAAAGACCGGAAATAAACCCGGCGTAACAAAGGGGAAACAATGGATCAGATTGAGTAAAACACTGGAATTGTTGGACACTCCCGGAATTTTATGGCCAAAATTTGAAGATCAGGAAGTTGGTAAAAAGCTTGCTTTTATCGGCTCTATTAATGATGAAATATTAAATATTCAGGATTTGGCTTTGGAATTACTGGATTATCTGAAAAAGAACTATCCGAATGCATTGCAGGCAAGATATGAAATTGCAGAAATGACAGATGGGATAACGGTTTTAACGCAGATTGCGGAGTTTCGCAAATGCTATAAAAAAGGTGATGAGCTCGATTTAGACAAAGCAGCTTCTTTTTTACTGGATGATTTTAGAAGCGGTCGTATTATGAGAATAAGTTTGGAGAGGCCTGAATAAATTGAAAAAAATACTTAGAAATATACTGGATTTTAGTCTCTATATTCTGATAATTCTGGTTTTGTCTCTTTTAGTAGTTAAATATGTGGGGCAAAGAACCATTGTATTGGGTCATTCCATGGAACCGACATTGTCGGATAACGATAATTTATTCGTCGACAAGATTTCTTATCGTTTCCATGCTCCTAAGCGGTTTGATGTGATTGTCTTTCCATATCAGTATGCAGATAAAACATATTATATTAAAAGGGTAATTGGTTTGCCGGGAGAGACTGTACGAATTGATGAGAAAGGTGAGGTCTATATCAATGATGTTCTGTTAGAAGAAGGATACGGTAAAGAAATCATAAAAGACCCGGGAATGGCAATTGATGGAATTACCTTGCAGGATGATGAGTATTTTGTCATGGGTGATAATCGAAATGACAGTTCCGATAGTCGTTTTGTCAGTGTCGGAAACATAAAAAGAAGTCAGATTTTAGGAAAAGCTTTTCTTCGGATATATCCATTTACTAAAATAGGTCTGATAAAATAAAAATAGAATAATAAAGAAAAAACGGTTTGGCAAAATGATTTGATGAGAAAAATTGTTTGGCAAAATTGAAATGCTGATGAGAAAATGATTTTATAAAAATTGCAGCTGGATATATTTGAAAAAATTTGCTTAATATAACAGAGGTACATATGAGCGAAAAAATCGGGGATATCAAAGAAAAATTAAAAAATTGCAAAGATGAAGAACTGGCAGATTTTGTAGAAACATACAGTTCGGATTTAAGAAGTGGTGTAATTTCTTTGTGCAGTCAGGCTTGTA
The DNA here is from genome assembly GCA_017387565.1 of Lachnospiraceae bacterium. Lineage (GTDB taxonomy): Bacteria > Bacillota > Clostridia > Lachnospirales > Lachnospiraceae > UBA2882. The sequence continues at coordinate 34,246 of JAFOEY010000002.1, read as the reverse complement.
AAAGGATGGCTGATATAGAAAAGGAATATGCCCGTTTGGAAGAAATATCAAAGTATGAACGGGAATATGGGCAATATGGTCTGATTTGTGGAATTGATGAAGTCGGACGTGGTCCATTAGCCGGTCCGGTTGTTGCGGGAGCGGTTATTCTTCCCAAAGACTGTAAAATCAAGTATATCAATGATTCCAAAAAACTTTCGGCGAAAATGCGGGATATGCTCTATGATGAAATCATGGAAAAAGCCGTTGCAGTCGGAATTGGTTTTGTATCGGAGAAGAGAATCGATGAAATCAATATTTTGAATGCAACTTATGAAGCTATGCGCCAGGCTATTGATAAATTGGGTGTAAAACCCGATATATTATTAAATGATGCAGTTACGATACCAAAAGTGGATATCAGACAGGTTCCGATTATTAAAGGCGATGCAAAGAGTATATCCATCGGTGCGGCAAGCATTGTTGCTAAGGTAACAAGGGATCGTTTCATGGAGGAAATGGCTAAAAAATATCCACAATATGATTTTGCATCCAATAAAGGTTATGGAAGTGCAAAGCATATTGCGGCGATAAAAGAGCATGGTCCTTGTGAGATACATAGAAAAACGTTTATAAGCAATTTTTTATAAGGATAGCGTTATGAATCTTAATTTTTCCGGTTTGTTTCAAAATCAAAATCTGGCAAATCAGAACATAACAAATCAGAATATTTCGAACTCCGGTCATTCAGGGGCTGTACCGAATGACTTGGTTTCTGGTGCGCTCGTATCTTCTAATTCATCCCGTGCTATTATGAATCTGATGCCCGGCAGCAACATTTCCGGACAGGTCATTTCTGTGGAAAATGGCAATGTTACGATTCAGTTAGCCGATGAATCTGTGATAACGGCAGCACTAAAAGGAAACGTTACATTAGACCCCGGCAGTCAGGTCTCTTTTTTTGTTGCTTCCAATTTTAACCATCAGGTTACGCTAAGCCCATTGTTTACAAATTTCATGGTTTCCAGTCCCAGCGTGGAAAAAGCATTGCAGGCGGCTTCCTTACCCATAAATGAAAGCTCAGTTTCTATGGTAACCCAGATGATGGAGCATGGAATGGGGATTGATAAAGGTTCTTTGCAGGCAATGTATCGGTCGGTGGTATCCAATCCCAATCTGGATAGCGGGATGATTGTAAGACTTTCCCAGATGAATTTAGCCATCAATGAAATGAATGCAGAATCTTTACGTTCTTATGAGATGATGAATCATCAGTTGTTGGGAAGCATTCAGGATATTACAAAGGATTTTTCGGATATATTTTCCGGCATCTCAAAGCAAAATATTTCATCGACCGTCTCTCTTTTTTCTCAAATGATAACGTTGCTGTCAGATATGGAAGAAGAGACAGCGAATTCTATAACAGATAGCGGAAAAGAGATCATTTCAAAAGATACATCCGGCAGTATGCAACAAATGGATTCCGTCGTACAACAAGCCAATGCATCAGATTCATTAGATCAGTCCCTGCTTAGGGATGTTTTCAAACAGATTATTGAACATTTAAAAGATCCGTCTATTTTGAACCATCAACAGGAAGATGGAAAAATGGCGGATGGCAAACTGATAGAGAATATATTATCCGATGGCAAACCGGTGGATGGAAATCTGTCAGGCGGCAAACCGGTGGATGGCAGCTTGGATGAACAGATAAACCGCTTGTTGCAGACATTGGGAAAAACTGAAAATCAGAGTGCAAAGGATGTATTAAAACTGGTATCGGACTTACTACAGAATAAACAACTGGATGCAAAAATTCTTTCTGAACCGTCAATCGGAAAGCTGTTGCAAAATAAACTGGAAGAGCAATGGCTGTTAAAACCGGAAGAAGTTGCAAATAAAGACAGAATGGAATCGTTTTATGAACAGTTGCGTCTTCAGACTTCCAAGTTGGCACAATTGGCAGAGGCGGTATTGGGAAAAGAAGCTTCCTTAACACAAAAAACAAATCAATTATCTCAAAATATTGATTTTATGAATCAATTAAACCAGACCTTTGCCTATGTACAGATACCCCTGAAAATGAGTGGCAGCAATGCAAACGGTGATTTATACGTTTATACCAATAAAAAGAATTTGGCATCAGAGGACGGCTCGGTGAGTGCATATCTGCATCTTGATATGGAGCATTTAGGAAGCGTGGACTGTTATGTGACCATGCAAAATGAAAAAGTATCTACGAATTTTAAAGTTCAGGATGATTCGATTTTGGATTTTCTTGAGCAGAATATCGCTTTATTAAATGAACGATTAGAAAAACGTGGTTATACGTTGCAGGCGACGGTATCGGTAAAAGAAGAAGAGACTTCCGTGATACAGGAAATGGAAAAACAGCTTGGACAGGGAAGTGTCCCGATCTCGAAGGTTTCATTTGATGCAAGAGCATAAGAGGTGGCAGCATGGAGGAAAAGAAGAAAAAAACAAAACAGGCTATAGCCTTATCCTATGATCCAAATGAAGATGCGCCTAAAGTAATTGCTTCCGGAACCGGAGCATTGGCAGAACGAATTATAGAAAAAGCAAAAGAAGCTGATGTGCCAATTCACCGGGATGATGATCTTGCCCAAACGTTGTCAAAACTGGAAATCGGTGATTTAATTCCGGTTGAGTTATATGAAGTTGTTGCAGAAATCCTGGTATTTGTAGACCGGATGGACAAAATTAAGGCAAAAATGGATGCAAAGAATACATAGAACTTGAATGGGATATGTATAAATGAAATACATCAATGAAAATGTATTGATAAAGTGTAAAATTGGAAAATGCATCTATGAAAAAAGCATTTACAAAAATGAATGGATGAAAAAAGCAATGGAAAATTCAATGGAAAATGATTGTGATATATATTGTTGCAATATCTACGAACTAAAATAGAGTTGCATCAATATTTATGAAAAAAAGGAAAAAGGAAAAGTAAAATGAGCTTAGAACAGAATGTTAATACAGAACAGATAAAAAAGGGGATACCGGGAAGTACCTTAAAAATTATTGCAATTGTTACAATGTTGATTGATCACATTGCTGCAGTCGTTCTGGATGGATATTTATCAAATATTGGCTTTTATAATCGTATGACCAATATGTTTGTCCTGGCACCTACAGAAACCACAGTGACAAAAGTGATTTATGTTATAGATATGGTCATGCGATTGATTGGTCGATTGGGATTTCCGTTGTTTTGCTTTTTGCTGGTGGAAGGTTTCTTTTACACAAAAAGCAGAACGCGTTATGCCTCTCGGTTATTTCTATTTGCATTGATTTCTGAAATACCGTTTGATTTGGCTTTGGGATTAACAGACAATTATCTGCCGGAGTTTTCTTATCAGAATGTTTATTTTACTTTGTTTTTGGGTCTGTTGACAATCTGGGGACTGAATCAGACAAAGAAATGGTATACGAGACTTCCTATCCTTTTGTTGGGCCTTGTTGTGGCTTCATTATTGCGTACCGACTACGGAGCACTTGGCGTAGCAACGATTGTTCTGATGTATGTTTTTCGGAAAAAATCAAATGTTGCATCCATGCTTGCGGGCTGTATTACATTGACTCTTGGACAGTTGTTGGAGATTACCAGTTTTGCAGATGTATATTTCGTCAGCAGATATAATGGAGAAAGAGGACTGAAATTAAAATACGTATTTTATTTCTTTTATCCTGTGCATTTATTTATTTTATATCTGATTAAATTGTTAGTGCTTAATGGTATGGGATGAGAAAAATTATTTTATTATCATTTGGGGAACGGAGAGATTTTGCATAGAGAAAAGATATGCAGAATGACAGAAAAATTGGAAATATCTATGAAGATATGGCTTGTAACTATTTGAAACAACATGGGGTTTTGATTTTACAGCGTAATTTTCGTATCAGACAGGGCGAAATTGATATTGTTGGGAGTAAGGATGGTGTTTTACTTTTTTTTGAAGTAAAGTATCGTAAAAATCATTCCAAGGGATTTCCGCAGGAAGCAGTGGGACAAAATAAACAAAAGCAGATTTGCAGAGTTGCGTTGTTTTATTATTCGTTTCATAATATTCCGCTGAATCACCCCTGCAGATTTGATGTTATAGCCATCTGTGGAGACAAAATTACATGGATTAAAGATGCTTTTCCATTTTGTATGACATAAGCTTGTGATTATGTTGGTATACAGTCTGTGAGTGGAATATTAAATTTTTTGAACTGTACTTGTAAAAAGAGAGATAGAACAAATAGTGTAAATGACTTGAATGAAGATGGAGCATATGATGAATTTGAATACTGAAAATGATTTTTTTCCGGTCATCCGGAAAGATAGAAAAGTGCAGACGATGATACAACATAAAGATGACGGTGTGGAATATCTGACATTTCATAATCTGGAACAATTATCGGGTTTCTCCCATTTGTTTTCAACCCGCATCGGCGGGGTTAGCAACGGCATGTTTTCATCTATGAATCTGAGTTTTACAAGAGGAGATGAAAGAAGTGCTGTTTTAGAAAATTTTTCAAGAATTGCAAAGATATTGGGAATTTCACTAAAGCAGTTTGTGTTATCCGATCAGACGCATACAGACCATATTCATGTTGTTACAAAAGCGGATGAGGGAAACGGTTTAACCAAACCCTTGCCGTATCATGATATAGATGGGCTCATTACCAATGTTCCGGGGCTGGCTCTTTCTACCTTTTACGCAGATTGTGTTCCTATTTTTTTGATAGATCCGGTGCATAAAGCTATTGGCTTATGTCATTCCGGCTGGAAGGGAACGGTGTTGGAAATCGGACTAAAAACCGTTCGTAAAATGGAGCAGACCTATGGTTCGGATCCCAAAGATATCTATGCGGCGATTGCACCTTCCATTTGTCAGGATTGTTATGAAGTCAGCGAAGATGTGATAATAGAATTTCAAAAAGTGTTTTTACCGGATGCGTCATCAGGGTCAGATTGTGGATATCCGGATGGAATGGAAAAGAAATTATATACAAAAAAGGAAAACGGAAAATATCAGTTAAATCTTTGGAATGCATGTTATTATACTTTGTTAAAGGCCGGAGTTTTGGATGAACATATTGAGGTGACAGATATTTGTACCTGTTGTAATCCGCAATATTTGTTTTCGCACCGGGCCTCACAGGGAAAAAGAGGAAATCTTGGAGCATTCTTAATGATAAAATAGATACCCCCTTTTCAAGGGCACAAATCTGAAAAGGGTGAATAAATAAAAACCACCAATTTGGTGGTTTTTATTTTTATTCAATAATTCCTTTTTCGTTATAGGTCTTTAATACTTCCTGAATTTTCTGTGTAGGAGTCAGTACATTTCCCATAGAAAGATCATGATTCATGAAATCGATGATGCTGGCGGTAAACTTACTCATATCAGCTTCCACAAAATAAGGCTTATCATATACTTCAGGTGGAAGATAGGTGAGGTTGGTACATACAACCCGGTCAAAATAACCTTTTTCATAGGCGTTATCAAAAGCTTTAAAGCCTTCTGTGAATAATCCGAAGGTACAGCAGATAAAGACCCTTTTGGCTCCCATTTGTTTAATCTGTTTGGCGGTATCAATCATACTTCCACCGGAAGCAATCATATCATCGATAACAACAACATCTCTGCCTTTCAAATTATCACCCAAAAATTCATGAGCAACAATGGGGTTTTTTCCGTTTACTACTTTGGAATAGTCACGACGTTTATAAAACATACCGGTATCGACACCCAGAACGGAAGAGAAGTATACGGCACGATCCAGTGCACCTTCGTCCGGACTGATGACAGTCATATGTTCTTTATCAATAATTAAGTCTTTTTCGTGTTTTAACAGAGAACGGATGAATTGATAAGGGGGTGTGAAATTATCAAATCCGTTTAAGGGAGCTGCATTGGCAACACGAGGGTCATGTGCATCAAAGGTGATAAAGTTGCGAACACCCATATCGCTTAATTCTTTTAATGCATAAGCACAGTCTAAAGATTCGCGACCGCTACGTCTGTGCTGGCGGCCTTCATATAAAAATGGCATCACAACATTGATACGATGTGCTTTTCCGTTGCATGCGGCAATCAGTCTTTTTAAATCCTGATAATGATCATCCGGAGATTTATGATTGACTAATCCGTTTACTGTATAGGTAAGACTGTGGTTGCATACATCGACCATAATAAACAAATCTTTTCCGCGAACCGATTCGTTTAAAACAGCTTTGCCTTCGCCGGAACCAAAACGCGGACATTTTGCATCCAGAATATAGTTGTCTTCGGCATATTCCTGAAACGCAGGATTATTTTTTAAATCACAATTGGTATTTGCACGAAATTCTACCAGATAATCATTTACTTTTTTTGCAAAATCCATGCAGCTGTCTGTAGCGATAATTTTAAGCGGAGCTACCGGCATGGCATTTTCGAGTGCGGCTAAATTAGGCATTGCTATCCTCCGTAAGATGTCATTCATTTTCTTTCGTACTTAATTTATCATTCTGATAGTGACACGTCAAGGAAATTCTAGTAAAATAAATGCTGGAAAATGACAAAAACGGGTATACTGTTTTTTATAAAATGATCTTATTGATAAAATGTATTTTGAACCCTGATACCAACGGATTGCTATGCGCTATGTGCTTTCGTAAACCTGGTATCATTATAGTATTAAGGATAAATATGTAATGAAAAAAATGGAACATATCGTAAAAAAAGTTGAAAAAGATAGTATTGCCTGGGAGATGGAAATTGAGCCGGGTGATATTTTATTAAAAATAAATGATGAAGAAATTGAAGATATTTTTGATTATCAGTATCTGATACAGGATGAGTATATTGAAGTTTTGATTAAAAAGCCGGATGGTGAAGAGTGGCTTTTAGAGATTGATAAGGATGAACAGGAAGATTTGGGGATTGAATTTGAAAATGGTCTGATGGATGAGTATCGTTCCTGTCATAATAAATGTATTTTCTGTTTCATTGACCAGATGCCCAAAGGAATGCGGGATACTTTGTATTTTAAGGATGATGATTCGCGGCTTTCTTTTTTACAGGGAAATTATGTGACATTGACGAATATGAGCGATAAAGATGTTGATCGTATTATCAAATACCATCTTGCTCCGATTAATATCTCTTTCCAGACCATGAATCCGGAATTGCGTTGTAAGATGCTTCACAATCGGTTTGCCGGAGAGGCATTAAAAAAGGTACAGTTATTTTATGATGCCGGAATTGAAATGAACGGTCAGATTGTTCTATGTAAAGGGGTCAATGATAAACAAGAACTCGAATTCAGTATCGAACAGTTGATTCAGTACCATCCCTATCTGCAAAGTGTCTCCGTCGTACCGGTCGGATTGTCCAAATACCGGGATGGTCTTTATCCGTTGGAACCTTTTACAAAAGAAGATGCAAAAGAGGTTTTAGAGACCATTCACAAATGGCAGAATACGATGTACGAACAGTATGGAACGCATTTTATACATGCTTCGGATGAGTGGTATCTTTTGGCAGAGGAAGAGTTGCCAAAGGAAGAACGATATGATGGGTATCTTCAATTGGAAAACGGTGTCGGTATGCTGACACTGTTAAAAAATGAATTTGCACAGGCACTTTGTGAGGCAAAAAAGAACCCTGCTTATCAGAAAAAAACAGAAACTTTATCAAAACGGAGAATAACCCTGGCAACAGGAAAGCTTGCATATCAGACGATTTTAGATATGGCAGAGCAAATGATGGAAGCATTTGACAATCTGGATTTGCAGGTGGTTGCAATCCGCAATGATTTCTTTGGAGAACGAATTACAGTATCCGGATTGTTAACCGGACAGGATCTGATTGCACAGCTTAAAGATCTTTCATTAGGTGAAAAACTATTGCTTCCTCAAAATATTTTAAGAAGTGGTGAAAACTATTTTCTGGATGATATAACCGTGCCGGAGCTTGAAGAAACTTTACAAGTTAAGGTGGATATTGTAAAATCAAGCGGACAGGATTTTGTAGCTTCTATTTTGAACATTTGATTACGAGAATTGAGTAGCAATGTAGCAATGTAGCAATGTAGCAATGTTGTAATGTGGCAATATAGCAATCTATATACAATCGGTGAGTGGTTAAATTTGATTTCAACACTCACGTGATTGGATAGATATGTTAGTGAAATCAGTAAGAAAGGAAAATCCAGTTACGATTTCAGATAATTGGATGATATGTAAATATGAGTAAAAATGTGAAACCAATTGTGGCTGTTGTTGGTCGTCCCAATGTCGGAAAGTCCACATTGTTTAATGCGCTGGCAGGATCAAAGATTTCCATTGTAAAAGATACACCCGGAATTACAAGAGACCGTATCTATGCGGATGTTTCGTGGTTAAACTATAATTTTACACTGATTGATACCGGTGGTATTGAGCCGGACAGCAAGGATATTATTCTTTCGCAAATGCGTGAACAGGCACAAATTGCCATTGATACGGCGGATGTCATCTTATTTATGGTAGATGTCAAACAGGGACTTCAGGACTCTGATGCCAAAGTTGCGGATATGTTAAGACGCAGTCATAAGCCGGTTCTGCTTGTGGTAAATAAAGTAGACAATTTTGAAAAAATGATGCCGGATGTCTATGAATTCTATAATCTTGGAATTGGTGATCCGCATGCCATTTCCGCTGCAAACCAGATGGGATTTGGTGATCTTTTGGATGAAGTGGTTGCTTTGTTTCCCCAAGAGAATGCACAGGAAGAAGAGGATGACAGACCAAAAATCGCCATTGTCGGAAAGCCCAATGTCGGTAAAAGCTCTATTATCAACAAATTGATTGGTGAAAACCGTCTGATTGTTTCTGATATAGCAGGCACCACCAGAGATGCGGTGGATACAGTGGTAAAATACAATGGAAAAGAATATATTTTCATTGATACGGCCGGACTGCGACGTAAAAATAAGATAAAAGAAGAACTGGAAAAATATATGATTATCCGTACGGTAAGTGCAGTTGAAAGAGCGGATTTAGTTGTTTTGGTCATTGACGGCGAAGAAGGTGTTACGGAACAGGATGCCAAAATTGCGGGAATTGCACATGATCGTGGGAAGGGTATTATCGTAGCAGTCAATAAATGGGATGCGGTTGAAAAAAATGACAAAACCATATACCGCTTTACGGAAAATGTCAGAAATACGCTTTCTTTTATGCCGTATGCGGAAATTATCTTTATTTCTGCAAAAACCGGACAACGTTTGAATAAACTGTATGAGACCATTGAAATGGTAATCGAAAACCAGACACTTCGTGTGGGGACGGGTGTATTGAATGAGATCATGATGGAAGCGGTTGCACTGCAGCAGCCACCGACGGATAAAGGAAAAAGACTTCGTTTGTATTACATTACACAGGTTTCCGTGAAACCCCCGACGTTTGTGATTTTTGTTAATGAAAAATATCTGATGCATTTTTCGTATCAAAGATATATTGAAAATCAAATCCGTCAGGCATTTGGTTTTAGAGGAACCCCTTTGCATTTCATTATCCGGGAGCGAAAAGAAAAAGATACGCAGTAGTTTTACAGTATCAGTAGTTACAGTTATCGGTATGGTTTGCAGTATCCGATATGGCTTGTAGCATCAGTATGGTTTGCAGTGTCCGATATAGTTTAAAATATCAGTTATTGTTTACAGTATTAGTTAAGTTTTATCGTATTGATTAAAGTTTAGTATGAATAGGAAAGTGGGACAAATAAAATGATTCGTGTATTATGTGTGATTGTCGGCTATTGTTTCGGTATGATTCAGACAGCATTTATTTTAGGCAAGCTGAAGGGGATTGATATTCGGGAACATGGAAGCGGGAATTCCGGTACGACCAATGCCTTACGTGTTATGGGAAAAAAGGCAGGCGCAATTTGTTTTGTGATGGATGCCGTTAAAGCCATTGTTCCGATGGTTGCAGTATATTTTTTGTTCCGAAATGGTACCTACGCACAAATAGAGCCGCTTTTACGTATGTATGTCGGTGTTGGAGTTGTACTTGGGCACAACTTCCCGTTTTATATGGGATTTAAAGGCGGAAAAGGTATTATGGCCACCGGTGGTATTTCAGTAGGAATGGGCTTGTGGTCCTTCTTAGGTGTTGCAGGTACGTTCTTTCTTACGTTTTTTATCACTCACTATGTTTCACTTGGTTCTTTGTTAATGTACATAGCTTTTGTGGTTGTAATGATTGTGGAAGGTCAGATGGGCATGCTTCATATGTCATCTGCGCATTGTATGGAATTATACATCATTGCAATTCTGATGATGGTTATGGCATTCTATCGTCATAGAGGAAACATTGGACGGTTGATACACGGAAATGAAAGAAAGACCTATCTGACAAAGAAAAATAAGTTAGATACACCGGATCAAGAAACAGTTGCGAAAGAAAAAATTGAGCAAGAATAATTTGAAAAATTGTATAAGAAAACAAGATTAATAAAATCTGATATTGTAGAAACAAAAAAGGTATAAATATAGAAATTTTACAAGAAAAATATAAATAATAGTAAAAGGGTATGAAGTAGAATAAAAAACGGAGGTTTATGATGGGAAACTATAGTGTGATTGGTGCCGGAAGCTGGGGCACAGCTTTGGCAAGAGCTTTGTCAAAAAATGGACATGATGTTACGGTATGGTCGATTATGGAAGATGAGATTCAGATGCTCAATGAAAAAAGAGAACATGAATTAAAGCTTCCGGGAGTAAAGTTACCGGATACCATTCTTTTTACCACGGATTTGGAGAAGGCAATCAAAGGAAAAGAAATGATGATTTTAGCAGTTCCTTCTCCGTTTACACGCAGCACATCCAAATCTATGGCTCCTTTTGTGGAAGATGGACAGTTGATTGTCAATGTGGCAAAGGGAATTGAAGATGTTACCTATATGACATTGACTGATATTATAGAACAGGAAATCCCACAGGCAACCGTTGCCGTTCTATCCGGTCCGTCCCATGCGGAAGAAGTCGGCAAAGATATGCCTACGACTTTGGTTGCCGGCGCAAAGACAAAAGAAACAGCAGAATATATTCAAAATGCTTTTATGTCAGATGTTTTAAGAGTATACACAAGCCCTGATATTTTAGGAATAGAATTGGGCGGAGCTTTAAAAAATGTAGTTGCTTTGGCTGCCGGAATGGCAGACGGATTGGGTTGCGGTGATAATACAAAGGCAGCTTTGATTACACGTGGAATTGCTGAGATTGCAAGGCTCGGTGTGGCTATGGGCGGTAAACTCGAATCCTTTACCGGATTAACCGGAATTGGCGATCTGATTGTAACATGTTCTTCTAAGCATTCACGTAATCGTAAGGCCGGTCAGCTTATTGGTCAGGGCTACACCTATGAAGAAGCGATGGCAGAAGTAAAAATGGTGGTAGAAGGTGTCTATTCTGCAAAAGCCGCCTATGGTCTTGGACAGAAATATCATATATCCATGCCGATTGTAGAAGAGGTAAATGATATTTTATTTAACGGAAAAGCTGCTTCTGAAGCTGTAAAGGATTTGATGTTCCGTGATAAGAGAAGTGAAGCAAGTACATTAACTTGGGACTAGTAATGGGGATGTATGTCGTCCTTACAGAAAATGATATATCATTTTCTGTAAGGACGACTTTCTATATCTCAAAAAATGTTGATTAATAAATTGAGGCGTCGACAGGGTGTTTGTACATAAATCAGAAAATTAGGTTATGTTATTTTATTGCATCAACAATTTCGGCGGTTGTCTTTGGTTTGTTCATGGAATAAATATGGATGCCGTCAGCACCATATTCCTGTAAGTCCATAATTTGTCTGATGGCATAATCGATACCGGCTTTTCGCATATCCTCAGGATTTTCCCCGTATCTGGCTACAAGATCCGAAAATGCTTTTGGAATAGAGGTACCGGATAAGGAAATACTGGTTGCAACCTGTTTTACGGATGTAATCGGCATGATTCCGGCATGAATAGGAACGGTTATGCCGTTTGCCAGACAGTTTTCCTGAAATTCATAAAACACATCATTGTTCATAAAAAGCTGTGTGATGAGATGTTCACATCCACATTCCACTTTTTCTTTTAATCTTGCCAAATCGGCACGTTTACTCATAGCTTCAAAATGTTTTTCCGGATAGCAGGCACCTGCAATATGAAATTCGGTTTCCTTAGATTTGATATAACGGATTAACTCACTGGCATAGGCAAAGTCACGGCTTTCGTATTGCTCGTCGCTCATATAAGCGGGACGATCTCCGCGGAGTGCGAGGATATGATTGATATTGGCTTCGGTTAACTGGTTTAATACGGCGTCAATATCTTCTTTTTTATTGCCGACACAGGTTAGATGGGCCAGTGAAAGGATTCCCAGTTTGTTCTGAATATAATCACAAATCTCTACCGTCTTTTTGGAACGGCTTCCGCCGGCACCGTAAGTAACGGAGATAAACTCGGGATGTAATTCACTCAATTTATCCAATACGGCATAGACGCCTTCAAATTCATCATCTTTTTTGGGAGGAAATACCTCAAAGGAAATGACTGCCTTTTTTTTCTCAGAATAAGTACTCATAATCTAACTCCATACATCCTTTTTTCTTGTCTTTCAAACGGTCTTATTGTATCATGTAATTAAATGCATTGCAAACGGATGTGAACTGTTTGGTGTGTGCAAAATGAGAGAAAAATACCATGGAGATAGAAAGGAAACAGATATGGAAAACAATTTTCAGTCAACGACCGATTATGTAGCAAGTGATGAATTGCTTGCCAGTGTGAATGTGGCAATTGCATTACAAAAGCCGTTGTTAATCAAAGGAGAGCCCGGTACCGGTAAAACCATGTTAGCAAGAGCGGTAGCCAATTCCTTAGGGAAAAAATTGATTATCTGGAATATTAAGTCAACGACAAAAGCGCAGGATGGTCTTTACATGTATGATACCATTCAGCGTCTTTATGACGGTCAGTTCGGTGAAGAGGGCGTTGATGATATTGCCCGCTACATCAAGCTTGGAAAACTTGGAGAGGCTTTCGAAGAAGATGATCAGGTCGTTTTGCTGATTGATGAAATTGATAAAGCGGATTTGGAGTTTCCCAATGACTTATTATGGGAGCTTGACCAGATGGAATTTTATATCCATGAGACCAAGCGTACCGTAAAAGCCAAACACAGACCGATTGTGATTATTACATCTAATGCGGAAAAAGAATTACCGGATGCTTTCTTAAGACGTTGTATTTTCCATTATATTGAATTTCCGGACAAGGATTTAATGGAAGAGATTGTAAAAACGCATTATCCCAATGTGGAAGAAAACTTATTAAAAAATGTTATGGATGTTTTTTATGAAATCCGCTCTATTCGTGATATTCGTAAAAAACCCAGTACATCCGAGTTGATTGACTGGATTAATGCACTTCAGCTTAACGGTATTGATCCGGATACCATTAAAAAAGCATTACCTTTTGTTGGTGTAGTTGTGAAAAAAGATGAAGATTTGGAGACAGTAAAACATTATGTTCATTGAGTTCTTTTACGAGTTAAAAGCAAAAGGATTAGATGTATCCCTGACCGAATGGCTGACCTTACAACAGGCGTTAAATATGGGGATGGCGCATAGTTCCCTTACAGATTTCTATTATCTGTCACGCAGTATTTTGGTCAAGTCCGAAACCGATTTTGATAAATTTGACATGGCATTTGAAGAGCATTTCAAAGGCGTGCAAAAAGATACGGAAGTCGGAGCGGAAATGATGCGGTGGCTGGATAAATCCGAAGATATGAAGGCACTTTTGGAAAAAGAGGAGAAAAAATGGCTGGATACCGAACAGGATACCGTACAGGTCGATAAAGAAGAGGTAGAAACCAAATTCCGTGAACGTTTACGCGATCAGGACAGTGAACATAACGGTGGTAATTTCTGGATCGGCACCATGGGTAAAACCGCATTTGGTAATTCCGGTAATTTTATCGGCGGTATCCGCGTCGGAGGGGCTCCCGGTGGTCAGAGTGCTTTTGAAGTTATCGGTGCCAGAAAGTATCGTGACTTCAGACATGATAAGGTCATTGATAACAGACAGTTTATGGCAGCGTTTAGAAAGTTGCGTCAGTATTCCACACGTTTGGATGTCCCCAAGACAGAGTTAGATATTGATGGTACCATTGACAAGACCTGCAACAATGGAGGTATGCTTCAGATTGTCATGGAAAAACCCCGTAAGAATGCTGTAAAACTGTTGCTTCTGATGGATTCTGGTGGTACCATGATCCCTTATACGGATTTGATGGCAAAATTATTCAAGGCTGTCAATAAATCTAATCATTTTAAGGATGTTAAATGCTATTACTTTCATAATTGTATTTATTCCAAAGTATATAAGACGCCGGAATGTGAAAACGGTGAATGGGTGGATACGGAATGGATGTTCCGAAATCTCGACAGTGATTATAAGGTATTAATCATTGGAGATGCGGCTATGGCACCGGAAGAACTGTATTCAGAAACCGGAAATTACCGGGGACCCAACGGAGGATTGTCCGGTTGGGAATGGCTTTTACAGATGAAAAAGCATTATAAAAAAATAGTCTGGATGAATCCGAAAATGGCACCGGCGCCGGCACCATGGCGTGAAGCGGAAACCGCCATTCAGACGATTATTCCCATGTACTTTTTATCCATAGACGGTTTAAATCGTGCCATGGTTGAATTGATGAGGAAAAAGTAGAAAACTACATGAATAATAAAAAAACCCCCTGCATATATTTTACAAGTATATACAAGGGGGTTTTTTTATGGACAATGATCAGTTATACAATGATATAAAAGTACGTACGGGCGGAGAGTTGTATCTGGGCGTTGGCGGACCGGTTCGGACCGGAAAATCGACGTTTATTAAAAGATTTATTGATACATGTGTGCTTCCCAATATGGAAGACGATTATTTAAAACAACTTTTGGTTGATGAACTGCCACAATCTGCGACAGGTAAGACCATCACGACAACAGAGCCGAAATTTGTGCCGAAGGAAGCAGCAACCATCAAATTAGATGATCAGGTCGATGTGAAAGTGCGTCTGATTGACTGTGTCGGTTATATGGTAGAGGGCGCAAGCGGACATATGGAAAACGGTAAAGAAAGAATGGTCAAAACACCATGGTTTGATGAGGAGATTCCATTTACCAAGGCAGCTGAAATCGGCACACAGAAAGTAATCTATGACCATTCTACTATAGGCGTTGTTGTTACAACGGATGGCAGTTTTACAGATATTTCGGCAGAAAACTATATTCCTGCAACGGAGCGGACCATACAGGAATATAAGGAACTTGGAAAACCGTTTATTGTACTTGTTAATTCACAAAGACCGCAGTCTGAAGAAGCGGTTTTACTTGCCCAAAAACTATCTGATAAGTATCAGGTTACAGCGCTTCCCATGAACTTGGCACAGTTGAAAAAAGAAGACATGGAAACGCTGTTATATCAGATTTTATTGGAATTTCCAATCTCCAGAATTGAATTTTATATGCAGGGATTTGTGGAAATGCTTCCTTCCACCCATCCGTTAAAGATGGATTTAACAGCACAGCTTAAGGAAAAGATGAATGAATACCATTGCATGAAAGATATTGTGAATAAACCGCTTGTACTTTCCGGAGATTACATAAAGAAGTGTAAAACGGATTCCATTAATATGGCAGATGGAAGTGTTAAAATTGATGTGACCATTACGGATGACTGCTATTATGAATTAATCAGTGATATTCTCGGAGAAGAAATTCACTCAGAATACCAGTTGTTTGAAAAAATGAAAGAACTGAGTGAAACGGCAAAGGCTTATGAAGGTGTTGTTCCGGCGATTACCATGGTGAAACAAAAGGGATATGGAGTCATGAAACCGACACGTGATGAAATTACACTCGGAAAACCGGAGGTTATTAAGCATGGTAATAAATATGGTGTAAAAATGAAAGCGGAAAGTCCTTCCATTCATTTGATCAAAGCAAATATCGAGACAGAAATTGCTCCGATTGTGGGCACCAAACAGCAGGCTGAAGATCTGATTTCCTATATTGAAGCTGCTGATAATGAAAACGGAAGCATTTGGGAGACCAATATTTTCGGCAAAAGTATTGAACAGTTGGTGGAAGACGGTATACAGAACAAATTAACCATGATTGGAGATGAAAGCCAACTGAAATTACAGGATTCCATGCAGAAAATCGTTAATGATACCAACGGTGGAATTGTCTGCATTATCATATAGAAACATTATTTTAATGAACATTTTATAGAACTGGATATCCCTTCTGTGCTATAATGTTTTTATCGTGTGACAGAGATTTCATCAATCAAGCTGTCTTTATGAATAAAACTTTTATAGCATGGAAGGGGTGTTTTTTTTGAGCAAAACTTATGACAAAATAGAGGATTGTTTAAAGAGTATCAGAAAGGTAACAGATTTTGTGCCAAAGGTTGCTATTGTGTTAGGTTCCGGTCTTGGAGATTATGCAGACGGTATTGAGGTTGTTGCTGAAATTGATTACAGTGAAATAAAAGGTTTTCCGGTTTCTACCGTACCGGGACATGCGGGAAAATTTATTTTTGGTTATGTGGATTCCGTACCGGTTGTATGTATGAAAGGCCGAGTTCATTATTATGAAGGATATGATATTTCCGATGTCGTTTTACCGACAAGACTGATGCATCTTCTGGGTGCTGAGATATTGTTTTTAACCAATGCATCAGGCGGAATTAACAAGAGTTTTTCTGCCGGAACACTGATGATGATTACCGATCACATTTCCACATTTGTACCAAATCCTTTAATTGGGCCGAATTTGGACAAGCTTGGAACCCGTTTTCCGGATATGAGTCATGTATATGATGAAGAGTTGCAGGATAAAATCAGAATAGCAGCAAAAGAAAATGATATTGATTTGCGGGAAGGGGTTTATATTCAGTTTACCGGACCTTCTTTTGAATCACCTGCAGAAATTCGTATGGCTTCCGTATTGGGAGCAGATGCAGTCGGTATGTCAACGGTAGTTGAAGCGATTGCCGCCAATCATTGTGGAATGCGTATCTGTGGCGTTTCCTGTGTTTGCAACCTTGCAGCCGGTATCAGTCCGACACCGCTTACACATGACGAGGTACAACAGGCAGCCAATGATGCGGCTCCCAAGTTTAAAAAGCTATTAACCGCATCGGTCAAAAAGTTTGTATAGCATTATATTGATGATGTTGGGGGCAAAAAGGTGTTTTGCCCTATGATACCAACGGAGTGATGTAAAGATGGATGATAAACTGAGGAAACAATTAATTCATCTGGCATTTGAAGCCAGGATGCAGTCCTATTCCCCGTATTCGGAATATGCAGTCGGTGCTGCCTTGTTATGTGCAGATCAGGCCATATATACCGGATGTAATATTGAAAATGCTTCCTACGGAGCTACGATGTGTGCGGAGAGAACGGCTGTATTCAAAGCAGTCAGTGAGGGACATACTTCATTTTTAGCAATTGCCATTGTCGGCGGTAAGAAAAATCAGGCTGTTACAGATTATGCTTTTCCGTGTGGAATTTGCAGACAGGTTTTGCGTGAATTTTCCAATCCCGATGGAATGACAGTTGTGGTTGCTACCGGTGTGAATGATTATAAAGAATGGACATTAGCACAGCTTTTGCCTGAATCATTTGGACCGGAAAGTCTGAATTAATCACAAATCTTTTTTGTGTATTTGTTGGATTTGCATGTCAGTTATAAAGTGATGATATTATGATGTTGAGGGCAAAAGGTATTTTGAGTATAAAAAGTATGACCTTTTGACCCTGATATCATATTTTTAATGAAATTAAATAATTATTAGAGACATTACGAGAGGAATCATATGAATATACGTTTTTATAATGCAAGAATTATAACTATGGAAGAACCGATAAAAGTGATAGAAGGAGAACTTTGGGTTCAGGGAAACACCATCATTTATGTGGGTGATGGGCTTGATCAGGAAAAGGTTTTTAAAGAAAACAATTTTGAACCGGTTATTTGGGATCGCGAAATAGACTGTAAAGGCAATGTTTTGATGCCGGGATTTAAAGATGCACATACACATTCTGCCATGACTTTGATGCGTTCTTATGCCGATGATATGCCTTTGCAGGATTGGTTAAACAAGCAGATTTTTCCGATTGAGGCAAAAATGGATTATGATGATGTCTATCAATTAACGAAACTTGCTGTATTGGAGTATTTGACCAGTGGTATTACCGGCGTTATGGAAATGTATCTGGATCCATATGCAATTCAGGATGCATTTAATGATTGCGGAATGCGTAATGTTCAGGTGAGTGGAATTAATAAGTTCGGACCGTCTTTAGAAGAATTGGAGAAGCGCATTCAGGTTTTGAATGGTAAAAATGAATTATCATCCTTTATGATGGGATTTCATGCAGAATATACCTGTTCCAAAGAATTGTTACAGGATATCAGTGCATTGGCACACAAATATCAGGCACCTGTTTTCATGCATAATTCCGAAACGGCATTAGAAGTTAAAGAGTGCGTGGAACGTTATGGAGTTACACCCACCGTTTTATTTGATCAATTGGGAATATTTGACTATGGCGGCGGTGGTTATCATTGTGTTCATATGTCTGAAGCTGATTATCAGATTATGAAAAAACGCAATTTAATTGCAGTTACCAATCCGGCATCCAACTTAAAACTGGCAAGTGGAATTTGTCCGATTTCCGAATTTCTGAAAAAAGAGATTCCGGTTGCTATCGGAACAGACGGACCTGCAAGCAATAATTGTCTGGATATGTTTAGAGAGATGTTTTTGGTTACCGGACTTGCCAAGTACAGAGACAATGATGCATCCAGTGTAGATGCACTGGACGTATTAAAGATGGCTACCGTCAATGGAGCAAAGGCTATGGGATGGAGTGACTGTGAAACATTATCTGTTGGTTCCAAAGCGGATATTATTATGATTGATCTCAATCAGCCGAATATGCAGCCAATCCATAATATACCCAAAAACATTGTCTATGCCGGTAGCAAGCAGAATGTGAAAATGACCATGATTAACGGAAAAATTCTCTATGAAGATGGTCAATTTCATATTGGTGTTTCTTCAAAAGATGTATATGAGGAATGTGAAAAAATATCAAAACGACTGTATGAAGAGAGCTAATTAAACAGAAAGTAGAGATAATTAATTTTGGAATATATTGCATTTTTTGCCGTAGCTTTTATAATTGTGCTTTTTATATTTATATATGGGATAATCGAAGAGCATAAGAGTAAAATATGGCTGTACAAGAAAAGAAAAGAACTTTTTGGAAATTTTCCTAATAAGAGTTATCCGGATAATCGGTTTTCAACTTTAATGCAGAGTGTTGAATATCGCAAACAACACAGCAGTCAAACAGATGATTTGTTTGTGATTGATGATATTACCTGGAACGATTTGGATATGGATCGCATATTTCAGTCAATGGATTATGCGGTTTCATCGGTTGGAGAAGATGCATTGTATCGTTGGCTTCGCATTCCGGAACTCTCTGATTCGCAATTAGTAAAAAGAGAGAAGCATTATGATTATTTACAGAATCATAAAGATGAATGTGTAAAGTATCAGCTGATTATGTCAAAGGTTGGTAAAACAGGGAAATATACGATTTATCAGTATTTTGATTTTTTAGATGTATTGGAAAACAGCCGGTGCATTTCGGATTGGGTGATTGATTTTGTTATCGTTGCAACACTATTATTGGGTATTTTCGTTAATACGATGTGTATTTACGTTTCCATTGCATTTATGATTTATCATGGCTTTCAATATTTTACGAAAAAAGCCAAGATTGAACCCTATTTTGAAAGTGTGGCTTACTTTGTGCGGATATTGAAGGCAACCGATTCCCTTCATGCTTTGCCGGCTTCTTTTCATGAAGAGTTTCAGGATGAACTGAATCTGATTAAGGAATGCAAAAAGATATTTCAATCCTTTATGCGAGGTTCGGCATTAGCATTAGATCAGGGGGCGACAACCGGTGCAGGAGATATTGGTCAACTCATTATGACCTATTTTAAAATGATTTTTCATTTTGATATGATGAAATTTTATTCTATGATTCATATCGTGAAAGATAAAAGAGAGCATATTATTGAACTGATGGAAATCATGGGTGAAATAGAAGCCTGTATCAGCGTTGTTTATTACCGTAATGCGATATCAACATATTGTATTCCATTGTTTGAGAATGAAGATAGTAGACCACAATATTATGCGAAACAAATCTTTCATCCATTGATTCCGGATGCCGTAAAAAATGATGTTCATCAAAATAACTGCATGCTGTTGACAGGATCGAATGCATCCGGTAAATCAACATTTTTAAAAACAGTCGCCTGCAATGCGCTTTTGGCACAATCGATTCATACCGTCTGTGCAGATGAATATAACGGCTCGTTTTTTCGGATTTATTCATCCATGGCATTACGGGATAGTATAAAAGAAGGCGACAGTTATTTTATTGTTGAAATTAAATCCATGAAACGTATTTTTGATGCAGCTAAGACTTCAACGATTCCGATTTTATGTACGATTGATGAGGTTTTAAGAGGAACGAATACGGCAGAAAGAATTGGTGCCAGTACAGAATTGTTAAAGGCGCTTTGTAAAGAACGTGTATTATGTTTTGCGGCGACTCATGATCGGGAACTGACGGTTTATTTACAGGAAATATATGATAACTATCATTTTGAGGAAACCATAGTTGACAAGACAATAACATTTCCATATATACTTACAAAGGGTCCTTCAAAAGGTAGAAATGCAATTAAATTATTGGAAGCATTTGGCTTTGATGAAGAAATTACGAAAAAAGCCAATGCTTTAGCGGGAGAATTAGCATGCGAGTAACAATTTATACGGATGGTGCAGCAAGAGGTAATCCGGATGGTCCGGGTGGATATGGAACCATTTTACAATACGTAGATCCGACAGGAAAGCTTCATGAAAGAGAGTTTTCGGCCGGATACAAGAAAACAACCAATAACCGGATGGAATTAATGGCTGTCATCATCGGACTGGAAGCATTAAATCGTCCTTGTGAGGTTGATTTATATTCTGATTCCAAATATGTCATCGATGCATTTAATCAGCATTGGATTGATTCGTGGTTAAAGAACAACTGGAAAAACAGCCAGAAGAAGGCGGTTAAAAATATTGATTTATGGAAACGGCTTTTGAAAGCAAAAGAGCAGCACACTGTGACTTTTCATTGGGTGAAAGGGCATGATGGGCACCCGGAAAACGAAAGATGCGATACACTTGCTACCACGGCTGCGGATGGGGGCAATCTGCTTGACGATTGCGTAGAGTCGTTGTAAAATATTGGGTAGTCATTAAAAGATGATTTGGACAAACTTAAGGAGATTTATATGAACAATCTGATTTTATTTGTAAATTCTTTTTTATCATATGTATTGGTTTTTGCTATTGTTGTAGTTCTTTGTGCAATCGCGATTGCAATCGGTATCACGATGCGTAAAAAGAAAGATGCAAAATTAGCACTGCAAAGTGAAGCGGCAATAGAGCAAAATGAAATTGCAGAATCGTAACACTTAAATAACACTTAAGGACGCAGACACAGCGTCCTTTATTAATGTCATGCTTATTATAATTTGAAAAATGTTTAACGGGTTAAAATGAAAAGTGGTAATATGTATAAATGAAAAGACATAATATGTAAAGACGAAAAACTGATAATATGTTGAAATAAAAACGAATAACATGTTGAAATAGAAAACGGATAACATGTTGAAATAAAAACCAGATAAATGCAGAAATAATAACAGAATTATTTGTATAATCTATGCAAATGAAAAGAGGTACGATGTCAATGAAATTTTCGGATCGAATGAATGATTATGAAGAAGGTATTTTTCAAGTATTAAATGAAATGAAAGCGAATAAGGAAGCAGAAGGAGAAACGGTTTATAATTTTTCTGTAGGTACACCTGATTTTAAACCGGCTGATTATATTATGGAAGCTGTTTCAAAGGCGGCAATGGAGCCCGAAAATTATAAGTATTCCTTAAAAGATATCCCACAGCTGATTGATGCGGTAAAAGCCCGTTTTAAGACAAGATATCATGTCGATGTGAATGCAGATGAAATCACATCTTTATATGGCTCACAGGAAGGATTTGCACATATCGCTCTTGCATTATGCAATCCCGGTGACATTGTTTTAGTTCCAAATCCGGGATATCCGGTATTTACATTTGGTCCGTCTTTGGCAGGTGCAAAAATTGTTACATACGATTTGATTGAAGAAAAAGGATATCTGCCGAATTTGTCAGATATTGATGAAGAAATCGCAAAAAAGGCAAAATGTATTGTTGTTTCATATCCGCTAAATCCGGTCTGCAAATGTGCACCGGCATCGTTTTATGATGAATTGATTGCATGGGCGAAGAAATATGATGTGATTGTTTTACATGATAATGCATATTCCGACATCGTATATGATGGCAAAGAAGGACGCTCTTTCTTATCCTATGAAGGAGCAAAGGAAGTAGGTGCAGAATTTTATTCACTTTCGAAATCCTATAATTATACCGGTGCCAGAGTATCCTTTTTGGTAGGCAATAAGGAATTGGTTCAGACATTTAAAAGATTGCGGAGTCAAATTGACTACGGTACATTTTTACCGGTACAAATCGGTGCCGTGGCTGCCCTGACGGGACCGGATGATTTTGTAAAAGAGCAGTGTAAAGCTTATGAAGAGCGACGCAATGCATTGTGTGACGGATTTACCAATATTGGATGGCCGTTTGAAAGAAGTGAAGGAACGATGTTTGCATGGACAAAAATTCCGCCGAATTATCAGGATGATGTGGAATTCGTAAAAGAACTGTTTGAAAAGACCGGAGTGTTGTGTACGCCGGGAAGCAGTTTCGGCTCATTGGGAAAAGGGCATGTCCGTTTTGCACTGGTGTTACCTGTTGAAACCATAAATGAGGCTGTTTCAAAAGTAAAAGAAAGCGGGATTTTGGTTTAATCGTTTCGGTCAATGAAAAAGTAGTGATTTTTAACAAAATCATTACTTTTTTTTGTATACTTTTTTGAGTATAGAAATGTCTCCTTTTGGTTGACACTGATATTTTCTTTCGATATACTTTTATTTGCACGCACCACAAGATATTGTGTGTGTGTGATGAAGAGAAACAAGATTATGGTGCAAAAGCTTATGTGACAAGCATTGATAGGCACTGAATATAGAATGAAAAGATGTGAGATCATTATAAAAAGCTATGAAAAGGGAGTTATGAGGTTATGAGTGAAGAATTATTAAAACAGACAAATGACATTGATTACGGGTCTATTTATAAAACCCAATTACCTGTTAAGATGATAAAGAAAGATGGCAGTAAAGAAGATTTTAATGTCCAAAAGGTAATCAATGCCGTTGGTAAGAGTGCATATCGCGCATTAACTAAATTTAATGATGAAGAAAAGGACAGAATTTGTCGTTATGTAGTGGAAAAGGTCGATGAACTGGAGCAGGATGAAATTCCGATCCCGATTATGCACAATATTGTCGAGAGTGCTTTGGAACAGGTAAAACCGATTGTTGCAAAAAGTTATCGCGATTACCGTAATTATAAGCAGGATTTTGTCCGCATGATGGATGATGTATATAAAAAGAGTCAGTCCATTATGTATATTGGTGATAAAGAAAATGCAAATACAGACAGTGCGCTGGTATCCACAAAGCGTAGTTTGATATTTAACCAGTTTAACAAGGAATTATATCAGAAATTCTTTATGACTACCGAAGAGATTCAGGCATGCCGTGACGGATATATTTATGTTCATGATATGTCTGCACGTCGTGATACCATGAACTGTTGTCTGTTTGATGTTGCCAATGTATTGACCGGCGGATTTGAAATGGGCAATATCTGGTACAACGAACCCAAAACGTTGGATGTTGCGTTTGATGTTATCGGTGATATTGTTCTTTCGGCTGCAAGTCAGCAGTACGGTGGTTTTACCGTGCCGGAGGTTGATAAAATATTAGAGCCGTATGCAGAAAAATCCTATAAAAAAGCAATTGATAAATATGTACGTCTTGGTATCGACCGCGAAAAAGCGGAAGCAGAGGCTTTAGCTGATGTGGAAAAAGAATTTGAACAGGGCTTCCAGGGATGGGAATATAAATTCAATACGGTGGCAAGCAGCCGTGGAGACTATCCGTTTATTACCGTAACAGCAGGTATCGGAACCGGACGATTTGCAAAGATGGGAACGATTATCATGTTAAATGTCCGTAAAAACGGGCAAGGCAAAAAAGAATGTAAAAAGCCTGTTTTATTCCCTAAAATTGTCTTTTTATATGATGAGAATCTTCATGGTCCCGGAAAAGAGCTCGAGGATGTTTTCGAAGCTGGTGTGGAATGTTCCGCAAAGACGATGTATCCCGACTGGCTGAGCTTAACCGGTAAGGGCTATATTGCCAGCATGTATAAACAGTATGGAAAGGTAATCTCACCCATGGGATGTCGTGCATTTTTATCACCATGGTATGAAAGAGGCGGTATGCATCCGGCGGATGATAACGATACACCAATTTTCGTCGGTCGTTTTAATATCGGTGCGGTTTCTCTACACTTGCCCATGATTTTGGCAAAGTCTCGTCAGGAGAGTAAAGATTTTTATGAAGTGCTTGACTATTATCTGAATTTGATTCGTCAGCTTCATATCCGTACCTATGCTTATTTGGGCGAGATGCGTGCGTCCACCAATCCGTTGGCTTATTGTGAAGGCGGATTTTTGGGCGGTAATCTGCAGCTGCATGACAAAATCAAACCGATTTTAAAATCAGCAACCGCATCTTTTGGTATTACGGCTTTTAATGAATTGCAGGAATTATACAACGGAAAATCCCTGGTTGAAGACGGTGCTTTTGCACTGGAAGTATTGGACCACATCAATAAAAAGGTTCAGGAATTCAAAGAAGAAGACGGCAATTTATATGCTATCTACGGTACTCCAGCCGAAAATCTGTGTGGTCTTCAGGTAAAACAGTTCCGGGCAAAATACGGCATTGTAGAAGGCGTATCCGATAAAGAATATGTAAGTAACAGTTTCCATTGTCATGTCAGCGAAGATATTACGCCCATTGAAAAGCAGGATTTGGAATACCGTTTCTGGGAAATGGCAAACGGCGGTAAAATCCAGTATGTGAAATATCCGATTGATTACAACAAGGAAGCAATTAAGACTTTGATCAGAAGAGCCATGGATATGGGATTTTATGAAGGGGTTAATTTGTCTTTGGCATATTGTGATGACTGCGGACATCAGGAGCTTGAGATGGATGTCTGCCCGAAATGCGGAAGCCGCAATTTGACAAAAATTGACCGTATGAACGGTTATCTTGCTTATTCACGCGTACATGGAGATACGAGACTAAGTGATGCCAAAATGGCTGAAATTGCCGAAAGGAAATCCATGTAAGAGAGGGGAAAAAGATTCATGCGTTATCATAACATTACAAAAGATGATATGCTAAACGGTGACGGACTTCGTGTCGTTTTGTGGGTCTCCGGCTGCGATCATTGTTGTAAAGAATGTCAAAACCCAATCACATGGGATTTGAACGGAGGACTATTATTTGATGATGCCGCAAAGCAAGAAATCTTTGCACAGCTTGATAAATCATATATTTCCGGAATTACATTTTCCGGTGGAGATCCTTTGCATCCTGCGAACCGACTGGATGTGAAAAATCTGATGGAGGAAATTCATGAAAAATATCCCGATAAAACCATTTGGCTGTATACCGGAGATGTATGGGAAAATGTCATGAATTATCCTCTCATGCAATATGTGGATGTTTTAGTGGACGGCGAATTTATGATCGATTTACGTGATCCGAAGCTACAGTGGAAAGGAAGCAGCAACCAGCGTGTCATCGATGTGAAAAAGACACTAAAGCAGGATGATATATCTGTTCCGATTTTACATTGCGGCGATTATGCGTAATTTATATGATACCACCGGATTGCTACGCACTTTGTGCTCTCGCAATCCGTAAACAATCGAAATCCGCCCTAATCGGACTACTATCTCATGTTTTGCGGGTCCCAAAGTCATACTTTTTCATGCGTGCATAAAATGTATGACCTTTTGACCCTGGTATCATATTATTAATACAGATAATGATAGAAAAAAGAAGGTAAACTATGAGCGAAAAAATACAAATTCAATATCTGAATGATGAGATTAAAAGATTGGAATATATCGATGGAAAATCGGATTGGATTGATCTTCGAAGCAGTGAGCATGTGGAGATGAAAGCAGGAGAATTTCGTCTGATTCATCTTGGTGTTGCCATGAAACTGCCAAAAGGGTATGAGGCACATATTGTTCCGAGAAGCTCCACATTTAAAAATTTTGGGATTATCCAGACGAATCATTGCGGAATCGTGGATGAAACCTATTGCGGTCCCAATGACTGGTTTTATATGCCTGTTTATGCCTTGAGAGATACTGTCATTGAGGTAAATGACAGAATTTGTCAATTCCGGATTGAAAAACACCAGCCGACAATTCAATTTGAGGAAGTAGACCGGCTAGAAGGAAAAGATCGTGGTGGAATCGGAAGTACCGGAACAAATTGATGAAATAACTGCATAAGAAAGACTCCTTTTTGGAAAACTATAGAAAATGGTTTTGAAAAAGGAGTTTTTTTAATTGAAAAAAAGAATGTTTCCTGCCCAGGAAGAAATGACAATCCCGAAAACGCAATATCATGTATCTCGGGATCTTAATGAAAATATGTTGTATCTGAATAAAAGACTGAGTGTCGATGATAATTTTGATATTATTTACAGAGTGTTTGATATCGGTGGAAAAAAGGCATGCATGTATTTTATCAATGGACTTTGTAAAGATGAATTGATGCAGAAAATGTTAGAAGGTTTTATGGATATTCCGCCAAAAGAAATGCCTGATAATGCGCATGAATTCTCTAAAAAATTTATGCCGTATGTCGAAGTGGATTTGAGTAACAGCTGGAAAGATATTGTCTATTTCTTACTTTCGGGAGTATTTGTACTCATCGTTGACGGTTATGATAAGGTATTTTTGATTGATGCAAGAACTTATCCATCAAGATCGGTTGCTGAACCGGAAAAGGATAAAGTATTGCGCGGTTCAAAGGATGGATTTGTGGAAACCGTTGTTCTTAACAGCGCTTTAATTCGAAGAAGAATCCGTTCCGAGGATTTACGTGTAGAAATGATGAATGCCGGTCAAACGTCAAAAACTGATATTATCATTTGTTATATGGAATCCAGAGTAGACCATAATCTGTTAGATATGGTAAAGACAAGAATACAAAACATCCAGGTGGATGCACTCACCATGAATCAGGAAAGTCTTGCAGAGTGTTTATATAAAAAGGTATGGTGGAATCCGTTCCCGAAGTTTAAATATACGGAAAGGCCGGATACAGCGGCAGCACAGGTGCTAGAGGGAAATATTATTATTCTTGTGGATAATTCTCCTTCGGCCATGATTATGCCAACCAGTATTTTTGATGTGATTGAGGAAGCAGACGACTATTATTTTCCGCCCATTACGGGAACGTATCTAAGGCTGACCAGATTTATCATTGCAATTTTAACTTATATTATGACTCCTACGTTTTTACTGTTTATGCAGGAGCCCAGATTTATACCGCATGGTTTTGAATTTATTATGGTTGCGGATACCATCAATATTCCTTTGATCTGGCAGTTTTTGATCTTGGAACTGGCGATTGACGGCTTGAAACTTGCTGCCGTTAACACACCCAGCATGCTCAGTACACCGCTTAGTGTCATGGCGGCATTGGTATTAGGGGAATTTTCGGTTAAAAGCGGATGGTTTAATTCGGAAGTTATGCTTTACATGGCTTTTGTAGCCATAGCAAATTATACACAGGCTAGTTATGAATTGTCATATGCTTTAAAGTTTATGCGTATCATAAGCCTGATCTTAACCGCGATGTTTGGTTTATATGGTTATATTGCCGGAATAATTGTTCTTATTGTGGCATTAATATTTAATAAAACCATTTCAGGTGACAGTTATGTTTTCCCACTGTTGCCGTTAAGATTACGACAACTTGGTCATCGTTTTATCCGAAGGAGGTTAAAAGATTCAAAAAAATAACACAGATTGCCATTATGTAGTAATATATGTTAAAATAATCCAAGATTTGGTATGCAAATCAAAAATAATCTTCTTTACAATTATATTGTTGAAAACATGACTGTGATTGAACATGAAAATTTCATAAGCATATAAATTGTGAAATTAGAAAAAAATTTGATAAAGAGGAATACTGAATGAAAGATTTTATTATTGTAACAGATACAGCGTCGGACCTGCCTGCTGATTATATCGAAAAAAACAAAATTGAGTTGTTATCATTAGGTTATATTGTGGATGGAAAATTATATAACTGGTATTCTCCCATGGATGAGCATGAATTTTATGATACCATGCGCAATGGGAGCATGCCGACCACCTCGCAGGTAACGGTCAACGATGCATTGCAGATGTTTGAAAAATTATTAAAAAGAAGTAACGACATTTTATGCATTTCCTTTTCATCCGAATTGAGTGGGACATACAGCAGTACGGCACTTGCTGCATGGCAGATCAGGGAGAAGAATCCGGATGCCCATATTCGCGTGATAGATTCCAAATCAGCATCGCTAGGTCAGGGTCTGATGGTGGATTATGCCGTCAGAATGAAAAATGAGGGTAAGAGTATGGATGAAATTGCAGATGATTTGGAACAAAACTACCTGCATTTTTCACATATTTTTACGGTAGATGATTTGTTTCATCTGCACAGAGGCGGAAGAGTTAGTAAGGCAACAGCCATATTGGGTTCACTTGCAAAGGTAAAACCAATCTTACATGTGGATGATGAAGGCCGCTTGATTAATATTGGCAAAGTCCGTGGCCGTAAAAAATCTTTACAAGAGCTGGTTCATGTGATGGAACAAAAAATAGGTTCTTATAAAGAGGAAGACCAGACTATTTTTATCAGTCATGGAGACTGTCTCGAAGACGCACAGTATGTAGCAGATCTGGTAAAAGAGAAATTTGGATTTGATTCCTTTTTAATCAATTATGTCGGACCGACAATCGGCGCACATACCGGTCCGGGAGTTGTTGCTTTGTTTTTCCGGGGTGAAAGTCGTTAATTGCGGATTGTGGCAGGATTCCTGCAGAGAGAGAAGTTATGGAACAAAAAGTTGTGATTGACGGATATGAATTTCAAAATCCGGAAGATGCAAAAATTGCAAATGAGGAGCTGGCAAAGGTAAATGCCCTGCATTCCAAAATAGATGAAAATAATCTGGCGGCTGTAAAAGCTGTATACATAAAGGCTGTGGAACAAAATATTTTTGAGACACAGATAGGATTAACCTATTTAAAAAACGTTCGGAATTATTTGATTTCAAAGGGTGTGTTAAAGGAAACTGAAGCCCCGATTCCGGTTTTGTATACAAAGTCCATACTAAAAGACAAAAGTAGTCAAAATGCAGCTGAATTTGAAGCTTTAAAAGAAAAACTGAAAAAAGATGCAGAGCAAAAGATTCAAACAGAGAAAATAAAAACAGAAAAAGCTCAAAAATCATGCAGACAACGAACGATTCTTTGTGTTGTACTTTTTTGTATGGTGATTTTGATGTTTGCAATCTCCATGACAGGCAACAATCCTACCATATTGAATTATAAATCGGCTATACTGAATCAATATGCAGAATGGGAACAGCAATTAACCGAACGTGAAAATAAAATACGGGAAAAAGAAGCTGAACTTGGAATTTCGGATGAGAATTCACAAAATTAACATATTTATGCCCTATACTCAAAGAAGTTAATGTAAAAAGTTCAAATAAATGCATGATTTATGAGGTGAAGTTTCATTATGAATAAAACAAAAATCTTAGTTGTTGATGATGAAAGCAGAATGCGTAAATTAGTCGGAGATTTTTTGAGCAGGGCAGACTTTGAAGTGATGGAAGCCGAAAATGGGGAAAAGGCGCTGGATATTTTTTTTGAAAATAAAGATATAGCCTTAATCTTACTGGATGTCATGATGCCCAAAATGGATGGATGGGCTGTTTGTAAAGAAATCAGAAACTTTTCCAAGGTTCCGATTATTATGCTGACGGCTAAAGCAGATGAAAAAGATGAATTAAAAGGATTTGAACTTGGAGTAGATGAGTATATTGTAAAACCGTTCAGCCCCAAGATTTTGGTTGCCAGGGTGGAAGCCGTGCTTCGCAGAAGCAATCCCGGTGCTGTGGAAGAGAATATTCTAGAGTATTCCGGTATTCGATTGGATAAGGTTGCACATATTGTTACCGTTGACGGACAACCTATCGATTTAAGTTTCAAAGAGTTTGAATTGCTGACTTATTTTATGGAAAACAAGGGAATAGCCTTATCCAGAGAAGTGATTTTAAATCATGTCTGGAATTATGATTACTTTGGGGATGCCCGTACGATTGACACACATGTCAAAAAATTGCGCAGCAAAATGGGAAGCAGTGGAGAGCATATACAGACGATATGGGGATTGGGATATAAATTCGAATAAGAATCTGAATGAATAATTCAATTCATATTTCAATTAATTTGTTTTTTTTTAATAATTTTAAATCCTTTTCATATTTTAAACAATTCCTTGATATTATGCACGAAAAATGATAT
The DNA here is from genome assembly GCA_017387565.1 of Lachnospiraceae bacterium. Taxonomy (GTDB): domain Bacteria; phylum Bacillota; class Clostridia; order Lachnospirales; family Lachnospiraceae; genus UBA2882. Next base: position 3,419 of record JAFOEY010000002.1, on the reverse strand, counting down.
AGTTATCTTCGTCAAGAGGGAGTAATCGGTACATTTTACATGTATAGTACTATCGACATACTGGTTGAAAGCCCGGTAGTATTTTAAATGATGAGACTTAAGACAGTGCTTTTTGTGCTGTCTTGAGTCTTTTTTTATCGATTCTTTTTCTCTGACGAAATAGGAAACGAGGAATAGATAATGGAATGGGACTTTTTATTTTATTTTAACAGTGTGTTATTGGGAGTTGGACTTGCCATGGATGCATTTTCGGTGTCTTTGGCAAACGGCTTACATGAAAACCGGATGAAAGTTAAGCGAATGTGCTTAATTGCCGGTGTTTATGCATTTTTTCAGTTTCTTATGCCTATGATTGGATGGGTTTGTGTGCATTCCTTTGTTCAGATTTTCCAATCGTTTGAGAAACTGATACCTTGGATTGCCTTGCTTTTGCTCCTTTATATCGGAGGCAAAATGTTGTGGGAATCAATCAAAGGAAATGAGGATGAGGAAAATGGTGAAAAACTTTCTTTTTCTGTTTTGATTATGCAGGGGATTGCTACTTCGATTGATGCCTTGTCCGTCGGATTTACGATTACCGGATATGGATTGCTTATGGCATTTGTATGTTCTTTGATTATTGCCATTGTGACTTTCATCATATGTATGGCAGGTTTACAGATAGGGAAAAAGTTTGGAACCAGATTTGCAGACCGCGCCGGAATTTTAGGTGGCGTAATCTTGATTTTAATTGGATTGGAAATTTTTATCAAAGGAATCTTTTTTTAATTCATTAATGGAGACTGATTATGAAACATTCGATTCGAAAACAGATTTTGTCGGCATTTTTGATTATTATGGCGGGCACCTTACTTCTTTGCTTGTTTTTAAACAGTACGTTTTTGGAACGTTATTACATTTATAATAAACAGCAGGTTTTGTTGAAGTCTTACCAGATCATCAATACGGCATCTTCAGATGGCAGTATTCAAAGTGAAGATTTTGAGGAAGAATTGCAACAGCTTAGCGCAATTTATAATATTAATGTGATTGTCATTGATGCCGATTCTAAATTGATTCAATCTGCCGGTTCGGAATCGGATGTGCTGTTGAGAGCATTATTGGACCGCGTTTTTTCAAACAAGTACCAAGATCATAAGATTTTAAAAGAGAATGAGCACTATGTTTTAGAAATTGCGCGCGTGCCGCAAAGTGAATTGAGCTTTATCCAGATGTGGGGAACTTTGGATAATGGGAATTTATTTATGACACGTTCTCTCGTTCAGAGTATTCACGACAGTGTTTTGATATCCAATCGTTTCTTTGCTTATGCATGTGTTTTTACGATTATCATCAGTGCCATTGTCATTATGATTATCACGAAACGAATTACCAATCCCATATTGTCCCTGACTGAAATATCCAAACGTATGGCTGAATTGGACTTTGAAGTACATTACGACGGAAATGAAAAAAATGAAATCGGTGTTCTCGGTCAGCATATGAATGCTTTATCCGATAAACTGGAAAAAACGATATCGGAGTTAAAGACCGCCAATAATGAACTGCAAAAAGATATTGAGAAAAAAGAACAAATTGATGAAATGCGGAGGGAATTTTTGTCCAATGTCTCTCACGAGTTAAAAACACCGCTTGCTTTAATTATGGGATATGCGGAAGGCTTAAAGGAAGAAATCAATGATGAGGATCCGGCAAGCAGAGATTTTTATTGTGATGTCATTATCGATGAATCCAATAAAATGAATGATATGGTCAAAAAGCTGCTTACCTTAAACCAACTGGAATTTGGAAATGATGTGGTCAATATGGAACGTTTTGATATTTGTGAACTGATTGAGAATTACATTTCCAATTCCGACATTTTGATCAAGCAGCACAATGCCAAGGTGATGTTTTCGCCGTCTCGTCCTATCTATGTCTGGAGTGATGAGTTTATGGTGGAAGAGGTTTTGATGAATTATTTTTCCAACGCCTTAAATCATCTTGCCAATGAAAATGAAATTCGGATTGATGTCGTAGAAAAAGAAGATGTTGTCCGTGTTTCTGTGTTTAATACCGGAGAGCGGATTCCGGAAGATGCCCTGCCACATTTATTTGAAAAGTTTTTTAAGGTTGATAAGGCACGAACCCGTGAATATGGTGGCAGTGGAGTTGGGTTATCGATTGTAAAAGCAATTATGGATTCCATTCACCAGGAATATGGCGTCTGCAATTATGATAACGGCGTGGAATTTTGGTTTGAATTGCCGATGAAATAATGATAAAATGAATTATTCATAAAAGGCTGTAGCCGAAACGGAGGAACGTATGAGAAAGCGGTTTTGTTTTCTTTTCTTAATTTGTATCTTCATATTTACTATGACCGGTTGCGGAAATGAAATCCCCGAGATGTCCGAAGAAGAAAGTGCAATGGTTTCTAATTATGCCGCTACACTTTTATTAAAGTACGATTCCGGGTACCAGACCAAATTGCTCAATCAGGAGCAACTCAAACAAGAAGAACAGATGCAAAAGCAAATTCAGGAAGAAGCACAACGTCTGGCTGCTTTAGAAGCAGAAAAGGAAGCAAAAAAGCAGGAAGAAGAGCAGGCAAAAGAATCAGAGGGACAAAGCAGCGTAGAAACCGTTACTTATGTGAATCCGGCTGAATTTTTAGGACTCGATGAAATTTCGATTTCTTATAATGGAGTAGAATATCTTGATCAGTACCCCAAAGACGGTGAAGATTTATATTTTGCAACTACGGCCACGGAAGGCTGTAAACTGGCTGTTGTTCATCTTGGCCTTTCTAATCAGACTTCGGAAGTAAGAAGTGCAGATGTTTTTTCGACAAATGCCCGTTTTAAAGTTTCTTTCAATGACGGAGATTATCACAGCATCATGTCAACTTTGTTTACGGAAGATTTTTCTGTATTTAACGGTGAAATTCAGCCCGGTGAATCGGTTGATACCGTGTTACTAATGGAGTTAAAAGAAGAAGACTGTGTTGATGTCAATGCGTTGAATCTTTATATAAAGTGCAACGGTCAGACATTAAAAACGAAGTTGTTGTAGGTATGACTTATATCCAAAGCTGTGCATGTATATTTTAAAGTTCAATCTTTGGGTTAATGCATTTTTTGCAAAAAATGCAAAAAAATGAAAAAAGTTAAAAAAAGTGCTTGACGAAAGAAAACGATAGTGATATTATAACATCGTTGCGCGTCGAGAGAACGCACAGAACCTTGAAAACTAAACAGCAATGCAACCCTGAAAAATTCCAAGAGAAAATTTCAGAGCGTCTCGAAAGAGACAAACCAAAAACAGTAAAGAAAGAACGGTTAAAATTAGCCAAGTTGATTTTGACTGGGATTGAAAGGACGATTGCGAAATTGGAATACAGGCTCGTGAACAAGTTCACTCACTGAATTCCAATTGCA
>JAFOEY010000053.1 GCA_017387565.1 Lachnospiraceae bacterium | reverse complement strand
TGATAGTCACACGCATGTGTGCCATCTTTATTATAGGACTAATCCATGTACATGCACTATGCAGCGGAAAGCGTGCACTGAAACACCGGAAAGTGTGCACTCGATGACCGTGCAGTATGCACTAATTCATCGGCATTTACATCCGTGACTATTTTAAAGAGTTCAGTACTTATTATAGACAATAAAGCATACGACAGGAGGAATTTACTATGATGGGATTTATTGTACCTAAAAATGTTGCAAGGAATGAATTAAAGAAATTCTTAGGTGAATTTAGTGGACCAGGGTTGAATTTGTCGAAAGAGATAAATTTCAATGATGATGTTCAGCTATACGTTGATGAAAATACGGTTTACTTTGGTAAAACTAATCCTAAATTTTATATCACATTCCATAATGGTGAAGTAAGTACAAAGAATGCTCCTACTGCTTATTCGGCATTTAAGCTGACAGATGACATGAGCAGGTGGTTGATTCAGGCACTTAGATTTAGTGTGGCATTTTGGCACAATGATGTAATTGAGCAGGTTAAAAGAATGGATGAAGCCAGAGGAAATACTGCTATGAATAAGATGATAGACATTACTTATCAGCAGTTCTTGAATGTTCCATACATGAATCAGCTTATTGCTAAAGGCTTTATGTTTAACAATATGTATTTCTATTCAAACTGTAGTAAGGCAGACAAAGGAGTATGGTTTGCTAACAGAAATACTTGCGAAAGTTGGTCTTTGGAGCAGATTTTATTTGAACGTCCATAAAGATAGTAGATAATTAAGACATCAGGAGCAATCTTGGTGTCTTTTTTATTTGACCTAAAGTATTGTCATTAAACTGCTTAATTTAAAGAAAGGAGACACAGAGCCATGCAGGATTTGGTTGGTAAAATCTATGACAAGATTATTGTTACAGAAGATGGTTGTATTGAGCTTGGGAAGAGGCTTGATGCAATAGTCGAAGAAACACTCGAACCACTACGAGAGACCATGAATGAAGATGATGTCGAAATGGTTAAAGAAATGATGTACAAAGTGCTGTATGTAGCAGAGAAAGACGGATTTAGGCTAGGGGTTCATGCTACGGTCAAGTTCATGTCAGAAGCATTAACTGGTGTGACGATAACTGAATAATGATAAAGGAAGAGGTCAGCGATGGCTTCTTTTTTTATACCCAAAATACAGAAAGGTGGTGATTCCATTGGTGGAGTTAGGGCAGTCATGCCTTAAATGATAAGGACAACTGAATATGGTAAATATCCTTGAATTGGTACAGCCTGACAAGGACGTAATTAGTAAACAAATTTATTAAAGAACAGGAGATTAAAATTATGATGAACAATGAATTTATTATGACAAATGGAACTATTAACGGAATGAAGAACTTTGGTGACACAGTAAGAACAGCTTTGGAACTTTGTTATGGTGATAGTGTTAAGGTTGTAGTGCATGATGTACGCAAGAATAACGGTGTAACACTTACAGGATTGACCGTCGTTAAGAGTGATTGCAACATCAGTCCTACCCTCTATTTAGAGCCATATTATGAGGATTACAAGGCAGGTAATACTATGGCGAATATCATTAGAGAGATTATGGCTACCTATGAGAAACACAGCATTGAATGTAACTTTGATATTACTGTAGTTACAGATTTTAACAGGGTTAAAGACAATGTATGCTTCAAGGTAATTAACGCCGAGAAGAATAAAGAATTACTCGCTACTACACCTCATAAGGTTCTGTTGGATTTGGCTGTGGTGTTCTATATCGAAGTGCTTCATGATACTACTGGCAATGGCACTATACTGGTGCAGAATCATTTTATGGATATGTGGGATGGTGTAGATACTGACACATTGTACAGACTGGCTCTTATGAATACACAGCGTAAGTATCGTGGTCGTATTTGTAGTATGTTTAGTGTAATGCAGGAGATTCTTGATGAAGCCTATGCTACAGAGTTCTTTGATTTGATGTGTGAGGATGACATTCCTATGTATATTGCAACCAATGTGCAGAAATTATTTGGTGCAGGTGTTGTCTTATATAACGGTTTGTTAAGAGCTTTTGCAGAGCAGATAGGTGGTGACTTCTTTATATTGCCAAGCTCTACACATGAGGTTTTATTTGTTCCTGCTTCTGTCGGAATGGATGTAGAATACTTGAAAATGATGGTGCATGATGTGAATGAGGCAGAAGTGTCCGAGCAGGAGTTTTTAAGCAACAATGTATATCGTTACTGTCTTGATACTGACCGTATGGTAATTGCGTAACCATAGGTCTTTTTTTATGCAAAAAATTATGAAATCGGAGGAATCAATTATGTTTAACAAAAAAGAAATGAAGCTTGTAAAGGATTATAAGAAGGTGCAGGAGTACCTGATGAATGAAGTGCCAGTATTTATGGTTAAGTTGGACGGTTCACTTGTTGAAGTAACAACGGAAACACCTTGGCAGACGTTGTTTTTTCATAATCTACAGCAGGGTGACTACGCTGTGTATCGTAAGAAGTTTACTATCGGTACGTTTTGTAGAAACGTCAATATCGGTAAGTGGAGCTTTTCAGTTAGTCACACCGAGAAAGGGGGTGAGTGCTAATGTGCTTGTTAGAGGGTAGAACGATTACACCTGAAATGCCTGGGCATTGTGCAGAATCATGTACGTTGTATTTAAGCGTATGTGTGCCTGTGATTGAATCAGGTTTGTTATCAGGCTGTGAGTGTTGCGGTGACGATTATTGTTGCGAGTGTCCACTATATGAAGATTGTGGCAAGTAGGAAAGGAGAGCGATTATATGAAGAACAATGTAATTAAAAGAGTTGTAGCTGAAATGCGTAGCTACAGGGAAAAGTTAGTGACAGGAGATTATACAGCGTTACAGCTATTTGGTGAGGCGTACCAGATTGTAACGAAGCAGGAGATTGTAGATGCCATTGAAAGACTTGGCGAAGAGAACAAGTTCCCTGAATACTTATGGAAGTGGTTGGATAGTAAAGATGAAGTGTTGGAATATCTGTATCAGCTTATGATACATAGCGACCATTCATTTTCAGATGAATTTATGGAACAGCTTCAGATTGAAGTAGAATATGACAGAGAGGTGCATGACAATGAGTAATAGTATGGATAAAGTAAAATCAGCCCTTGAACGTATTGAGAATGGTTTGGCTGCCATCAATACAGACAAGGACTGGATTCGCTATCTGACGTTTTGCAGTAGCTTTTATAATTATAGCTATAATAACATCATTCTTATTATGATGCAACGACCAAATGCAACTTTTGTAGCAGGGTACAGAGCATGGCAGAAGATGAATCGTTATGTTAAGCAGGGTGAAAATGGCATAGGCATACTATGCCCCTGCATCCGAAAAGTAGAAGCATTTAAAGAACCTGACGATAAGAATGTGTACCATGATGCAGAAGCTGAAAAAGAAGTTAAGAAAGTAATAGCAGGCTTCAAGATTGGGTACGTTTTTGACCTTAGCCAAACGGATGGTGACGATTCTATGTTGCCAGTATTGGTTAGAGGATTAGCAGGTAATTCAGAGCAGGAGAAAGCTATATATGAAGCACTTTTAAAGTATGTGTCTAGTCGTTATTGTGTACAGGAAGTTACTGGTATGTCTGCAAAAGGTAGTTATAATATTGAAACGCAGGTTATTACAGTACGTTCGGATTTGCAGTATCAGCAAAAAATAAAATCATTGTTGCATGAGCTTTGTCACGCCATCGATTTTTCTATGAATCCTGACATGACAATACCAAGAAATAAGCGTGAGTTAATCGCTGAGAGCTGTGCTTTTGTAGTTTGTCTAAGGCTTGGTATCGACACCAGTTCTTATAGTTTTTCATATCTGAAAAGTTGGTTGAAAGACCCAAAAGAGCTTGGAGAGATAGCAGATTGTGTACAGAAAATATCATCAAAGATTATCAATGAACTAGCGGAGTCTTCGGACTTCGCTTTTTCTGATTTAGTGGAGGAATAAGCGTATGGGAACAAGTATTTTAGTATCAACAGAAAACCTTAGTAACGAGGAATGGTTACGTTGGAGACAGAAAGGTATCGGTGGCTCGGATGTAGCACCTATTCTTGGTATCAGTAAGTGGTCGTCGGCTATCGATATTTGGTTAAGCAAAACCAACCAAAAGCATGATGATTGTGTACAGAGTGAAGTTATGGAATGGGGACACATTTTAGAACCTGTTATCAGAGACCATTTCAGGGAAGTTACAGGCAGGAAAGTAATAGAAGTTAAGGCGATTTTGCAGAATGATGAACACCCATTTATGATTGCTGATATTGACGGTCTAACCGAAGATGACAACGGAAATCCTGCCATTTTGGAGTGTAAATGCGTATCAGAATACAAGAGGTCTGAATGGGAATCTGATATACCAGTTTATTACAGAACGCAGGTGGAACACTACTTGGCTGTGACTGGATTGGGTACAGCTTATGTGGCTGCTTTAATTGGTGGCAATTCCTTTGTTATTCGTGAGGTACACGCTGATAAAGAAATGCAGAAAATGTTGGTGGCTGTCGAAGCTGACTTTTGGAAGAAAGTTGTTAATATGGAACGTCCTGCTCCTGATGCTTCGGATGCGTGTAAAGAATTATTAGATTCTGTATACAGAGGTGGCATTAGTGAGGTGGTGGTATTGCCTGATGAAGCGATAGAATACCTTGATATGTACAATGAAGCCTGTGCTATGGAAGATTCGGCAAAGGAGCAGAAACAGTTGGCTTCTAATCATTTGAAAGATATTATGGGTGATTACAATTCGGCTAAGTGTCAGGGGTATACGGTATCATGGAAGCCTGTTACATCTGAAAGACTTGACAGTAAGGCACTAAAAGAAGCAGAGCCAGAGCTTTATGCTAAGTACGTTAAATCCAGTACCAGTAGAAGATTTTCAGTTAAGTAAAGGAGCGTGTTATTATGGCAAAACAGTCAATAGATTTAAAAGCATTATTAGAATCGAAGTTAGGTAGCGTAGAGCCACTACAAGGCTCAATTTCGGCTATTGAGAACGCAGGTAAGCAAATACCCAATAATTTATTTTACGAGGCTAATTCAGGCGAATTTGTACCTGAAACAATCGCTTCTGACTATGGAAGTATACGTCCGTTATCCCTTGAAGAAGCAAAGGAATTTGAAAGTAAAATCAATGCCTGTATAGACCAGCTTTTTCAAGAGGGGGTACATTATGGTACGGTTACAGGTGTTAAGAAGAAGTTTTTGTTTAAGGCAGGAGCAGAGGTAATCGCTAATCTTTTAGGTTTGGTGGTACGTACTGAAATCATTGATAAGGTGGAAGATTATGCTAACGGTTATTTCTCATACACTTGTAAAACGTGGCTTATTGACGGTTCAGGAATTGTACGAGCAGAAGGCTTGGGTGCTTGTAACAGCAGAGAGAATAAGTATGCAAAGAGTAATCCATATAATGTGGTTAATATCTTGATAAAGCTAAGTAAGAAGCGTAGCTTTACTGATGCTATTCTTGGTGTTGCCAGTCTTAGTAATAAATTTTCACAGGACGAAGATTTGGTTGAGCCAGTTACCGAGGGGCGTAATCCTGACGAATTAAAACAACCGACAAAGCCACCACGTCCTGCAACCAAGAAACAGTTGGAGTATCTACAGAAGCTGATGCAACAGCATGGTAATACACCTGAAACTATGAATAAGTATGTAAAGCAGACATACGGTGTTGATGATTATACCAAAATCACAGGTGTACAGGCATCTGAACTGATTGAAAAGTACAAAGCTACGGAGTAGTAATTTTCATAAACTGTCTACATCGTTATAGGAGATTTACATTATTATCTCTCTGGCGAAGGAGTAGGTTTATCTGCTTTATAATCATTGTGTACAGGGTGGAATTGTATCTTTTTTACTGGATTTATGCGATTCCACCTTAGTATGCAGGTATATTATATATTAGGTACTTATAAAAAATAATGTTTGTAGCATCGGTAGTGAAAATGACTTAATTTTCTATACGATTGTCTACAGAAACGGAGGCTATTATGGATAACGTAAATGTAATTGTTGCAGAGAATCTTAAGAGTATCAGAGTAAGTAAGGGATGGTCGCAGTCATTTGTAGCAGACCAGTTAGGAATTGCACAGAGAACCATATCAAGAGCTGAATGTGGTTGTGGCGTATCGAAACGTACATTAAAGATGTTGTGTAATCTGTATCAGGTCAATATGGCTACTTTGTACAATGAATGTGTACAGGAGACACCAAAAGGAACACAGGTAGTTCCTGATGATGTGGCAGTCAAACTTCTTATAAGAAATTCATTTATTCAGGACTTGGAGCAAGAAGTCATATTACGGTACACAGATACCATTCAGAAAGAAGCGTTACTGATGAGAGAAGATATAGAGAATATAATTCCTGAAGCTCTTACAATGAAGAAATCATATTCACTACAGGATGTAATATCAGCGTGTATGTTAGTAAATCAAAAGACATTATCTAAAGTAAGAAATATGGCTATAGCATAAAATGTGGAGACTACTTTAATCGGTAGTCTCCTTTGTGTTTCTACAGAAGTCAGCAAATTTGCCGAACAACTCGTCGGTCGCTTTATCTAGGTTAGGTTTTGTTTGGTTTTCATATACATAAAATTCTGAATCAAGTAGTGGCATAATCGAATCTTCTAAATATCTGTTTATAGAACGGTTTAAATTAAATTCTTCTGTGGCTATCTGATATTCTAATGATTCTTTCAGCTCCTTTGATTTATAGATTTTCTTTGCTTTGTCAATTCTTAATAACGACATGAATATTGATTCACATACGCCTTGCAGAAGCTCTGGTTGACTAAACAACAAATTAAGCATTACTGCTTCATGACCATGACCGTCAGATAAGAAACGCTTTAAATTGTCCCAGAATGATTCATCTAATTGACTAAGGACAGGGTCTTTTCCGATTTCTTTTAGAGTAGGGCTTTGATAATCTGTTTCACCCATTAAGTAGTCAAATGAGCATCCGCATTTATCGTGATATAGGCGAAGTGTACTTGCTTTGCAAGGTGGATTCTTAGGGTCGTAATCGTTAGCTTCTAACTTGGCAATTATTGATTTGCTTAGTCCATCTAATACGGTATCAGAAAATTCATCAATGGACATGGATGGATAGGCATGCCTATTATCACCATCTCTGTAACGAAGATTCATAAAGTGGTTGGGCTCTTTGTCCATATATAGCTGTTTTTTGCTTTTTCTTCCTGCCATAATACATTACTCCTTTTGCGTTCTTAAAAGTGGTGCAAAACCAGTTGCAAAGTTTGTTGGTTAATATTTGGGAATAGTTTTGAGAACATAATTATAATCCATTATAGTAGGTAGTGTAAAGAAGAATTTTTCTTACAATAACAAGTCGGAGGTGAAGAACATGGCTAACGAAGAACTCAAAAACTTAATATTGAAGCACCGTCTCAAATATTATGAGGTGGCAGATGAAATGGGAATATCAGCAGGTTATTTATCAACCATATTGAGAAAACCATTATCCGAAGAAATGGAACAGAAAGTAAAAGCAGCTATTAACAGACTTATTAACCAGTAGGAGGAAATCACAATGAGAAGATTTAAAACAGTAGAAGAATTGAATATGGAAACCGTAGTTGAATTAACAGTAGAAGAAAAGACACAGGCATTTGAGCAATGGGTCGATGAAAGAATGGAGAGACATGAAATGGGGTTATCTAGCGTGGTAGGTATGCTTGATAATGCATTGGAGCAGGGAATCCCTTTATTTGAATCAAAATTAGATAATGAATTTAGCTTACGATATTTCTTTATCAATAAAGATGTAGAAATAGCTTCGGTTAGATGTGTACAGGAACATCTTTCCGAAGATTTGCGTAACAGAGCATTGTCTGAATTTAAACAGATGAAATTAAAAGCACGCAAGACCAAAGCAGAGTATAAGAAGAAATTCATGGAGCTTAGAGAGGCTATTGAACTTGCCAAAGCAGATGAGGATTATGTTAATAAAATTCGTAATCAGGTACAAGGTATTATCACAGAATGGTGCAATACATATGTGCTTCATGATTATTGCAAAGAACGTTTTGAAGCTGATGAATTACCTAATACGGTAGCTTATGTCGTAGATTCAATTTTAAGTAAGAAGTTGAATCCTAGTGATGCAGATGTAGAGAATCATGTTAAAAACTATATGGAGCATAACACAGAGACAGTTGCTGTAGCAGAAGTGAAATATTCTCAGGAATATAGCAGATGTGAAGTTGAGGTTAGAGGTATTTGCAACTCCGTTAATAACCTTATTTGGTCGGTGCAGTCAATTCTAACGGATATAATTCCTGCTGAAACGCTAGATGAGGTAAGACATCTATATATAGATAGTCTTATGAAAGCAATTCATTTTGCTATTGAAGATGTTGAGAAGCTGATTCAAAAGAACAACGTCACAGATGAGAATGAGGTTAATTCTCTTAAGTCTATGATTGCAGTATTTTTGGATTCTCCAGTTGTTGAATGTGTCAGGGGCTAACTCTTATACATAACGTAGAGTTTAAATTATCATCCTGATTACACTCCCTGCAAGTGAGGGGTAACTATATTTACCCTAGTCAAGAACAGACCATAATCTCTAAAGCCTGTATTTATCAGGTGTTTCGCTTAATGGGTACAGGCTTTGAAAATGGTTATTGGGTACAGATTATTTATTACGAGGTGACTTAAAATGACAATGGATTTGTCAGTACATACAATGGTTATTCACAATAAAATATCGTCATCAGAAGCACGTCATCTATGTTCGCTCTATGACAAATCATTGTCGAAAAATGTCGAATTGTCTGGAACGGATATTAAGATTGCAGGTATCAACCAAATCAATATGAAAGGCTCACAAATACCTGATTCGGGGGTATGGACTTATGATATATGGATTCAAGTAAATGTTGGTAGACTGATTAAACAGGCTAAGGTTGCTATGTTGGTACTGAATAAACGCAATGCCAATGCAATCATAAAAAGACTGACGAATATTTTTACCAAAACCTTTTGCTTTAAAGAGAAGCATTGTGATTCTGCTGAGTGGCATATATCACGTTTTGATTGTGGTTTAGACCTTAAATTGGGTACAGATGATGATAGTGTTCTAAAGGCTTTTATCAAGGCTCTACACACTTCTTTTGACAGTGGTAATGTTAGGGGAGTTCAGTATTCGGAGTATAAAGGATATGACGAACCGCAGGTACAATATGAATCTGTCACGCTAGAAACAGCAGGATATAAAAAAGGCAATCCGTTATATCGCTATAACATTTATTATAAGTTACTACAGCTTCTACAGAAATCACAGGAGCTTGGATTTACGTTGTCGCAAGATGAGATTAACGAAGCAAAAGAAGTTATCCGTATCGAGAAGCAGATTGATGATGTATCTAAGATTTTTGGTTGCAGTAGTAAGTTAAGCACATTGTTAAATGAAGATGTAACTGAAAAAGTTATGAATAGCATTATTAAAGAAATGAAGCTCTTTTTTGGTACAGGCGATTACCTGACTTATGAGCAGGGGGTTGCTCGTATCAATGCTTCAAATCACGATAAGGTGACACGAGATAAAATGGTTATTGTGTACGCATACACAAAGTCCGAAAGTTATTCAGCATTACTGGATGATGTGGCACGAACTATAAAAGCGAATGGTGGTTCAGATGCAGATGTTACGGATATACACAAAGACATTGCCATGCTTAGAAAACATATTGAGGCGTTAGGCATATCGGTAGCTTCTGTACAGGGTGTGTCGTCTATGAAAGGCATTAGTACCTTATTAGATGAAGAATTAACAGCAAGGGCAAAGCCAAGAAAGAAACACCAATTTTCAGAGATTGTGAAAGTGCCAGTAAAAAGAGTTAAGGGTCACGATAGCAGTCGTTATATGTGTAAACCTACTATTCAGCTTGAAGATGGCACTATAGACAGAACCAGTATCGCAAGTAGTGTTGGTGGCACTCGTGAAGAATGTGAAGTAAAGGTTTTTGAGAAAATTCGATATAACCTGAATACCTATTATAAATCATTAGCAGGTCAGCCTGAGAAACAAATTGAATGCTGTGAAAATGCTATTTATGACTATGAGCGTTTCAGAACCATAGTACAGAGCAAAACAGTAAGAAAAGATATTGATGTTATGCTAGACAAGATTAAAGCAAGAATTACTAAGAAACAGGAGGAATGTTTATATGGAAAACAGCAGTAACACTACAACTTTATACAAAATCGTTGAAGACAAAGCAAATTCTAAAGGATTGCGAGGTGGTAATCAGCTAGAAGCAGATATACAGGTGGCATACCTTAATATGCTTCACGAACAAGGACTATTAACGGATAATATCCATTCTATTGCCTTAGATAAGGTAATTAAAGGAGTGATTTGATGAATGAATCAAAGGCTGCAATCTATCATTTTACAGATGGTGGTAGCATAAGACCGATTGTGTATGAGAAAGAAGTTGACCGTATCAGGAAGTTTGCATTGAATATTGGCTTTACTGATACTGACCTGTACTTGGATAAGTCTTTACGAAAGAAGGACCAGTTGCAGTTACAGGCATTGTTACAGAGCATAGGTAATTATGAAGCTCTTATAATGAAAGATTTTTACCATCTTCGTAAAAATACAGGTGCATTTATGAATGACCTAATTGCTCTTGGTAGCAAGGGTGTCAATATCTACACCATTGAAGATGGTAATTTTCTATTAGAAAAAGCACCATTTGAACAGCCTCTAAGGGTAGCCATATATTATTGTGGCTTAGAAATCATTGGTCGCTCCATAGAATTACAGTTTGAAATCATGGAGTATTTTATACAGACGTGTACGAACTGGAAGCTAATTGACAAGTATGCTGATACCTCTGGAAACAGGATAGATGGAAACCAAAAACAACTTCAGGAGCTTATCAGAAATCGTGATAAGTATGACATGGTACTGGTGCAGTCCTTTAATGATATTCATTGGAGAACAGCGAAGTTTTGTAAGGTCAGACATCAGCTACAGAAAGATATTTATAGTATGCACGAAGATATGTATTTAAGATACGGACAAGGAGGAAACCATGAAGAATAAAGCAATTACAGAGACTTTTTTGTGTGTAGAGTATGCTCGTGTTAGTACAGCTAATGAGGGGCAGAAAGACAGTTGCGAGAATCAGATAAAGTTATGTGACGAATATGTAAAGACACATCCTGAATTGCGTGTGGTCGGTAAGTATGTTGATGATGCTTTGACTGGTGGTAACGATATTCGCCCTGAATATCAGAAGCTATTAGCAAGAATTAAGCAGGGAGATATTCGCTATATTATAGCCAAGAGTACCAACCGTTTGTGTCGTTCTACAGAGGTTGACGGTCAGTTACAGAAGATTTGTAGAGAGCATGATGTAATGATTATTTTTGTCAGCACCAATCAGGTTTTTAATCCTTTTAATGGTGATGATGTAACTATGCACTCTATTCAGATGATATTCGACCAACAGTACATTTACACGCAGTCCAAGAACGGAACTATTGCTCATCAGCAGAAATGTGAAAAGAAAATACTGGATGCCACGGATGTCAGATATGGCTATAAGTGGGATAAAGAAAATAAGTGTATGGTAGTCAATGAAGAACAGGCACAGTATGTCAGAAAGATGTTTGAGTGGTATGTGTTCGGTGGTCTAGGCGTAACAGAAATAGCTCGAAAGTTAGCTGAACTAGGTGTGTATGGTGAAAAGAGTGGCAAGATACTGACAGCCAACACTATTTCAAGCCGATTATCAGATTCTTCTTATAAAGGTGTTTTCTACATAAATAAAAAGGGTTCAAAGCTCAATATTGGTGTAGGAGCAAAGAAGATACGTTTTGACCGTCCTAAAGAAGAATGGGTTGCTGTATCTGGACCCGCAATTATATCAGAAGAACTTTTTGACCTTGCACAACGAGTAAGAGAAGAACGGTGTCATGTATATGATAAACCAAGTAAAGAATCGTCACAGGCTCGATTCAGAGGTACTCATTTATTTGCAGGGAAGGTGTTCTGCGGTGATTGTGGTACTCAATTTCACTTTAGATACTCTGACAGAGCTAAGACTATCGGTGAATATAAAGACTGCTTTGGCAAGATGAAAAAGACATTAGATGCTGTCTGCAATAACAAAGAACATAATCGCATTAGAGAAGATACTTTAATTGCATTGTGCCAGTATTCTATAAATGTGTTCCTGAGAAATCATGGGAATTGCATTGATAATATTGTTGCTATTGTTCGTGAAGCCAGTAGAGAAGCATTGAATGATGATACACAGATTAAGGCGTATCAGAAAAGATTACAAAAGCTGGATAAAGAACTTAAGAAGAATTTAGAAGCATGGAGAGATGCTCCTGACCCTGATATGAGAGATGACTTCTTAAAGATGTATCAAGAGAACAAAGCTGAAAAGACAGCCATTGAAGAACATTTGGTAGAGTTACAGCAACAGCAGTTGTCATTTGATGAACTGGAACAGGAATTACAACAGATTAAAGATAAAATCGAAGCCATGAAGCAGATAGAAGAAATTGACCGTTCTGTAGTTGATAATTTTATAGACAGAATCATTATCGGTGTTGATGGCAAGGTAACTATTATCTTGAAGTTTGGCACTAGCTTTGATGCGTTTATGCAAAATCGAGTATTGCTTGCTTATGATGGTACTGGTGACATTCAAGAGATACCATTTTATAATTTGCAGTTCATACAAAACCTAGAAGATTTCAAAGAAGGCATCCTTTATTATCAGTTGGGAAGATGTTCCGACAGGGCATGACGGGTCCTTGTCCACAGGACATGCCAACAGTGCAAAAGATATGTTGACGCGGCTGGAAACCATGGTGCTCATGGGGATGGATATGCCATTGGATGCAATCAGACGCCAGATTGCTTCTGCCGTGGACATCATTATTCATTTGGGAAGGTTGCGGGACCATAGCAGAAAGCTGTTGGAAATTGTGGAGGTGGTAGGATATGTCAATCATGAGATTGTGCTTTCACCTTTGTACACGTTCGTGGAAGAATGCTGTACGAAAGAAGGGAAAATACAGGGCTCGTTTATAAAAAAAGAAGCATTAATACATACAGAAAAATGCATCAGTGCAGGAATTGAGGGCATATGAGAAGAAAAGAAAAGGGCATAATCTTTGCAAAATGTCTTTTGCTCATCATTTGTATTTCCTATTTATTTTATGACTCTGTATTTGCAGTTTTTCCGTTAAGCCCCGTGCTTTATCTCTTATATCGGGATGCCTGCATAAAAGCAGAACAAAAAAAGAGAGAGCAGACGGAAGACCGATTTAAAGATGTACTGCAGTCTGTCCTGACTGCTTTGCGGGCAGGATATTCCATAGAAAATGCATTTGTGGAGGCAGAAAAGGATTTAGGATACCGATTTGGAAAGACAGATTCCATGGTATTGGAGTTAGCCGTTATAAACCGTCAGGTAAAAAACAGCATTGCTATTGACAAACTCTTGATTCAACTGGCGGAAAAAACCGGTTCAAAAGATATTCTGGATTTCGCAGCTGTTTTTAAAATAGCAAGAAAAAGTGGTGGCGATTTAGGAAAGATCATGGAACGAACGATTTCCATTATTACACGGCGCAGAGAATTGAAGCAGGAAATTGAGCTTTTAGTAGCTTCAAAAAAATACGAGCAGCAAATCATGAATATTGTACCCATGGGTATTATTTTCTACATACGGATGACCAATCCGCAGTTTTTCCAACCGCTTTATGGGAATTTATTTGGCATTTTCATTATGACAGTTGCTCTGGCATTGTATTATTTTGCTTATCGAATGTCTGAAAAAATTCTGGATATAGGATGACCATACAAATTGTTTTTAATTCTTACAATTTATAAGCACTCCTATTTATTTTGATATGTAAGGGTAAATTAAAACAAGGATTTGAGTGAGACTAATTGAGATTTGATCAAAGAATGATATGAAAATATTAAAAGATAAATTATAAAAGACTGCATTGTGGAAGACAAATTATGAATGAAAGAATTATAGAAGGCAACATTATGGAAGACAAATTATGAATGAAAGAATCATAGAAGACAGCATTATAGAAGACAAATTATGAATGAGAGAATCATGAAAGATAGAATTATAAAAAACAAAATTGTGAAAGACAAAGTCAGGAAAGATAAAGTCATGAGAACTAGAATCATGAAAAGCAGGCAGGATCAAAAAAAGAGATCCCTGGAAAATTATCTGCAAAGGCTTTATCCGGGACAGAATGTTCATGAATTATTTTTGCAGCATCAAAAAATGAAAAAAAAGACAGTTATTTTGGTAATGGCAGCAGGATTTTTAATAGGAATAGTTTTGTTCTTTTTGGATTATACGAATCGCGAAATCGATGAATCAGGACAAATAACCCGCAATGAATATGGATACTCTGCCAAACATATTCATGCATTCGTGGAAAGCTCTGATTATGAGAAATTTGAGTTAGAGCTTTCCGTTCCTTCCAGAAAGTATACAGAAGTTGAAGTTCAGGAGGGATTTTTAGAAGCAAAAGCATGGCTTATAGAAGAATTGAAAGGAGATAATTCTTCCTTACAACATGTTCAAAATGATCTGTCGTTTCCTGCACGATATGCGCCAATGCAGATGGATATTACTTATACAAGCAGTGATTATAAGATGATAAACGGGCAGGGACAAGTATATAACGAGGATTTGGAATTGCCCCGGACGGTTGTCATTACCGCAAAATTTTCCTATGACGAATGGGAGGAAGTAAAAGATTACGAGGTAACCGTTTATCCTCCGGAATTATCTTTGCAAGAACAGTTTATTAAAAAATTAAAAGATCAGATTCAGAGTATGGATAAAGAGCAGCAGGATAAAGAAGTCCTAAAGCTTCCGAAGGAACTGGACGGAATAAAGATTTCCTATAAAGACAAGATAAATAATCGTTTTATTTATGTATTCTTTTTGGGAATTGGTTGTGCCTTTTTTCTTTCTTTTGGAATGGATGATGATCTGAAGAAAAAATACGAAAAAAGGCAGCAGCAACTGCTTTTTGATTATCCCGAATTTGTCAGTCAGTTAGCCTTGCTAATTGGTGCGGGCATGAGTCTGACGGGAGCAGTACGACGGATTTATATGGACCATCAAACATCTCCGGCTCCATTGTATGAGGAAATCAAAATCTTTATTCATAATCTGGATAATGGATTTTTAGAAGAAAGGGCGATGGAGGATTTGGGAAACAGAACCGGCCTGGCTCAGTATAGAAAACTGTGTTCGCTTCTGGCAGTCAATTTGAAAAAGGGTTCCATGAATATGAAAGTTATGTTGGAACAGGAAGCGCAGGATGCATTTGAACAGCATCAGACCCTAATCCGGAAAATGGGAGAAGAGGCAGGGACAAAGTTATTATTGCCCATGGTTATGATGCTTGTTGTTGTAATTGCGGTTATTATGATACCGGCTTTTTTAACATATCAGATTTCTTAAAGAAAGGAGGCAGAAAACATGAATAGAATAAAATCCTTATGGGATGATGAAAGAGGAATTGGAACTGTGGAGATGATTTTAATTCTCGTGGTATTAATCGCGTTGGTTTTAATCTTTAAAGAACAGCTTACCAATCTGGTAAACACCATTTTTGAAAAAATCAATTCCCAGAGCAGTAAAATCTGAAAAGAATTAAAGAAAACGCGGCAAAATGAAAGAAGGTAAGACTTTCATAAGTACTATACTGCCTCTGAAGGGCATGGATGAAGGAGAAAAAGGATATGAATAAAAGTCGTAGAAATGCAGGTTCCATATCTGTATATTTAATTCTAATATTTGCAGTTTTACTTTCTTTCATTCTGTTGATTGTGGAAGGAGCAAGAAAAAATGCTATACGCATGAAAACAGAGTGTGCCATGGATTTGTCCATGAGTTCCATCTTTGCCGAATATAACAGAGAGCTGCTAAATCAATATGATTTGTTTTTTATTGACGCATCTTATGGGCAGTCATCGGCCGCGATTAATAATACAGCAGAGCATTTGAAAGGATACTTAAACGATAATTTTGAAATATCGGAAACATTCGGTATCAAGAAAGATTTATTGAGTTTGAAGGCTGAAGAAGTTACTATTACAGATTTTTCTTTAGCAAGTGATTCCAATGGACTGATATTAAAAAAGCAGGCGGTATCTTATATGAAAGATTTATATGGGATTTCTTATCTTGATGAATTGCAAAATCAATTAGATACCATTCATGAAAATGCTTTGTTGAGCCGGGATATTGAAGCAGAGAGGCAGGCAAATCAAAGTATTATAGACCAATATCAGCGCCCAAAGAAAAAGGTGGATGATGATCGGTGGGAAGATGTAGAGCTAAATAATCCGGCTGATGCAGTAAATGCAACAAGGGGAATCCTTTCTTTTGTATTACCCAAAGAAGCGGAAATTTCAACAATTGCTATTAATCCATCTAATTATCTATCTGAAAGAGTTTGCAACAAAGGTAGTTCTCTTGCGGGCAGAAAGAATCTTACAGCAGGAGATGAATGGATTTTTAATGAATATATTCTGAAAAAGTCCGGGAATTATACACAATTAAAAGAAAATAGTGAGTTGCAATATGAAACAGAATATATATTACATGGGAAGACAAGTGATATAGAAAATCTGAAAGATACAGTTGGACAACTATTACGGCTTCGGGAAACTGCTAATTATACTTTTTTGTGTTCAAATCCCGGAAAAAGCGGTGAAGCAGAAAAATTAGCTTTGACCATTGCATTGGCGGCTTTGTCACCGGATCTGGCGGAACCGATTAGACAAATAATATTGTTTGCATGGGCATACGCGGAAAGTGTTTATGATGTCAGAACATTACTGTCCGGTGGAAAAATCCCTTTGATGAAAACAGATGAGGATTGGCATTATTCTCTTTCGGAGATGTTTTTCTTTGTAACCGACTTAGAAGAAGGTGATTC
Organism: Lachnospiraceae bacterium; assembly: GCA_017387565.1. Lineage (GTDB taxonomy): Bacteria > Bacillota > Clostridia > Lachnospirales > Lachnospiraceae > UBA2882. Next base: position 14,692 of record JAFOEY010000053.1, on the reverse strand, counting down.
TTCCCTGGCCACCGGAATGTCTTATAAAGATTATTTAAGAGTTTTTCTGGCTTTGGAAAACAGTGATACAAAAACAAAGCGTTTTATGAATCTTGTGGAGATGGATATCAGAAAAACAGATGGGAATCGGTATTTTCGGTTGGATGCCTGTGTGGATTATGTCGAAGCTGAGGCATTTATATCCAGCGGATATGGTGCGAATTATAGCATTCTGCGGTCATATGCTTATGAAGACTAATCATGTATGGAACTAAAGGGCGGATAGAGTCCGGTATCTCATCAGATACAGAATAAACTGTTATATAGGGATTGTTATTATCGATTTCATCAATCAAACAAGTAAGGAGGTGTCAAAGGATGTCCTTTTTGAAAAGACAACAAAGCAACAGAAAGTTAAGTGCATTATCTCTCCAAACTCATCTAGATTACATAGCATATACACATCGTATAAAACTGATTTTCCCCGAAATCCGTTTTTGCCATAAACACCGTAACTCCTTTTCAAAAAGGATGTCCCTTGGCATCTCCAATGTTTGTTCAAAAAAGGGAAGTCTGACACTGGAAGCTTCCCTTTTGGTTCCTGTTTTTTTATTTGCAATTATTTCTCTGCTTTCTTTTACGGAAATATTGCGTGTACAAATGAAAATGAATAGTTCTTTGCAGCAAACGGCAAAAGAATTATCCGTTTACGGATATGTCGTGAAAAATAATGTACAAATGGATACTTTAAGCAATCCGGAAGAGAATTCCGAAACGGGTTCTTTTTTATCAGGCATTGCCATATCCGAAACATATGTCAGATCCCGTTTGATAAAAGATTTGACATCAGAATATTTGCAGGATTCCCCAGTCAAAGGAAGTGGGAATTTAAGTTTTGTCGGAAGTAAATTTATGGAAAAAGATCGGATTGAACTACGTTGTGTTTATCCGGTCACACCTTTTTTTGCTTTATCTGACAAAGCAGGATTTTTAACCGAATCGACAGCGGTTGTCCGCGCTTTTACCGGATATGATAATACGTCGAATGATGCAAATGCCGAAAAAGAAAAATATGTTTATATTACAGAAAACGGTCGTGTATATCATCAAAGCCGTAGTTGTCATTATCTGGATTTATCAATTCAACAGACAGACAAGAACCAGATTTCTGCATTACGCAATGCTTCCGGAGGACGATATTATGCATGTCCGCTTTGTGCAAAATCCGGAATTGGAAACATTGTTTACATTACTGATTACGGAGACTGTTATCATTACGATTTACTGTGCAGTGGACTAAAGAGGACTATACAGGCTGTTCCGATATCTGAAGTCGGAACAAGAACGCCTTGTAGTAAATGCGGATTATGATTTTTGAAATGACAGAATTCTATAGATTGGTTTTGGATTATTAAAAACGGGAAATGGCATTAATCCAAATGTTTTCATAATGAGATGAATTAAAATACATGGTTATAAGAAATTAGAAAAAAGAATAGTTGGGCGGAAAATGAAGATGAAGTATACAACGTGGAGAAATAAAGAAAAGATGATTATTTTAACGCAAAATGCGGGAAATTTTGCTATTGAAGCGGCAATTATCATTCCTCTGACCTTATTCCTGATTTTGGCAATGATTTCTCTTTCTTTTTCTCTGTATAACCGCTGTAGTTTAGAGCGGGCGGCGGTAGTATCTGCACTCAGAGGTAGTGAAGAGATTTTTTCCGATAATGCAATACGGTTTGACACGGTTAGTAAAGCTATTAATGAGGTGCTAAATTATAATCTGCTTTCAGAACAGGAAATAAATAAAAATATTGAAATAAAAGGGAATCAGATTGTTGTAGTATTGGAAACACAGGAAAAAGGTAATACATTTACAACCTGTTCGAATAAGAAAGCCATCAATCCGGTTTTCTGGATCAGATCTTTTCGAAAATTGAAAGGGGTAGTGCAAACAAATGATGCAGGCGGAATTTAAAAGGGAAAATCATAAAAGTTTTTTTGTAATTAAAGATACAAGACTTGATTCTGGCGAACAAACGCATGCAGTGTATGATCTGGAAATGCTTTGTGAAAATCAGATACAGGGTATTTTACCGGCTTCGATTCACAGCTTTAACGGAGAAACGGAAATCTATTATGATATCAGTACGAAACAAACCTTACGTGTCTTATTTGAAAAAAGGAAGTTGGTCAAAGATGATTTGAAGTGGCTATTTAGCGGAATCCATGAGGCCGTTTGCGGACTGGAAAAGTATTTTCTGGATATGGAGTGTTTACTGATTGATCCTGACTATATCTATATTAACGTGGCGAAGAAGCAGGTATATTTACTTTACTATCCCTATCCGGAAGAGTCGTTTGAAACCGGAGTTGAACAGTTAGCTGAATATATTTTGGATAAAATCTGTAATGAAGATGAACAGACTGTTGTATATGCATATAATTTTTACCGGTTTGTAAAAGAAGAAAAGGGCGATTTGATTTCCGTTTTTTTGCAATTGGAAAGAAGTGATTTTCATTCGGAAAAAGAAACAGAAGAACAAAAGCTAATTCAAAAACAAATACAAAAACAAGTACAAACACAAATCGAAACAGGAGATTTCTTAAGTACGAATGAGGAGGAGTTATATCTCAATGAAGATTTATTACGAACGGAAGATGAAAATAATTCTTTAACGGTCAACCATTTGAAAGTAAAGCGTGTCATTATTTTTGGTTTCTTTGCATTATTCGGAGTGGGAATCATGGCATTTGAGGCTTGGAGAAATCAACTGGGATTTGAGGATTTAATGACAAAAAAGGAAACCATTGTCGGATTTGCAGTCTGTATCTTATCTGTTTTAGGATTTATCCTTTTCTCTATAATAGATTTTGTCCGAGAAAAAATGAAAAATAGAGAAATTGGAACTCCAAAAAATGTGATTGAAAATAAAAATCATAACAAAAATACAGAGAACGCCGCATCGGATGGTTTTATTGATGTGGACAGAGATTTTTTTTCGCAAATGGATTTGGAAACAACAGATTGTGAAGATGATAAAAAAACGGAATATGACAATGATGAACAAACACCTTACGGTAAAACGGATAGCTCAAATCCTATGAATGAGAATGATATGTATGAAACTGTTTTGCTGCAGGAAAACTGTTATGTAGAACAAAGAATACTGATTGGGAAAATTAAAGGGAAAAAAAGACAGATTGATTTATCGACATTTCCCTTTGTCATTGGAAAAAGTAAAGAACAGGCCGATTATGTGATAGATGACCCCAGCATCAGCAGAATTCATGCCAGATTTACATTGCGTGATGGGATTGTATTTTTGACGGACCTAAATAGTACCAATGGTAGTATGAAAAATGGAATCCGACTTCAACCGAATGAATTAGTTGAGGTAGAGGCTGAGGATGAAATAAAGTTCGGCAGAGTGACATTTACATATTATTAGTGCTAATTTACACATGCCATTAGTTTTCAATTACCTATATCGATAGTTCATATATACTATTTCTTTTAAATCCATCTTTTTTAGTGTATCATAGTAAAGGAGTATTTCAATTTAATATAAGCATCATCAAAATGAAATATTTTTTATTAATACTAATTAATTCATGTAAAGAGAATGGTTATGAAAAAGAGATTGTTTTATTTTCTCGGACAGGACGGATTTTTCCGTATGAATACCTCCGTACCGGAGTTTACTGTTTTTTTTAGAAAAGAAACCGGCTTTGTCAGTACAATAATCCTTGTAGATATTGATGAAAATCCTTATGTGACGACTGATCAGATGATTTCTGTCAGAAATAAAGTGAAATGGAAATTTATAGATCAGGGAATGCAAGAAGTCCATACCATTGTTCTGGTGATTTCTGAAGATGTTGAAAGGGCTGTTTTATTAAAAGATGATAATCCGTTTTTCTGGCTTATTGATAGTAAACAAAGCGAATTGATTATTCCTGCGGATAGTGCTGAAGATTTTTATGGCATGAAAGGATCAATTGAAACCTGGTTACGGGCAGATTTCGATCAAAGCGTTTCGGAAGACGGTTATTATCAGGCAGATGGTAGACAGATCAAAAGTTTTAAACAGCAGCCGTTAGTAAATCATTTTGTTTTTATTACCAATGTGATTGTTTTTACACTGTGTACATTGACCGGTGATTTGTTGTATAATTATGGCAGATTGACGATACAGGATGTTACAAACGGCGAATGGTATCGCATAATAACTTGCCTGTTTTTGCATGGAAATGTAACTCATATTGCAAGTAATATGATGATGTTGTTTTTATTGGGCAATGTCGTTGAAAAAGAAATGGGTCATTTCAAATATTTTATTTTATATTTTGGTTCCGGTCTGGCTGCCTCCGGTGCATCTTTATATTTACAATCCGTTCATTTGGCATTGGGAGAGGAAGTGGCCGGTTCCATTGGGGCCAGTGGAGCGATATTTGGCATTATGGGGGCGTTTTTGTGGATCTTGATACGCAATCATGGAAGAGCATCCAACATGTCGTTTGTCAGGGTGTTGTTTTTGGTCTGCTACTGCCTGTTTGGAGGGTTGACCGAGGCAAGAATTGATAATGCTGCGCATTTCGGTGGATTATTTGCAGGTATTCTAATCGCTGTTTTGATTTATAGAAAAAACAAACATAAAAAGGAGGCTGTAACCGGTGAAGATTAATATTTACTATGGCGGAAGAGGACTGATGGATGATCCGTCTTTGTATGTGATCAATAAAATGCAGGATGTATTGGAAGAGTTAAATGTTAAAGTAGAACGGTTTATGCTTTCTGAGTTGAAAAACACGATTACGACTCTGCCCCAGACATTGAAAACTGCGGATGGAATTATTCTGGCGACGACCGTCGAATGGTACGGAATCGGAGGGTATTTACAGAGCTTTCTGGATGCGTGCTGGCTCTACGGTGATAAGGAAAAAATCAGTGAGATTTACATGTGTCCGATTGTTATGAGTACAACTTATGGCGAAAGAGAGGCAAAATTAGATCTTTCGCTTGCATGGGAGATTTTAGGTGGGAAACCTTGTAGCGGGATCTGTGGTTATGTGCCGGATACTTCTATTTTTGATACAAATTCAGGATATAACAATATTATTGAGAAAAAAGCGGAAAACATGTATCGTACCATCAGTCAGAAGATGGCGAGCTTTCCTGCAAGTAATAAAGCAGTCACGCAGACGGTTGCAATCAACAAAAATATCAATCTGACGCCAAAGGAATCGGAACAGTTGTCTCAATATGCTGCAGATGAATCCTATGTTCAGACACAAAAGGAAGATATTAAAGAGTTGGCCAGTTATTTCCAGGGAATGCTTTCGAGGGACGAGAACGAAGATGAACATATGATTGAAGCGTTCCGGGAGCATTTTTCTCCGCAACCCGGTATCAAGGCAACTTACAAGATTGTGATAGAAGAAAAGAGCCTTCCGCTTTATATTTCGGTGGATAAGACACAGTTGGAATGTGTATTTAAAGATACAGATAAACAGGATGTTCTGATTACCACCGATAAAAATACCATGTCTGAGATTATAAACGGACGTATGACTTTCCAAAGAGCATTTATGAGTGCCGGAACCATGAAAGTGAAAGGTGACTTTACTTTGATGCGGTCACTGGATCAGTTATTTGTATTTATGAAAGGATGATAAACATGAGAGATGACAATTGTATTTTCTGCAAAATCGCAAATGGAGACATACCGTCGAAAGCAATCTATGAGGATGATCTGTTTAAGGTAATTTTAGATCTTGGCCCGGCGACCAAAGGTCATGCTCTGATTTTGCCAAAGGATCATGCCAAAAATTTATTTGAACTGCCGGACGATACGGCAAAACAGGTTCTTGTTCTGGCCAAAAAGCTTGGAAAGCAGATGGTTGATAAGTTAAATGCGGATGGATTAAATATTATTCAGAACAATGGTGAGGCAGCAGGACAGACTGTAAATCATTTTCATCTTCATTTAATTCCCCGCTATGAGAATGACGGACAGCATATTTTATGGGAACCCAAAGAAGTTTCCCAGGAGGAACTGGAAGAAATTCAAAATACGATTCTTCAATAGTCGATAGAACGATACAGAAAAATCGATCTATTAATATTCTTTATTTATTTGGCCTGATGTTCTTTTCTATGAAGAATAAGTCAGATAAATAATTGTTCTATAGATATTTAAAAAGAATATTAGAAATTTTAGTATTATTGACAAAACAGTTAGCATTTGCTAACATTTTGTCGTGAGATGATATTCGAACGATGGAACATACCGGAAAAATATAAGAATGCATTGTCCAGAGATTATACAAAAAAGAGGAAACGATTATGAAAGAATCAGGAAAAAACTATTTATTGACAATTTACCGCCTGCAACAGACCGGAATGAAAGTTCATTCCATTGATGTTGCAAAGGCTTTGGATTTTTCAAAACCCAGTGTAAGCCGTGCAATGGGGCTGTTAAAAGATGCTCAATTTATAGAAATAGCAAAAGGTGGTGCCATTACACTGACAAAGACCGGATTGAAAACCGCAAAGGAATTAGAAGAAAGAACTGGTGTTTTAACTAAATTCTTATTAATGACAGCCGATACGGATACGGAAACTGCTGTTATAGATGCCGGAAAAATGGCATTTACCATACAGGATGCTACATATAAAGGAATTTGTAAATTTATAAATGAAGTTGAGGGTTAGAACCAATAAACCGGAAAAGAGGAAGAAAGATGACAGTATTTGATGAATTAAAAGCAAGAGGATTACTTGCACAGTTAACGGACGAAGAAGAAATTAAAGAATTAGTAAATAACGGAAAGGCTGTTTTTTATATTGGTTTTGATCCCACTGCCGATAGTCTTCATGTTGGCCATTTTATGGCTTTATGTCTGATGAAGAGATTGCAGATGGCAGGAAATAAACCGATTGCATTAATCGGTGGCGGAACGGCAATGATTGGTGATCCTTCGGGAAGGACGGATATGAGATCCATGATGACCGTTGAAACCATTGATCACAATTGCGAATGTTTTAAGGAACAGATGAGCAAATTCATTGATTTTTCTGATGGAAAAGCATTGATGGTAAACAATGCCGAATGGTTGAGAGACTTAAATTATATTGAATTCATTCGAGATATCGGCGCACATTTTTCCGTTAACCGCATGTTATCAGCAGAATGCTACAAACAGAGAATGGAAAAAGGTTTGAGCTTTTTAGAGTTTAACTATATGATTATGCAAAGCTATGACTTTTTATCTTTATATGAAAGATATGGCTGTAATATGCAGTTTGGCGGAGATGATCAGTGGAGTAATATGTTGGGTGGTACAGAACTGATTCGCCGCAAGCTCGGTAAAGATGCATATGCCATGACCATTAATCTTTTATTAAATTCCGAAGGTAAGAAGATGGGAAAAACCCAGAAAGGTGCTGTATGGCTTGATCCCAAGAAAACTTCTCCTTATGAATTTTATCAGTATTGGAGAAATATCGGGGATGCCGATGTATTAAAATGCATCCGTATGTTAACTTTTATTCCGTTAGAGGAAATTGACAAAATGGATTCGTGGGAAGGAAGTCAGCTTAATACCGCTAAGGAAATCCTTGCATTTGAACTTACAAAGATGATTCATGGAGAGGAAGAGGCAACGAAGGCACAGGAAGCTGCTAAGGCATTGTTTGGCGGTTCCGGTAATTTTGCAGATATGCCTACTGCGACACTGACGGATGATGATTTTACAGATGGAAATATTGATATTTTATCTGTTCTTGTAAAATCAGGTCTGGTTCCGACACGTAATGAAGGACGTAGAGCTGTGGAGCAGGGCGGTGTCAGTGTAGAAGGCGAAAAGATTACAGATATTAAAGCAGTATTTTCCAAAGAACAATTATCCGGAGATGGTGTTGTTGTAAAACGTGGTAAAAAGAATTTCCGTAAAGTGATTGTACAATAGTCGAGGAATTCGAATATTTTAGGATTGCGAGAACACAAAGTGCGTAGCAATCCGCTGATATCATGGGTCAAAATACCTTTTAATCCCGACATTATAGTATGAGAGCACATCTTTATGATTTAGATGTGCTCTTTTGCTGTCCCGAATATTGGACGCTAAAAATGAGATACTCTATCCAGACAACAGGTTGAGTAAAACCTTATAAACGAAGTATCAGACGAGGAGGCGAACAATATGAAAGGATATCTGGTAAGTGGTGGATATATGGGATTGGTAGAAGGAGAATATATGCTGTTTGCAAGTGAAAGCGATTATCAGGAGTATATGGAAGAAATATAAAAAGAATCGTTGAAACAAATAGTGTATTGATTGAAATTATGCACATTTCTTTATATAATAAGAAATGTGCATTTTCTTTCTTTTTAAACATTTTAATACTCAAATCCCTAAGAAATTGTGTAATAAACCACATTTTGTTCTGTATTTGGGGTTTTGAAAATGCATCTATATAATCGAAACGGGTTGGTGAAAAAATGAGAACAATACAGGTCGGAGACATTACAGAGCATATAAAGGAAATGTGTATTGAAGCAAATCATTTTCTGACGGAAGATATGAAATCTGCTCTGCAAAATGCGTGTGAAAAAGAAGAAGCTTTACTAGGCAGACAGATTCTCAATCAATTGCAGGATAATCTGAATATTGCCGGCACAGATATGATTCCCATATGTCAGGATACCGGTATGGCTGTAATCTTTATGGAAATTGGCCAGGATGTGCATTTTGAAGGTGGAAATTTGGAAGAAGCCATAAATGAAGGAGTTAGACGCGGATATGTAGAAGGATTTCTTAGAAAGTCCGTTGTAAAAGATCCATTAATCCGGGAAAATACAAAGGATAACACGCCGGCAATTATTCACTATGAAATTATTCCGGGAGATAAAGTAAAAATTACTGTTGCCCCCAAAGGCTTTGGCAGTGAAAACATGAGTCGAATTTTTATGTTAAAACCGGCAGACGGTATCGAGGGAGTAAAAAATGCCATTTTAACAGCAGTAAAGGATGCCGGACCGAATGCGTGTCCGCCCATGGTTGTGGGTGTGGGTATTGGCGGAACCTTTGAAAAATGCGCTATTATGGCAAAAAAGGCGTTGACAAGACCTGTAAATGAACACTCCGAAATTCCATATGTAAAAGAGTTGGAAGAAGAAATTTTGGAAAAAATCAATGCATCCGGTATCGGACCCGGTGGGTTGGGTGGAACGACAACGGCGCTTGCTGTCAATATTAATACTTATCCGACACATATTGCAGGCTTGCCGGTGGCAATCAACATTTGCTGCCATGTCAATCGCCACAGTGTCAGATTGATATAATATTTTTTTGTACGAAAGATTTTATGGGAGAGAAAGAATATGGAACAACACATCACGACTCCTTTATCTAAACGGGAGGCAGCAAAATTAAAAGCAGGTGATTATGTATATATTACCGGCACTATTTATACGGCGCGGGATGCCGCACACAAGCGCATGTTTGAAGCACTTCAAAATAATGAGCCCTTGCCCATGGAAATGAAAGACAATATCATTTATTACATGGGACCATCCCCTGCGCGAGATGGAAGACCCATTGGATCTGCCGGACCGACAACTGCAAGCCGAATGGATAAATACGCCCCTTCCTTATTGGATTTGGGATTATGTGGGATGATAGGAAAGGGAAAACGTTCACAAGAGGTTTCCGATGGCATTGTAAGAAATGGTGCCGTATATTTTGCTGCAGTAGGTGGCGCAGGTGCACTTTTATCAAAGTCGATTCTTGCATCGGAAGTAATTGCTTATGATGATTTGGGAACAGAAGCAATTCGTAAGCTGGAAGTAAAAGATTTTCCGGTAATTGTCGTTATTGATAAAGACGGGAACAATCTGTATGAAACGGCAATTAAAGCATATAATAAAGAATGAAATAAAAAATGAATCAGTTTCTTCCTATATATATAGGATAATAATATATTTATAACACAATATATTGTTGAACTGAAAGAAAGAGGTAACTATGAGAATTGCAATGATGGTACTGCGCAATTTATTTTTTGTTCCCGCTCTGTTCCTTAAGCTTCTTTGGTTAAGTCGTCATTATAACGGGGATTATAATCCTGGATTTTTACAATGTAAGAAAATATCAGCTCATGCAATTAAAGGCGGAAATATAACAGCTGAAATACATAATGTAGAAAATTTGCCCAAAGAAGATGGATTTATTTTATATCCCAATCATCAGGGACTGTTTGATACATTGATGTTTTTTTATTCCAGTCCTAAGCCTTTGGCTTTTGTAATTAAAAAAGAAGCGAAAGATATTATCTTGTTAAAACAGGCAGTTGGCGCGACGGGCTCTCTTGCCATGGACAGGGAAGATTTAAGACAATCCATGCAGGTAATCAATCAGGTTGCGGAAGAAGTAAAGAATGGAAGAAACTATGTAATCTTTGCTGAAGGAACCCGTAGTAAACTGGGGAATAAACTCCAGGACTTCAAAGGCGGAAGTTTTAAGGCGGCACAAAAGGCAAAATGTCCGATTGTTCCCTGCGCATTAATCAATTCCTTTGTTCCGTTTGATGAACCTTCATTAAGACACATTACGGTTAAACTGATCTATTTAAAACCGATGTACTATGAAGAGTATAAAGGAATGAAAACAAATGAAATCGCTGAGGAAGTAAAACGGCGGATAGAAGAAGCGATTGCAGAATATGAATGATGCCGGGTGTGCGTAGCAATCCGTTGATTACTAAAGATAAAAGCGAACAGTTAAATTACATAGTACAAATAGAAAGAAAAGAGAAAATGGAATTAACAATTTTAATGCCGTGTCTTAATGAAGCAGAAACTTTAGAGATATGCATCAAAAAGGCACAAACATTTTTAACAGAGAATAATGTAGATGGGGAAATTCTTATTGCAGATAATGGTAGTACAGACGGATCCCAGGAAATTGCTGCAAGAATGGGTGCAAGAGTTATTAATGTTGAAAATAAAGGTTATGGTGCTGCTTTAATTGGAGGTTGTAATGCTGCACAAGGGCAGTATGTTATTATGGGCGATGCCGATGATAGTTATGATTTTCTTCATTTGATGCCGTTTTTGGAAAAGTTAAGAGAGGGCTATGACCTGGTAATGGGAAATCGATTCCGAGGAGGAATTGAGAAAGGAGCTATGCCGCCTTTGCATCGCTATATTGGAAATCCGGTATTGTCATTTATCGGACGGGTATTTTATCCCAGTAAGATAAAAGATTTTCATTGTGGATTGCGAGGATATAATCGTGACCGCATGAGGGCCTTGAATTTACGGACTACCGGGATGGAGTATGCCAGTGAGATGGTGGTACAATGTACACTTAATCATTATTCAATGATTGAAGTGCCGACAACGCTGAAAAAAGATGGAAGATCGCGGGCACCACATCTTAGAAGTTTTCGAGATGGTTGGAGACATCTAAAATTTTTGTTAATGCATAGTCCCAATTGGTTGTTTTTATATCCGGGATTATTTCTTATTGCAGTTGGATTGATTGTGATGTGCCTTTTGATTACAGGACCACTAACTATTGGTAAAGTTACTTTTGATATACATACTATGCTATACGCAGCTATGGCAATTTTATTAGGCTTGTCTGCTGTTCAATTCTGCGTATTTACCAAGATATATGCTGCAAATACAAAATATATTCCAATGAATAAATCGATTGAACGTATTAGTAAGTTTACAACGGAACAGGGAACAGTGTGGGGCCTGATTTTGACTGTAATCGGATTAGGGGCAACTATTTCTGCATTTGTTATTTGGAACAAGACAGGATTTGGTGATTTAAATCCGGAATATATTATGAGATATACAATTCCATCGCTTGTATTAATTCAGACGGGAATTCAGATGATATTTGCAAGCTTTTTTGTAGGAATACTAAATATTAAGCATCAATAATGTTTCCATAATAAATGGCATATCTTAATAGAATCTGTTTGTAAGAAATTAGATATATTTGGTGGATAGTTATGCATTGATAAAACAAAAATGGTGTATTTATGGTTGGCGGATTAGTGAAAAATAGAAATAAAGAAAAATCATATATTAATATTTCTATCATTGTATTTATGAGTTTGGTTATATTGTTTCGTTTGGGTCTTGCAATGCGACTGCCCTACAACGGAATTGCAAATGCCGGAATTGATGATGCATGGCTTGTGAGAGCTGCCGAACAGATTTCGGCCGGTAACTGGCTGGGGAATTACAATTATCTTACGATGATAAAAGGGATTTCTTTTCCTATATTTCTGGTAATTTCGAAAGTGCTTTGCATTCCTTACGGAATGTTACTCGTATTATTTTATATTTTGGCTGCAGTAGTCCTGCTTTTGGCCATGAGAAATCAAATTACCAATCCATATGTAAGATGTTTTGTTTTTATTTGGATTATTTATTCTCCAATTAGCTTTTCCGGTTCTACCGGTATGAGGATTTATCGTAATTCCATTCTCTTTCCTGCGGTTCTTTTGGTGATATCGACAGTAGTTGGTATGCTAAAAGCAAAGGGAAAGACAATGCGGGAATATACTATATGGTCTATCGGAGTGGGACTTAGCTTTTCCTTTTTTTACTATATTCGAGAGGATTCGATTTGGCTTGTTCCATTTGTTTCGGTAGTATTGGGATACGTTCTTGTATTAGTCTTTTTAGAAAAATTGCCGGTTAAGAAAAAAGTGGGTAAAATCATAATTACATTTGTTCCGGTTATGATATTGATATTTGTGACATTTGTTTACAGTGGATTGAACTATAAAAAATATGGCGTTTTTATGACAAATGATCGTACACAGGGTGCTTTTTCTGATGTGGTTGGGGCCATGCTACAAGTACAGACCGGCGAGTGTGCACCGGATGTTTGGATTCCCAGGGATACTATGGAACAAATCGTAAAAGAGTGTCCAACTCTTGAAGCCAATCATTATGATTATATGTTTATGTATGATTCCTGGGCAGAAGGAAAAGGAGATGCATCGGGAGATTATTATGCATGGGCGCTGCGTCAAACAATAGGAAATCTCGGTTACGACGAAAGTGCAGTTAAGATGCAGGAATATTGTAAAAAAATAGCTGATGAAATAAATTTGGCATTGGAAGAAGGACGATTAAAACGAGATGACAAGATCCATTTTTCGGGACAGACAAAGGGGATTTCAAAGGATCAATGTGTGTCGCTAATAAAAGAATCTTTGAATAAAATGATAAAAGTATCTTTATATCAAGATGACTTTGATGCTAAGGCAGTGAATGTTGGAAATGGAACAAAGGAGCAATACCGATATTTAGAAGCAATGACAGGTGTGCAGGTTGCATATCCACAAGAAAACTATTTGGATTTAACAGGTTGGATTTATCTTAAAAATCCAGAAGAACAAATTTCTTTGGATCTGGTCGATGAAGCTGGCAATGTATTGGTACATGGCATTAGTCTGTATGAGAGTAAAAATGTTGCCCGTTATACCGGCGATGAAAATGCGGCAATGGCTCAGTTCTTGATGGAATTAAAACAGGTAAATTGGATTGAATATGCTCATTTGGCAGTATACCGTGATGGTGAATTATACAAGATTCTTCCTATGGAAAACTATGAAGATGATGTTGTGAGGCTTAATATTGATGCGTTTTTGATTGCAACATATAATGATTCCAAGATTGAAATGAGTAATTATACAATAAAGATTGCAAATATATTTGTAAAACTTGGAAAGATATTAGGATATTTGTTGTTTATTATTTCGATATTTGGGTATATCTATTCAGTGATTCGATTAATTAAAAAGAAATCGTTAGAGTGTTTTGAAGATTTTATGATGATGACGGGCTGCATTTTGAGTTTGTTTGTTTGCATCTTCATGATTGGTATATTTGGAATAGACTGGTTAGATAATTTAACTATGACTATTTTTTACGGTGTGGGCTCATATGGTTTTATATATGTTTATGAATTGTATGGATGTGTGTTGGTTTGGAATATGATTAGAGATTATTGTTTTAGAATAAAGAATATTAATTTCCCTTTAACGAACAATAGGAGTGAGAAAGATATTTAGTGTAATAACTTAATAATATGATGTTGGGGGCCCAAAGTCATACTTTTTCATGCGAGCACGAAAAGTATGACCTTTTGACCCTGGTATCATAATATTATATAAAAACTCATTGACAAATAAAAATCACTTAGGTATAATAATTTTTGCGTCACGTTAGAGACGTTGCAACTTTATATTGGTAGAGGATAAAGTTCAGTGGTACGGAGAAATACTCAAGAGGCTGAAGAGGCGCCCCTGCTAAGGGTGTAGGTCGTTCACGCGGCGCGAGGGTTCAAATCCCTCTTTCTCCGTTTTTCTACAAGAAAAGTAATCTTGATTTTCGAGATTTCTTTTTTTTCACTAAAAAGTGGAGTTTGTAGAAGAAAAAATGCTTCTTTCAAAAAAAATGAAAAAAGTTAAAAAAAGTGCTTGACGAAAGAAAACGATAGTGATAATATAACATCGTTGCGCGTCGAGAGAACGCACAGAACCTTGAAAACTAAACAGCAATGCAACCCTGAAAAATTCCAAGAGAAAATTTCAGAACGTCTCGAAAGAGACAAACCAAAAACAGTAAAGAAAGAACGGTTAAAATTAGCCAAGTTGATTTTGACTGGG
>JAFOEY010000052.1 GCA_017387565.1 Lachnospiraceae bacterium | reverse complement strand
TGATAGTCACACGCATGTGTGCCATCTTTATTATAGGACTAATCCATGTACATGCACTATGCAGCGGAAAGCGTGCACTGAAACACCGGAAAGTGTGCACTCGATGACCGTGCAGTATGCACTAATTCATCGGCATTTACAAGGGGAATACAAATGAGTATATTCATCAACTGTATTGCTGTCATTTTCAGTACGGTAATTATCATATGTGGAATCAGCTATTTTATAAGAGAAAAAGCCGCAGGAAAACTTCGGTATTATATGCTCATCATGGGTATCTTCGGTGCTTTATGGAGTGGCGGATATGGTATTATGGGATTTACGGAAACGGTAAAAGCTGCCTATGTTTTCCGTGCAATCGGCCTGATAGGCGTAGTGGGATTTATGATGACAGAAGCTCTCATGATAGCCTATATGACGTCTTTACCCAAGTGGTTTTATTATGCATACGAAGTGGTATTTATCATTTTAGCCATAGTTGATTTAGCTTTTTTTATACCTGACGTTCATTCCTTTGAGCGGATTAACGGAAGAATGTGCTACTATTCTTATATGGGAGTTGGAAGAATGGTGCACCAATGCTTCCTACTTTTTGTTGCAGTTTCAATGATTGCAATTGCAATTGTTTGGGCAAGAAAAGAAAGAAAGTCCCGCAGATTTCGTTTTATTGGCGCGATGTTTTTTTCGAATATTGCTATTATGGCATCAATTATTCCGGATACCATTTTGCCTCTTTTTGGAAAACCTTCCTTTCCGAGCTCTGCCTATGGAATGTTTATAACTTACATGATTATATGGTTTTGGGCTGAAAAATATAATGAATTCAGCATTACAGTAAACAACTTGAGCCAATATATTTTTCAGTCTGCCAACACGGCAATCTTGATTTTTGATGATAATTTCAAACTTGTTCTGTCCAATGATTTTGGTAAAAAGCTTTTGGAAATTGAGAAAATAGAAAAACAGTCCCTGTCACAATTATTCCAAAGTTCGGAATCGGAAACGGAAACGTTATGGAATTCGCTTTTACAGAATGATCAGGGGGTTGCAGAATTGAAATCTGTGAAAGGCGGGGTTTGCTGTTCGTTGAATTTCTCGGTTGCAAGGGATCGAAGGGGAGAGGCTTATTGCTTTGTTTGTTTTGTCTATGATCTGTCAAAGGAAAAGCAGATGTTGGAAGAAATTGTGGAAGCAAATAAAGCCAAGAGCCGGTTCTTAGCCAATATGTCTCATGAGATACGTACACCGATTAATGGAATCATGGGTATGAATCACATGATATTAAAAGAATGTAAAGATGAAAGCATAAGAGAATATGCAGATAATATTGATAGTGCGAGCCGCCTGCTTCTATCTATTGTCAATGATATTCTGGATATATCTAAAATTGAGAGTGGAAAAATGGATATCATTCCTTCTCAATATCAGTTGCTCTCTGTGATAAATGACTGCTATAACCTATCAAAAGTAAAACTGGAAAATAAACCGGTTGATTTGGAAATTCATGTGAATGAGAAGCTTCCGTCACAGTTGTACGGTGATGAAATCCGCATAAAACAGGTTATTAATAATATATTGTCAAATTCAGTGAAATACACAAAAGAGGGGCGAATTTGCTTTGGTGTGGATTATGAGCCCATTACGGACAAAATGATTCAGCTTGTCATATCCGTAGAGGATACGGGAATTGGCATCAAGGAAGAAGATTTGGAAAAACTGTTTGAAGCATTTACCCGTATTGAAGAGAAACGAAACCGTAATATCCAGGGCACCGGTTTGGGTTTGCGGCTCACCAAAAATCTGGTGGAACTGATGGAGGGTGTGATTACAGTGGAAAGTACCTATGGAAAAGGCACCCACTTTACCGTAAAAATACCTCAGAAGGTAATTGCTTCCGATCAGGTCGGTGATTTTGCACAGGCTTATGGTAAATCCCAAGTTCTGTCTCATAAAGAAAAAATTGCTTTTACAGCTCCACAGGCAAAAATATTGATTGTGGATGATGTCGAGATGAATCTCAAGGTTATCAAAGGTATTTTGAAAGAGACAGAAATGCAGATTGATACGGCTAATAATGGCATGGAATGTCTGGAGTATATGAAAAAGAATCAATATCATATGGTCTTTTTAGATCACATGATGCCGGAAATGGATGGAGTTGAGACACTTAATAAGCTTCATGCCTTAGAGAATCCGTTAAATCAAAATGTACCTGTGATTATGCTGACTGCAAACGCTATCATCGGAGCCAAGAATGAATATCTCGAAGCCGGTTTTACGGATTATCTGTCCAAGCCTGTTCAGGAAATAAAATTGATGAGAATGTTACTAAAATACCTGCCACAGGAACTGGTGTCTGTTACCAAGGAAGTTGTTTCTACTGAAAAAACGGAAGAAAATGAACAAAATCAATTGCCGGAAACTTCTTTGGAAGAACAACCCGAAAGTAAAGAAAATGCTCCAAATCAGCTGGAGAGATTGAAAGAAATTGAGGAACTGAATGTACAGAAGGGTATGACTTACTGTATGAATGAAATAGATTTTTATATTGAAATTCTACAGGAATACGTAAAAATGGAGAAAGCAGAAAAGCTGAAACAGTTTTTTGAGAAAGAGGATTGGGATAATTATCGGACCGTTGTTCATGCGTTAAAATCCACCTCACTTACCATTGGAGCAGTACATATGTCAGAAAGTGCAAAAGCGCTGGAATTTGCAGCAAAAGAAAAAGATGGAGCGTATATTCATCTGCATCATGATGAAGCAATGAAAGAGTATTTTGATTTGGTGGAGAGGATAAAGGCTAAACTATTAAATAATTAAGAAGGTGATTTTATTGAGTTTAAAAGAAGTAAGTAAATATATGAGTCTCATTTTACGACATAAGCCTGAAGCGATTGGCATCAATCTTGATGAGCACGGATGGGCTAATGTCGATGAATTGATTGCTGGCATTGCAAAAGACCATGAGTTTAGTATGGACATTCTGGAAGAAATTGTTCGTACAGATGAAAAGCAGAGATATTCTTTTAATGAGGATAAAACTTTAATTAGAGCAAATCAGGGACATTCCATTCCGGTCGATGTGGAACTGGAAGAGAAGGAACCACCTGAAATTTTATGGCATGGTACCGGTGAGAAGTATGTAACCGCTATTGATGCGCAGGGACTAGTTCCAAAGAGTAGATTGTATGTGCATCTTTCAAAGGATGAAGAAACCGCTGTTAAGGTTGGAAAACGCCATGGAAATCCTGTACTTTATCAGGTAAAGGCAAAACAGATGTATGAAGATGGTTATAAGTTTTATTTATCGGTAAATGGTGTATGGCTGACAAAAGAAGTGCCGGTAAAGTATCTGGAAAAGAAAGCGGATGTTTAATATGTGGTATGTAAGTAGAATCGAAGAATCGGATTTCGGCTGTGAAGAAAGAATGCCGGGAGAACCATTGTTAGTACTTGTTACTTTGGAAAGTGACGATGGCAGATTGTGTCAGTTTGAGGTGGCAGAAGAATGGCTTTTGCATCAGGAAATCGAAGAGGGCGATGAATGGCCGGAAGATATTGATGGGCCGGATACGGATTCGGAAAAGGCTGCAAATATGTCTGCATGGATGGATAATTACATGGAAGCACTTAGAGAAATGGACGAGGAATAAATAGTGTTTATGTTGACATACAAAAGAGGTGTGCTATAATAAAAAACACAAAGGTGCTACCGATAGACGGTTTGCCCCAAAGAATGTTTGTTAATCAAAATGATCGCCAAAGTCTTGGGAAGCTTGTGGCGGTCATTTTTGTTTTGGTTGATAAATCTTCCAACTGCAACTCCAGCTGAAAAGATTGTGATTACAGCAGCTGCTGAACCGATAATCTCTATTGCTATCATCATTGCTTAGCCCTCCTTTCAGCAGATTCTCAAAAGAGTTTCTATGTAATTGGAGGGTTATGTCTCTCCGTATGAGGGCAACCACCTACCGTATTCTGATAACACCTTTGCTTGAAATAAATTATACGCATTGCGTGGTGCTAATGCAATATGACATTTTTAACAAAAATAATCAATTATTAAAAATGAATATATTTGGCAAAGCTCGCAACCGCCGTTGTATTCCCGGTAGGATTGATGATGGTCATTATGATGGGAGCAGAGCTCTTTACCGGAGACTGCCTGATGATCATGGCTACGGCATCCAAAAAGCACGGCTATAAACAGCTTATAAAAGTTCTTTCTATTGTATATATCGGAAACTTTATAGGAGCTGCCATGACGGCAATGGCTGTTGCCGGTAGTGGACAGTGGAATTATTCAAACAACGTTCTGGGTGCTTACACCATCAAGGTGGCATTAGGAAAAGTGTCTTTGGATTTTGGTCAGGCAATGATTTCCGGTGTTTTGTGTAATATTCTGGTATGTATTGCTGTTATGATGGCACTGTGCGCAAAAGATGTGACAGGCAAGTTGTTATCTTCATTTTTTATTATTTTCCTTTTTGTAACAGAAGGATTTGAACACTGTGTCGCAAATATGTACTACATTACAGCCGGATTGTTAGCAAAACTAAATCCGGATTATCTGCAGTCTGCCATGACAGAATTTGGCTTACAGGCAGAACAACTGGCAGAATTGAATGTGGGAAGTTTTCTTTTTCATAATCTGCTTCCAGTAACCATCGGAAATATCATCGGAGGAATGGTATGTATCGGACTTCCGCTGTTATATCTCAATAAAGATAAGACTCAGGATATGAGAGTTGTAAAGGAGGATAAACATGAACATGGTATGGTTTTTGGAAGAAACGTTTCAGGTATTGCTAATTGAGGCAGCAGGCGTTGCCGCAGTCGCAGCACTGCTGTATGGATATGTTAAGATGATGTCTCACACAGATATCAGAAGAAAATAGCTTTCCCAACCGCCCCGAATATACGTGTAGCCCCCTGCACGGATTCGGGGTTTCCTTTTTCGGAGAGATTAACAATATGTAGAGAGATAAACAGAGTTAAGATTTTGTAAAGATTATTAGCGGCATTCAAGTTTTGAGTGCTGTTTTTCTTGTGATTTATTAGTGTTTGGTGTAGAATAATCAGTTGGAAATGAGAAAGAAAGAAGGAAGTACATATGTATATACTGTTTTTCTTGTGCTGGATCATCTTTAATGGACAGCTCACAGTAGAAATTGGAATAATCGGTATTTTCGTGGCAGCATTGCTGTATGCTTTTATCTGTAAATTTATGGGCTGGAGTTTTTATAAGGATATTCATATGATGCAGTATGCTATTTTTATGGTTGGATATCTCTTTGTATTGATTTGGGAAATTATAAAGGCCAATTTTGATACGATGAAAATGATATTTACGTCAAAATATGAGAGAGAGCCGGTTTTGGTTACTTTTCGTACAAAAATAAAATCGCCGGTGTTACGAGTTTTACTGGCAAATTCCATCACGCTGACACCGGGAACCATTACGGTGTCTTTGGAAGATGATACCTATGTGGTTCATGCGCTGGATAAAGATTTTGCAGAAGGAATTGAGAATTCGGTTTTCGTGCGGATGTTAGAAAAAGCGGAAAGGATTGGAAAAAAAGATGAGTAGCGGAATTCAGGCTTTGGAAACAACTTATCATTTTTTGTTTGTCGGAGTTCTTATTGTACTGGGAATCATGCTGTTTTTATGCCTGATTCGGGCATGTATGGGTCCGACGGTTGCCGACCGGTTGGTATCCGTAAACATGATGGGAACCATGGTTATGACCATTATGGCGATTTTAGCCGTTATGATGAATGAAAGTTATCTGGTGGACATTTGTATTATTTATGCCATGATCAGCTTCCTTGCAGTTATCGTTCTGTCCAAGGTTATCATGGGCGTACATAAGGAAGATGAAAAAATGTCAGAAGAACAACATACTAAGGGAGTGCAGGCAGCACAAACAGAGAAAGAACAAATAATAGAAAAACAGTCAAAAGAAATACAAATAGAAGAAACAAAAAAAATAGAAGAAACACAAACAGTTAAAATCGAGTTGGAAGAAAAAAATCACGCAGAGGAGGAGCATTAAAATGGGAATTTTGTTGTGGATTCGTTTTATTTTGGGAACCTTGTTTCTGTTGGCAGGAATGGTGCTCTTTGTAGTTGAAATCATTAGCGTATTTAAGTTGGATTATGTGTTAAACCGTATGCATGCGGCGGCGACCGGAGATACATCCGGAATTGGATTGTCCTTAATCGGGCTCATGATTTTAAACGGTTTTAATCTGATTACGTTGAAATTGTTGTTGGTTGTTGTGTTTTTATGGTTTTCATCTCCGGTTTCTTCTCATTTGATTGCCAAATTGGAAGTTGCCACTCATGAGGGAGAGGATAAGTACGGAAAGGTGGAGAAATAATGGATTATTTCATGTACATATTATTGTTTTTCCTGGTTGTCTGTGCAGTGGCAGTCAGCTTTACCAAAAATCTTTTGAATGCGGTTTTGGTTTTTATGTCTTATAGCCTGATTATGTCTATCGTCTGGATTTTATTGGAATCGCCGGATTTAGCGATTACAGAAGCAGCGGTAGGTGCAGGAGTTACAAGTATTCTTTTCTTTGTTACCTTAAAGAAGATTGAAGCAATCAGAAAGGAGAATAAAGATGAGCAGACTGAAAAATGATGAAGAGTATGCAAAAACGAAAGCCTTTCACTTTTTCCGCTGGATGAAAGGAACCAAGGACCCGTATCTGGACGAAGTGGAAATGCAGCCGGGTGTGCCTTATCAAGATAGTCTTACACTCGAAGAAATTATGGCACAAGAACAGCAGACCATGGAAAAGGTTTATGATACCAAGACGAATAAATGGATTGCTTTTTTTAATAAAGTATATTCTGTCTGTTCTGTTTTGTTCTGTCTGGTGCTTGCCGGAATTATGTTGTACATGGTAGCTTCGCTTCCACGATTTGGAACTGTGGACAGACCGATTAATAATGAAGTTCCGCAGGTTTATATCGAAAACGGTATTCAGGATACGGGGGCCGTTAATATTGTAACGGGAATGATTTTAAATTACCGTGCATTTGATACGTTTGGTGAGACCTGTGTGCTTTTTATTGCCACGACTTGTGTGATGGTTCTTTTGATGAAGGAAGAAGAAAAAATCCGTGCGGACAAAAGTCTCAACGACCGTCTTTATGAGCCTAAAAATGATGTTATTTTGCAGAATGTGGCATTTGTATTAGTACCGATTGTTTTTATATTTGGGATCTATGTCATTTTAAACGGACATCTTTCTCCGGGTGGCGGTTTCTCCGGAGGCGCTATGATCGGAGCCGGTATGATTTTATATGTCAGTGCTTACGGATTTGACAAAATGCAGAAATTCTTTAATGAGAATACTTATAAGGTTGTAAAAGTTGCAGCACTTTGCACGTATTGTGTTGTAATTACCTATTACCTGTTTATGGGAGCCAATGATTTTAACAATCATATCTCCCTGGGCGTACCGGGCATGATTTTTTCTGCCGGAATTATTTTATGGCTGAACATTTTTGTCGGCATTGAGGTTGCATGTACGATGTATGCCTTCTATGCATTATTCAGAAGAGGAGGACTGTAAGATGTTGGACGGTTTAATCGCAAATTACGGGGAAGCAGTTGCAGTTCTTCTGTTTGTCATAGGCTTTGCCAATTTGTTGTTACAAAAAAACCTGATAAAAAAAATCGTCGGATTGAATTTCATGGATACGGGAACTTATTTATTCCTTGCAGAAAAGGGATATATTGCCGGTCGCATGGCACCGATTGTTGTGGACGGGGTTCAGGATGTGAATCGCTACATCAATCCGATTCCCAGTGGTCTGGTATTGACTGGTATCGTTGTATCGGTATCGGTTACGGCATTGATGCTTTCTTTGACGATTCGTTTGTATCAGAGATATCATACTTTGAATATGGATGAAATTTCCACGATTTTAAAGAAGGAGGAAATCTAAAATGGAAATCTTGCGTAATTTTCCCTGTTTCTCCTTAATTCTATCTATGTGTGCATCCATTATTTCTTCTGCACTTAATGGAAAATGGGCGAGAAGATTAAATATTTTTGTGATTTCCGCCATCGGCGTCATGTCCGCATGTACACTGTATTTTACGTTTGTGACAAACCAATGTTACATATACAAAATGGGTCGTTTTTCTGCACCCTGGGGAAACGAAATCCGTTTCGGTAATTTGGAAGCGGCGATGGCATTGTTTTTCAGCGTCATTATGTTGCTTTCGATATTAGGCGGCAGAAAGCATTTGTTTGTAGAGGTAGATCCGTTTAAGGAAAATCTTTACTATGTGTTGATCAACCTTTTGATGAGTTCGCTTCTGGCATTGATTTATACCAATGACTTGTTTACTGCATATGTATTTGTAGAGATTAATACGATTTCTGCCTGCGGACTGATTATGATCCGCGAAAATGGTCATACGCTGGAAGCCGCGACACGTTATATGTTGATGAGTCTGATCGGTTCCGGTCTGCTTTTATTTGGATTGTGTATCCTGTATGACATTACGGGTCATCTGTTGATGAGTAATATCAAGGAGCAGGTGTTAATTCTGGCACAGACGGGACAGTATCATATTCCGTTAGTTGTGGCAATTATTTTTATGGGTGTTGGCCTTGCAATCAAAAGTGCTTTATTCCCATTTCATTCGTGGCTGCCGGATTCCTATGGATATTCTACGGCTTCGAGTGCGGCGATTTTATCCAGTCTGGTATCAAAAGGATATATATTCCTGCTGATTAAGATTTTTTATCGTGTGATCGGCTTTGAAGTCATTGCTGAGAGCCGGTTGTTTAACGTGCTCTTTGTATTTGGTCTCTGCGGTATGATTTTCGGTTCGTTAAGTGCCATTCGGGAGAATGATATCCGCAGAATGATTGCTTTTTCATCCGTTGCACAGATTGGTTATATTTACATGGGCTTTGGTCTTGGAACAGAAGCAGGCATGATTGCCTCCATTTTCCATATTTTTTCCCATGCGGCGACAAAGAGTATGCTGTTTATTGCGGCAGTGGGACTTACGGATGCTTCCGGGAAGAGCAAAAAGTTTATTGACTTGACCGGAGCGGGATACCGCAATGTGATTGCCGGAGCAACCTTTACCGTTGGTTCTTTGTCCATGGTAGGCGTGCCGTTGTTTTCCGGTTTTATCAGCAAGATTTTGTTTGCCCAGGCGAGTGTTTCTGTAGGGGTTAGCAAGATGCTGCCTACCTTGATTGTGCTGGCAATCAGTACGATTCTCAATGCGATTTATTTTATGAAGACCGTGGTACGTATTTATACGCCTGTGAAGTCGGATTATCCATCAATTTCATGGAAACAGGATGTTTCTTATGCTGTGGTCTGCATCTGTTTTATTATCTGCAACGTATTACTAGGTATGTGTTCGGAGCCAATCGTCGATTTGATTCGCTCAGGCCTTGCCATGTTTGCATAAGGAGGGACGGAAGATATGAGTGAAAGCGTCTCATTATTGTTAGCAATTCTATTTCCGGTTTTGGCGGGAACGGCGCTCCTTGTTGTTAGACAAAAGGGTGAGCGTAAAAATATTCTTGCCTATGTGGGAGTTGTGCTGGGGATTACAGGTGTACTTGTGATTAATGCCCTTACCACAAAGGAAACGGAAATTGTTCTGTTTGAACTGATGGAACATGTTCCGATTGTTTTAAAACTGGATGGTTTCGGAAAACTGTTTTTAGCCATTGTGTCCATTGTCTGGATTTTGGCAGGCTGTTTTTCGTTTACCTATATGAAACATGAAAAAAATGAAAAAAGATATTTCGGTTTTTATCTGGTTACCTTTGGCGTACTGATTGGACTCGGCTGTGCGGGTAACCTCATTACCATGTATGCTGTTTATGAGTTTATGACATTGGTATCATTTCCGCTTGTTATTCACAACCAGTCCAAAGAGGCGGTTATGGCTGGCTTGAAATATTTGTTTTACTCCTTTTTCGGAGCATATATGGCTTTATTCGGATTGTTTTTCTTATGCCGTTATACGACGACGCTTACGTTTACTGCCGGAGGCACCCTGAACATGGAGTTGGCAGCAGGGCATGAAACTTTGCTTTTGGTAGCCGCCTGTCTGATGCTTGTGGGCTTTGGCGTGAAAGCGGGTATGTTTCCGTTACACGCATGGCTTCCTACCGCACATCCGGTAGCACCGGCTCCTGCATCTGCGGCCTTGTCCGGTATTATTGTCAAAGCCGGTGTGCTGGCTATTGTCCGTGTCATCTTTTATCTGTTTGGCGCAGATTTTATCCGCGGAACATGGGTTCAGTATCTGTTTTTGACTCTTGCCCTGATTACGGTGTTTATGGGTTCTATGTTGGCATATAGGGAAAAGGTATTGAAAAAACGTCTGGCTTATTCTACGGTCAGCCAGCTTTCCTATATTCTGTTTGGAATTGCTTTGCTTAACCCGGTTGGATTGACCGGTTCCATGCTGCATATGATTGCGCATGCCTTTATTAAATGTGCATTGTTCCTTTGCGCCGGTGCCATTATTTTTCAGACAGGAATTACAAATGTGGATGACTTAAAAGGAATCGGAAAGAAGATGCCGCTAACTATCTGGTGTTTTACGATTGTATCCTTAGGTCTGATCGGTATTCCACCGACAGGCGGTTTTATCAGCAAATGGTATCTGGCAACGGGAGCACTGGATTCCGGTATTGCAGGATTTCAATATGCGGGACCGATTATTTTACTGATTAGTGCGCTATTGACAGCAGGATATTTGCTTCCGGTTACCATCAAGGGATTTTTCCCGGGTGATGATTTTGACTATGATAAATTGGAAAAATGTGAACCCGGTAAATGGATGACGGTTCCCCTGGTTATTCTGGCGGTATTGTCGGTTGTAATTGGTATGTTTCCCAATGGGCTGCTTTCTTATATTCAGACAGTTGCAGCCGGATTGATGTAGAGAGGAGGAATAAAAGATGAATGAAGTAATGTTATTGATAATCGTATTGTTCCCCTTTGCTGCAGGTGTCTTAATCCCGCTTCTGCCTTTTAAAAACAGAAGGTGGATGATGATTTATATAGAAACGGTGGTTGTCATCAACAGTATTTTAGTCTGGCTTTTGTTGTTTAACCGGCCTGACGGTGCTTTTACGTTGTTAAAGTTTACGGGTAATTTGTCCGTAACATTCCATCTTGACGGACTGGCATGTATCTTTGCAGGACTGGTTTCTGCATTGTGGCCTTTGGCGACTTTATATTCCTTTGAATATATGAAGCATGAAGAACATGAGAAAATATTTTTTATGTTTTATACCATGACCTTGGGCGTAACTTTGGGAATTGCGACCAGTGCCAATATTTTATCCATGTATTTCTTTTATGAACTGCTGACGCTGGTAACAACGCCGCTTGTATTGCATACGTTAACGCGTGAAGCGGTACTGGCTTCCAGAACCTATTTATATTATTCACTTGGCGGAGCTGCCTTTGCATTTATCGGTATGATCTTTATCATTGTCTATGGCAGTACGACGGATTTTGTCTATGGCGGGGTGTTAGATCTGGCAAATTATACGGGAAATGTGAATTTGCTGTTGTTTATTTATGTTCTGGCGTTTATGGGCTTTGGTGTGAAAGCGGCTATCTGTCCGTTCTGCAGCTGGCTTCCCAAGGCGGGTGTGGCACCGACACCGGTTACCGCATTGCTTCATGCAGTGGCCGTTGTAAAATCTGGTGCTTTTGCCATTATGCGTCTTACCTATTATTGTTTCGGAACGGAGTTTTTGAAAGGAACATGGGCACAGTATACGGTCATGTCGATTACGATTTTCACGATTGTATTCGGTTGCTCCATGGCGGTAAGAGAAAGACATTTAAAACGCAGACTGGCATATTCTACGATTAGTAATTTGAGCTATATTCTGTTCGGTGTAACAATTATGACACCACTTGGACTGGTTGGTGCGCTGACGCATATGATCTGCCATGCGGTTATGAAGATTTGTTCTTTCTTCTGCGCAGGTGCTGTTATGTATAAAACCGGAAGAAGCTATGTATATGAGCTGGATGGTTTCGGACGTAAGATGCCGAAAACCTTTGGTATTTTTACGATTTCCGCTTTTGCCCTTATGGGTGTCCCGGGACTTTGTGGTTTTATTTCCAAATTTAATCTGGCAAAGGCCGCTGTGGAGAGCGAAAATGTGCTGGCATATGTGGGTATCGGGGCATTGTTAATATCGGCAATTCTGACGGCAATTTATATGCTGACGATTGTCATTCGTGCATTTTTCCCGAAACAGGGTTTTGATTATAATTCCATCCGGGATGTGGAGGACCCCAACTGGGTTATGCTCCTTCCGCTGTCCCTGTTTGTGGTGGGAATGGTTATCCTTGGCTTACATCCGCAGCCTTTGATTGAACTCTTTACAAATGTTGCAAACGGGCTGTTTTAGGAAAGGAGAGTAGAATGATGAAAACAAATTATATTTTGGCATTTTTAGTCTTTTATCCTATTGTGGGAGCAATTATTTCCTATATCATCGGACGATTCCACAAAACAGCCAGAGATTATTTTGCAGACTTTATCGTAGTCAGTGAGTTTGCGCTTGTATTGTATTTGTTCGGAAGTTTTTGTGCAGATACTCCGCTTGTGTGCTCAATCGAACAGTTTGCAGGCTTTGGACTGCATTTTACCTTGGATGGTTTCCGCAGCGTCTATGCACTGGTTGCGGCACTGATGTGGATGATGACTACCATATTTTCCAAGGAATATTTTAAACATTATCATAACAGAAACCGTTATTATCTGTTTATGCTGCTGACCTTTGGAGCAACCATGGGCGTCTTTTTGTCCGCAGATTTGTATACGACCTTTATTTTCTTTGAAATGATGTCCTTTACTTCTTATGTATGGGTTGCTCATGATGAAAAAAAGGGCTCTCTCAGAGCAGCAGAAACCTATCTTGCGGTGGCGGTTATCGGCGGTATGGTCATGCTTATGGGACTGTTTTTGCTGTATCACGAACTGGGAACGTTGGAAATTGCTTCTTTGCTGGAACTGGCAGAGGCGTGTGAAAATAAGACCATGCTTTATGTGGCAGGGGCATGTATTACGGTTGGATTTGGAGCTAAAGCAGGTGCATTTCCGTTGCATATCTGGCTGCCCAAGGCGCATCCGGTTGCACCCGCACCGGCATCGGCTTTGCTGTCCGGTATTTTGACCAAATCCGGTATTTTCGGGATGCTGGTAGTTAGCTGTAACTTATTGTATGGAGACGGAGACTGGGGAAAAGTTATATTGTTACTTGGAACCGTTACGATGTTTGGTGGCGCGCTCTTAGCACTGTTTTCAGTGGATTTAAAAAGAACCCTTGCTTGTTCATCCATGTCCCAGATTGGATTTATCATGGTGGGCATCGGTATGCAGGGACTTTTGGGAGAAGAAAATGCGCTGGCTGCAAGAGGAACCATTTTGCATATGGTGAATCACTCGCTGATTAAGTTAGTGTTGTTTATGGCTGCCGGTGTTATCTTTATGAATGTCCACAAGCTGAACATGAATGAAATCAGAGGATTTGGCAGAAAGAAACCGTTGTTGAACTTTATTTTCCTCATGGGTGCGCTTGGTATTGGCGGTATTCCGCTTTGGAACGGATATGTGAGCAAAACCCTTTTACATGAAGCAATCGTGGAATATACCAATCTTTGTGCCGAAGGTGTAGCGGTGGGACTGTTTACGGTAACCGGCATGAAATGGATTGAATGGATTTTCCTAATCAGTGGTGGCTTGACGGTTGCCTATATGACCAAGCTTTATGTAGCGGTCTTTGTAGAAAAGAATGCAGACCCCAAAGAGCAGGAGCGCTTTGACGGAATGAAACAGTATATGAATGTGCCTAGTAAGGTTGCGCTAACTGTTAGTGCCGTGCTTTTGCCTATCATGGGATTTTTGCCCGGCATCGTGATGGATTTTCTTGCAAACCGTGGAACCAGCCTGATGCATGCCGGTGAGTTAGAAGAAAAAATTCACTACTTTAGTTTTACAAATTTAAAGGGAGCTCTGATTTCCATTGTGCTTGGTGCAGTCCTCTACGGTCTGGTTGTGCGTCCGCTTTTGATGAGAAAGACGGAGACGGGAAGAGAGTATGTAAACAGATGGCCTTCCTGGATAGATCTGGAGAATTATTTCTATCGTCCTCTGATTATCGTGCTTTGTGCAGTGGGAGGTTTCTTCTCCAGAATTTGTGACAGTCTGGTTGACGGTATTGTGGTATTGTTACGCAAGACGGTTTACAGAGATAAACCATTGCCGTTCGAGCTCACAGAGGGAACCATGTTTACCTATCATCTGGGTACAGTTCTTAATGCCATCGAGGCTTATCTGGAGCGTAAACATCCGGATAAAAAGCACAAACATCACGAATTTATCCATGAACTGGCATTGCTGCATCTGGAACTTAGAGAAAACCGGATGGTAATCACCAGAAGTCTTTCCTTTGGTCTGATGTTGTTCTGCTTTGGATTTATTTTGACGACCATTTATTTGTTGAGTGTTTATTGGTAAGAGAAAGTAGGAAATATAATGGGTATCGGTGCGGTTGTATTTGATATGGATGGTATCATTTTTGATTCAGAACGATTGGTTATTGAATGCTGGAAGGTTGTGGCAGAAAAATATGGAATTGAAAATATTGAAGATGCATGTTTTGAGTGTCTTGGTATCAATGCCGCATTGACGAAAAAGTTAATGAAAAAAAGGTATGGTGAGGCATTCCCTTACGATGAGTATAAAAAAGAAATGTCAGCCATTTTTCATAGCAGGGCTGCAGGAGGTAAACTGCCACAAAAGAAAGGAATTAAAGAACTGCTGACTTTTTTAAAAGAAAACCATATTCCGACAGCGGTAGCTTCTTCCACAAGAAGAGAAGTGGTCATGAGAGAATTGGAGGAAGGCGGCTTGCTTCCGTATTTTGACAGAGTAATCTGTGGGGATATGGTAGAGCGCAGTAAGCCGGAACCGGATATTTTTTTGAAGGCATGTGAGAGCCTTACGGTAGATGCCACAGAAGCATATGCCATTGAAGATTCTTACAATGGAATTCGTGCGGCATCTCGTGCCGGAATGAAACCGATTATGGTTCCTGATCTGGCAGAACCTACAGAAGAAATGGAAAAGCTTGCTTGTTGCATTTTGCCATCATTATTTGAGGTGATGGCATATTTAGAAGGAAAACTTTGATAAGGCTCCATTTTCCTGCCGGTTTTCCTGGTATTGATGGTTGTGATGTCAGAAGGGCTGAACAATCGGATTGGTGTTGTCGAAGATTAGAAATGCCAGAAACCGAGGTATGAAGCAGCAAAGATATATATTTCTATTAAAGAAGACTGCCATGCGG
Organism: Lachnospiraceae bacterium; assembly: GCA_017387565.1. Lineage (GTDB taxonomy): Bacteria > Bacillota > Clostridia > Lachnospirales > Lachnospiraceae > UBA2882. The sequence goes on along the minus strand of JAFOEY010000052.1, from coordinate 72,508 downwards.
CAAATTTTTCAACTTCTCAAAATACAAAAAACATGGTATATTTAGGTATACCAATACACAATTCTGTTTTTGTTGAGGAGATTACGATGAAAAAGAGATTATTGTTATTTAGTACACTTGTGATATTGATGTTTTCCTTTACAGGATGCGGTGGTCAGACACTGACAGAGTATGAGCAGCAAAATGAAAGCAACAAAACGGCAACGGAGAATGATGCCACAACGGATACAATGACAGCTCAGCCTGAAGAAATTCAAGAGCCTGAGACTGTTTCGGTTTGTATTTATTATTCCAATGCTCAGGCAACCGGATTTGAAAAGGCAGAGGTTTCTCTCGAACAATTGACACCGGATGTTTTGCTTTCTGAGTTAGCCAAGGTTAATGTGGTATCGTATGATACAAAGGCATTGAATTTTTCTAAGTCTGGGAAAAGTTTAACTCTGGATCTTTCGGAGGATTTTTCAAATTATATCAATATGATGGGAACGGCAGGCGAATATATTGTTTTAGGGTCGTTAGTTAATACGTTTTTGACGGCTTATGATGCGGATGATATTTTGATTACCATCAAAGGAAAAACATTAGAGACCAGTCATGCCATCTATGATAAAGCATTGACGATGTATGAGGTTTCCGACACATCTTCCAAAGAGGAAGAAGGCGGTAAAAAAGAACCGATGGTATATCGCCTGAAGGATACGGCATATACGCAGGATGACATTAAAATATATTATCCGCAGTTTGACGGAATGCCCGATGAAGAATTGCAGAAAGAATGGAATCAGGCTATTTTTGAAATTGTTTCTGCCGATTTGGAAAAGGATGAAAAAGAATACGAATCTTATGACGTGGATTATAAAGTCGGTTTTTGTACAACGGAAAAAATATCATTTTTGTTTACAGAAAAATTTAAGATTTCGGGCGAAAGCGATACCCGAATTTATGCTTTGACCTTTGATTTAGTGGAAGGAAAATGTCTGCGGTTTGGAGAAATGACCGATATGATGGAGACAGTTTCCTACAATATGGCAAATGGCGGATACTATAAAGTGACAAATTCCGATGTGGATAGAGAAACTTTTGATGAATATTACAAGCAGATAATTTCAGATGCCGGTGATTTCAGAGAAATGTTTTTGCGCTATGATTATGATTTGACGGATCTATCGCTTGAACCGCAGGGATATTCGTATATCAACGGTGATGGCGAACTGGAAATCATTATGAATCCGGTACCGGAGCTTTCCAAAGAGCAATTGATTATCCAAACCGGAATCAAAATGAAATAGTCTTGCTAAAAACATTTTCCTTTCCGAACTTGGTTCACCCAATATATATCTTTGTCCGCCGGCTTTTACGAGGTTTTGTACCTGTCTTAGCGGCATAAGCGAACAAAAAGGAATGTCCGGGTGAACCCAAATTCGAAAAATCAAAAAATATCTAAGATAATCAGAAAAAGAAAAAAGGAAAACTGTTTTTTTCGCAGAATATGTAAAGTGGGCGTTAAAATGCTCACTTTATCTTTTTTTATAACAGAAAATGTTTTGTTGCCGACCATGTGGAGGAAAAACATGACAATCAGAGAAAATTTAGAGGAATGGGAAGTTCAATATCTAAGTCCCTATGCGTGTCTTAGCAAAAACAGTAAAGGAAGATTGCGTCCGGAAGAGCCATGCGATATCCGCCCGGTTTTTCAAAGGGACAGGGACCGCATTTTACATAGTAAGTCCTTTCGGAGATTAAAGGACAAAACCCAGGTGTTTTTAACACCGGATGGGGATCATTATCGGACCAGACTGACGCATACGCTGGAGGTTTCACAAAATGCAAGGACCATTGCCAAAGCCTTGTCGTTAAACGAAGATCTGGTTGAGGCAATCGCACTTGGACATGATTTGGGACATACTCCTTTTGGACATGCAGGAGAGCGTGCTCTAAACCGGGTAGCGCCGCAGGGATTTGAGCATCATATACAAAGTGTCCGTACGGTGGATGTTTTAGAAAAAAGAGGTCAGGGATTAAACCTGACTTATGAAGTAAGAGACGGGATTTTAAATCATCAGACATCGGGAATGCCTTCCACACTGGAGGGGAAAATTGTCCGGATGTCGGATAAGATTGCATATATTCATCATGATATGGATGATGCCATTCGCGCCGGTATTTTAAAGGACAGCGATGTTCCAAAGAGTATCGGGGCAGTGATTGGCTATACGCTTCCGGAAAGGCTGGATAGTTTTATTCACGACATTATTACAACCAGCAAAGGAAAAAATGATGTCATGATGTCGGAGCCGGTTGCGGCAGCCATGAAAGAAATGCGACAGTTTATGTTTGAAAATGTATATCAGAATCCGGTCGCAAAAGGTGAAGAAGGAAAAGCGGAAGTGCTGATTGAGGCACTATATGATTATTATCTGCATCACTTCGACAAAATTCCCCGCGAAACAGCGGATTTGATGGATCGCGACGGAAGTTCCAAAGAGCAGATTGTCTGTGATTATGTGGGAGCCATGACCGATCGTTTTGCAATCGGTATGTATGAAAATTTGTTTATTCCCAAAACATGGCATGGATGAGAGGAAATTTAGATGTATTATCCGGAAGAACTGGTAGAAGAGGTCAGACAAAAAAACGATATTGTCGATGTAGTTTCCGGCTATGTGCGAATCAAGCAAAAGGGAGCCAACTATGTCGGATTATGTCCGTTTCATAATGAAAAAACAGGTTCTTTTTCCGTAAGTCCCAGCCGACAGATTTTTAAGTGCTTTGGATGTGGGATAGGAGGTAATGTTTTTACCTTTGTGATGCAATATGAAAATTATACCTTTGTCGAGGCTATGAAAATGCTTGCCGAAAGAGCCGGTATCAAGCTGCCCGAGGCAGAGTATGATGAAAATGCGAAAAAGGCAATGAATAAAAAGGCACGCATCATGGAATTGAATAAAGATGCAGCCAATTATTTTTACTTTCAGCTCCGTGCTCCGCAGGGCGAAGTCGGAATGAAATATTTTAAGAACCGCGAATTATCGGATGAAATTATGAAAAAATTTGCGCTTGGATATGCAAATGTCAAGAGCGATGATTTGGTTTTGTATTTAAAGTCCAAAGGATACACAGATAACGAAATTGTGGATTCCGGCGTGGCATCTTTCCATGAAAAGTATGGATTGCATGATAAATTCTGGAACCGGGTTATGTTTCCCATTCAGGATATCAATAACAAGGTCATTGGTTTTGGAGGGCGTGTCATTGGAGAAGGCGAACCGAAATATTTAAACTCCCCTGAGACGGTTGTTTTTGATAAAAGCCGGAATTTGTATGGTATGAATTTTGCCAGGACATCCCGAAAGGGGTATCTGATTTTATGCGAAGGATATATGGATGTCATTGCCATGCACCAGGCCGGTTTTACGGAGGCGGTGGCATCGCTCGGAACTGCTTTTACCGGTGGACAGGCTGCCATTTTGAGGCGTTATGCGGATCAGATTATTCTTGCCTATGACAGTGATGGGGCCGGAACTAAGGCGGCACTGCGAGCGATAGATATTCTGAGAAATTACGGTATGACCGGACGTATTCTGCATTTGGAGCCTTACAAGGACCCGGACGAATTTATCAAAAACCTTGGTCGCGAAGCTTTTGAAGAAAGAATTCAGAATGCAGAAGACAGCTTCCGGTTTGAGCTTCGGATGATGGAAAAGGGATATGATTTAAAAAGCCCGGAGAGTAAGTTGAAGTTTCGAAAAGCACTGGTCGAAAAGATGTATACGCTGTCCGATCAGTTTGAAGATATTAAGCCTTTTATTGAACTGGTGTGCGAGACCTATCATTTCGGATATGATGAAATGTGCAGCAGTGTGGCTTCGTACGGCAACAGTTCTCAGGCAAAAATGAGTACGGTCCGCAGACAGGAAGAGACAGAAGTCAAACGGAATAAGAAAAAAGAAGATCCGGTACTGTACAATCAGAAGGTATTATTGACCTGGCTGGTGGATGAACCTTCTTTATACGGAAAAATTAAAGATTATATTAGTGTCGATGATTTTTCGGAAGGGATTTATAGGAAGGCGGCAGAGCGGCTGATGCAGGCATTGGAAAATGGTGAGGTGCCAAATCCCGGTGCAATCATGACATCTTTACAGGCTTCGGAGGAGACAAACGAAGAGGAACAGTTGGAAATCGCATCTTTGTTTTGTACCAAGATTACGGATAAGCTAAGCCGGATGAAAGGTACAGCCGAGGTGGATCTGGATGCACAGGCGAAGATTTTCGACTCTGTCAGTGCCAAGGGACGTGCCCTTTCTGATATTTTAGTCACTGTTAAAAGGGCAACCATGCAGAGAGTTACCGACCATGCGAATGCCGATCCGGAAGCTTTTAAAAAGATTGTTTCTATTAAAAAGACAATCGAGAAAATACAAAAAACGCATATTTCTTTAACTTAAGGTAAAAAATAGGAAAACATAGAAACGAGAGGATGGAATAAAATGGACGAAAATACAATGGCAAAATTTGAAGAAAAATTGGCTTCAGTTATTGCAATGGGAAAGAAGAAGAAAAATGTTCTGGATTTTCAGGAGATTGTAAATCAGTTTGCGGAATTCAACCTGGAAGAAGAACAGTATGACAAAATTGTGGAAACTCTGGAACAAAAGGGTATTGATGTCCTTCGTATGACCGAGGAAGAGGAAGAACCTGACGAAGAGGCTTTGTTGGCTGTTGAGGACGCAGAAGATGTGGATGTGGAAAACATCGATCTTTCCGTTCCGGACGGAATCAGCATAGAAGATCCGGTTCGTATGTATTTAAAAGAAATCGGAAAAGTTCCGCTTTTAACCGCTGATGAAGAAATTGAACTCGCACAGCGTATGGAAGAGGGCGATGAGGAAGCCAAAAAAAGATTAGCAGAGGCAAACTTACGTCTGGTTGTTTCCATTGCAAAACGTTATGTCGGAAGAGGTATGCTGTTTTTGGATTTGATTCAGGAAGGAAATCTCGGTCTGATTAAGGCTGTTGAAAAGTTCGACTATCGTAAGGGTTATAAATTTTCAACCTATGCCACATGGTGGATCAGACAGGCAATTACCAGAGCCATTGCCGATCAGGCAAGAACCATTCGTATTCCCGTTCATATGGTTGAGACCATCAACAAACTGATTCGCGTCAGCCGTCAGTTATTGCAGGAATTAAACCGTGAACCTACCCCGGAAGAAATTGCTAAAGAGATGAATATGCCGGTAGAAAGAGTACGTGAAATTCTGAAGATTTCACAGGAGCCGGTTTCTTTAGAGACACCTATCGGTGAAGAGGAAGATTCACATCTGGGAGATTTTATTAAGGATGAAAATGTTCCGGTACCGGATAAGGCAGCCGCTTATACACTGCTTCGTGAAGATTTAGAAGAGGTATTAAAAACTTTAACCGAAAGAGAACAAAAGGTATTGTGTCTGCGTTTTGGTTTAGAGGATGGACGTGCCCGTACGCTGGAAGAAGTCGGCAAGGAATTTAATGTTACCCGTGAGCGTATTCGTCAGATCGAAGCAAAGGCACTTCGTAAACTCCGTCATCCGAGCAGAAGCCGGAAGTTAAGAGATTATTTTGATTATTTGGATTAAAATTTTTGGATGATAAAAGAAATTATCCGGATGAATATATTCGGATGGAAATATTCGGATGAAATTATTAGAATGAAATTATTTGAATGAAATAAATTGGATGAAAAATAAAAAGATGGAAAGCTACATGGAATTGTCGAAAAGACTACTTGCGGTGGCCAGGCTTGTCACACCGGGAAGGAAAGTCGCCGATATTGGGTGTGATCACGGTTATGTTTCCATTTACCTTGCAGCGGTCAAAAAATGTCCTAAAGTGATTGCAATGGATGTAAAAGAAGGACCTTTATCCCATGCACGGACCAATATTCAAAAATACGGCCTGGAAAATGTCATTGATGTCAGATTATCTGACGGAACAGAGGCGTTGGAAAAAAGAGAAGCAGATACGCTCTTGATTTCCGGAATGGGCGGAAGACTGATGATTCGGATTTTGCAGGAAGGGCTTGCCCGTCTCGGCTTTTTTGAAGAATTGATTCTCCAGCCGCAGACAGAAGTAGATGCAGTCAGGAAATTTTTGCGTGAAAACGAATACATAATAGTAGATGAGGACTTTGTAACAGAAGATGGAAAATATTATCCCATTATAAAGGCCTTGTACCGGGAATGCGTAAACGACGAAATCCTTTCATCGCAGTATCCGGATTGTGCTCATGTAAAAGAGGGAACGTATTCACTTTTGCAGGAGGATTTGTTTGGTCCTGTTTTGCTTCGCAAACGCCCGATGGATTTCGTGGCTTATATGAAGCAGAAAAAAGAAAAGACGGAAGAAATTATACAAAAGATAACACAACCGGAGAAAAAGAAAGAAATGCAGGATTATTTGGAGCAGTTGATTGTCGTGTCAAAAGATCTGTGAAAGTAGGTGGAAACGGATATGACTTGTCAGGAAATTATGGAACGGTTGGAAGAGCTGTCGCCGGCTCATTATGCCAAAGAGTGGGATAATGTCGGTCTTTTAGTCGGAAACAGAGAAAAAACAGTAAAAAGCATTTATATTGCTTTGGATGCGACAAAGGAAGTCGTTGATGAGGCAGTTGCATTGGGAGCGGATATGATTTTGACGCATCACCCTTTGATTTTTAAGGGGATGAAGCGTATTGTTTCGGATCATTTCATCGGAGAACGATTGATTGGGCTGATTCAAAACGATATCTGTTATTATGCCATGCATACCAATTTTGATATCATGGGTATGGCAGATGCCGCAGCCGATGAATTAAAATTGAGAAATCGCGAAGTTTTGCAGGTCACTTACGAGGATGATATTTCTGTAGAAGGATTTGGACGCTTTGGAAATCTGTCGCATGAAATGACATTAAGAGAATGTGCGCAGTATGTAAAGCAATGTTTTGATATTTCCGCGGTAAAGGTTTTTGGTGATCCTAAGACACCCGTCTATCGTGCGGCAATCTGTCCCGGTTCCGGTGGCAGTATGATACCGGATGCTTTGCAAAAAGGCGCAGAGGTATATATCACAGGAGACATTGACCATCATGAAGGAATCGACGCTGTTGCGCAGGGGCTTTGCGTGATTGACGCGGGTCACTATGGGATCGAGCATATTTTTGTGGATTATATGGAACAATACATCAGGAGAGAAATTCCGGGACTGACCATTTATAAAAAAGCACCGGAAGAACCCTGCTGGTTTATCTAAAATAAATTAAATTGTGGATATGACGAATTTGCGCATTCTATCACAGACGCGTTCTCACTTGGATGACAACGTAGCAGTACTAAATTCGCAATAAATTGCTCATTAAGTGCTGACGCCCACATACAGTCTGTGAGAGAATACATAAATTCGTCATATGTAAGATTTTTTAAGAAAATATAAAGGGGATGAAGGATATGGCAGTTGTTACGATTGGAAATGAGAAAAAAGAAGTTGCGGCTAACACCACGTTTGAAGATCTGGCTGTGGAATATCAGAAGGATTATGACTGTCCGATTGCGATGGTATTTGCAGACGGACATATGAAGGAATTATTCAAGAAGATTGAGAAGGACTGTACGGTTAAATTTCTGACTTTAAAAGATAATGCCGGACATAAAGCATATGTACGTACTGCAACCTTGATGTTAATGAAAGCAATTGCGGATACGCCGGGACTATCCAATGCGCATGCCAAGGTTGAATTTACGATTGGGAATGGATATTACATTGATATCCGTGACGGTGTCCGTGTCGATAAGGCATTGGCAGATGAAATCGGAAAGCGTATGCGTGAGTTATCCGAGCAGAATCTGGAAATTATAAAAAGAGCCTATCCGACCAAGGAGGCCGTTGAACTGTTTCATAAACAGGGAATGGATGACAAGGTAAAATTATTTAAGTACCGGAAAAGTTCATCCATCAATGTCTACGAATTAGATGGTTATTATGATTATTTTTATGGATATATGTTGCCGAAAACGGGATATGTGAAGCATTTCGAGGTACTTCCCTATGAAGATGGACTGATTTTGAATCTCCCGGATAAAATGAAACCGGAGGAGCTTACCGAATTTAAACCCCGCACCAAGCTGTTTTCGACCTTAAAGCAGGCTGACGAATGGGGCGATAAAATGGGGGTGGATACAGTCGGAGATCTGAATGACAAGATCTGTAAAGGGGAAATCAATGATTTGATTTTGGTACAGGAAGCTTTTCAGGAGCGCCGCATCGGTGAAATTGCAAAAGAAATTGCAGAAAGACCCGGCATTAAATTTATTATGATTGCGGGACCGTCTTCAAGTGGAAAAACAACGTTTTCACACCGTTTATCCATTCAGCTTCGTACATACGGATTAAAACCGCATCCGATTGCTTTGGATGATTATTTTGTGGATCGGGAAAAAACACCGAGAGATGAAAACGGAGATTACAATTTTGAATGTCTGGAAGCACTGGATGTTGAACTGTTTAACCGCAATATGGTTGATTTGTTGGCAGGAAAAGAAGTTCATCTTCCGACTTTCAATTTTATGACAGGAAAGAGCGAATACAAGGGCAATATCAAAAAACTCGGACCGGATGATGTTTTGGTATTGGAAGGTATTCACGGACTGAATGACAAAATGTCTTATGCGCTGCCAAACGAAAGTAAGTATAAGATTTATATCAGTGCTCTGACAACCTTGAATATTGATGACCATAACCGCATTCCGACAACAGACGGACGTCTTTTACGCCGTATGGTCAGGGATGCACGTACCAGAGGCGCATCAGCAAAAAGAACAATTCAGATGTGGCCTTCGGTCAGAAAAGGAGAAGAAGAAAATATCTTTCCTTTCCAGGAACAGGCAGATGCATTTTTTAATTCCGCTTCCATTTATGAGCTTGCGGCTTTAAAACAGTATGCGGAACCGCTTTTATACGAAATCGGTGAAGATGAACCCGAATATCATGAAGCAAAACGGTTATTGAAATTTTTGGATTATTTCCTCGGACTTGGAACGGATCAGCTTCCGAACAATTCCATTGTCCGTGAATTTACGGGAGGTAGTTGTTTCCCGGTATAAAAATATTATGAAACCATGATATCAACGGATTGCTACGAAAAAAGTATGATTTTTTGGTTCTGGTATCAAAATAAATATATGTGAGTGAAACAGATGATCGCGGCCATTCAGACGAAAGGGAATGGGTGAGGAAAGTCCGGGCTTCACAGGGCAGGATGCCGGATAACGTCCGGTGGAGGTGACTCCAAGGCCAGTGCAACAGAAATATACCGCCAAAATGAGGGCGGCAAAGCGGACGAATGTCCGTAACGAGTAGCGTAAGCTACGAGTGACCGCCTCTTTCTATTTTGGTAAGGGTGGAAAGGCAGTGTAAGAGACTACCGCCTTTATGGTAACATAGAGGGCACATGTAAACCCCATCCGAAGCAAGACCAAAAAGAAAGCAATACAGTTGCCCGCTGTGCTTTCAGGTAGGTCGCTTGAAACTGTTGGTAACAGCAGTTCTAGATAGATGATCATCCAACGACATAACCCGGCTTATCGTTTCGCTCACTTTATTTGTGAGGAAAACTATGTTATTCAATTCATTGGCATTTGCGATATTTCTGCCCATTGTTTTTTTGCTCTACTGGGCGGTTCCACAGAAATATCGCTGGATTATTCTGTTATTATCCAGTTACTATTTCTATATGAGTTGGAATGTGAAATATGTTGTTTTGATTTTGTTTACAACAGCCGTTTCATATTGCAGTGCTCTTTTATTACCCAAATTTTCAAAAAAATCTACGAAACTAACGATTATGTGGCTTGCCATTGCAGCAAGTCTTTTGGTGTTATTCTTTTTTAAATATTTTGATTTTGCTCAAAATACGCTGATCCGGGTTTTGCAGAGCTTTGCCATTGAGTTACATCCGCTTACTTTGAAATTACTGCTTCCGGTTGGTATTTCATTTTATACGTTCCAGACTTTGAGTTATGTGATAGATGTCTATAAGGGAGAGGTGGAGCCGGAAAAGAATTTTTTCCGCTATGCGGCGTTTATCTCTTTTTTTCCGCAGTTGGTTGCGGGTCCGATTGAAAGAACAAAAAATTTGTTGCCGCAGATTGATTGCGAGCATGTATTTTCATATGAAAAAGCAGCTTATGGGATAAAACTCATGGCATGGGGATTTTTTAAAAAGCTGGTGATTGCGGACAACCTTGCCGTGATGGTAGACGCTGTTTTTGAACATCCGGATGAGTATCAGGGATTTTCCTTTGTTTTGGCAATCCTGTTTTTTACCATTCAGATTTATTGTGATTTTTCCGGCTATTCGGATATTGCAATCGGAACGGCCAAGCTGTTTGATATTGATCTGATGACAAACTTTAAGAGCCCTTATTTTTCAAGCTCTATTCAGGAATTCTGGCGAAGATGGCATATTTCGCTCTCCAGCTGGTTTAGAGATTATGTTTATATTCCGCTCGGAGGGAGCCGGGTTTCAAAAATAAGACATTATGTAAACTTATGTATAACCTTCCTTTTAAGTGGTTTATGGCACGGAGCAGCATTTACTTATGTAGTCTGGGGCGGATTACATGGTACGATGCAGTGTGTGGAGAATTTGTTTTTTGGAAAAAAGAAGAAGGAAACAGATAAAAAACAGACGCCTGAAAGAAAGCAGGGGACTGTTGTCTGGTGGATCAGAGTTTTTATTGTATTCTGTCTTGTTTCAATGGCATGGTGCTTTTTCAGAGCCAGATCTGTGACACAGGCTGTCTGGATTTTAGCCCATTCTTTACAGGGAATATCCCATCCCCTTGCTTATATAAAATCCGGATTGGGAGCTTTTGATATGTCCATGCTTTTGCAGTTGCTTTTACCTGTTGCATTACTTGGCTGTTACGATTATGCGGCACTTACATCTGACCCGATTACAACAATCGGCAGAATGAAGAAACCCATCCGCTATGCAATTTACTATACCTTTGTATTTGCACTCTTACTCCTGGCCAGCTTCAACTCCCAGGAATTTGTGTATTTTCAATTTTAGTGTCAATTAAGAGCCAAGCGCAAGAAACAATTTTCTGTGTGAGCAAGCTTGCTTGCAATCGCACAGAAATTGATTCTTGCATTTGGCGAAAAGCCATAAATGAGCAAAAGTAAAGTTGCGAAGCAACGGTTTTGCGAATGAATGGTGGGCCGGCGAAAAAAGTAGGAAAGGAGGAAACTAAATGTGGCGTCAGATTGGCAAACTGATATCGAAAATATTGGTGATTATTTTGCCGGTTGTTCTTGTGATGCAGATTTTCTGCGCAGCATTCCCGATGGCTTATATGGATGTGGAATATGCAATGTACAAGCAGCAAAAAGATTATATTTCAAAAAATCATGATACCAACCGTGTACTGATTTTAGGTGATTCGCGGGCAAAAGCCAGCTTTATGCCGGATGTACTCGGTGAAGATGTTTATAATATATCTTTAGGTGGAATATCACCGGTTGAAAGCTATTATATGCTGAAAGAATATCTGGAAAATCACGATGCACCGGATTATCTGATATTGGCTTATGCACCCATGCATTTATGCTATGCGGATGAAAACAACGATAATTTCATATTCTGGAAACGCTGTATTTATTTTCATACCTTTAACAAAAGTGACTTTTTTGAACTTGCAAAAAACAGAAATATGTTTGAGAATAATGCGATTGTGGATCGGGATAATATTTATCTGGAATATGCCATGTATAAACTATATTTTCCTAATAAATATGGTGCTGCATTAAAGAAAGCGGTTTTTACCAATCGATATCAGGCAAATTGTGAAAAATACGATCAGATGGTTGCCCAGCGCGGTTACAGCTTATTCGGTGTAGATGGTGAAAACGGCGGTATTAACGGAGAGGCCAAACTGGATGATTTTGTGTATTCGGATATGATTGATTATTATCTCAATCAGATTTTTGAACTGTGCAGAGAACATCAGATTCAGGTTATCATGGAGCAACTCCCTATGACAGAGACCTCCTATATTATTATTAAAGATGAATTTTATCAGCATTATAGCGATTATTTATACAGTCTTGCACAAAAAAATCCGGATGTTTTGATTAATCCGTATTTAGAGATGTACAGTAACACTTTATTCGGTGATGCCGATCATCTCAATACAGAAGGTGCTGCCATGTTCTCTAATGTGATAAAAGAGCGGTATCCACAGATTTTTAGATAGACTTCATATATAAACGGAGCAACATATGGTTTTTTCAACAATCATCTTTCTATGTATATTTCTACCGGTTGTAATTCTGGGTTATTACCTGGTACCGAAGCAGGGAAAAAATCTTTTCCTGCTTATTTGCAGTCTGTTTTTTTATGCATGGGGAGAGCCGGTTTATGTACTGATTATGCTTGCCTCCATCATATATAACTATCTATTTGGATTAGCTATTGCTAACCATAAAAAGGCAAAGCCGTATCTGGTTCTGGCTGTATTGGTTAATCTGGGTGTTTTGTGTGTATTTAAATACAGCGGTTTTCTTGTTGAAAATATTGACCGGATTATCCCAAATTTATTAAAGGTTCCGGATATTGCACTTCCCATTGGTATTTCTTTTTATACCTTTCAGGGGCTGTCCTATTGTATCGATGTGTATAGGGATAAAAAACTGGTACAGAAAAATCCGATTAATCTGGCTTTGTACATTGCGATGTTTCCACAGTTGATTGCAGGACCGATTGTTCGTTATTCGGATATCAGAAAAGAATTACCCGAAAGAAAACATACGAGTGAATTATTTGCGATGGGGGCTGAACGTTTTATTATCGGTCTTTCCAAAAAGGCAATCCTTGCCAATACAGTGGGTGCACTGGCAACAAGCATCATGAGTAACGATATGCAGTATATGAGTATGCCGGTTGCCTGGGTTGGTGCAATCGCTTATGCGCTGCAGATTTATTTTGATTTTTCCGGTTATTCGGATATGGCAATCGGACTTGGAAAAATTTTCGGTTTCCATTTTGCCGAAAACTTTGATTATCCCTATATTTCAAAATCGATCCGGGAGTTCTGGCGCAGATGGCATATTTCCCTGTCAAGCTGGTTTCGGGATTATCTGTATATCCCTCTTGGAGGCAGCAGAAGCGGCAATGTATACCTCAATCTGTTGATTGTATTTGTGGCAACCGGAATCTGGCACGGTGCGGCATGGGGCTTTTTATTGTGGGGCCTATGGCATGGTCTGTTTCTTGTTGTGGAAAGAGTGATAACAAAACATAAACAAAAGGATGTTGCGTTATCAAAAACAGGCAGGATTATTTCACAAACGTTTGGAAGAATTTATACGCTTTTTGTTGTTTTAGTCGGTTGGGTATTATTTGCACTTGTCGATGTGAAAAAAACAGCAAAATATCTGATGGTTATGCTTGGCATAAAACGAAATGCTTTTATTGCATATGATGTTTCTTATTATTTTGATAAAAAAACGCTTTTGATTTTTGTGATTGCATTATTTGCATGCATTCCATGGAAAAATATTTTGAAAAAGACAGGAGCGGATCATACGTTTATGTTCATGGTTAGTAAACGCCTGGTTCTGCTTGTTTTACTGGCTCTTTGTTTTGTTTTTATCATCACGGGAAGCTATAATCCTTTTATCTATTTCCGTTTTTAGGAGGCTGTATGGAACAGAAAAAAAAGATCTGTAATTTCATATTTTCTCTTGCTTTCTTTCTCATGATTGCGATACCGTTCTGCCTGTTAGATACGACACCGACTATCACATCGGAATTGGAAAACCGGAATATGACGGAGTGGCCGGGTCTGCATTTTTCTTCACTCTATAATGAGTGGTACGGACATTATGCGGAAGACCGGATTGGTTTTCGTAACCAGGCAATTTCTTTTAATAACTATGTGACGTATTATGTTTTTGGTGAATTTGCGGAAACAATACACATGAAAGGGAAAGATGGATATGTATTTCCGGCAGATGAGGGTTATATCCAAAATTATCAAAGGCTGAATATTGATGAGGAACTTTTGGATAACCTTACCCGGTATCTGACGAACACATCGGAATATGCGAAAGAAAACGGGGCTGCTTTTATCACAATGGTATGTCCGAATAAGTCGTCCGTATATGGGCAGTTTATGCCGGATGCTATTCATGTGGATATGACACAAAAAAGTGCTTTGGATACATTAAAACAGAAACTGGATGCTAGTGGTGTAGACTATGTGATTCCCGATGCAGAGTTTCGCAAAAAGGCTAAAGAGGAACAAATCTATAATTTCAAATATGACAGTGCACATTGGAATGATCTCGGTGCCTTTTACGGAATGACGTTACTTGATGAAAAAATCGCAGAAATTCATCCGGATATTCCGGTTATTTCAAGAGAGAGTTTTTCTTTGGATTACCGGGAAGAAAATCTGGAATTATCTTCGCTGCCGATAAAAGATACAATTCCGGTTTTGACGTATCAGGGAGCGCCTGCTTTATCGGATGGAGAAAATCGGAAAGATGTTTCCGTTTTGGCGGGAAATAATATGGCTTATTTTTACAATGAAAACGCAATGACAGATAAAACGATTCTGATTTTACATGATAGTTTTTTTGATAACAAAGAGTGCTATTTTTACGGAAGATATCGGGAGGTATATTCCTGCTCGCGCGTAAACTATACATTTATGAAAGAGTATATTGATGTCATAAAACCGGATGTCATCGTGTTTGAACTGGCGGAACGATCGTTTGCAGATGATCTGCACGCATATACCGAACTGGGAATGTATGAATATCACTGAGAACTGTGGTAAAATATTAAAAGAACAAGATAGAAAAGTGACATAGAATCATTTAACAGGATAAATATGAAGATAAAACAGGAAATAACACAATTGAATCGGGAAAAGCGGGAAGAAAACAGACCCCTTCGCTATTTATATGGTTTTGGGATTTTGTTTGTCGTCCTAAGCCATTGTGATGGTGGTGGGTTTGAAATGCTTTCAAACTGGATGCATTTTGGCGCCTTTCATCTGGCTGTTTTTGTATTCGGTTCCGGTTATTTAAAAAAAGCGGCTGACGCAGAGCATCCTTTTTTGTTTTTAATCAAAAAGATATGCAAATTGCTTATTCCACTCTGGATAATCAATGCGGTTTATGGGCTGATTTTGATTATTCTTCAAAGAAAGGGTTTTTTATTTGGAGAACCGGTTACATTAAAATCATTCCTTTTCTATCCGGTCAGCAGTAAGAACTTATTTGTACTGGATATGGGAGCGTGGTTTGTTTTCCCATTCTTTATGGTACAGATTTTGTATATCATGGGTGAAAGTCTGCTTCATCTGTTAAAAAAAGAAAAGGTTACGGATATTGTATGGCAGCTTCTGTTTCTGATAATAGGAATTTTTGGAGTATCTCTTGCCTGTCGGGGATTGATGGGTGAAAATATGGCAGTTTTTATTCGGATTGCATATTTTATGCCATTCTATATTTTGGGAATCTGGTATCGGAGATATTTTGAAGCCTATGCTAACCGGATTCCGGCAACTGTAATTTTTTCTGTTTGTCTGGTTATAGCTTTACTTTTGAATGGATATTTTGGACGAGTTGTCTATGCCATTCCATCTTCCTGTGATTATCCGTTTGGTGTTTTTGCAACCTATTTAAGCGCAGTCATCGGAATTGCATTCTGGCTAACGGTTTCACGACAACTGGCAGAAATTGACAGCCCTATTCGTCTGCTGTCACTTTTAGGAAATCATACATGGGATATTATGTTTCACCAGTTTACGGGTATATTATTACTAAAATGTATATTTGCTTTTTTGAACCGGCTGTTTAATATATTTGCTGATTTTGATTATACGGCATTTTATGGTGATATCTGGTATTTATATCTGCCCAAAGGATTGCCGGAAATGAAAGCTTTGTATGTTGTTGCTGCCATTGCATTTTCAATCTTGGTAGGGAAAGCTCTGGCAGTTTTGAAAAGCAAGATTATGAAATTATGTAAACCAAGAAAAGGTGAGTAAGGTAAGGATGGAAAAAACAGACGCAGAATATAAACAGGCTATTTTAATTGGTGCTTCGCCTATGGGAAAAGAAGCCGAGCAGTTACTGAGCCTTTTGAAGTGGGTCGGATATGAAATAGAAGAAAATAAAAAAGAAAATTCGGCAGAAATGACAAAAGAAACATTAGCGTGTCATCATAAATGCAGTTCCTGTCCAAAAGCCTGCAAGGAAAATGGATTAAAAAAGGATGTTTATGTGATTGCTGCAGACGGAGGTCTGAAGTTTTTGCTTGATCACCATATGCGTCCGGATTTCTGGATTGGTGATCTGGATTCACTATCTGGAGGGGATGACGAATTACCAACGGATTTTTGGAATGAAATTAATCGGATTGAACACGAGAAAGTTCCGGTAGAAAAGGATGATACAGATATGGCTTTAGCCGTTGCAAAAGCATATGAGCTTGGCTATACGGATATGATGCTGTATGGTGGTTATGGAGGTGCCCGTGTTTCCCATACACTTGCCAATATTCAGCTCATGCACCATTACGCCAAAAAGGGATGTAATATTCGCATGATGGGGGATGGAATCCGTATGGAAGTATTGTGGCACGGATGTAAACGCTTTTCTGCGGCCATGACGGGGGATTTATCTGTCATCTGTCTGAGTGATAAGGCTGATATGGTTAAGATTCAAGGATTAAAATATGAATATGAGGGAAGTCTGACATCAGAAGTAGCTCTTGGTATCAGCAATTCATTTATTGGACAAGATGCATTGATTGAAGTGCATGACGGAGCTCTTTTACTGGTTTATGAAAAAGCATAATTTTGCATGAAGTGTTAGACGTTCCATGATACCAACGGATTGCTATGCATTTTGTACTCTCGCAATGTCATACTTTTTCACGCGAGCATGAAAAGTATACATTTTGACCATGGTATCATAATATAAATGTTGGAATGTATTAGGATATATAAATATGAAAGGTATACGACTATGAAGACAAAAGAACTTTTTATGATACTAACGATAAGTTGCTTTCTGCTAACCAGTTGTGGAATGTCTCCGGTTTCCGGGGAGATTTCAGATGCTGCCACAACGGAAGAAACTGTAGAAATAGCAGAAGATGAGCATGTTTCATCACAGGAACAACAATCTGATGAATTGGCAAAAGAAAATGTGGAAGATACTACGGAAGAAACAGTGGAAGAAACGATGGAAGATGAAGAACCCGTGATTATTTCCACCGAATTTGACCTGCAAAATCCTGTGGATGATGAATCAACAGAACAGGTTGTCTATTATGAGATTGAGCAGGAAATTAAGACGGAAGAAAATGATACTTATTCCGTTTGCACTTTTAAGATTCCGCAGTTAAAAGGTGATTCACGTATTTTTTCACTGATTAATCAGGATATATTGGATCATTATGAGAAAATAAGAAAAAGAGATGAAGAAAACTATCTTCTTTATGCAGAATCAATGTCGGAATACGATGGAGATCTTCCGATGGAGTATTATGATTACAGCTATCAGGTGACACTCTTTTCAAAAAAGTATCTGGGATTGTTGTATACAGATTATATATGTCAGGGTGGAGCTGTCCATGGTATGCCTGAGAGAGATTTTGTGATGTATAGCCTGAAAACGGGAGAGCGTGTAAATGCGGTCGATCTGATTTCGCTTTCAAAAGATGAATTTGATACTTTGTTTCGCGAAGCATTTAAGGAACTGATAACGGCAAATCCGGATGAGTATTGGGAATCCGCCATGGAAACTGTGGAAAACTATGATTATTACGATTCCGGAGCCTTTTATCTGACACAGGATGGAATTATATGCTATTTTCTGCCGTATGAGTTATCTTACTATGGAATGGGATTTGTAGAGGCTGCTGTCCCATACGAAGATTTGGAAATGGATTTGGATTAATTTATGGAAAAAGCAATTTTAGTAGGTCTTGATTTAGGAACACATCGGGATTTTGCACATTCTATGGAAGAATTAGAAGAGTTAGCAATAGCTTGCGAGCTGGAAGTTGTCGGCGAGCTGACACAGCATGCCCAGGCGGTTAATAAAGCATTTTATATCGGAACCGGAAAAGTGGAACAGCTCCAAATGCTGGCAGAGGAAGTGGATGCGGATCTGATTATTTTCGATAATGCGCTTTCCCCCATGCAGCTTAGAAATCTGCAGCAGAAACTTCATATGCCGATTATGGATCGGACAACCTTGATTTTGGAAATTTTTTCAAAAAGAGCTCGTACCAGGGAAGCAAAGTTGCAGGTTGATGTGGCTGCTTTGCAATATGCCCTACCAAGACTGGTTGGACTGCATGATGCCCTAAGCAGGCAGGGTGGTGCCAGTGGTGCAATGAGTAATAAAGGTGCCGGCGAGAAAAAATTGGAATTGGACCGCCGTCATATTGAGCAAAGGCTGGCTACACTTCGGAGAGAACTTGCCCAAGTTGAAAAAGACCGAAACACCCAGAGAAAGGCCAGACAAAAAAATGCAATTCCTCTAGTCAGTCTGGTGGGATATACCAATGCCGGAAAGTCTTCGGTTATGAATGCTTTACTGACCTATTGTGATAGTGAAGAAGAAAAGCAGGTCATGGAAAAAGATATGTTGTTTGCTACTTTGGAGACTACGGTTCGAAAAGTAAATCGTGAAGATGGAAAAAGCTTTTTATTATCTGATACCGTTGGGTTCATCAATGAACTTCCGCATAATCTGGTTCAGGCATTTCGTTCAACATTGGAAGAGGTAAAAAATGCCGATTTACTTTTACAGGTTATTGATTTTTCCGATCCGCATTATCGCGAACATATGAAAGTGACAAAAGACACTTTGGAAGAATTGGGAGCAGGAAAAATTCCTATGCTTTATCTTTATAATAAGATGGATTTGGTTGCAATGCATAATTCAGATATTACCTATCCGCAGGTTAAGGACAATAAAGTATTTCTGGCAGCAGGCAAAGGAATTGGAATCGAAGATTTGCTTTTGGCGATTGAAAAACAATTATTCATAAGCAGAGAAATATATGAACTTTTGCTTCCTTATGATGCCGGCGGTGATTTGAACATGCTTCGTCAGAATGCACAGATTTTAGAATGTGATTACCGCGAAAACGGCATCTATGTAAAAGCATTTCTGGATGCCAGAATGTCCGGCAAGTGTGGGAAATATAAAATTGATTATTCTTAAATACGCTGTACAACTATATTTCATCTAAATGGTAGACCACTGTATGAGAAAATCGACTTTGTTAAAATGAATTTGAAGTGGAATATTCCTGTTAAATAGTTGAATTTGAAAAGGAGGATATACATGGCAGAAAACAACTGGGAATTAGAATTAAATGAATATATTCGCCAAGGTGAGCCTGATAAAGTCGATAAAAGTAATGCATGGAAGACTGCTATTGGACTTCAAGATGTAGATGGACTTAAGCCTTCTGCGTACTTAATTGAAACTGCTAAAGACCATATTGAGGGTAAGATTAGCATAACAGAAGCAGATAAACGTATTCATAGTTATTATGAAGAACGAAAAGAAAGAAATGAGATTGAAGAGGATACGAAAGAAGCGGATATTGTCTCTGTAAGAATTGCAAAATTACTTGGAGAAAAGACTTTTCAGTTTTCACCTGTGGAGTGGCAGAACATTCATCGTAAGTTGTTTGAAGGTGTGTTTGATCATGCAGGCAAGATTCGTGATTATAATATTACGAAAAAGGAATGGGTACTTAAAGGCGATACAGTAATGTATGCTTCTTATGATAGTATCCTGGATACCTTGGATTATGATTTCTCTCAGGAAAAGAATTTTTCGTACAAAGGATTAACTATTGAGGAATCTGTTAGACATATTGCAAAATTTACGTCTGGAATATGGCAGATACATCCATTTGGTGAGGGAAATACCAGATCAACGGCAGTATTTATAATCAAATATTTAAAGACATTTGGATTTACTGTAAGTAATGAAACATTTGCAGAAAACTCATGGTATTTTAGAAATGCTTTAGTAAGAGCAAATTATAATGATTGGCAGAATGGTGTACATGCAACTACAGATTTTTTGGAAATGTTTTTTGAAAATCTTTTGATGAATGCTGGTCATGAATTGAAAAACAGATATATGCATATTGATTTTGACAATGAAAGTGCAATTCAAAGTGCCAAAATCAATGCTTCAAAGTGCCAAAATGGCACTTTAGATTTATCATTGGAAGAATTGGCAATTATAAATATTCTAAAACAGGAACCATCTGCAACACAGAAAAGAATTGCTGAAATGTCTGGTAAATCTGAGAGAACTATTAAGCGAAGAACTGTTGAAATGCAGGAAAAAGGTTTGATAGCACGAGAAAATGGTAAAAGAAATGGTAAGTGGAAAGTGCTTGTAGAAATATAGTTATGTTTGGTATACTTTTGTGTTTAGTATTAGAAGATGGAAAGGAAAACAAAAGATGAAATTGATATCATGGAATGTAAATGGCTTAAGAGCATGTGTGGGAAAGGGATTTTTGGAGATTTTTCAGAAACTGGATGCGGATATTTTTTGCTTACAGGAAACAAAAATGCAGGCAGGTCAGCTTGATTTAGATTTGCCGGGATATTATCAGTACTACAATTATGCTGACAAAAAAGGCTATTCCGGAACCGCTCTTTTTACAAAGAAAGAGCCACTGAATGTAACTTACGGAATTGGTGTGGATGTGCATGATCATGAAGGACGTGTCATTACGGCGGAGTTTGAGGATTTCTTTTTTATCACCGTTTATGTTCCGAATTCCCAGAATGAGCTGGCCAGACTGGATTATCGGATGGAATGGGAAAAGGACTTCCTTGCATATGTTAAAAAATTAGAAGAAACAAAACCTGTGATTTATGCAGGGGATTTAAACGTGGCACACAACGAGATCGATTTAAAGAATCCGAAAACAAATCATCATAATGCCGGTTTTACGGATGAAGAAAGAGCCGCATTTTCTCGTGTACTTGCTTCGGGAATGATTGATACATATCGTTATTTCTATCCGGATAAGACGGATATTTATTCCTGGTGGTCTTACCGTTTCCATGCAAGGGAAAAGAATGCCGGATGGCGTATCGACTATTTTGTGGTTTCGGAAAGTCTCAAAGATCGACTGGTTAGCGCAGATATTCATACTTCCATCGAAGGTTCGGATCATTGCCCTGTGGAATTGGTGATAAAATAGATGAAAACGGCAGAAATAAAATTTTTGTAAAATGAAACTATTCTTTTTAATTTGTGCTATACTAATACAGTTAGCGAAATCATCTTGTTGCAAATGATTTTTGTTACAAGATGTTTTGCTAAAATCTTCATTGTTTAATAAGGAAAGGTGATATAAATGGCAACAAAAATTGATATTGTATCCGGTTTCTTGGGAGCCGGAAAAACAACGCTTATCAAAAAAATGCTGAATGAGGCATTAAAAGGAGAGCAGGTTGTATTAATCGAAAACGAATTTGGTGAAATCGGTATTGACGGTGGATTTTTAAAGGATGCCGGAATTAATATTACGGAAATGAATTCGGGATGTATCTGCTGTTCTTTGGTCGGTGATTTTGGTACTGCGTTAAAAGAGGTGTTGAATCAATATCATCCGGATCGTATTTTAATTGAGCCCTCAGGCGTAGGAAAATTATCTGATGTCATGCGCGCGGTAGAAGGAGCAACAGCAGATGAAGGTGTTCATTTAAACAGTGCGGTTGCAGTTGTTGATGCAAAAAAATGCAAGACATACCTGAAAAACTTTGGTGAATTTTTTGCTAACCAGATTGAACATGCAGGAACGATTATTTTGAGCCGTACAGGTGAGATGAGTGATGAAAAAATTAATGCATGTGTAGCATTAATTCGTGAGCACAATGCCAAAGCATCCATCATTACAACACCTTGGGATAAGTTGGAAGGTATTAAAATATTAGAAACCATAGAAAATGCAAAAGATTTAGAAGCTGAACTCATGAAGGAAGTTATGGAAGCGTATGAACATGATCATGAGCATCACGACCATGACCATGGACCGGACTGCACATGCGGTTGTCATGATCACGACCATGATGACCATGACCACGAACATCATGAACACGACGACCACGACCATGACCACGATCATCATGACCATGACCACGATCATGACCACCATGACCACGATCACGACCACCATGATCACGACCATCACGATCATGGACCGGATTGCACATGTGGCTGTCACGATCATGACCATGAGCATGATCATCACCATCATCATGCAGATGAAGTTTTTGCCAGTGTCGGTATTGAAACGTCCAGCAAATTTACAAGGGAACAAATACAGGCATGTCTGGATGCGTTGGAAGATGGCGACAAGTACGGCATGATTCTTCGTGCAAAAGGAATGGTTCCGACAGACGGTGACAGTTTCATTCATTTTGATCATGTTCCGGGTGAGAGCGAAATCAGAGATGGAAGTGCAGAGACAACCGGTAAGATTTGTGTCATCGGTTCCAAGATTAATGAGAAAGCCATTCGTGAATTATTTGGTGCATAAGATGAATTTTTAAAAGGTTTTGGAGAGTAAAGCCTGGTAAGTATCAGAGGAGAAGAATGATGATTCCTGTTTATATAATTAATGGTTTTTTGGATAGTGGAAAAACGGAATTTATTACGTATACCATAAGTCAGCCTTATTTTCAAAGTAGAAAGAATACACTTCTGATTGTATGTGAGGAAGGCGAAAATGAATATGACAGCGGACTTTTGAAAAAGAGCCGTACAATCATGGAGGTCATAGAGGATGAAGAAGATTTTACATCCCAAAACCTCATTGCCTTGGAAAAGAAGCATAAGCCAGGTCGTATTATCATTGAATTTAATGGTATGTGGAGTTTGAAAAATGTGAAATTTCCCTGGCATTGGAAAATGGAGCAGCAGATTACTATGATCAATGGTCAGACGTTTGCAAACTATTTTACCAATATGAAATCGCTTGTGGCAGATCAGATCAGAGGTTCAGAACTGATTATTATGAATCGTTGTGACGGCATGGAAGATAAAATTGCCGGATATAAGAGAAATATTAAAGCGCTTAATCAGCAGGCCGAAATTATTTTTGAAAATGCCACTGGGGAAATGAATGTGACATTGGAAGAGGATTTGCCTTATGACTTGAATACCGATCCAATTATTCTGGATGATACGGGATATGGCTTTTGGTACATTGATATTTTGGATAATATGGAAAGATATGAAGGGAAAACTATTCAATTTGTGGCGAATGTATTGCATCCACCGAAATTCCCCAAAGGTTACTTTGTCCCGGGTCGTATGGCAATGACCTGTTGTGCAGATGATATGGCATTTTTAGGTTATGCCTGCAAATATGATAAGGAAATTGAACTTGAGCAGAAGAGCTGGATTAAGATTACAGCAAAGGTTGCAATTGAGTATTTTGAGGATTATGGAAAAGAAGGTCCTGTGCTCCATGCAGTCAGCGTAGAAAAAACAGTGAAACCCAAAAATGAAGTGATTTCATTTGTTTAGTATTTTATTGGGTTCAAGATGACCAAAAAAGAAATGATATAGAAACTATTATATGTCTGGTTTCAAAACTTAGACTTTGTCTATAAAGTTGAAACCGGGCATTTCTTTTTGTTTACATATGCCGTAGCATATGCGATGATAATTCTTGTAAGCCCAAAGTATGAAAAGAAGTCGATTTGGGCTGACGAGATGCGAGTGGTGGTAGGCCCAGAGCGTGAAAGCAAGCCGTTTTGGGCAGACAAGAAGCAAGCAGTGGTAGGCCCAAAACTTGAAAAATAAAGTGAACAGGATATGGGAAATATGAAACGAGAAATAAAAGTTATGTTAATCAAATGCGCTATAATCTCAATGATGCTAATGTTGTTAATGCTGGCAGGATGCACAGGCAAGACACAAGGTGGCGAAAACACAGCCGAAGCAGACAATACAGCTGAAACAGAAGCAGATAACACCAAAGAACAACAAACAGATGAACAGTTAGCTATGGATAATCAGAATGAAGAATCAGATATAGATAATCAAATATCAGAAGAATCGGAAAAAGAAGAGAGCGACAGAGAAGATCCCAATAACTGGAGTGAAACTGCAAAAGAATCCTTGGTTGCTTTGCAGCAGGATTTAAAAACGGATCAGGTAATACTTGGGGTATTTTTCCTTGGATGGGAAGGAGAATATTCTGAGAGTACAAAAGAAAATGTGCTACAGGGTGCCGGTGAGTTTTATTATGAGTATGAATTTATGCGTGAGCTTGAACAATGTCCCTATATCGAGCAACCGGGAGAAGAAGTCTATTTACTGATACCGGCCTGTGAAGATGATGAAATATCGGTTTTTGAACAGGTGTGGGGAGACAATACCGATGACGGTATGCCCAAAAGAGGAAAGCTTTTGTATGAGGGAAAACCCGGAGAAGTAATCATGGTTCGTGGAAATGAAAGTGACATTGTTTCCAATTTAGAAATATCCGTAACCGGTGATCATGAAGAAATGATATATCATCCTGCTTTATCTTTGGAAAACGGCAGGCTTGATGCTTCGAATCCGGATATTCTGGATTTGACCTGCTACGAAGAAGAAGGCGCAGAATTGGAATAAGTTTGCATATGATAACAGAATTAAAATATTCAAATACAAATACATATCTGATAAAGGGAAATGACGGATATATTCTTTTTGATACCGATTGGGCCGGGACATTTCTACTGTTTTGCAAAGAATTGGGTGAAAAAGAAATCCGTGCACAGGATATCAAATATTTGTTTATTTCTCATTTTCATCCGGACCACATGGGAATAGCACAGGAAATTGCGGATTTGGGGATTACCATTGTTGTGGTGGATGTGCAAGAGGCGTTTATTCATAGTTCGGATTCTGTATTTGCAAAAGATAAAAGAAAAAAATTTAAACCGATTGATGATAGTAAAGTACAGTTGATTACAATCGCCGAAAGCAGAGACTTTTTGAGAAAAATCGGCGTTGATGGAGAAATTCTATATACGCCCGGACACAGTGATGACAGTATATCGTTATGGCTGGATGAAGGTGTGCTTTTGGTAGGAGATTTGAATCCACTCTATGAGTTGGAAATGCACAAAGGGACACAGATTGCAAAGAGTTGGGAACTGCTATTAGAGCGTAATCCGAAAAAGATTTACTATGGGCATGCGAAAGCGGCTGTCATGGATGCTTCTACAGATTATGATATGGACGATGAAAATAAAAGAATTGTACAAAATGGGAATGGCATAATCAGAAACGGCACCGAAATAACAGATAAAAATAAAGCAGATAAAGGCATAACAGATAAAGAGCAAAAAGAACGCTACGCTCTGGTGCAAAGAATTATGAAGTACATAGACAGAGGATATCCCATTGACAAGATACGGAAAAAAACGAAATCAGACAGAGGCTTTATTGAAGATGTTACTAGAATGTATTTGACACACCAAAATGTGAGTGTACAAGGTATTCTGGATCGTATTGAAATTAAAAACAGATAACAGAAAGCTAGAATGTAAATTCGGCAACTTATGTAGTGATTTTGGCAACTTATGTTTCGGTGTATTGTTTCTTTTTGCATGTTTTGATACTTTCAGAGTATCCAATACATCAAAAGGAGAAAAAACATGATACAGTGCCAAAATATCTATAAAAGTTATGATACGAAAACTGTTTTAAATGGGATTGATTTTACGATTCCGGATGGAGAAATATTTGGATTGCTCGGACCATCCGGAGCCGGAAAAACGACCATTATCAAAATTCTGACAGGACAGCTTTCTTTTGACAAAGGAGCAGTCAGAATTTTAGATAAAGAGGTCGGAGATTTAACCGGAGAAGATAAAAAGCAAATCGGAATCATGATGGATCAGTTTGGTTTATATGAGAGACTGTCATGTGCCGATAATTTAAAAATATATGCTGATATCTATGGGATTCCGCATAGCAAGGTTAAAGAAATATTGCAACGGGTAGGACTGGCAGATTCCACGAAGCTTTCGGCAGCAAATTTGTCAAAGGGTATGCGTGCCCGACTTTTGCTTGCGAGAGTGTTTATGCATAAACCAAAGATTATTTTTCTGGATGAGCCGACCAGCGGTCTCGATCCACAGTCTATGAGAGCGATACACCGAATTATTTTAGAAAAGAAAAAAGAAGGGTGTACGATTTTTTTAACTACTCATAATATGGAAGAAGCAACGGTCTTGTGTGATACGGTAGCCCTTTTAAATGATGGCAAAATCGTAGACTATGGGAAACCAAAAGAAATATGCAGAAAGTATAATCATCAGAAAAAAATAATATTGCATTTATCCGGTGGAGAAGATTTAGAGTTGTCTCACGAAAAGGAATCTGCAAAGCAAATCTATGACTTATTGCAGGCGGAAGAAATTGAAACGATTCATTCCTCAGAACCGACATTGGAAACTGTATTTTTAGAATTAACAGGAAGAGATTTTGGGGAGGAAGAATAAATGCGAAATATTATGATTATCATCAAGAAACAATTAAAAGATACCATTAAAAACAAGACGATTTTAATACAGTTCATACTATTTCCGCTTATGACGGTTATTATGGAAAATGCGATTACCCTTGAGGGAATGCCGGAACTGTTTTTTACAAAGCTGTTTGCTATCATGTATATTGGTATGGCTCCGATTACATCTGTGGCAGCCATTATTTCGGAAGAAAAGGAAAAAAATACATTGCGATTATCATTTTCAGTTTGCTCCTGCATCGGCGTTTTTGTTGGAAGAATGCGGGAAGAGGCAGAAAATAAAAAAATGGAAGAGGCATTGGATAAATATAAGAATAAGGTAAAAAATAAATAAGATAAGATAAATTAGAATAATAGAATAAGGTAAATAAAAAATAATAATATTGACAAATCAGTTTATTTTTAATATAGTATCTGCAAGAACGAAGATGTTTGTGTGCATTTTCGTTCTTTTTTTGTTTGTAATAGTTGATACCTTTTTACCTGATTGGTGCATGTAAAACTGATGAGAAGGAGTGATTGATATGGCAGGACAGGAAACCGGATATGTTGACAGTCAAATGGAGGCAGTACAGTTTGCCATGGAGAATGGGGTTGATATTCAACCTTATCTGCAACCTGAGTATCGGTCTTCTTGTTTAAAAGAGATTGTAATTGGGCTAATGAAAGGATTGGATGTAAGTATATATGCAAACCATAACTATACATGGCGAAAAATGAGAGAGATACGTCTTGGTTTGGAACAGCATCTGGATGTTAGCAGGTATTTGGATCCCTTGTATTCGTACTGGCAGATGAGAGAAATCAGACTTGGACTAAAGGATGGACTTGATGTTTCCGATTATGACAGTTTTATGTATACAGCAAAAGAAATGCGTAATCGACGTTTGAAGTTGAAAAAACGAAAAAAACTTTTTGAAGTTTCTAAAGATTGGACTGTGCTTAGCTCAGAAGATTATGACTTGTGCATTAGTCCGGATGGATTAAAGGCTTATTTGACTTGGCATAAAACGAATGCTGTTGAGAGCGTGAATGCATTAGAGGGGATTTTAAAAGGAAATGGCATTGTTTATGGTATTGATTATAAGGCGTTGGAGTACATTGCCCGCGAATATCGTGAGATAACCGATAAAACAAAATCCGATAGCAGTATTTTGGTCGCAACCGGACTGGCACCGAAAGACGGAACAAATGGTTTTTATGAATGGAAGGTGCATGCAACCAAAAGTCGAAACCCTAAATTAAAAGAAGACGGCTCTATCGATTTTGAAAAAATGAAATGGTTTCAATTTGTAAAAAAAGGCGACACTTTGGCTATATACCATTTTGCAGAGATGGCAGTAGACGGAATTGATATTTTTGGAAAAAAAATACCTGCGAAAATTGGAAAAGAAAAGGAAATGTTAAAAGGGCGTGGCTTTGAATTAAAGTCAGATCTTAGAACTTATGTAGCAAGTTCGGATGGGTATGTTATTTTTCGGGAAAATGAGTTGTTGGTAGAAGATATGCTCATATTACCCCAGTATGATTATACGCAAGGCACTTTGCATTATGAAGGGGATGTTTATATCGGCGGAACCATTGAAGGTCCTGTCACGATAGAAGTGGATGGTGATCTTGTTGTAGAAGGATTTGTTAAGAATGCGCAGATCCGATGTGGTGGGAATCTGATATTAAAGAGAGGTATCAATAATGCTACCGGTCTAATGGCATTGCATGTCGGAGGATGCGTTATCAGTCATTTTTTTGAATATGTAACAGTGTATGCAGGTGGTAACATACATTTTGGTGCCAGCCTGAATTCTAATTTATCCTCATATGGTGCAATTGTTTCTTATGGAGAGAAGAGTGGTATTATAGGTGGAAATTCTTATGCTGAAAAAGGTTTTTGCCTTACGAATATCGGTAATAATGCAGGGATAATCACAACTCTGAATCTTGGCAGCAATGGAGACATTCATGCTTTACGTATGGTTGCGGAGAAAAAAGAAGAAGAACTTAGAAACGTGATTAAACAACTTACGATAGTACAAAATCAAATGCATGTACAATTGTTGAATGAAAAGCAAAATGCGGAAGAGATGTTTTCACGTGTGAGACAGACCCTTGAAGAAAAAGAGACCGAATTGATGAGTGTAAGACAGGATATAAATAATATCAAAAAAAGGGAAAACAGAGCAAATCGTTCGCGCATTGTCGTGGAGAGACATGTATATGAAAATGTCAAGATACATTATTTGAATGAAAGCAAGGTTGTAATACCGGCTAAACAGCTTGTAATCAAAATTCATGACGAAAAAATTGTTGTAGAGAAAATAAATCATATGTTTGGACAAACTGCATAAAAACCGAGTAATCAGAATTCTAAAAACAGAAGTGAGGGATGTATCATGGAAAATAGAATATTACTTGTGGATGAAAATGAGATATATCGAGATATCATGATGCGTATTTTGTGTAAGGAATACAGTGTGGAACAGGTAGATAACGTGGGACAGGCCATGGACTATTTAGCCAAAGATATTAATGGCATTGTAGCAGTATTGGTTGATATGCTGGGATCGACAACCGATGGATTTACACTTTTAGATGCGATTTCAAAAAGTCCGTTACATGGCAAAATTCCGATTATTGTTTTATGCAATCCTACTTCAGCAGAGATGGAAGAAAAATTGTATTTGTCAGAAGTTTCTGAGTGCATTCGACAACCCTTCAATGAGACTTTAATACGCCTTAAAGTCAGAAATATGGTACAGCTTTTTCAATATCAGAATGATTTGGAAGAAAAGATTAAGCAACAGACAAAACGCATTGAAATGCAAAATACGATGTTAAAAGTGGAAGCGGATTTCCTGCAGAAAAGTAATGTGCAGATCATTGATTTGCTTGGTGTTATGGCAGAGTATCGCAATCAGGAAAGTGGAGAGCATATCCGAAGAATAAAAGAGTATACAAGGATTATTGCAGAGGGGATGATGCAACTATATCCGGAAAAAGGGCTGACGACGGAGTTGATTAATATTATTGTATCTGCAAGTTCACTTCATGATATTGGAAAAATTGCAATTACAGATACGATTTTATTAAAGCCGGGACGCCTGACGGATAAGGAATTTGAATATATGAAGTCTCATACATTCTCCGGATGTGAAATTCTGGAAAAATTACAAAATGCATGGAGCAAAGAATATGGTAAAATATGTAAGGAGATTTGCCTATGCCATCATGAACGCTATGATGGGAACGGTTATCCGAATGGATTAAAAAAAGATGAAATTCCACTCTCTGCACAAATTGTGTCGATTGCTGATGTTTATGATGCGTTGGTGCATGAGAGAGTGTATAAAGAAGCGATACCAAAGGATCAGGCATATGAAATGATTATGAACGGTGAGTGCGGCATCTTTTCACCCGACATTTTAAACTGTTTTACGCAATGTCGTAAAAAAATGGAAGCATTGTAGATATTAAGTCAAAAGAGTATAATAGCTGTAGAAAACAGGATGGTTATAAGGATGAAATTACAGCAATTGTACAGTAAAGTCCGACAGGCGATAGATACGTATCATATGATAGAAACCGGTGATAAAGTAGCTCTTGGAGTTTCCGGCGGAAAGGATTCTTTAGGATTACTCTATGCACTTGCCGGTTTGCAAAGCTTTTATCCGCATGCATTTGAACTGGTAGCCATAACAGTTGACTTAGGATATGACGGATTTGATTTATCAGAGATTGAAAAGCTGTGCAAAGAGCTGGAGGTTGAATACTATATTGTTAAGACTGATATTCATGAGATGATCGAAACAGAAGGATGCTCCTTATGTGCCAGATTGCGTAGAGGTGCCCTAAATGAGAAAGCAAAGGCCCTTGGCTGTAACAAAATTGCTTTTGCGCACAACATGGATGATGTGGTTGAGACGATGATGCTGTCTTTAATCTATGAAGGACGCTTTTCCACATTTTGGCCCAAAACAAAATGGGAGGATATGGACATGGAACTAATCCGACCTTTTGTTTTTGTGTCGCAGGCAGAGGCTATCGGATTTCAAAATAAATATCATCTTCCGGTTACAAAAAATCCCTGTCCGTTTGATCATACTTCTGAAAGAAGTTATGTGAGAGAATTATTAAACGAAATGAACCGGCATGCGCCCGGTGTGAAAAAACGCATGATGACAGCAATCTGTGACGGAACAATTCCGGAGTGGGAAAAGTGGGATAAATGATTTTGAAATTTTTCATATTTTTTTGAAAATTCTCTGATTTTCTGTTGACAAATGGAATGATATTGCTTATACTCAACATGAATAAAGAATAATACCTAAAGCGAAGGCGCTTTGTCCGTGGACAAAGTGCCTTTTTTCGTCGGTTTTTACATCATGTTTTACATCAGAACGAAAGGCTGCCGTGACATCTTGGTTTAGTCAGCATAGTTAAAAGACATCTTTGTATTTGCAACGAGTAGGACAACAGGGAATGACATCATGGCATTGACAGCAGGAATATGACATCTTGGTTTTAACAACAGGTATCACAGCAAGGAATAGACAACAGGAATTGACATTAGGTAAGGACATCTTAGTATAGGCATTTTGGAGGCAGTGCTTGGTATTATCTTTTATTTCAAAGTGTGTTAAACATTTTAAAACCCGGCAGGTTTCTGCCGGGTAAATTGTTTTATTATTTAATTGTGTAACTGAGAATATGCAGAAAGCGCGGATATATGGAGCTTTTGACCTTAGATGCAGACTTTTTTTCTCTTCCATTGTTTCTCACTTTTTATTATTCGCAACTTTGGGGACATAGCCAGTCGCCCTAACAGAAATCCATATCTTTGCCCGAGGAATTTGGCGAGGTTTCCTGATATTTCTTAGCGGCATATGCGAACAAAAATAATGCCCGGTTTCAACTGCCTGAAGACGAAGTCTGAGTTTTGAAACCGGGCATTTAATATATACTTTGTGAGCATGCCGCTTAGAAATACCGGAAACCGAAGTATGAATCGGCAAAGATATGTATTTCTGTAAGGGTGACTGCCATCCCACAAAGATTGCGAACTTTGTGAGAAACGCGGCAGAGCGTCTGCATAATCGGTCTGCAAGCTCCATATATTCGCGCTTTCTGCATATTTCTCAGTTACACAATTGTAAAAAAGAATTACTATTATAATCTTTTTTCACCGTATTTTTCTTCACAATACTTACAACGGTAGATTTCTTTTTCTTCATCCGTCAGTATGAAGATATGCGGTAATTCCTGCTCGATAGAAGTGATGCAGCGGGGATTTTTACATTTGATGACATTTTTTATTTCTCTGGGAAGGACCAGTTCTTTCTTATCGACAATTTCTCCGTCCTTAATGACATTGACGGTGATGTTATGGTCAATAAAAGCAAGGACATCCAAATCCAACATATTGATATCACATTCCACTTTCAGGATATCTTTTTTGCCCATTTTATTACTTTTTGCATTTTTAATGATGGCAACGGTACAATCCAGCTTGTCCAGCATTAGATGATGATATAATGAAAGGCTTTTTCCGGCCTGAATGTGGTCGAGTACAAAACCTTCTTCTATTTTTCCTACATTTAACATGTTTCATTCTCCTTATATAAATCTATGATGATATTGGGGAAAAGTTATTTTCATTCCTTGATACTAAACATCGTTCCTGTTTATAGGATGCGCGTTATGAAATGATCACCTTATTAGCTTACGCTAACTCAAGTAATGTCAGGATGAGTGCCATTCTGACGTAGACACCGTATTGAACCTGTTTAAAGTATACGGCTCTGGGATCATCATCCACTTCGACAGAAATTTCATTGACACGAGGAAGCGGGTGGAGCACCAGCATATCTTCCTTTGCCATACTCATTTTGTTTTTATCCAGAATATAAAAGTCTTTTAATCTGACGTAGTCTTCTTCGTTAAAGAAACGTTCTCTCTGAACTCTGGTCATATATAAAAGGTCGAGGTCGCCGATGCAGTCTTCCAGTTTAATATATTCTTCAAAAGAAATGCCTTTTTCGGCTAACATTTCCCGGATATAGTCGGGGATACGGAGTTCTTCCGGCGAAATAAAGATGAAATGAATATCATCATAGCGGGAAAGGGCATTTACCAAAGAGTGTACGGTACGTCCGAATTTTAAATCGCCGCAAAGACCAATGGTGAAATGGTTTAATCTTCCTTTCAGGCTTCTGATGGTCAGCATGTCCGTCAGTGTCTGGGTGGGATGCTGGTGTCCACCGTCTCCGGCATTGATAACCGGGATAGAGGATTTGGAAGCGGCAACCATGGCAGCACCTTCCTTGGGATGACGCATCGCGCAGATATCTGCAAAGCAGGAAATGACGCGGATGGTATCGGATACGCTTTCGCCCTTGGATGCGGAAGATGAATTTGCATCGGAGAAACCAATGACGCTGCCACCTAAATTAATCATGGCAGATTCAAAACTAAGTCTGGTTCTGGTACTCGGTTCATAAAAACAGGTTGCGATTTTCTTTCCTTTACATTTCTCGCTGTACTTTTCCGGATTATTTTCGATATCGTTGGCAAGATCAAATAGCTTGTCCAATTCCTCGACTGTAAAATCCAGAGGATTCATTAGATGTCTCATACTTTTCCTCGCTTTCTTTCCTTGTTTTTTTATAAAGATGAGTATTTTATGATTCATAAAAAATCGAAGAGAAATAAATTCCCTTCGATTTAAAAATTAACTGATAAATGAAATTAATTCATCAACCGGTTTTCTTTTGGGTGCTTCCGGCTCGATGTCAGGATATCCGATTGGAATCAAAGCTACCAATTCCCGATCTTCCGGTAATTGTAAGAGTGATTCAACAGTGGAACGATCAAACAATCCCATGATAACGGTTCCAAGACCTGCCTCATGAGCTGCTAAACAGAAAGTCTGGGATGCAACACCGGCATCGTACATCTGCCAGCCATCACCTCTGTCGGTTGAGAAAGAACCGTCTCTTTCATAACCGGATCTGTTTTTGATAACGGTTACTGCAACCAATGCGGGTGCATTTTGGATAATTGTTCCATTTCCCGGATAGATGGTGGTACCTTCTGTAGCAATTTTATCTTTTAAGGCACCTTCTACAACAATATAGCGGGTAATCTGGGTATGCTTCCAACTGGGAGCATAAGAAGCTGTTTCAACGATTTGTTTTAATAACTCATGATCTACCGCATCTGCTTTGAATTTGCGAATGCTTCGGCGACCTAAAATACATTCTTTTGCTGTCATGAAAATACCTCCGTTTGTGTTTACATTTTACTTAGAATACCATATCTAGATATGGTATTCAATCAAAAAATTAGAAAAACAGAATTTGCTTTTTTCGGATTTGTGTTCTCAATATATATCTTTGTCCGCTTCGTACTTCGGTTTCTAGTTTTTCTAAGCCACATGCTCACAAAGTATTATTAAATGACCGGTTTCAAAACTCAGACTTCGTCTTCAGACAGTTGAAACCGGTCATTATTTTTGTTCGCATATGCCGCTAAGAAAAACACGAAACCTTGTAAAAGCCAGCGGACAAAGATATATATTGAGAACACAAATCCGAAATGAAAAATAATAATCAAATCAAAGGGTACAAAGCGAATCAAATTGTGGCAAAAATAGTATTAATATGATAGAATAATACCAATAGAGTTTAAATAGCAACGTCGATACATTGCCGTGATACAGGAGGATTTTTTGATGGAATTCAGAGAAAGAAAAAGATTATTATTATTTGGTCTGCCATGGACATTTACCGTATATACGATAAAAGAAGATGTGATTAATATTAAAGCGGGACTTCTCAAAACACTGGAGGATGACTGCTATATGTACAAGGTTACGGATGTTCAGTTAGAGACTTCTTTGATGGAAAGAATTTTTGGTCTGGGTACGGTTGTATGCTATACCGGAGATACAACACATCATCATTTAAAACTGATTCATATCAAAAATGCACGTGCCATCAAAGATTTTATTTTGAAAGAGTCCGAAGAGCAGAGAATGAAACGCAGAACCCTGAATACGCAAAATATTGCACATGGTGCTGATTTGGATGATGTCGATTTGCATGATGAAATAGATGATGCATTTTAAGAAAGCAATGGGGCTTTGCATATTTTGCAGGCCTCATTCTTTTTTGATAAAGGATTGGAAGAAATGACGGAAAGAGAAACTTTTGAATATATTGAATCATTGCAGGCATTGGGAAGCCATCTGGGACTTGACAGCGTGAAAGAGTTGTGCAGGCGCTTGGGAAATCCGCAGGACGATTTAAAATTCATTCATGTTGCCGGCACGAATGGAAAGGGCAGTATCATAGCCATGATCAGTGAAACACTTACCGTATGCGGATACAAGACGGGCAGATATATTTCACCTACCATATCCGATTACAGGGAGCGTTTTTGCATCAACGGCAGGATGATTTCCAAAAAGGCATTGTGTGAATATGTGGAGCACATAAAGGAAGTATGCGACCAAATGGTTTCAGACGGTTGTGCTCATCCGACGCCGTTTGAATTGGAAACGGCACTGGCCTTTTTGTATTTTAAGGAAAAAGCATGTGACGTCGTGGTTTTAGAGACCGGAATGGGGGGACTGACCGATGCAACCAATATTATTCAAAATCCCCTTGTCAGTGTCATCAGTTCCATCAGTATGGATCATATGCAGTTTTTAGGAAAGAGTCTTTCGGAAATCGCCGCGGTGAAAGCCGGTATCATCAAAAAAAACAGCAAGGTCGTTTCTTATCCTCAAAAGCCGGAGGCAATGGATGTAATCAAAAAATCGGCAGAGGAGCAGGGAGCAGAGCTTTTGGTTGTAGATACAGAAAAAGCAAATATGTTGCAGATCTCATCAAAAGGGATGACGTTAAATTACAGGAAACATAAAAAAATACTCCTGTCGTTGTGTGGCACATATCAACTCCTGAATGCTGCGACGGCATTGGAGGTTTTGGATTGTCTGAAAGAGGCATACGGTTTTAGGATACCGGAGGAAAAGCTGAAAAAAGCATTTGCACAGATTGTCTGGCCGGCACGTTTTGAAAAAATTGCTGCGAAACCGGATGTCTATATTGATGGTGCACACAACGAAGATGCGGCAGTGGAATTGGCAAAAACCATAGCTTTTTATAAAGCGCGTCCTTCGTTTACAAATAAGAAAATAATATATATAATGGGTGTATTAAAAGATAAGGAATATGACAAAATAATCCGCGAAACTTATTCGTTGGCAGACGGAATTATTACCGTGAAAACACCGCACAATGCAAGGGCGATGGATGCTTATGAGCTGGCCCGGGCGGTATCTGTATATCATCCCAATGTGACGGCGGCGGACGGATTGTTTGAGGCGGTTGAAATGGCATACCTGATGGGTGGCAGGGACTGTGTCATCATCGCTTTTGGTTCTCTTTCTTATCTGGGGGAATTAAAGGCAATTATACAAGAACACAAATGGACGAGGAGAGACTCCCATGGTAAATAAAGAGAAAATTAAAGAAGCAGTTGTCCTTTTATTGGAAGGAATTGGAGAAGATGTTAATCGGGAAGGCTTACTTGATACTCCCGACCGGATTGCACGTATGTACGAAGAAATCTTTGCCGGTATGGACCAGGACGCTTCACAACACTTACAAAAGACATTTACAGCCGGACACAATGAAATCGTATTGGAAAAAGATATTGTTTTCTATTCCATGTGCGAGCATCATCTGATGCCTTTTTACGGAAAAGCACACGTGGCTTATATTCCAAACGGAAAGGTTGTGGGTTTAAGCAAGATTGCGCGTACGGTCGAAGTATATGCCAAGCGTCTTCAGATTCAGGAAAAGATGGGTGCGCAGATTGCAGATGCCCTGATGGAGGAATTGCATGCCAAAGGTGCGATGGTCATGATCGAGGCAGAGCATATGTGCATGACGATGCGAGGCGTAAAAAAGCCGGGAAGCAAAACGGTTACCATCGTGACACGTGGCGCTTTTGCAGATGATGAAAAGCTTCAGAACAGTTTTTATCAGATGCTGCGTGAGTAGAATGAAATACAAAAAACAGATCCAATCGTATAAAACGTCACGAAGTGGTACAGCGCAAAAAAAGAAAAAGCAATGGCATGAAAGTGACGTGAATGTAAAATGAACTGATAACGGATGTTAAAAAGAATAAAGAGAGAGTAGTTAAAATGAAAATAAAAGACAAAATTTTTGATACAGATCATCACTGCTATGTTATGGGAATTCTAAATGTCACCCCGGATTCTTTTTCTGACGGTGGTAAATGGAATAATTTGGATAAGGCGTTGTTCCATGCTGAGGAAATGATTCGGGACGGTGCACATATTCTGGATGTCGGAGGCGAGTCAACAAGACCGGGTTATACCTTGTTATCTGATGAGGAAGAAATAGAAAGAGTGGTACCGGTTATCGAAGCACTGAGTCAGAGATTTGATATTCCGATTTCTCTGGATACTTATAAAAGCAAGGTAGCAGAAGCCGGGATTAAGGCCGGTGCCGACATGATTAATGACATCTGGGGATTAAAATATGATGCAAGGATGGCAGAGGTCATTGCCAAAAATAAAATGACCTGTTGTCTGATGCACAACAGACAAAAGCCGGATTATCAGAATTTTATGCAGGATGTCCTACGTGATTTGGAAGAAACATTGGAGATTGCACAAAATGCAGGAATTCCCTATTCCGATATCTGTATTGATCCTGGCGTGGGATTTGGAAAGACCTATGAAAATAATTTGGAGATTATCAACAAACTGGAGGAACTGCATTCGTTTGGACTTCCTATTCTTTTAGGAACCTCCAGAAAGTCTGTGATTGGTCTGACTTTGGACTTGCCGGCGGATTCCCGTGTGGAGGGAACAATTGCAACAACCGTCATCGGAGTGATGAAGGGTGCGGGTTTTGTCCGCGTTCATGACATTAAGGAAAATGTCAGAGCCATTCGCATGACGGAAGCAATTTTGCATTCATGATTCTATATTGCAGATGAGATATAATTTACATATTCTACTCACAGACTGTATGTGGGCGTCAGCACTTAATGAGCAATTTATTGCGAATTTAGTACTGCTACGTTGTTATCCAAGTGAGAACGCGTCTGTGATAGAATATGTAAATGATATCATTTGGGGAATAGATGAAACTGCTATTTGCAAAAATGGAAAGATACGTTCAGAAGGATGAAAGGGTGTGGTTTTATGGATCAAATCAGAATTGATCGGTTAAAAGTTTTTGCGCATCATGGGGTGTATCCCGAGGAATTGGCACAGGGACAGAATTTTTATGTCAGTGCCATATTGGATGTAGATACCAGAGAAGCCGGTTTGCGGGATGAATTGTCCGAATCGGTAGATTATGGTTCGGTCAGCATGTTCATTGACAAATATATGAAAAAAAACACCTATAAGTTACTTGAAGCGGTTGTGGAAAATCTGGCAAGGGAAATTTTGTTAAAATATCCGTTGGTTCATTCAGTTACGTTGAAGGTAAGCAAACCGCAGGCACCGATTCCCTTACCTTTTGAAGATGTTTCCGTGACAGTAAAAAGAGGGTGGCATGTAGCTTATATTGCTTTTGGTTCCAATCTTGGGGATCGTGAGGAATATATCAGGCAGGGATTGGAAATGCTGGAAAATGAAAATGACATCTATGTTTTGCGTACTTCGGAAATAATTGAGACAGAAGCTTATGGGGACGTTGCAACCGAAGCTTTTTTAAATGGTGTGATAAAAGTCAAAACTTTATTAACACCTTATGAATTATTGCGTGTGTGCCATGAAATTGAGCAAAAGGCTGGAAGAGTTAGAACTGTTCATTGGGGAAACCGGACGCTGGATCTGGATATTTTATTCTATGATGAGATGATTTTAGAGGATGAATACCTGACCATTCCTCATATTGATATAAAAAATCGTGATTTTGTGTTAATCCCCATGGCAGAAATTGCACCGGGATTTGTGCACCCTGTCTATCGGCTGACAATGAAAGATATGAAGGAGAATTTATGTCAGACAAAATCAAATTAATCATAATTATTGGCGTAATTATTTTGGGACTTGGCGGTGGTATTGCGTATAATACATTCAAAGATTATCTGCATTCCAATCCTGAGGGAACGGTAGGAAATACAACCGGCAATCTGAATAACGGTGGAATGTTTTGTGAAAAGGACGGAAAGCTGTTTTTTGCCAATGCGTATGATAACAACCGGCTCTATGTCATGAATCTTGACGGAACGGGTGCAAAATGTCTTACCGACAGTCCGGTATCCTATATCAATGTTGACAAAAACAATGTTTATTATTTTATCAACAATCTTTCCTCGGTCACGGGGATGGGAGGATTTAAGGTGTCCATGCTGGGATTGTACCGGACAGATAAAAAAGGAAATAAGACCAAGTGCATGGAAAAAGTGACATGCGGTGTTGTTCAGTTGATTGACAATGATCTGTATTATCAGCGGTATGATAATCAGGATGGAATATCATTACAGAGAATGGATGTCAGAAATAAGGAAGCGGAAAAAGTGATGAGCTTTGATGCCAATCCTGCCTGTGTCTATGACGGAAAGATTTATTATAACGGAAAAGAAGGGGATCATTATTTATATGTTTATGATCCGAAAACAAGGACTTCCCAGATGATCTATGATGGAAATATCTGGAATCCGGATTACCAGAACGGATATTTTTATTTTATGAATATTGATGATGATTACTGTTTGTATCGTTATAATATCGCGTCAGGAGAGGCGGAAAAAATAACCGATGACCGCTGTGATACCTTTATCTGCTGCGGAGATTATATATTCTATCAGAAAAATTCCAAGATGGAGCCTGCTTTGATGCAAATCCGTGCGGATGGAAGTGAACCTGTGGAGTTAGCAGAAGGTAACTACACAAACTTCGGAGTAGCGGGAGGCGTCTTCTATTTTTCAGAATTCGGGATTTCGACACCGATGTATCAATACAATGCCTTAGGCGGAGGCGGTGTTCAGACATTTACGGCTGCAGAAGAGGCTGCACTGAATAAGAAATGATACACATCATATATACAATACATTATATATGATGTGAGTAGCACGTGTTGGGGATATGGCAACAGAGCAATAAACTGAGCACAATAAAATGAAATAGAATGAAACAAAATAGAACAGAAAACAAAATAGAACAGAAAACAGAATAGAACAGAAAACAGAATAGAACAGAAAACAAAATAGAACAGAAAACAGAATAGAACAGAAAACAGAATAGAACAGAAAAACAAAATAGAACAGAAAAGAGACAGAAGATGGATTTATTACAATTACGGGATGAAATTGATGTGATTGACAAACAGATTGTTGAGCTTTACGAAAAGCGCGTGAACATCTGTAAGCAGGTTGCTGAATATAAAATAGAGAATGGAAAAAAGGTATTTGACCGTGTTCGGGAAGAAGAAAAAATCCGTAAGGTCAAAGCACTGACCACCAGTGATTTTACAAGTCGTGCAGTTGAGGAATTGTTTGAACAGATTATGTCGGTGAGCCGGAAACTGCAGTATCAGATTTTGGCGGAACACGGCAGTATCGGCAGACTGCCTTTTATGGGAGTGGACAGTCTGGATGACGGTAAGGTCCGTGTGGTTTTTCAGGGAGCAGAAGGTGCTTATTCACAGGCTGCCATGGTTCAGTATTTCGGAGATAAGATTCAAAGTTTTCATGTGAATACGTTCCGCGATGCCATGTCTGCCATTGAAGAGGGAAGTGCCGATTTTGCCGTATTACCCATTGAAAATTCAACGGCAGGAATCATTAGTGAAGTGTATGATTTGCTTGTGGAGTTTGAAAATTACATCGTAGGAGAGCAGATTATTAAAATTGAGCATTGTCTGTTGGGTGTTCCCGGCTCGACGATGGAGGATATCAAGACCGTTTATTCGCATCCGCAGTCTCTGATGCAGAGTGCCAGATTTTTGAGTGAACATGACTGGAAACAAATCAGCATGCAGAATAATGCCTTTGCGGCACAAAAGGTTGTTAAGGACGGGGATAAGACACAGGCTGCCATTGCCAGTGCGTATGCCGGTGAAATTTATGGTCTGGATGTATTAAAAAAGGGAATCAACCAGTCTGATACCAATTCCACCAG
This sequence comes from Lachnospiraceae bacterium, assembly GCA_017387565.1. GTDB lineage: Bacteria > Bacillota > Clostridia > Lachnospirales > Lachnospiraceae > UBA2882. Next base: position 31,700 of record JAFOEY010000052.1, on the reverse strand, counting down.
ATTTATCATTGTTACCAATCAGAAAGTATTTTTAAAGGATGCAAAAAAAATCAGTATCTGTTTTGAAATTCCGCATGAAAGCGGATCGCTTTATCATATGCTTTCTCATTTTATTTACAATAATCTGAATTTGTGTAAAATTGAAAGCCGCCCGATTGAAGATCGCAACTGGGAATACCGCTTTTTTGTTGACTTTGAAGGAAATCTGGCAGATGGTGCCGTTAAGAATGCGCTGCGCGGTTTAAGAGATGAAGCACGTAATATGAAAATTCTCGGAAATTATTAATTTACCGCCTGTTTTACAATTGTGTTTATGTGCTGACTGCCCACATACAGTCTGTGAGTAGAATAGCAAACTTTTTTTTAACAAACAATTGTAAAAAGGTTAATTTATTTGCTTTTTACATTTTTTTGGATTGTATTTTACATTTATAAGATATGATGATATCTGCGGGTTCCAAAGAGATACTTTTGACTCTGATATCATATGATGTCATTGGAAAAGAGGTACATAAAATGGCAGTAAAATTATTTGCGGCAATTGATGTCGGTTCCTATGAACTGACGATGAAAATATTTGAAATCTCGTCCAAATCCGGGATTAAGGAAATCGACTGTATCAATCACCGACTGGCACTGGGTGTGGATTCATACAAGACGGGAAAGCTTTCCCGCGAAAAAATGGATGAATTGTGTGATACGCTTCGTGATTTCAAAGAAATTATGAAAACATACAAGGTTGATGCTTATAAGGCATATGGTACGAGTGCCATCCGGGAAACAGAAAATACACTGATTGTATTAGATCAGATTAAAAACCGGACCGGTATGACCGTAGATGTCATCAGTAACTCGGAGCAACGCTTTTTAAATTATAAGGCAATCGCAACTAAAGGAGAGGCTTTTGATAAGTGTATCGAAGGTGGTAGTGCCATACTGGATATTGGTGGCGGAAGTGTTCAGATTTCACTCTTTGAAAAGGATTCACTGGTCACCACACAAAATATGCGTCTTGGTGTTATGCGTCTTAGGGAACGTCTTGAAGCACTTGCGCCGCGAAGCGGACAGTCTGAAAAACTGATTGAAGAGATGGTAAACAATCAGTTTTCGTTATTCAAAAAAATGTATTTAAAAGAGCGTGAAATCCAGAACCTGATTGTCGTGGATGACTATCTTTCCGTTGTGTTGCAGAAAAATAAAATCTGTAAAGTTCCGGGAGAAATTGATTATGAGGATTATCTGAAGTTCATGGATGAAGTCAGTCACAAAAACCGGATTGACTTCAGTCTGGCTTTGGAAATATCCGAAGAACATGCTTCTTTGATGTTTTACAGTGCGGTTCTAATTAAACGGATTATGGAAGTAACCGGTGCAAGCCATATCTGGGCACCCGGAACAACGCTTTGTGACGGTATTGCCTATGAATATGCACAGAAAAACAATCTGATTACGATTTCCCATGATTTTGAAAAGGATATTATTGCATCGACACAGACAATCAGCAAACGTTATATGTGCAGCAGAAAGCGAAATGAAAGCATTGAGCAGTTAGCAGTGTCTATTTTTGATACGATGAAAAAGGTACACGGACTTGGAAAGCGTGAGCGGTTATTGTTACAGATTGCGGCACAGCTCAATGACTGTGGAAAATATATTTCACAGACAGATGTCGGGGAATGCAGTTTCCGGATTATCATGGCCACGGAAATCATTGGTCTGTCACATACGGAACGGGAGATGGTTGCTTATGTGGCAAAATACAACCGGGATGAATTTGAATACTATGATAAGCTTGGTGAACATACGACGTTAAGCAGAGAAGCTTATCTGGTGATTGCAAAGCTTACTGCTATTTTACGTGTGGCAAACGGACTGGATCGAAGTCATAAGCAGAAATTTCAGAATGTCAAAACCAGTCTCAGGGACAATCAGCTCGTGATTACGGTTGATACAACCGAAGATATTACCTTAGAGACCGGTTTATTAACTGCCAGAGCAAAATTTTTTGAAGAAGTATACAGCGTCCGGCCTGTGATTAAGCACAAAAGACGCGTATAGGAGGAAGCAAGATGGCAAACGAGATTAATTTTCAGGATCCGAAGTATTATGAGAACCGCGAATTGAGCTGGTTAAAATTTGATTATCGAATTCTGTATGAAGCAAGGGATAAAGAAAATCCATTATTTGAAAGACTAAAATTTTTGAGTATCACAGCCTCCAATCTGGATGAATTTTTCATGGTCCGCGTGGCTTCCTTAAAGGATATGGTACACGCCAAATATCACAAAAAAGATATTGCAGGTATGACGCCGCAAGAACAGCTTGAGGCAATTAATAAAGAGACACACGCGCTGGTACACATGCAGTATTCTACGTATAACAGGAGCCTTTTGCCACAGTTATCTCTAAACGGGATTCAGATTATTACGCATCATGAAAAACTGACCAAAAAGCAGGCTGAGTTTGTGGATGCCTATTTTGAAGATACGGTATATCCGGTTTTAACGCCCATGGCCGTGGATTCATCAAGACCGTTTCCGTTAATCCGTAACAAATCCCTCAATCTGGGTGCATTGGTTCGAAAAAAAGGTATAAAAGACGAAAAGGCCGTTAAGGAAGACAAAGGAAGCACAAAGGGATTAAAAGAGAGTAAAGATGATGAAATCGAATTTGCAACTGTTCAGGTTCCCAGTGTTTTGCCACGTATTTTTGAAATTCCGGAACAGCAACAGCGGACTTTCATCTTTTTAGAAGAAATTATTGAGAGAAATATTGAAAAACTCTTTTTAAATTATGATGTCTTAAGCGTTCACCCGTTCCGTGTTATGCGAAATGCGGATCTTTCCATCGAAGAAGATGAAGCGGAAGATCTGTTAAAAGAGATTGAGAAACAGTTGAAAAAGCGTCAGTGGGGAGAAGCCATCCGGTTAGAGGTTGAGGACGGTATTGATAAGTCGTTACTCCGTATTATTCGCAAGGAACTGAAGGTTTCCGAAGAAGAAATCTATTATATCAACGGACCATTGGATTTGACCGTGCTGATGAAATTATACGGGCTGGACGGCTTTGATGAGCTGAAGGAAAAACCTTATATTCCACAGCCGGTGCCACAGCTTCCGGCTGATTGCGATATTTTTGAACAGATTCGCAAACAGGATATTCTGCTTCACCATCCTTATCAGACCTTTTCGCCGGTGGTAGATTTTATAAAAAATGCTGCAAGAGATCCGCAGGTGCTTGCCATTAAGCAGACCTTGTATCGTGTCAGTGGCAATTCGCCCATTATTGCGGCTTTGGCTCATGCGGCTGAAAACGGAAAACAGGTTTCGGTTTTGGTGGAATTAAAAGCCCGTTTTGACGAGGAAAATAATATTGTCTGGGCAAAGAAACTGGAAAAAGCAGGCTGCCATGTTATTTACGGACTGGTCGGATTAAAAACCCACAGTAAGATCACACTGGTAGTCCGCAGGGAAGAGGACGGAATTCGCCGTTATGTGCATTTGGGAACCGGTAATTACAACGATGCGACTGCAAAGCTGTATACGGATCTCGGACTTTTAACCTGTCGCGAAGATATCGGAGAAGACGCAACGGCGGTATTCAACATGCTTTCCGGTTATTCCGAGCCAAGAAGCTGGAATAAGCTGGCACTTGCCCCGCTGTGGTTAAAAAACAGATTTTTATATTTGATAAACCGTGAAATTGAACAGGCAAAGCAGGGGAACGAGGCACGAATTGTAGCCAAGATGAATTCTCTTTGTGATAGAGACATTATAGAGGCTTTGTATCAGGCAAGTGCGGCAGGCGTTAAAATAGAATTGATTGTCCGGGGAATTTGCTGCTTGAAAGTCGGCATTCCCGGGGTATCTGAAAATATTACGGTTCGTTCCATTGTGGGAACCTTCTTAGAGCACAGTCGTATCTTTTATTTTGAAAACGGTGGAAATCCGGAATATTACCTTGCCAGTGCAGACTGGATGCCGCGTAATTTAAACCGCCGTGTGGAAATACTGTTTCCCATTGAGCAGCCGGATTTGAAGGAAGAAGTACAGCATATTTTAAACTGTCTGTTGAAAGATACCATGAAGGCTCAGCTTTTGGATAAGGATGGAAATTATGATAGAATAGACCGCCGCGGAAAAGAACTTTTCGGAGCACAGGCAAATTTCTGTAAAGAAGCAATGGAAGAAACGAAAAAAGCTGAAGAGGATCCGTTAAAGGAACGGGTTTTTGTGCCGGCGACACATCATGAAGAATAAAATATTGACTATTTTTCGCAAACGCCCATGCTAGAATGGCACTCATTAGGAGATCTTTTTTATGAATACCAAGATTAAATTAATTGCAACAGACGTGGATGGAACACTGGTGAAAGACTCTTCGCCACAGATGTATGATGAAATGATTGATATTATACAAAAGTTAAGGGATGAGGGAATCCGATTTGTGATTGCCAGCGGAAGACAGTACGGAAGCATTCGCAAGATGTTTGCACCTGTTAACCGAAAACTTGATTATATTGCTGAAAACGGTGCGCATATTTTATTGGCGTCGGAGAATTTTTCCATTACAAAGATGGAGAAAAACGATGTGGAAGAAATCATGTCAGATTTACGTACACTGTATCCGGAGGGATGTCATGTTGTGGCATCGACTTCTCATGGCTGTTATTTGGAATCCAAGGATGAGGATTTCATCCGCCTGATTACCGATTCTTATCGGAATGATGTGACCCTGACGGATGATATTCTGGCAGAGGATGAAGAATTTTTAAAGCTTGCTGTTTACAAAAAAGGCAGTATCCGAAGCATCGGAGAACAGATTTTAATTCCCAAATGGAAGGATCGGGTCAAAACGACCATGGCCGGAGAGGAATGGGTGGATTTCATGGATTTTTCGGTTGATAAGGGAAATGCATTGCGAAAGATTCAAAAAGAACTTGGAATTTTGCCACAAGAGACCATGGTCTTTGGCGATAATGATAATGATCTGGGCCTGATTATGGCAGCAGAAGAAAGTTATGCCGTGGAAAATGCTGTTGACAATGTGAAAAAGGCGGCAAAACATATTTGCCCCGGATGGAAGGATAAGGGCGTATGGCAGGTTTTGCAGGCACTTTATGATAATTACATAAAAGATGTGTAATATGATGATTTCAGGGTCAAAAGCATGACTTTGGAACAGGTAGCAGAATAATAAAACAGAGTATAAAGATAAGATATATATGGAAAAGGAGAATGATTATGCCGGATTTTGATGAAAAAGTATTACAATGTTTTTTGGAGAATCAGTTAAAACTGTACCCGGAACCGGTTGCGCAAACCCCGGAGGAGGCAAAGAATTATTTGGAGGAGTGCATGGCTTTAGTGGTCAATTCCAAAGAAGAAGTATGGGAATATTTTGATGAAGAAGGTGTTGATATGGAAAATATGGATGCCGATGGGATTGTAGAAGCCGATGAAGTGTTTGCAGTCGGAGACGGCAGATATTTGATTGTGGAAGGATAAGCAAAACAAAAAGAGTGTTTGATCGGGAATATAGTTTTATTGTAAACATCGAAGATGGTATATTGTGAATAAGAAAGATGTTGATAAAATTAAGGATAGCTGCTTGTAAAACAGCTATCCTTTTTTAAATATTTTGATTTGAAATTGGTGAATTCGTAGTAGTCGCCAGACGTAAGACTTCTAAAAAGCCGTTATGATTATTATCCGCTTTCGTGATATAATCAGCGGCTTTTTTTGTGTCTTCTGTTCCGTTTACCATACAGACACCAATTCCTGCGGCTTCCAACATGGAAATATCATTTGCGGCATCGCCTGCGGCAACAGAATTCGCAATGTCAATGCCGAGATAATCGCATAAAAACCGGACGGCATTGCCCTTGGAGGCATCTGCCATACAACATTCCAAATATAAAGGAGAAGAATAGAAGGTGTGCAGTGTTCCTTTTGCAACTTGATCCAAAGCTTTACGGAAATCTTCTAATTTACCATCTTCCTTTAAATGCACCAAAAGCAGTTTAAAGGGTTCTTCTTCCAGTGCAGCGACGACGTCATCGGTGATGGTGGCCGGCATATGGATGTGAATACGGTAATAGGCCAGTTCTTCATTATCAGCAGGAGACACAATGGTATTTTTATTATAAGTGTGTGCATGAACACCACATTCTTTGGCTGTTTCCAATACTTTTTTTACATATTCAAAGGGAACACGACGTTCTAAGACCGGTTTTTCGTTTTCACAGTCATAGACCAATGCACCGTTGTAAGAAATAATATAGGTGCCGGGCAGAGCAAGTCCCAGTCTGTCTCTTGTTTCTAAAATACTTGCAAGTGGTCTTCCGCTGGAGAGTACAAAATTTCCACCTTGTGATGTAAAATTCAGGATGGCATCATGGATTTTTGGCGAAAGATTTTTTTCATCATCCAAAAGAGTTCCGTCCATATCGGAAAAGATTATACGGTCCTTGTATTTTCCATGTTCTCTTCGGTATTTCTTGATATTGTCCAATACATCTTCGGGAACGAAGAGATGCCCGTAGCCTGTGCCTAAATCCAGTTTCTGCTTGTTGACACCATGAAAATCGGAACCTCCGGATATTAGCAGGTTGTATTTTTCTGCCAAATGGCGGATTTGTCGTTCTTCTGAGGAATTGTAAGTAGAATAGATAGCTTCTATGCCAACTAATCCGACTGCTTTCAAATCGGTGATAAGCTGCTCTAACTTTGCCTTGCTTAAGTGATAGAGAATGGGGTGAGCCAGTATTGGAACACCGCCGGCGCGTAGAATCAGTTCTACAGCCTGCATGGGCGTAACTTTGTGGCGGGGCACAAAGCAGGGGGCATGGTCGCCGATATAACGCTCGAATGCTTCATTTCTGCTTTTTACAACTCCTTTTTCTAATAAATATGCCGCATAATGAGCACGAGTCAATACGGAACCCTCATATTTTTGGCATAATTGTTCGTAGGAGATATCAATTCCGTGTTCTGCCAGTTTTTCACACATCTTTTGATTGCGGGCATCTCTGGCATCGCGGAAATCCTGAAGATATTCCTCAAAATGTTCACTGTGATGATCAATATACAGACCTAAAATGTGAATATCCCTGCCTTCATATTCTGTGGAAAATTCAATGGCGGGTATGATTTCGAGATTCGTTCCCTTTGCCGCAGCAAAAGCTTCATCAATTCCCTCTGTCGTGTCATGGTCGGAGAGTGCAATAGCTGCTAACCCTTTTTTGACTGCGTATTCGACCAGTTCTGTTGGGGTAAAACTTCCATCTGATTTGGTTGAATGTGTGTGTAAGTCGACTGCTTTCATGTTGGCATAGTTCCTTTTGTTATTGTTTGTATATTATGATGTCATAAAATTAGCTTTGAGCATCCTTCCTTTCGAAACAATGTCAAAGCTAATGTTTTTTAGTTATTGTCGTCTTCCGTATTCGCTGTATATACGGTACGTTTTCTTGCCATTTCATCACTTGCAAGATATTCGTCATAGGTTGTGATTTTATCAACCAGCGTACCGTTTGGAAGGATTTCCATAATGCGGTTGGCAGTTGTCTGTACGAATTGATGGTCGTGGCAGGCAAAAAGCTCAACACCCGGGAATTTAATCAGACCGTTGTTTAAAGCGGTGATGCTTTCCATGTCCAGATGGTTGGTGGGTTCATCCAAAATCAGGCAGTTAGCACCGCTAATCATCATTTTGGAAAGCAGACATCTGACTTTTTCACCACCGGATAAGACTTTGACTTTTTTGACACCGTCTTCGCCGGCAAATAACATACGTCCCAAGAAACCGCGTACATAGGTAATATCATCTACGGGAGAGTAACCCATCAGCCAGTCGGCAATGGTGTAATCATTGTCGAATTCACTGGTTGAATCCTTGGGGAAATAAGCCTGTGATGTGGTAACACCCCATTTAAAGCTTCCTTCGTCCGGTTCCAATTCGCCCATCAGAATTTTGAATAAAGTTGTCTTAGCTAATTCATTACCACCAACAAAAGCTACTTTATCATCATGTCCTAATATAAATGAAATGTGATCCAAGACTTTTTCACCGTTTATCGTTTTTGTCAGGTTTTCTACCGATAAAACTTCGTTACCGATTTCACGGTCGGGACGAAAATCAATGTAGGGATATTTTCGGCTGGAAGGCTTAATGTCGTCCAACTCAATTTTTTCCAATGCGCGTTTACGGGAGGTTGCCTGCTTAGATTTGGAAGCGTTGGCAGAGAAACGGGAGATGAATTCCTGTAACTCTTTGATTTTTTCTTCTTTCTTTTTGTTGGCCTCTTTCATCTGTTTTACCAGTAACTGACTGGATTCGTACCAGAAATCATAGTTACCTGCATATAACTGGATTTTGCCATAATCAATATCTGCAATATGCGTACATACTTTGTTTAAGAAATAACGGTCATGGGAGACTACGATGACGGTATTGTCAAAGTCAATCAAAAAGTCTTCTAACCATGCGATTGCATCTAAATCCAAATGGTTGGTCGGCTCATCTAAAAGAAGAATATCCGGATTGCCGAATAGCGCTTTTGCCAATAAGACTTTTACTTTCTGACTACCGTTTAAGTCGCTCATGATACTGTAGTGAAGCTCGGTCTCGATACCAAGACCATTTAACAGCATGGCAGCATTGGTCTCAGCATCCCAGCCGTCCATCTCGGCAAATTCACCTTCTAATTCACTGGCGCGGATACCATCTTCGTCTGAAAAATCTTCTTTGGCATAGATGGCTTCTTTTTCTTTCATGATTTCATATAATCTGGCATTGCCCATGATTACTACATCCATAACAGGGTAGGAATCATATTTGAAATGATCCTGTTCCAATACGGAAAGACGCTGACCGGGGGTAATCACAATCTCACCATTGGTGGTTTCCAAAGCACCGGATAAGATTTTTAAAAAGGTTGATTTGCCTGCACCGTTGGCACCAATAAGACCATAGCAGTTACCTTCTGTGAACTTGATATTTACTTCTTCGAATAAAGCTTTTTTTCCTACTCTATACGTTACATTATTTGCACTAATCATTGTAAAACCTCTGTTTTTCTATATTTTATATAAGTTAGACATACATTTTTATTATACATAAAAACGCCAAGTTTTCAAGGAAAACTACCATTGTACTCAAATTTTCATACACAATTTTCAAGGGAAAACAAAAACAGCCGCCACTATTCGTAGTAGTGACGGCTGTCAATGCGTCTGTTCATCCGGCATCGTGCTTACAACCTGATTTTTGCCATGCCGTTTGCCGTAATATAAACGGTTGTCGGCTATTGATACCAGCTTGTTGAACGGCAATCCCGGACTGTATTCCGCTATACCAAACGTCATGGTCACACTGACATAATCTGCACTAAAAGGAACCCGGATTTGTTCGATGGACTGACGAATTTTTTCGGCAACTTCATAGGTGACGGTTTCGTTTTCCGGAATAAAAATGAGAATTTCTTCTCCACCCCAGCGGCATACGCGACAACCCTCGGATGCATTTTCGGAAATTGTTTTTGCAACCTGCATTAATACCTGATCACCAATATTGTGACCGTAAGTATCATTAACCCGTTTAAAATCATCAATATCACCCAAAATGACGGAAAAAACAAGACCATCGCCTTTAGCTTGTTCTAAAGCTGTTATCAAATATTTATCCATACTTCGGCGGTTGAATAAGCCGGTTAGCGGATCTTTACTCGATACAGATTCCAATAAGGAATATTGTTCTTCCAAACGAATTTCATTTTGTCGTATTTCAATGGTAAATAAAATAGAGAAAAGCAACAAAGCAAAAAAGGAAACAATTGCATTTACACTATACATGAGAGTCATATGTTGGTCAAAAATACGCTCTGTATAAAGGGGAGTAATCCTTGTGGAAAGTATTCGTGTTATAACAAAAACAACCATGGATAACGAAACAAAGAAAAAAGGTTTTTTGATACCATGCCCAAATTGAGGGGAAGAGTAAGCCAGATAAAAAGAAACAGGAGTCAATGCAATCAAATAAATCATAAAACCCCAGTCCCAGCCGGCCAAAAGTGTGGCAAAAGATGAGAAAAAAGTAATCTCCGCATAACAGCAATAATACATAAGAGCATATTCGCGAAGTGCTGTAAATCTAAATCCCATGATCAAATAGAGGATAACGGCAAAGATATTATAAATAAACAGAATAGGATATTCATAAAGATAGAAGCAAATGCAAAGAGCAATATGGATAAATGCAAGAACAACAGAAATAAACCGGTATTTGTCCAGTTCGGAAACTGTTTTTTCACCGGTCAGAATCGATTGCATATTTTGAAATAACTGTCTCAATCCATCCATAGTTGAATACTTTCTGTTTGCGTATTATTCTCAATTAATTTTTTGCATTTCTACGATAATTGCATGGTCTGTTATTGACTCATGAAATGCAAAAAGACAGTTTGATTATATATCCGCAATTTGTATTAAACGGATACATCAAAATTGGATCCGATATGAGGATTTACAGATAATTCCATGGAAGTATCGATTGCAGCAACAAGCTGATCGTCAATGCCCTGATTGAGTTCGAGAGATTTGTCCAGCATTGCTATACCGACGCTGTTCATAATGTTACTTTGTGACATTGCCATTGATAATGCGGGAATATCCATAGGAAATTCCTCCTTTCGGATCATGTAAAAATCAAGGATTGCAAAACGGAAAAGTGATGTGGCAATCCTTAAAATATCATTGTTATAATTATATCTATTCTAAGTTAGATATTGTTATTTTAACACACATAGAAATAAAAGAAAACTAATAGTTTTGAAAAAACGCTCTTTTTTTGACTTTTTTCAGATATGGAAGAGCCGCAACGCTAGACAAAAGGTAGGAAAAAGGCTATAATCAGATTGTATTTGCGATTCATTTGGGGGATTGCGGCAGAATTGGGAAGTTATAAAAGAGAGGGAATTGGTTTATGGCATTTGGACTTATACCTTTGGAAAAACGTCTGAAAGATAATATTCGCAATTATTCGCTGGATCAAATTTTTGATATCGGTGTGTTGTCGGATTATCTTGACAGCTTACATAGAACGACCGGAATCAGCTTACTTTTGACAGATCGTCATGGAGAAAAAACGGTCAGTATGGGAAATTTTGTTGGGTTTAAACCGAATACGGAGCATGCGCCCGGCAATAAGATTAAGGTACAAAACCGGACAATCGCTCACTTATATGTAAAAGAAGATGAGATGGCAGATCCGGCAAAGAAAAATCTGGTGGATGGTCTTGTTATCACACTTACAAAGCAGGCAGAAAAGGCATATGAAGCGGCAGAGCTTTCTTTGTATGTGGATGATTTGGAAAAACGTTTGGAAAAAGAGCAGTATCAGGTAAAACACGGACAAAAAGAAGATGCTCTTACCGGAGTGTTAAACAGTACTCATTTTGATAACAAACTGCGTGTAGTTGATCGCTCTCAGGTTATTCCTGTTGCAGTAGTCTGTGCCAACATCAATGACTGGAAATATGTGAATGATCATTTCGGTGATGAGGAGAGTGACCGCCTGATACAGGTCGTTGCCAATATTTTAAAAGAAGAGGCAAAGCCAGAATACATCATAGGCCGGTGCGGCGGTGATTTTTTCAATATCTTAATTCCTATGGCTGAGGATGAAGAAGCAAAGGATTACTGTGTACGTGTCCAGCAAAAATGTCTGGAGTTTGAAGATGCGCATTTGGCACCAAGCGTGGCATGCGGTTTTGTTCTAAAATATAATGTAGAACAAAAATTACAGGATTTACTTTCCGATGCGGAATATGAAATGTTCAATAACAAATTTGAAATAAAGAATGCTCCCGGATATCGTGAGCGATTGGAAAAAGCATAAAATTTCGGATAAAAGGACTTTGTAAAGAGACCGCTTAGCCGGTCTCTTTCTGTTGCTACGAATTTTAGTACTGTTACGTTTTCATCCAGGTGAAAATGTGTCTATGATAGAATATGCAAACTTCGTGGAAGTGCAACGGAAATAATAAACGGAGAGAAAAAGATGAAAGCCGTATTTTTTGATATTGACGGTACCTTATTTATTCAGAATAAAGGCGTCCCAAAATCAACAATAGAAGCAATCAAAAAAATACAGAAGAACGGACATAAAGCATTTATCTGTACCGGCAGGAGCCGTGCCATGATTCCGCAAAATCCGATTTTGGACATTGGATTTGACGGAGTAGTCGGGGCTTGTGGTGCATATGGCGAATTGGACAATCAAGTGGTTTTTGATAGCCACCTTTCGGATATACAGCTGCAAAAGATGTATGAAATTTTCCGAAGATACGATACCATGTATATTTTGGAAGGCACCGAATATATCTATTATGATGAAGTGACATTCGAGGATAATCCCGATGACTGGTATGTGCAGTTGGTAAAAAGTATGTTAAAGGAGCGTTTTATCTCGGTGCAGTATGCCATGAAGCATTTTGGCAAAGTGGAAGCCAACAAGGTGAGTCTGGCAGAAAAAAACGGGATCAGTAACGAACCGTTGTATGATTTGTTCCGTCCTGATTATGAGGTGTTAGTTCACGATTTTAAGGTTGCGGAAATTGTACCAAAAGGCTGTCATAAAGCCAAAGGGATGGAACGGATGTGCGCTCAGGTCGGAATTGACATCCACGATTCTATAGCAGTGGGAGACAGTATCAATGATGTGGATATGTTGAGGGCTGCCGGGATAGGAATTTGTATGGGGAACGGAACTGAGATTGCCAAAAAGAATGCAGATTATATTACAAAAGATCTCTATGATGACGGAATTTATCACGCATTAAGACATTTTGGTTTATTTTAATCCGGAAATTAAATAATCAACAAATTTAATCCGCATTTTTAATTTGTAATAATTAGTAATCCGTATATGTCGTGTAGGAACCCCCATATATTTCTATATTTTAAGCTTTGTTTATACTTGTTTATAATTTTTTTATGATAAAGTTATAAAAAATCAGTTGAAAAAATACGCTGTGAAGTATATAAATAGATTTGAAAGAAAAAACGGATCCGCACAAAAGAAAAGCCGGCAGGAAACAGATGTCGGCGTATCAAAAGCAAACCAAAGATTATTTTAATCAATACATATTTTAAGGAGGCTTTTATCATGAAATTATTACCACTTGGCGAAAGAGTTGTATTAAAACCTCTCGCAGCAGAAGAAACAACCAAATCCGGTATCGTTTTACCCGGTGCCGACAAAGAGAAACCGCAGCAGGCAGAAGTTGTTGCAGTTGGTCCCGGAACCGAGGACGTAAAAATGGAAGTCAAGGTTGGAGACAAGGTAATTTATTCAAAATATGCAGGTACCGAAATCAAAGACGGTGACGAGACTGTGATTATCTGTTCTCAGAAAGATGTTTTAGCAATTATTGAAGCATAGTTTAGGGCAAGCATAATAGAACAGTAGTTTTAAAAGATAATACTTTTAGAATTGCGAGATAATAATATGAAACGAAAAGATATTATTTTGAAATTGAAAGAAAAAATTTAAAGAAAATATTTTGCAAGAAAATGTTTTAAAAGAATAAAATTAGGGAGGCTGTTTTAGAATGGCAAAAGAAATCAAATACGGTGCAGAAGCACGTGCAGCATTAGAAGCCGGCGTTAATCAGTTGGCAGATACAGTAAGAGTAACATTGGGACCCAAAGGCAGAAATGTTGTTTTGGACAAATCTTTTGGTGCTCCGCTTATTACCAATGACGGTGTGACCATCGCAAAAGAAATTGAATTGGAAGATTCTTTTGAAAACATGGGTGCTCAGCTTGTAAAAGAAGTTGCTACCAAGACCAATGATGTAGCAGGTGACGGTACAACAACAGCAACGGTTTTGGCACAGGCTATGATCAATGCCGGAATGAAGAACTTGGCAGCAGGAGCTAACCCGATTATCTTAAGAAAGGGTATGAAAAAAGCAACTGCTAAAGCTGTGGAAGCTATCGCAGGCATGAGCCAGCCGGTTAACGGAAAAGAACATATCGCTAAGGTTGCAGCAATTTCCGCTGCTGATGAAGAAGTTGGTAATCTGGTTGCAGATGCAATGGAAAAAGTATCCGGAGACGGTGTTATTACCATCGAAGAATCAAAGACCATGCAGACAGAGCTTGATTTAGTAGAAGGTATGCAGTTTGACCGCGGATATATTTCCGCATATATGGCATCCGATATGGAAAAAATGGAAGCTGTATTAGACAATCCTTATATCCTGATTACAGATAAGAAAATCAGCAATATTCAGGAGATCCTTCCTATTTTGGAACAGATCGTTCAGTGCGGCGCTAAGCTTTTAATCATCGCTGAAGATGTGGAAGGAGAAGCTTTAACAACCTTAATCGTAAATAAATTGCGTGGAACTTTTAATGTTGTTGCAGTAAAAGCACCCGGATATGGTGACCGCAGAAAAGCAATGCTTGAGGATATCGCTATTTTAACAGGTGGTCAGGTTATTTCATCTGAGCTTGGCATGGACTTAAAGGAAGCTACCATGGATATGCTCGGTCGTGCGAAATCCGTTAAAGTTCAGAAAGAAAACACAGTCATTGTTGATGGTGAAGGTGAAAGCGCTGATATTCAGGCAAGAATTGCAAACATCAAACAGCAGATTGATGAAACAACTTCTGATTTCGACAGAGAAAAATTACAGGAAAGACTTGCCAAACTGGCAGGCGGCGTTGCCGTTATCCGTGTAGGTGCAGCTACCGAGACCGAAATGAAAGAAGCAAAACTTCGTATGGAAGATGCTTTGGCAGCTACAAGAGCCGCTGTTGAAGAAGGTATCATTGCAGGTGGCGGATCTGCTTATATCCATGCATCCAAAGAGGTTGCCAAACTGGCAGATACTCTGGAAGGTGATGAAAAGACAGGTGCCCAGATTATCTTAAAGGCGTTGGAAGCTCCGTTATTCCATATTGCATCCAATGCAGGATTGGAAGGCAGTGTTATCATCAATAAAGTTCGCGAATCCGAAGTTGGTATCGGTTTTGATGCATTAAAAGAAGAATATACCGATATGGTTGCAGCAGGTATCTTGGATCCCGCAAAGGTTACAAGAAGTGCATTGCAGAATGCAACCAGTGTTGCATCTACCTTACTCACAACCGAATCGGTTGTTGCAACCATCAAAGAGCCTACACCTGCGATGCCTGCAGGCGGAATGGACGGAATGATGTAAAATCATCCGAAATTTCAAAACAGATATTTGAAATTGAATAAGAAAACTTGTTATAATCATGAAATGCCGTAAGCTATTGCTTACGGCATTTTTTTGATTGTATGATAAATAATGAAAAATCCATCAGCCTTATGAATAGGAACAGCAGTATGATACGGACGCGTCTATTGTTTGCAATGAAGAAATAGTCAGATTCGAATAAACAGTTGCGAAAATGCTGTATAATGTTAAAATAGAACTGTCTTTTGATGGTGCTGGTTGAGCGGTGACAGCATTTTATATCGTCATCTGACAAAAATAAAAAAGAGGTATTTTTTATGGAAAAAATTTTAATTGCGACCGATTCGGCAAGTGATATTTCGGAAGAAATAGAAAAGGAGCTTGGGATTAAGATTCTGCCTTTTACCATTATGATTGGCGAGCAGTCTTATATCAGCCGGAAGGATTTTACCCCCGAAGGATTTTATGATTTGATGGCAGAGCATGATGATATTCCGAAAACATCACAGATTACCCCGTTTGAATTTCAGGAATTTTATTTAGAAGCAGCAAAAGCCGGATATACGGATGTGGTTTTGGTTTTAATCAATTCCCAGGGAAGTTCTACTTTTGCAAATTCATTAATGGCAAAGGATTTGTTTTTTGAAGAATATCCGGAATATGAAGGCACAATCCATTTTTATAATTATGATGGTATGGGATATTCCGCACAGTACGGACAACCGGTTATTGAAGCGGCAAAAATGGTGAAAGAAGGAAAAGCATTAAAGGAAATACTGGAGTATTTAACCTATGAATTACCCCGCAGAAAAGTGTATTTTGGTATGTATACTTTAAAATATGCCGGAAAAAGCGGACGTATTCCTTCTGCAGCAGCCTTTGTCGGCGACCGTCTGAATTTGAAACCGATTATGAAAATATATCACAATCAGCTGGTGACCGGAGCAAAGGTGCGTGGAGAGGTTAAAATTATTCCGCGTATGGTAGAACTGACCATTGCCGATATGGAGCCGGGAACACCTTATAGTATCATCTATGGCAATGAACCTTCTGCAGCAAAGGCTGCCGAGGAACTGATGCGTGATATTACAGGTTACGGACCTGAAGGATATTATCCGATTGGAGCAGCTGTTGCAGCAAATGCAGGCCCGAGAACTGTGGGAATTGCCTTTCATGTAAAAGACGAGTTTGAAAATGAAGGATATAAGCCTCAGTAATTATCTTATTAAATGTGTAGTTCGCATGAATTATTCGCACGAACCGATTGTGAATAATTTGTACGAACCGATTGTGATTAATTTTCACAAAAGGATCGTGTATTAATTTTTACAAAATGATCGTAAATTGACGAATGTATGAAATGATACTATAATGTTTTTTGTGTTGGGGTAAAAGATAAATGCAAGACCAATTGCCCCTGGTATCATCACATTTTTGCAAAAGAATGAAGACCGAGGAAGTGAAAAGTATGGCTGACAGTATCCTGCAGGATCATATTTTGAAAACGGAAGGAAAAGCGAAAAAAACAGAGCTTGTAATTGATGACGGACGTATTGAATCGATTGAAGAATATACCAGTCCGGAGGAACTTTACAAGGATCTGATTGTTCGAGTGCGCAAATATCATCCAAGTGATGATATCAGTCTGATTGAAAAGGCTTATCGCCTTGCCGATGATGCACATCGCGATCAGGTTCGAAAGTCAGGAGAACCTTATATTATTCATCCGTTATGTGTGGCAATTATACTTGCAGACCTTGAAATGGACAAGGAAACAATTGCAGCCGGTCTTTTGCATGATGTGGTCGAGGATACGATTTTTACAACAGAAGAAATCAAAGAACAATTTGGCAGCGATGTTGCGCTGTTAGTGGACGGCGTTACGAAGCTGAGCCGTTTGCAATACGATGGAGATAAACTGGAACTGCAGGCAGAAAATCTGCGAAAGATGTTTTTGGCAATGGCCAAGGATATCCGTGTTATTCTGATAAAGCTTGCCGACAGACTGCATAATATGCGTACTCTGGATCATATGATTCCGGAAAAACAGCAGGAAAAAGCCAGAGAAACTTTGGATATTTATTCCCCCATTGCACAACGTCTGGGTATTTCCAAGGTCAAGGTAGAACTGGATGACCTTTCTTTAAAATATTTGCAGCCGGATGTCTATTATGATCTGGTTGATAAGATTGCGATTCGCAGAAGCGAACGTGAAAAATATGTCCAAAGTATTGTGGATGAAGTCAGTGTACACATCTCAAACGCCGGAATTGAAGCCAAAATTGACGGCCGTGTGAAACACTTTTTCAGTATTTACAAAAAAATGAAGAACCAGCATAAGACACTGGAACAGATTTATGATTTATTCGCAGTCCGTATTATTGTGGATTCGGTCAAAGACTGTTATGCGGCTTTGGGTGTGATTCATGAGATTTACAAACCGATCCCGGGTCGATTTAAAGATTATATTGCAATGCCAAAGGCCAATATGTACCAGTCTTTGCATACGACATTAATCGGTTCTACAGGACAACCGTTTGAGATTCAGATCAGAACTTATGACATGCACCGGACTGCTGAATACGGTATCGCTGCGCATTGGAAATACAAAGAAGCATCGGATGGTAAAAAGATATCGACCGGTGAAGAGGAAAAGCTTGCCTGGTTAAGACAGATTTTGGAATGGCAGAGGGATACTGATGATAACAAGGAATTTATGACCTTGTTAAAGAGCGACCTGGATTTATTTGCCGATAATGTATACTGCTTTACACCGAACGGAGATGTAAAAAATCTGCCGGCCGGTTCCACACCGATTGATTTTGCCTATTGCATTCATTCAGCTGTCGGTAATAAGATGGTCGGTGCCAGAGTAAACGGCAATATTGTAAACTTCGATTATGAACTGCAAAACGGTGATAAGGTTGAAATCATCACAAGTAACAATTCGCCGGGGCCAAGCCGTGACTGGTTATCTCTTGTGAAGTCCACACAGGCAAAAAACAAGATCAACCAGTGGTTTAAAAATGAGTTTAAAGATGAGAATATTGTAAAAGGAAAAGAACTTTTGATGGGATATTGCAAGGCAAAAAGCTTGAATCCGGTCAATATTCTTCGTCCTGATTATATGGAAGCCGTTATGCGAAAATACGGCTTTAAAGACTGGGAATCCGTTCTGGCTGCCATTGGACATGGCGCACTCAAAGAAGGACAGATTGCCAACAAGATGAAAGAACTCTATGATAAGGATCATCCGGTAGAGGTATCGGATGCAGATGTTCTTAAGGATATTGAGAGTAAACGGGATGCTTATCAGATGATGCTCCCCAAAGGAAAGACGCAGAGCGGTATCGTGGTAAAAGGTGTGGACGATGTTGCGGTTCGTTTTTCCAAGTGCTGCTCGCCGGTTCCGGGTGATGAAATTATCGGTTTTGTGACGAGAGGACGTGGCGTTTCCATTCACCGTACGGACTGTGTGAATGTGATTAATCTGCCTGAGATAGACCGTGCCAGACTGATTGATGCAGACTGGCAGGAAGGAAGCGAGGAAACCCGTGGTAAGTACCTTGCCGAGATTGTGATTTATGCACATAATCGAAACGGTCTGTTAGCCGATGTTTCCAGAGCCCTGACTGAGAAGAATATTGATATCATGAGTATGAATACCAAGACAAGCAAGCAGGGAATTGCAACCATGGCCGCTTCCTTCTATATCGGAAGCAGAGAAGAATTAAATCATACCATTGATAAACTGAGAAACATTGACAGTGTGATAGATATTGAAAGAACGACGGGGTGATTATCACCCCGTTTATTATTGCAGCAGGCTGCTCCAGAGAGGTCATTCAAAGAGGCGCCGATATGTTAGGATGGTCTTTGGATGAACTGATTGAACAGACGATCGGGGCTTTACGGACATTTAGACCTTAATACTGTGTAAGTTAAATTAATGGCAACGCAAAAGTGAATCATTCTCTTTTGCGTATTGCCAATTGAGTTTCTCTCATGTATACTCTACTTATCTTGAAATTCTAAATTTCAGACCATTCGGTCGAAGAATTCCATTTTATAAAATTAAAAATAGTTAGCACTTCTAGTCGAATTTTGTTCGACAATGATAGTTTTTTACTTGACACATATGGGATATGTCCCATATATTATAAGAAAGGAATTTGCATATGATAAATGCAGATTTTTATTATAAAAGTGATGGAAAATGTCCAGTCAGGGAATATTTAGATTCGTTGTCACCGAAGCTGAGGGCAAAGACCTTACGGTCAATTATGCTATTAGAAGAATTTGGAAATGAGCTTAGATTGCCATATTCCAGCCCTCTTGGAGAAGGAATATTTGAATTGCGTTCCATTTCAGAATCCGATATTACACGAGTTCTTTACTTTTTTATTAAAGGAAATACAGCTATTCTGACTCATGGTTTTACAAAAAAGACGCAGAAAACACCCGTAAGAGAAATAGAAAAAGCAAAGGCTTATAGAGCAGATTATTATCTGAAAGAAAATGGAGAGGAATGATTTTTATGAGCGACTTTAGAAAGTATCTGGATGAACAACTTAATGATGAAGAATTCAGAAAAGAATGGGATGCTTCTGAATGTGAATATAGTCTGGCAAATAGTTTAGTAAAAGCAAGAAAAGAAAGCCATATGACACAAAAAGAACTTGCTGAAAAAACCGGAATCAACCAGGCAGATATTAGCAAAATAGAGACAGGTAATGCGAATCCAGCGTTATCAACACTACAAAGATTAGCGGAAGGAATGGGTATGGTAGTCAAATTGGAATTTGTGCCTAAGCGTCTATTGTAGCTCGTAAACTTTGGAACATCTACTTTTATGTGGTTACCGGAGAAATGAATAAGACTGGTCAGTTGAAGGCAGTATTTGGGAGTCGTGATATGTTTGAAAAATGGAAAAGAAAAAAAGAACCCTTGCCGCAGATTGATATTATTACAAAATGGGATAAAAGGGATGAGGATTTTTGCCCGACCTGTGAAAAGATAGTGCGAAGTGGTTATCAGCTGGGAAAGGGTGAATTTCATATTGAGAAGCTGAATGAAGGAGAAGTATCTTTTGCGGATGCTTTCAATGAAATAGTTCCGATTTTAGGGTTGCTTAGAGACAACTATTATGTAATGTTGGATACGGAATTGTATCCGACGGACGGGAATGGTCACTTATTTTGGAATGTGCCTGACAGCAATCAGCCCATGCCCGGTTCGTGTCTATATTACAGGGGAGATGGTGAATGGGGCTTATTGCGGCCGTATTTTACTATTGCAACACAGTCCATCAAAAATCTGAATAAAAGCCGGGTGGATTATTATAGGGAACATATAGGTTGCAGAGCTTTAGCTTATTATATGGACGGCTATATGACTGCACTAATAGATGGCCATCATAAAGCTATGGCAGCAACTCTTCTTATAGGATTGTGAAAGCACAAAGTGCGAAGCAATGTGCGGGTATCATGGGCAAAATGCCTTTTGACCTTAATTTCGGTCTTTATGGGAAAAATTGACATATTGGCGAAATATATAGAGAGGATAGAAAATTTGAATAAAGGTTACCATGAGGAGGAAAACAAAATATGGAAAACAAAGCAAAAAGAGGATTTCATCCAATATACATATTGGCTGTCTTGTATGTGGCAGCAGTATATTTATTTCCGGTAATATTTGGGGGAATGAGCCAAAATACAACTGGCGAACAGGATATTAGCATATGGCCGCTTTTGATACCGTTTGCTTTTGGACTGATTAATCTCTTTGTCGTGATTGGGGGCAGAAATAGAATAGAGCGGGTACAGTTGTTAAACTGTGCTGTTTTTATTAAATATGCTCTAATACCGTTTTATATCATTGGAGGTTTGTGTATTGCAGTTATGATATTACTCATGTTTACTCCGGTTGTTATTATGGTATTTGTGGGGCCTGTAATGGCGGCAATGCTTTCGACATTGGGATGGATTGCTATGGTGGGTGCAGCACCTTATTCAATAGGATATATCGTAAAATCCTGTAAGCAGGGTGTTCATGGAAAAGTCTTATCTGTAATAGCCGGTATTTGCCAGTTTTTATTCACGGCGGATGTGATTTCTATTATGGTTCTTGCTTTAAAAGAGAAAAAATGTGTGAAGATGACCATTGCATTGCTTATTCTGTTTGTTCTTGCAATCATAACTACAGCAGTAATTGTGACCGGCCTGGTGATAAGGGCAATTTTTTGACCGTTTTTTGGTTGACAGCTGAGTCTGGTGGTAGTATTTTTAAATATATATCATACCAAAATGATAGGAAATATAGAAAGGATTATTTATGAAAAATCCATTGCACTATCAATTATCGGAATATGACTGCGGACCTACCGCAATGCTTGACGCAATCAGCTTTTTGTTTCCGAGGGAAGATATACCGCCGGAGGTTATCCGCAACATTATGTTATATTGTCTGGACTGCTACAGCGTCGAGGGTGTTCCCGGAAAGAGTGGAACATCCATGGCTGCCATGATGTTTTTGAGTAACTGGCTCAATGGCTTTGGTAGGATTGGTCAGCTTTCGGTAACAAGCCGGTATTTGTCCGGAAGAAATGTATATCTGGGCAAAGGCAGCGAAATCAATGATGCCCTTCATCATCATGGAGCTGTAGTAGTGCGGTTGTTTTATGATGAAGCTCATTATGTCTTGCTTACCGGAGAAAAGGACGGCTTAGTTTATATGTTTGATCCTTATTACCGGGATGAGCCGTTTCCACAGGAAGATATCCTTTTGGATAAAGAGCATCCTTTTGCATATAACCGAATTGTGCCGGAAGCCTATTTTAATAAAGAGGCTCTCGAGATTTATGCATTAGGACCCATGGAAAACAGAGAGGCGGTTTTGTTATTCAACGAACAAACCAGACTGACTGCGGATAAGACGATTGAATATTACATATAGCAAAGGAGTAGCTTTATGAAAAATTTAAGCGAAAGAACCGCCGGATTTACCGATTCGGTAATCCGCAGAATGACAAGAGTTTCTTTACAATACGGAGCAATTAACTTATCTCAGGGATTTCCGGATTTTGATCCGCCCAAAGAGATTACAGACAGACTTTCTGAGGTGGCAGGTATTGGACCACACCAGTATGCGCTGACTTGGGGAGCGCAGAATTTCAGGGAGGCATTGGCGAAAAAACAGGAGCATTTCTATGGGATGAAGGTAAATCCCGATGAAGAAATTGTTGTTACCTGCGGTAGCACCGAGGCTATGATGGCAGCGATGATGTCGGTGTGCAACCCGGGTGATAAAGTTGTCATTTTTTCGCCGTTTTATGAAAATTACGGAGCGGATACCATTCTTTCCGGTGCCGAGCCGATTTATGTGCCGTTAAAACCACCGACATTTGAATTTGATGCAGATGTTTTGGAGGCTGCGGTTAAACAGCCGGGAGTCAAGGCTTTGATTTTGTGCAATCCCTCCAATCCGTGTGGAAAAGTATTTACTTATGAGGAATTAAAGATCATTGCAGAGCTTGCAATCAAATATGATATTTATGTCATTACGGATGAGGTGTATGAGCACATTGTCTATGCACCACATGTACATACCTGCATTGCGACATTGCCGGGTATGAGAGAGCGGACAATCATCTGCAATTCTCTGTCCAAGACGTATTCAATTACAGGATGGAGACTGGGCTATGTCATGGCATCTCCCGAAATCGTTGACAGGGTGAAAAAAGTCCATGACTTTCTGACGGTGGGAGCTGCGGCACCATTGATGGAAGCTGCGGTTGTAGGCTTGCAATTCGGTGACGACTATTATCAAGGGCTGCAGGCACATTATACTCATATGAAAGAATTGTTTACCGGTGGATTGCAGAATATCGGGTTGAAATTTACCAATCCCCAGGGTGCTTATTATGTCCTGGTTGATATCAGTGAGTTTGGATATGAAAGCGATCTGGATTTCTGCGAAGACTTAGCGAGAAAAGTTGGTGTGGGCGCGGTACCCGGATCCAGTTTCTTTAAAGAGCCCGAAAACCGTTATATCCGTTTTCATTTTGCAAAGCAGGATGAGACACTGAATAAAGCTCTTGACAGATTAGCGGATATGAAGAAGAAAATGCAGATATAGATTTTATGAATAGGCAGGATGAATACATGTTAAATCAGTTTTCGCGAACGGAAATTTTGCTTGGAAAAGAGGCAATGGATATTCTTGCTTCTTCCAGAGTTGCGGTTTTTGGAATCGGCGGTGTAGGCGGTCATGTTGTGGAAGCACTGGTCCGAAGCGGTGTTGGAGCGATTGATGTCATCGATGATGACAAGGTTTGTCTGACCAATCTCAACAGACAGCTGATTGCGACCAGAAAAACGGTTGGCAGATATAAAACCGAAGTGATGAAGGAACGAATATTGGATATTAATCCGGATGCAAAAGTCTATGAGCACAGATGTTTTTTTCTGCCGGATAATAAGGATTCGTTCGATTTTACCAAGTATTCTTATGTGGTAGATGCAGTAGATACGGTAACGGCAAAAATTGCACTGGTTTTAGAAGCACAGAGTGCGGGTGTTCCGATTATCAGCAGTATGGGAGCCGGAAATAAATTGAATCCGGCGGGATTTGAGGTGGCAGATATTTACGAAACCTCTGTCTGTCCGCTTGCTAAGGTTATGCGGCGGGAATTGAAAAAAAGAAAGGTGAAGCATCTGAAGGTGGTTTATTCCAAGGAAAAACCTCTTCGACCGATTGAGGACATGGCAATTAGCTGCAGAACAAACTGCATCTGTCCGCCCGGTGCGGAGCGTAAGTGTACGGAGCGGAGAGACATTCCCGGTTCCACAGCATTTGTACCTTCGGTAGTAGGACTGATTATAGCCGGAGAGGTGATTAAAGACCTGACAGCAGAGGCCATGCAGCGTGCAAGGGAAAATGCAGGACTGAATGTAGAATGATTATGCATGAATAGAAGAAAAGATAAATAAGAGAATTTGGGGAGAGAAAAGGAATGAAGATTTCAACAAAGGGAAGATATGCATTGAGATTAATGCTGGATTTGGCAACTTACAACACAGGAGAACCTGTCAGCATCAAGGATATTGCCAAGAGGCAGCAGATATCGGAAAAATATTTGGAACAAATTATCGCACTTTTAAATAAGGCAGGATTTGTACGTAGCATTCGAGGCGCACAGGGCGGTTATATGTTAAAAAAAGAGCCCAAGGATTATACGGTTGGCATGATTTTGCGTCAGACAGAAGGAGACCTTGCACCGGTAAGCTGTGTGGGTGATGAAGGAATGGAGTGCGACAGAAGAGCAGAATGTGTTACGGTCCGAATTTATGAAAAGATCAATGATGCCATCAACGGAGTCGTGGACAGTATTACATTGGCTGATCTTTTGGAGTGGCAGGCAGAAAAGGTAGATCAATATACGATATAAATTTGTTTAATTCGTTTAATTCCTAGCTTGACAATAGGATTAGGTATAGTATAATAATATCTGAGCAAACTACTAGGAAATAGAAAGAAGGTTTTGAAATGTCAGATACAGACAAAATCATTTATTTAGATAATGCGGCAACCACTCAGGTTTATCCGGAGGTTTTGGAAGCTATGACACCATTTTTTACGGAATATTATGGGAATCCGTCATCCATTTATACATTTGCAGGAAAAGCAAGTGAGGCTGTGAACAAAGCCAGAGGCATTTTGGCGCAGGGCATCAATGCACGGGCGGATGAAATATATTTTACCGGTGGCGGAAGTGAATCGGATAACTGGGCATTAAAGGCAACAGCCGAGGCTTATCAGGATAAGGGAAAACACATCATCACCACAAAGATTGAACATCATGCAATCCTCCATACCTGCGAGTATTTAGAGAAAAAAGGTTTTGAAGTGACTTATCTGGATGTGGATGAATATGGAACGGTAAAACCGGATGAATTGAAAAAAGCCATCAGACCGGATACCATCCTGATTTCCGTCATGACGGCCAATAATGAAATCGGAACGATCCAGCCCATCGCAGAAATTGGCGCCATTGCCAAAGTACATGGCATTCTGTTCCATACAGATGCGGTACAGGCATTCGGACATATTCCGATTGATGTGGAGGCAATGCATATTGATATGTTGAGTGCCAGCGGACATAAACTGAACGGACCGAAGGGCGTTGGTCTTATGTATATCCGAAAGGGCGTAAAAATCCGTTCTTTTATCCATGGGGGCGCCCAGGAGAGACAAAGAAGAGCGGGAACACATAATGTTCCGGGAATCGTTGGCTTTGGCAAAGCTGCAGAGTTAGCTTTTGCTGATATGGACAAGCGTATTGCTTATGAAACAAAACTTCGGGATCATCTCATAGAGCGTGTTTTAAATGAAATCCCTTATGCCAGACTGAATGGGGAAAGAGAGAAGCGTCTTCCAAATAACGCAAATTTCTGCTTCCGTTTTATTGAAGGAGAATCGATGTTGATATTACTGGATCAGCAGAAAATATGTGCATCCAGTGGCTCTGCCTGCACATCCGGCTCGTTAGACCCGTCACATGTATTATTGGCTATCGGACTGCCTCATGAAATTGCTCATGGGTCATTGCGAATTACGTTATCCGAGAAAACAACAAAAGAAGAAATTGATTTTACCGTAGACCGGCTAAAAGAAATCATTGAAAGATTGCGGGGAATGTCACCCTTATATGAGGATTTTGTAAAACACCAGAATTAGAAAAAAGCGATTAACAGAAAGAACGAGGATCACAGTTTATGTATAGTGAAAAAGTAATGGATCATTTCAATAATCCCAGAAATGTGGGAGAAATCGAGAATCCAAGTGGTGTGGGCACGGTAGGAAATGCAAAGTGCGGAGACATCATGCGGATGTATCTGGATATTGATGATAACGGTATCATAAAAGAAGCAAAATTTAAGACCTTTGGCTGTGGTGCGGCAGTCGCTACCAGCAGTATGGCAACGGAGTTAGTCAAAGGAAAAACCGTGGAAGAGGCATTAAAGGTGACCAACAAAGCCGTTATGGAGGCATTAGATGGTCTGCCGCCCATTAAAGTGCATTGTTCTTTGTTGGCAGAGGAGGCAATTCATGCAGCTTTATGGGATTATGCCGAAAAACATGGCATTACCATTGAAGGGCTGGAAAAGCCGGTAAACGATATCGGAGAGAAAGAAGAAGCACCTGAAGAGGATTATTGACAAAAGTCGGTTGTATCTGCCTGCTAAGCAATGAAACGAATTATGCTTCCTTCGAATATGAGTATTCGTTTTGATATAGCGTATATCTATGACCGGGCAATAGATTTGTATATTATACAAAGTCGAAATGCCATGCTATTATAATTTTGCAATCAGATATGAGTTGATTACAATAAAAACAAAACAGAAAGGACGTGGTATCGTGCGAATCGTAAAAATTGAAGACAGGACAGTGACCTATAATATTTGTATGTGTAAAAGAGTGAGCGACACCATGTGTCGAATGTGTGAATAAGAATAAGCACATTGTGATGGATATTGAGAAAAAACGGAAATTGCCCATTTGCATAAAATTCCGTTAGTGAAGATTTCAAATGTTTGATCCGATTCTTTCCAAAATACAAGAGGGACTTCCGGTGCTTGGTACCTGTGCAGGATTAATCTTGTTAGCAGAAAAGTTATCCAATGATAACAACGTTTATTTTGGAACATTGCCGGTTACGGATTTTACAAAAGTCCATGAATATTTTTTGCAGATTTGTAAAGAACATAAACAATCAATAGGTGCTTAAATCATTATGATGTTGGGGTAAAAGGTCATAATTTTATCGTTATAATTTTGATATTTTAGGTGTCGGCAGGTAGCGTTTTGCACATTTGTGTATAAATACTACTTGTCGACATTTTTTATATTTTAGAAAATCCGATTTGTAATTGGGAAAAAATTGATGGGGAATTGGAAATGTAATCTGTAATCGTGAAGAATGATGAGAAAAATAAAGTTTATGAAATTATATAATTTTTTAGTGTAATATGGTATGATGAAAAAAGCCCAAATAGCTAATGCTATAGACTATAATAAAATGATTTGAGGGAAAAAAGATGTTGAAGATTGGGAAATTTATATTAAGTTCATGTGCGACTAATTGTTATTTTGTTTATGAAGAAGGAAAAAAGGACGTTATATTTTTTGATCCGGGTGATCGTGGCGAATATATTTATGAGAAAATTACAGAAGCAGGTTTTCATATTGCAGCCATTTACTTGACACACGGTCATTTTGACCATATAGAAGGTTGCAATGAGTTAAGAAATCTGACCGGTGCCAAAGTCTATGCTTTAGATGTGGAAAAAGAGCTTTTGGAAGATCCTGCGATCAATTTATCCGGAGCTTTTGGAAGTGCCTATACGGTTGTGGCAGATGGTTTTGTAAAAGACGGTGATATCTGTACCGAAGCCGGAATGACATTTAAAGTCATCGCAACACCCGGACATACCAAAGGCGGATGCTGCTACTATTTTGAAGAAGATGACATCTTGATTGCCGGAGATACCCTGTTTGAGGAATCCGTTGGTAGAATTGATTTTCCGGGTGGATCTGCATCTGAACTCATCCACAGTATCCGGGAAAAACTCTTTTTACTTCCGGACGATACCAAGGTATATCCCGGACACGGCGAAGCGACTACCATCGGACATGAAAAAGAATATAATCCCTGCGTCTGATGCGTAGGGGTATTTTTCGGGGGAACGTTGGGTGGAAATATATCTCATGCGAGTTAAGGCTTCGATGCTGATTTTGACTAAGTATTTTGGGAAAGTGAATTGACTTCGGACGCATCGGTGCACCCGGACATCCATGTCCGACGTGCACCTTTCGCAGCATCCGTGCTGCGAATTGCTGAAATAAGACCAAAATACTAAGTCAAAAGGCAGCATCTTTGCAATTAACTCGCATGAGAAATATTTCCACCCAACTATCTATGAAAATACTTAGATGAGAATAGTTTGATTTTTATGTTGAGCAAGGAATATATTATTTTTCTCGTGCATTTTGACGTTGTTGATTAGTTTATCTTAGTATTCCGATAAGATATCAGCACTTCGCGACAGGACGTCGCGAAAGGCGCATTTGGACAGGATGTCCATTATGCGCCGTGTGCGTCAGAATATTAGGAAATGATATTCGGAATACTTAGATAGACTTATCAACGTTAGTCTTGCACAAGAAAGATAATATATTCCTTGCAGACCACAACCCAAAATAAAAACGGAGTGTATTATCATGTTGATTGTAAAAGTAGATGTGGCAAATTTGGAATATGACATTCATTCGCTGGTGAAGGCTTTTTATCCGGAAGAAACGGTGAAGGTGCTTACGCCGGATAAAGAAAATGCAGAAGGTGGATTGATAGATTGTATTTTGAATGCACAACCCACCACGTTTTATATTTCTCTTTTGTCAAATCCACCTCAGATTGTTTATAGCGATGAAGAAAACGGACTGACGCATTGCTATACGGCAACTGCGCCGTATGACTTTAAAGTTAGCAATGGCTTACTTCGAAAAGAGGATAAAAACATATTTAAGCAGTTTTTATATCTGAGTTTGTGTGATATTCATCAAAAAAGTCTGCCATGGGGTAATCTGACCGGTATTCGTCCTACTAAGATTGCTATGACAATGATAGAAGACGGAAAGGATGATGCTCAGATTGCCGATTTTATGAAACAGAATCATTTTGTGAGTGATAAAAAAATAAAATTGGCAACGGACATTGCTCATAGAGAGCATGATTTATTAAGTAAGCTTCATGTAGAGCAGGGATATAGTTTATACATCGGTATTCCGTTCTGTCCTACTAGATGTTTGTACTGTTCTTTTACATCCAATCCGATTTGTGCTTTTGAAAAAGAAGTGGATAATTATATTGATTGTCTGGAAAAAGAGATGGTTTATGTTTCTGAGGCTTTTTCAGAACGTATTTTAGATAGTGTCTATGTAGGTGGAGGTACACCGACTACTTTGAGCGCAGAGCAGTTAGATCGTCTGCTTTCTTTGTTGGAGAAATATTTTGATTTGTCCCATCTTTTGGAGTTTACGGTTGAGGCCGGCAGGGCAGACAGTATTACTAAAGAAAAATTGCAGGTGCTTCATGACCATAAAGTTGGCAGAATTTCGGTAAATCCGCAGACCATGAAAGAAGAAACCTTAAAAATCATCGGAAGACAGCATACGGTTTCTCAGGTAAAAGATGCTTACCGGCTTGCAAAAGAGATTGGTTTTGACAACATCAACATGGATATGATTTTAGGTCTTCCCGGTGAAGATGAGGGGGATGTAGCAGAGACGATTCGCCAGATTAAAGAACTTGCTCCGGATTCGTTGACGGTCCATTCGCTTGCTATTAAGCGTGCCTCAAAATTAAAACAGTGGGTAGAAGAGAACGGAATCGATTGCCTGAATAATACGGATGATATGATGAAAGTTGCTGCAAAAGGAGCAGCTGATATGGGAATGGATCCTTATTATCTGTATCGCCAGAAAAATATGTCCGGCAATTTTGAAAATGTTGGTTATGCAAAACCGGGAAAATATGGAATTTATAATATTTTGATTATGGAAGAGAAACAGACCATAGTAGCCTGTGGTGCAGGAACCATTAGCAAAAGAGTTTATCCGGATGGACGCATTGAGAGATGCGACAATGTGAAGGATGTTGCCCAATATATCGAAAGAATCGAAGAAATGATTGAGCGTAAGAAAGAGCTTTACAAAGATTCTTAAGTCGATTTTTAATTGAATATTATTGAGTGTAATGACACGAAAGGGTACTAAAAATACTCCAAAGTGCAACATAAGTGCAACAGATTTTTGTTGAATAATATGTAATAATACTTAATATTACATTTTTGCCTGAGATGCAACAAAGTAAATGTAGGTGTCAGTAACACTAACCAAAGGACATTTCGAATAATAATCGGAATGTCCTTTTTTTGCTCACTTTCAGAGGATTTTAGGTGCAACAATGCACTTAGAGATAATGGTCAAATATTAAAAAAATGGAGGAAATCAGTATGTTAAATACAGCGTTAGGTGCAGGGGCGAGAAAGCTCAACATATTATCTGAACAGCGATGCACATGAGAGCATGGAGGAGTGTTGAATGTTAAAAGTTAGATTGATGGGAACAAAGAACGATATTAAGTGGTTTGGGAAGATATTACAGAGAAATCCCAAGATAGAAGTAACAGAGTTTTCAGATGTTTACCCGAATAAGGGGACAAAGAGATTCCACAGAGCATATGTGGAAGTAAAGAAACGGAACATAAAGGAACAGTAGAAAACAAAGGAGAATTATCATGTGTAGAGTAATCGCAATCGCTAATCAGAAAGGTGGAGTAGGAAAGACTACCACAAGTATCAATTTAGGAGTTGGTTTGGCTAGATTAGGTCAAAGAGTATTGTTGGTAGACGCTGATCCGCAGGGGCATTTGACCCTCGGATTGGGTTTTCCAAAGAATTTGAAAGTAACATTAAAGAATATGATGGAAAACATCATCATGGGAATTGAATTTGAGCCTAAAGAGGCTATTTTAAGCCATAAAGAGGGTGTCGATGTGATTCCGTCCAATAAGTTGCTTACAGGCATGGATATGTCGTTAATTACGGTTGATGATAGGGAATGTGTTTTGAAAGAGTATTTGGAGTTGTTACAGGATGATTATGATTACATTATTATCGACTGTATGCCGTCACTTGGTATGCTGACTATAAATGCAATGACAGCAGCAAACAGTGTCTTAATTCCGGTACAGCCACAGTTTTATGCAGCAGACGGTCTTACGGAGCTTTTAAAGGTATATAAGGGCACAAAACAGCGTTTTAATCCGGAAATAGAGATAGAGGGTATTCTATTTACAATGGATGCAAGCAGATACAACAATTCAAAGAGAAATAAGAAAGCGGTACATACCGCTTATGGAAATGATGTAAATATATTTGCGGATGCCATACCGAGGTCGGAAGCCATTGCAGAGATTGCTTCTGAAGGCGTGAGTATCTTTGAATATGACCGTCAGAGTAAAGGCGCAGAAAGCTACGAAAAACTGGCAAGGGAGGTGTTAAGTCATGCGAAAACCAAATAAGGATATTCAGCTTACCAGGGTTTGTCAAGTAAAGTGTGTAAGTTCTTTTTTACACCTCTTTCCGCAGCTTAGTGCGGTATAGGGTGCTGACCGAAATTCCAGTCATGGTGGAGACCTGTTTGTAGGAATTGGTCTCTAAGAGGTGCATTGCATGCTCTAGTTGTTCCCTCTTGTATTTTATTGGACGGCCACCATAGTGACCAGAGAGGCGTCGCCCCTCCTGTGTGCGTTCCACGATCATGTCTCGTTCGAATTCTGCAAATGCAAGGAGAATACTGCGAATCAGCTTGCCGGTTGGAGTGTTATCCATAAGCCCCATGT
>JAFOEY010000051.1 GCA_017387565.1 Lachnospiraceae bacterium | reverse complement strand
GATTGGAGCACTTTTTCTTGCGATACCACGCACCTCCCTCGGTATTTCAGTCTATGAGAGAGAAGTTGTCCGCTATTCCCACGTTGTTACGCCTGTTTTGCCACTTCAAAAAATGGCGTTTTCTGCTATAATATTGTTGAAGAACTACGGAACTTCTTTCGTGGTATCATTTTATCAAGAATCTGTCAAAGGTTCATTGAGCGTGGATTGAGCGCAAATTGACTACTTTTTGGAAGGAGGGCTGTCTATGGAATATTTAGATTTCAGTTCAGTCATCACCACAATTCGTAAATTTATCAGTGATGCACATAATATGAATCAATTGGACTTGATGTACGATTTGTTTGTCAGCTTCCTAAGTGATGAAAAATCATTAGATTTTACTTTTGATAATGGATTAGTCTGCCGTTGGTTTAACGGTCAGGCAAAAATCAGTCCTCGTATCACCGGATATTATATGGAGCGTCACAATCGAAATAGGCTCGCTGCTGATATGCACAGAAATGTTCTGTCGGTAATGTACGACAGTGCTATGGCGGTGCAGGAGGTCTATAACATTCTGGTACAGGATACAACGATCTCTGATAAAACCAAGGGGCAGCTCCTTCAGAACTATCCTTGTGAAAGTAAAATGGACGAAGCGGTATTTCTAACCTCTGCGTTGTGCTTTGGTATGGAGCGTAATTTCGTAAAGAGAGATACAAATACAAAGAATCTGTTGTCAGCTGGAAATCTTTCTCCGGTTGTGAAAGATTTTATTTACGATGGCGGAACACCAAAGCCATGCCGTCATTTCTGCGGACGAGACAATGAACTTGAAACTTTACATCAGCTGTTGTGTAAATATGGAAAGGTATTTCTACAAGGTATCGCCGGTATTGGAAAAAGTGAGTTAGCAAAAGCCTATGCAAAAACTCATAGCAAGGAGTACACAAATATCCTGTATCTCTCTTACACTGGTGATTTGAAGCAAGATATTTCTGACATGGATTTTGCGGATGATCTGCCGGATGATGACAGCGAAGAACGCTTCCGCAAACATAACCGTTTCCTGCGCACATTGAAAGAGGATACTTTATTTATCATTGATAACTTCAATACTACAGCAACGCAGGATGGTTTGCTGTCGGTTGTGATGAAATATCGCTGCCGTATTCTGTTCACTACACGAAGCAGCTTTAACAACTATACTTCCATGAATCTGGAAGAAATTGCAGATACAGACGCTTTGGTTAATTTAATGGGCTGTTTCTATTCTGAAGCTGAAAAGAACCGTCCGATTTTGGAGCAGATTATCCAAGCAGTACACAGCCATACTCTGGCGGTAGAAATGTCAGCTCGTCTGTTGGAAAGTGGAATTATGGAGCCGTTACTCCTGTTGAAGAAGCTGAAAGAAGAAAAAGCTGCCCTGGATGCTACCGATACCATCGGTATTTCAAAAGACGGCAAAAGTCGCAAGGCTACCTATTATGACCATATTCATACTTTGTTTTCTCTGTATCAGCTTTCTGAAGAAGAAACAGATGTTATGAGAAATCTTGCGCTGGCTCCTTTGTCCGGCATTCAGAACAGATTATTTGCAAACTGGCTGAAGCTGCGTGATATGAATACTGTCAACGACCTCATAGAAAAAGGCTTCATAAAAGCAATGGAAGGTCGCATGATTGCCCTTCATCCGATGATGCAGGAAGTGACAGTGGAGGAAACGAAACCTTCCGTGCAAAGTTGCTATGCCTTAATGGATAGCTTGCAGCAAATCTGCCTGCGTCACGGAGAAGAAGTTTCCTGTTATAAACAGTTATTCCAGACTATCGAATCTGTGATAGCTCAGATTGAAAATGATGATATGTCGGCATATCTCCGTTTCTTGGAAGATGTGTTCCCGTATATGGAGAATTATCATTATTATCCGGGCATGGAACAGGTTATTGATACACTGTCTGCATTGCTGAAAGATGTGGCTGCCGGATCTGCGTCTGATCGAGCATTACTGCTCAGCTATCGAGCAGCTTATGAGAAGAAACCGGATAAAGCAATCAAGATGCAGAAAGATGCCATTGCTATGATTTCAGAAGTCACACCGGATAATGCCCTTTTGGTTTCCAATCTCTATGCTAATCTTGGTGGAATGTATCGAGTAAATAGTAAACTGGAACTTGCTAAAGAGAACATGGAACAGGCAATCAGAATTATGGATGAATATGGTCTGGATTATTACCATGACAGCATTGTGCAGATTACAAACTATGCTGTATTACTGACAGATATGGGACAGCCGGATGTTGGTCTATCTGCATTACGAAAGCTGTGCCGTGTAATCCGAGAATATAATTCTGATACGGGTCTGGATTATGCCAGTGTACAAGAAGCTATGGGCGGTATCTGCCTGACTATGGGAGAAATCCAACAGGCTACTTCTCATTTCCAGAAAGCTATGGAAATCTATGAAATGGTATTTGAGTTTGAACCGGATATGATTGAAGCAAAGAAACAAGAACTGCTTGGGACGTATGCACAGGCAGGATTATATCTTGGAAAGAAAATGCTTGAGTAGAGCGAAAATTTGAAGCTTACATAGTGTCAGGAGGATGTATTATGGAACATAGAACCATTAAAGGAGTTGGAGGAGAAGTACATTATTGGATTTCAAGAACCAAAGACATACCTAAGGGGACAATTGTTTTTAGCCATGGCTTAACAGCGAATCATACAATGTTCGAAAAGCAAATCGAATATTTCAAGAATGAATATATAGTAATTGCGTGGGATGTTCCTATGCATGGTTTATCTGTGCCTTATAATGATTTTTCTTATGAAAATACTGCAAGAGATTTACATCAAATATTAGAACAGGAACACATTGAAAAAGTTTGTTTGGTAGGAATGTCAATGGGAGGATATCCTTCACAAATGTTTGCACATTTATATCCCAAAAAGGTGCAATGCTTCATAGCTGTTGATACAACACCATTTGGAACAGCATACTATTCAAAATCTGATTTGTGGTGGCTTTCTAAAGTTAAGCCAATGGCAAACTGGTTTACAGATAAGATGCTTCGTAAGAGTATGGCAAAATCCATATCTGTAACAGACTATTCTTATAATAAAATGATAGAAATATTAGCACCATTATCAAAGAAACAAATTATAGAACAAATGGACATCGCTTATGGAAAGTTTGCACAGGAAAACAGGGATTTACATTTGACATGCCCAGTATTGATTTTGCTTGGTGACAAAGATAAAACTGGAAAAGTCAAACGATATTGTATTGCATGGGCAGATACAACAGGATATCCGTTACATATCATTGAAAACGCTTCTCATTTTTCTAATGGGGATAATGCAGAACAAGTTAATTCTGAGATAGAGCAGTTTGTTAAACAAACTGGTGTGGATTCGATTTAAATCTAAATCTGTAGAGAACGTAAAATTTCAGTAAGACGGTGAGTTTAACTGAGAGATGAATTTGAAGTTTACGGTATGTAAAAGACCTTTGACACACGAAAAACATAGATGTCAATGCACTTTGATAGCGAAAATAAGACCTTTCGATTAGTATGAGTATGCAAGGAGGTGACGAGATGGAACTTGGAAAGCAAATAAAAATGCATCGTCAGGAAGCACATTTATCCCAAGAGGAGTTAGCCAATCGTGTTTATGTTTCAAGGCAAACAATCTCAAATTGGGAAAATGATAAAAGCTATCCAGATGTGAATAGTTTGGTATTACTGAGTGAAATCTTTCAAATTTCCCTTGACAATCTAATCAAAGGAGATATTGAAGTTATGAAAGATGTAATTCAAAAAGAAGAAATTGAAAAGATGAATCGCTATGGAAAAGCCTACACTATAATGCTAATTGCAACTGCTGTTTCTGCAGTTCCGCTATTTATGTGGCTTGGTGTTTGGGCATTCATTCCTTGGGGAATCATTTGGGCAATCTCTATGTACTTTGCCTTTAAGGTTGAAAAGGTAAAAAAAGATAATGATGTTCAAACCTATAAAGAAATTGTCGCATTTTCTGAGGGAAAACTTTTGGATGATATTCATAAGCAACGAGAAATAGGCAAACGTCCTTATCAAAAATTTTTTTTAGTTATAGGTACTGCGTTGACAACATTTGTTGTTTGCGTTTTAATTGATTTTCTGATGCACATCTTTTTGAACTAATAGTGATGGAACGCCAAATTTCAGTTTTCTTGAGCATTGCAAATTAACAAAAACTCGTGATGCAACCCAAAGTTTACATTTAGAAACGGCGAATTGGTGGTATGATTTTGCTGAGTGTTCTATAATTTAAGCAACGCAGCGTTAGAAAACATAAGGAGAATGATTATGACACTTGGTGAAAAACTATCAAAATTAAGAAAAGAATACAATTACACTCAAGAGCAGCTTGCCGATATTCTCGGTGTTTCCCGTCAGTCGATCAGTAAATGGGAGTCGGATATCGCATATCCCGAAACTGAAAAACTGATTGAACTTGGGAAAATCTTTGAGTGTTCTATGGATTATCTACTTAAAGATGAAGTTGCCGAAAAAACAGGCGATTCGGTTTCGGAATCATATTTTACAGAAAAGGTTACAGAGATCAGTAAAAAAGTATTGACCGATAAAAATAAAGGTAAAGCAAAAAAGATTCTTAAAATCATCGGTATTATTTTAGCTGTCTTCTTAGTAGTAGATATTATTTCGATGATATTATATTTTTGCGTTTTGGGAACACCGCATTAAATATTAACGGCGGCAGGAAGAACAACTCTCCTTGCCGCCAATTTTATATCAATTTATATTTTGCAGTCAGTACTTCCTCACATTCATCCTCTGCGGTATCTGTAAACAGCTCACGCTCAAAAGCTATGTCGTTTTTGATCAGGTACAGTTCAAGAAAGCACAGAAAAATACCAATATCAATGCGATTGTAATGTACCACCTTGTCAGCAGGCATAATGCCACGTTTGCCTGGCTTCTTGTAACGGTATACGGTTAAACATTTTTCTTTTGCCGTTACTTTCCACGGCTGTGTGTTGCAGGCGCTCGGTGTAAAGCGAACGATGTTGCCAATATCTTGATAATACTCGCCATTCCATATTTCATTAAGAGGTTTACGTTTGCTCTTAAACATATCCTTACGGAACTTATTTTCCGGAATTTTCGCAATGGCAATCATAATGATGAAATCGAGACCGTTATAGGTTGGCTTATCAGGCTTGCCGATACCGAACCACAATGCACCAATTCCAAGAGAAGCAAGATATAGGTCAAGCTGTTCACCGATATAACCGATATTTTGCAGATAATTCTCCTTTTTCTCACTGTATAGTAGAATGCAATACTCCTGCCCACGCTTGCAGGTTGTTTCATCTGCGGGAACAATTTTAATCGCCGTTTTAATATCACTAACAAGCGGAGTAAAGGTTTTATATGCTTCTTCAATGCTTTGCAGTTCGTGGGAATCAATACTGCCTATATCACGAAATATGTGAAAAGATTTTCTTTTAAAAATCATCAAGTAAAGGTCTTTTTCCATAGCGTTTTCGCCTCCTAATAATAGAAACATTTTATCAAATCGAATTTTAAATGTCAACGAAAGTTAATCTGAAAAATATAAAATTTAATGCCATACATTAAAAGCCTATTGACAAACATTAAGAGACGTGCTATACTTATGCCAACAAACACTTTGGAGGTATGAGTAATGAAAGGTATTAACAAACTTGGAAAGGTTATTACAAAGATTTTAGAGGTATTCCATTGGGTAGGTGCAGCTTTAATGACGGCGGCCACTGTTTGTTCTGCCGTAGCACCCGATTGGGTAAAATATTTCGTCGGCTTCGATGCAAAGGAATGCTGCGGAGCAGACTTGTCCGTTTATGGATTTGAAATTCATGCAGCTGTCACAGACGGTCAAATTGATATGACGGCGCTTTGTTTGTTTGGTATTGGTGCAACTC
>JAFOEY010000050.1 GCA_017387565.1 Lachnospiraceae bacterium | reverse complement strand
GATCTCCAACGTCAACCTTTCCAAAATCAAAAACAACAAAGTAACGGCTATTCGCTTTGCCACCCTTGCAGCGATCTGCGAGGTGCTCGATTGCGAAGCCGGAGATATTTTGGAGTTTCAAAAAGAAGAATAAATAACATAATACGAAAATAAAGACTAAAGATCTGCCCTCGTTTCTTGATAGGACGGGGGCATGGTATAATGAGTTATACAAATAAGAATTTGATGAAGGAGATAATGAGTATGAAAACAAATAAGATTCTTTGCATCCTATTTGTGTTAGCCGCTTGCTGTTTTTTAGCAGGCACAGTTAACCATATCATTAACACGCATGAGGGTTGGGTGTCTTCCTTACTGTTGGCGTGCGCAAGCTTGTGCGGAGCGGTTGTGTTTTACAAAAAGAAATAAGCCAATTCCAATATGTCGGTATGTAAAAGGTTTTTGACAGTGTTTTCGAAGGTGTGTAAAAGCCTATTGATAGATGATTTTCTATAAATGAGTTATTATCCTTTCAGATGGAGGTCACACATATGGAAATTGAGAAGAAATTAAAAGAAGCAAGAACAAATGCTGGATTGACACAAGAACAGGTTGCAGAGAAAATTATGGTTTCAAGGCAAACCATATCAAATTGGGAAAATGGAAAATCCTTGCCTGATATTGTTAGCATTTTGAACTTGAGTGACCTTTATCAAATTAGTTTAGATGAACTATTGAAAGGAGACACAAAAATGAAAGAAAAGATTGAGAAGGATGTAAAGGTTGCGAAAGATAATAAGAGATTAATATTAACAACAGCAATTTTGTTAGTTGTTGTTGCGATAATTTATTCGATTAGTGCTTTCGTGGGTGGGGTTTTTTATGACTTCTGTGAGGCTGCTGTAAGATGGGTAGTGTTAAGCATTGGTGTTGCGTTTGCCCTGACATATATGAGTCAAAAAGACAAGGTTATTTCTGAGAAAAAGGGAGTGTAAACTTTCAGTTTGGTGGAGTGTCAATTCCACTATGTCGAATAGTTAAATGAATTATATCTTTATAAAAACAACCATGACCTTTCGTGTTCATGGTTGTTTTATTGTGGAAATTATTTGATTCTATTGTTTTAGATAAAGTTTGTAAAACTAGACGCACGATTGTAAGAGTAAATGGAGAGTAAAACCTGCATTTGGTTTTACAATTAAAGCGTAGAGTTGTACTGGATGAGTACTACTTATCGGACTTTTCTTTTGCTAAAATTGGAAGTGCCAAAACTAATAAGCGTCGAAAGATTAAGACAAGGAGGTAGTGATTATGAATGGTTACATGGGAACAGGTTCATCCGGAATTTTAATAATGGGAATTATTTTGTTTCTTGCAGCATCCATTATTTATTCTTTCATGTATTCGATCCCCAGAAATGTAAAACGTATTGCGGATACTTTAGAAGCGCAAAATGCAGCCATGAGGGAAAGCTTTACGATGCTGGCGGGAGCTGTACGTCAGAGTTCGGTGTCAGCATCAATGCAGAATGGTAATAGGATAAATGTTGATAATGTCCGGATGGATACGGCGAATATGTTTGCTGAGGCAGTCATTAGAATTCGGGAAGGATATATAACCGTTGAGCAGTTAATGCGTGTTGGTATTTCTGATCGGGCAATTGCAGTGCAGGCTCTTGTTGCAATGGGAGTTGAAGTTAAAGAATAGGATGAGGAATACATAACATTCAGTCATAACCACAACTTATGACATATATAACAAATAACAATTTTCATTATGTCCAATAATGGGATATAATCATTTCGTAAGATATTGTTTCTAGTATTGGAGGAAGAAATTAAAATGTCAAAAGTTGATGTAGTAATTGGCTGTTTTTATGGTGATGAAGGAAAAGGAAAGGTCATTGACTATCTTGCAACAGAAGCTGATGTTGCGGTTCGTGCAACAGGTGGTGATAATGCAGGTCATACCATCAAAGTAAATGATGTAAAATATGCAATGCACTTAATACCGTCAGGTCTTTTATCAGGACACACCGTAGGCGTGATCGGTAATGGTGTTGTTTTAAATCCGGAAGTGCTGATTACAGAGATTAACAATTTAAAAGATCATGGTTATGATGTTGACAAATACTTAAAGATTAGTGATAAGGCTCATGTGATTTTCCCTTACCACCGTATGTTAGACCTTGCTCTTGAAAAAGCAAGAAAAACGAAAAAGATTGGTACAACAGGAAAAGGTATTGGACCTACATACTGTGATAAATTTGAAAGAAGCGGTCTTCGTATGGAAGATTTATATGCACCCGATTTCAAAGAACGTTTAAAAGAGTTGACAGATGTTCGTCTTGGACTTTTAAAATATTACGATCCGGAAACCAATTGGGATGATCAGCTTGATTTTGAAGAAATGTACAAAACATACCAGGGCTATGCTGATACCTTAAAGATTTATGTATGTGATACCATTACATTTCTTCATAAGGCATTGGAGGAAGATAAAAAAGTCGTTGTGGAAGGTGCTCAGGCAACACTTCTTGATATTGACTTTGGTTCTTATCCTTATGTGACATCTTCCAATCCGACGATTGGTGGTATTTTAACAGGTACCGGTCTTAGTGCTTCTGATATCGGCAATGTTTATGGCGTTATCAAGGCTTACTCAAGCCGTGTAGGTGAGGGCCCGTACGTTACAGAGCTTAAGGATGCAACCGGTGATCGTATTCGTGAGCTTGGTCATGAATACGGCACAACAACAGGAAGACCTCGTCGTTGCGGATGGTTAGATCTTGTAACCTTAAAATACGGTAAACGCGTCAACGGTTTGACTGCTCTTTCCGTGAATCACTTAGATACCATCGGCGCATTCGATACGATTAAAGTTTGTGTTGCATATGATGTCAATGGCCAAGAGACAGAAGATTTTACAACAAATCTGGATGTTTTGGAAAATGCGAAACCGGTATACAAAGAGTTAAAAGGCGGCTGGTCTGATATTTCCGGTTGCAAGACTTTTGAAGAGTTACCCAAAGACGCACAGGCTTATATCCGTTTCATCGAAGATTATATCGGTGTCCCTGTAAAATTCATTGGTACAGGCGCTGAGCGTGAAGCTATGATCGTTCGCTAGACGATATTATAGAGTATAGTAAAAATTTTAGGGGCTGCATTTTGCAACCCCTTTGTTTTATCTTCCTTTGCATCATTCTGTAGCTGGAAACACAAATCCGAAAAGGGAATTATTATTTACATTTTCTGCATATTCCGTCATAATAACAATGTAAATAATTGCGAAAGAACAGTACAAATAAGAGTGTAAAATAGGGAAATTTGTATAGAATTTGTATGAAAAGCAGAAAGGGGTGTATATACCGACCAGATAGAGCACACTGCACGGCGTTTTAGTGCATGGCTTCCGCCGATACAGTGCACGCTTTCCGGTCATCAGAGCATGATGCTTATTTAGGTATTGATATTCCGGCTTCTGTTAACTGAGCCTCAAG
>JAFOEY010000049.1 GCA_017387565.1 Lachnospiraceae bacterium | reverse complement strand
TGCAACTTCATGCTGCCATCACCGGGGATGTAGAATTTCCGCCCGGCTTCGGCGCACTCAAAGACGAAAGGCTCACGGTATACATTCTGCATGGGGCCATACAGATACGGAGGGCGCAGGATATAGGCATTGGGAACAGCCTTCCGCAGATATTCCTCCGCAGCCAGTTTGTTGGTGCCATAGGCACCCCAATGGATGTTGGGACCACATTCCTGCTCCTCGGTAAAGGGCTGGGGATTGGTTTCCGGGTAGACGGCGGAAGATGAAACCATGATGTAATCACCGAATTTGCCCAGCGCATTCACCAAATTCTCCACGTGCTCCTGGGTGTAGGCAGTGATGTCTAACACCGCGTCAAATTCATAGCCCTTAAGCTTATCCCCTAGATCATTCCGGTCACCTTCGATCAGAGTGACATTGGGAAGCTGAGGCTTGGAATTGCGGTTCAGGACATACACATTATCGCCCTTCTGGGCAAAGTAATTGGCAACATACCGGCTGACAAACACCGTGCCGCCGGTGACAAGGATCTTTCTCATTATTTTAGCTCCTTCAAATACATGATTTCATCTGCATCCTGTTCCGGGGGTAGAAATGCACCAATACGTCGATAGCCAATCTTTTCATAGAAGAACTTTGCAGTTTCGTCCTCTTGGGTGGACAGCATCACATAGGGATAGCCCATGTGCTTCATGGTTTCTTCCCAATCCGCCATCATTTTACTGCCCCAGCCCTGACCACGGTAAGCTTCATCGATGAAAAGCAGATCCAGGAACGGGATGGACTGCCAGAACAAGTTGTACCGCAGCACGCCTACGATTTTATCGTCATCGCACAACACGTCCACAAAACCATTATGGATACATTCGCCCACCTTGTTGTGGTGAATATGGGAGTCGTATTTCAGGATCTTCTTTTTATCCTTCGCTACAGCCAAACGGATTTCCATATTGCATTCCGCCCTTTCATAATTTCTTCCATTATATCACATAAAAACAATCGTTGTAAATTCCCATGGGATTTCAGAAATAAATTTGAGCCGGGATTGCTCCCGGCTCGTATCATCTGTTTGACAAACATTAGCTAGATTTTTCAATCCTTCTGATATTCGAGAATATCTCCGGCTTCGCAATCGAGCACCTCGCAGATCGCTGCAAGAGTGGCGAAGCGAATAGCCGTTACTTTGTTGTTTTTGATTTTGGATAAGTTGACGTTAGAAATCCCCACACGCTCTGCAAGCTCGTTTTATAATATATACTTACCGACAAATTGGAATTTACTTACTTCTTTTGATTTTGCTAACAATCCATTTAATTAGTAGAACTCCACCTGCGATAGCAGCAACCTTAATCAAAGAAACTAAAATCGTTGTTACAATAAGCGGAACTACTTGTTCCTTTGGCATAGTAGTATAAATACTTATAACATCATTTTTTACCCACATAAATGCTATAAACAACATGGAAATGATGAAAACAATAACTCTCCAAGGTTCTTTTTTGTTTTTGTTGTTCATTCTATATGGCCTCCATCAAATTCAACTCTTCATATGTTTACACTTTCTCTAAATAACTGAATTTTTACAACCCCAAAACATTAACCAGCAACAGCTTAATTATTGACGCACCTGCAAATGCTACAATCGCAGCAATAATCATCTGAACCACTTTAGGCAATCTCCTAATTATGTCGTTCCTTTTTCTTTTTTGCATTTTGTATATTAGTCCAGAGGTATGTACCATTATCATAAGAACTGTAACCATAGCTAGCGTTTCACAACACAAAGCAATTTTTTCAATTATTGCATTCTGTAAAACTGCTCCAGAAAGTTCAAGTGTATAATATACAACCAGTGCTGTCGTACCCATAATACTGTGGGTTCTTATATTTTTGATGATGGTTTCTTTTTCTGCATTTGCATAATCTGATAATTTATCAGCAACTTCTTTTACTTCTTCGTTCATAGTCTCGCTTTTCCTTTCTCCATTG
Organism: Lachnospiraceae bacterium; assembly: GCA_017387565.1. Lineage (GTDB taxonomy): Bacteria > Bacillota > Clostridia > Lachnospirales > Lachnospiraceae > UBA2882. The sequence goes on along the minus strand of JAFOEY010000049.1, from coordinate 1,640 downwards.
ATGATTTCAGGAATACTTACATCAAAGAACTCTGCTATTTCAACCAATAAACTAATATCCGGCATATTGACTCCTGTTTCCCAACGCGATACAGTTCTTCCGGATATATTTAACTTTTCAGCAAATTCTTCCTGTGTAATTCCTTTTTCTTTACGAAGTTCCTTCAAAAAACTCCCTATTTTCTTTTGGTCCACTTTTTTATTTCCTCCTTTCATCAACAGACTAACTTAATTCACAAATATACAACACGACACAAAGCGAGAAAATGCCGTATTTACATTCCAGACAAATCTGTCTATTACTATATTCATAATAAAAGCACTAAAAATTCTTATTTGTATAACTCATTATACCATGCCCCCGTCCTATCAAGAAACGAGGGCAGATCTTTAGTCTTTATTATCCTTGTCTGCAATATAATTGCAAATACACATCACGACCGGAAATAAAACACCACCAACGGCGAAGATGATCCAAGATAGATGCCATTGATTATTGAGGAAACTTACCGCAAGATAGATTGCAGTTAAAACACCCCAATAGCAGAATCCAATAATCTCTTTTACGCTCGTTCTCTTTTTCTCTTTCTCGGTAAAATCTCCTTCTTTAAGGAGTTTTTGAATACTTGCGTTTTGCGTTCCGGCTACAATGAACATTCCTGCACCTATACCTGCAATAATCATCAGCAAGGCAAGAGCTGCCGCAACAAGTATCTCATTCTCAGAAAAAGATAATAAAACCACAGGAACAACCGAGAAAATACATACACACGTTGCGATTATGTTATAAGCAATATAGGTTGGTCTGAAAGCATTTTTCCTTTCTGTAACTAACCCTTTCACTCCATATTCAAGTTCAAAAGGAACGTTTTTATCAAGGAACTCATACGGTTGGTTTTTGAAACCGCAATAAATATAAAGCGGAACGGCACACAGAATAAAAGCAAAGAGAACAGTTAATCCAACCGCCCCCGCTGTTGCTTCTGTCACAATAGCATTAGGTAATTCCGATAACATCGTCAACACAATGAGAGTGATGGGAGAAAGGATGCACAGGAACGTAGCAAGAGCAATACGCCAAGATGCTTTCTTTCTTTGCTCTAAATATGCGTTTGCTTCTACTAACGAAATTCTTTTTATAGTCGTATCTGATGAACTATCATTAGTCAATTCTTCGTCCTCAATCTCGTCTTTCAAAAGATAATCGGTAGTAACGCCAAACAATAAAGATAGCTGTAATATCTTTTCCAAATCGGGAATGGTTTGTGCGCCCTCCCATTTTGAGACGGCTTGCCGGGAAACATTCATCTTGTAGGCAAGTTCCTCTTGTGACCAACCGTTCTTTTTACGTAATCTGATGATCTTGTCTGCTAAAATCATAAAAATACCTCGTTTGAAAACTCATAAGCTCGCGACCCTTATTGTGCCTTCATTATACTTCAAAGCACGCTTACACACCACCAGCCGCAAGCTTTCAATGTGTCAACCGACGGTTGCTTTTGCTTAATATAGTAGTTACGCCCTCGCTCCGTTTGGGAACGAGGGCGTATTTTTGCTCTATGAACTTTTCCGGTATTACAGAGGCATCACGCTTGCAACAATCAGTGCCAAGCAACCCAAAGCTAATAGAATCATGCCAAC
>JAFOEY010000048.1 GCA_017387565.1 Lachnospiraceae bacterium | reverse complement strand
GCCGATGTGGCTCAATTGGCAGAGCAGCTGATTTGTAATCAGCAGGTTATCGGTTCGAGTCCGATCATCGGCTTTTTACCTTTATGAGGTATTTCGGACCTTTAGCTCAGTTGGTGAGAGCAACCGGCTCATAACCGGTCGGTCCTGGGTTCGAGTCCCCGAAGGTCCATTTGAAATAGAGTGTCTATTTCTTTTCTGAATTACAAATGATTTGGCCTAGTGGCTCAGTTGGTTAGAGCGCCGCCCTGTCACGGCGGAGGTCGTCGGTTCGAGTCCGATCTGGGTCGTTTGTATGAACAATTTCATATGTGGGATCTTAGCTCAGCTGGGAGAGCATCTGCCTTACAAGCAGAGGGTCATAGGTTCGAGCCCTATAGGTCCCATTGACAACTATTTAGTTGCCATGCTGGTGTGGCGGAACTGGCAGACGCGCAGGACTTAAAATCCTGTGGTGGCGACATCGTACCGGTTCGATTCCGGTCACCAGCATCCTTTGAAAGGGTCGGAAATGTTTGAAAAATCAACGTTTCCGGCTTTTTTATTTTATAAAGTTAGTACGATTTAGTATGTTATATTATCAATTTAGGCTTCTTTTTATTGCCGATAGAATTGAAGGATAGTATAATTTAAATGAGTTATCGGTTCCGAAAGGAGTATGGGTCAGACTATATTGCCGGTGTCCAAGTGCAAATTAGATAGTATTCTCTTGTGAACACGCGGCAGCCGGTAACTTTATAAAGGAGTTCAGGATGTAATCGTTGGAAGAAAAAACTTTCCCAATAGATAGTTAGGAGAAAACATGCAGGAGAGATATTATTATTGCCAGGGGTTTTGTGAAGCTTTGAGTTTAAACAGCCTAAATCCGATTTTGTATCAGGGTGAGGGTGAAAAAAATGTGGAATATAAAAAAGTGAAAATGGCTTGCAGTGCTATTGAAAACGGAACTTGTGATATGGCCGAAAACTGTAAAGTTTTCTTTGATGCGCCGGAAATGATGGAAGACGATGGGGCAAATATGGTAAAAGCCAAATATCATGCAGTATAAGTTTCAAAAGCAATTGATAATATATCAGCAGAATGATTAGAAAGAGGATTCTATGTTTAAACCGGACGATACTACATATAATGATATCAGAGAGCGTTCTTTACTGCAGTGGTTGTCAGAAATGGAACAGTATGATGATGTTGCAGTCAGAGGTGGAGTCAAACTTGCCAGAGAGTATGTGGAATTTTTGAAACAGGAAAATAAGCGGTTGCAGGATGAAAATGTACTGAAAAACGAGTATTTAAAAAAAGTAAAATTGAAATCCATGGCAACAGAAAAAATTAAAAGAGAGCCGGATATTGCGGATTGTGGATGTATCTATGGATAGCAGATGTGATAATAAGATAACAGAGAACAACACAATACAACAAAATACAAAACAATATTTCTCGGTTGAGAATAATAAAAAGATATACGAGGTGAAAGACAGACATGTATTTTGACATCACATATATTTTAGTCATTATCGGAGCAATTATCAGTATGATTGCTTCTATGAATGTAAATGGTACGTATCGACGTTTTAGTAGCGTTATGAGTTCTCGGGGAATCAGGGCTGAAGAAGCTGCACAGAGAATTCTAAACAGTGCAGGAATTTATGATGTCCGGATTGAAAGGATACGCGGAAATCTGACTGATCATTATGCACCGTCCGAGAAGGTGCTTCGACTTTCGGATACGGTATACGGCTCATCTTCAGTAGCTGCAATCGGGGTTGCCGCACATGAATGCGGACATGCCATTCAGCATCAGGTGGGATATGCACCTTTGGGATTGCGTTCGCTATCGGTTCCGATTGCCAATATCGGATCGGTATTATCCTGGCCGGTTATTTTATTTGGATTGATTATCGGTTCTACACCGATTGCACAGATTGGAGTCATTTTGTTTATCGCTGTAGTCTTTTTTCAGCTTATTACATTGCCGGTTGAATTTAACGCTTCCCGTAGGGCACTTAAAGTTTTAAATGAAGACCGGATGTTGGATTCGGAGGAATTAAAGGGTGCGAGAAAAGTTTTGTCGGCAGCTGCCATGACTTATGTAGCGGCACTCTTTAGTACGATATTGCAGCTTTTGAGATTAGTTCTGATTGTAAATGGCAGCCGCAGACGGGATTAATATAATTAAGAGATTGAGAAAAAATCAATTCATCTTGTTATAGTTTAAAATCATAATTACATTTATAATAGTTGAAAATTTTATTCACATTATGTTGTTGAAAATTTTATTCACATTATATTGTTGCAAATTTTCTTCACAATATATTTGACATTTTTAGATAATAATGGTATTTTCTTTGTTAGAAAACAAAGGCGTTTCGGGATTACCCGGGACGCCTTTTTATTTTGAGTAATCGAGGAAAGGGATGATGCAGTATGAACAACACACCGGTTGCCGATGCTGATAAAATCAATGAACTGCTTGCCAGATACGGCGTGAAGTTCGGTATTTACAAAAATGGCACATTTAAGGAACAGCTATTTCCATTTGATGCGATTCCACGGATTATTTCCGCTAGTGATTATGCACAGATGGAAAAAGGTTTGATCCAGCGTGTGGATGCTTTGAATCTTTTTTTACAGGATATTTATTCTGATGGAAAGATTGTAAAAGATGGAATTATCCCGGAAGATTTTATTTACATTTCAAAGGGGTTTCTTGCACCTTGCATGGGAGTAATGCCACCACGCAATATTTACAGTCATATTTCGGGTATTGATTTAGTTCAGGCAAAAGACAATACCTGGTATATTTTAGAGGATAATCTCCGTATCCCATCGGGAGCGAGTTATCCTTTGATTGCCAGAGAACTTTGCCGTATGACAAGTCCTTCCGTTTTTGAAAACAATCATATTGTGGATAATCGGAATTATGCTTCCCTGCTTCGTAATATGATGGATTACGTCAATTGTGGCGGAATCAATGTCATTCTGACACCGGGAAGATATAATGCCGCATATTTTGAGCATAGTTATCTGGCTGAAAAAACCGGGGCTGTTCTGGTGCAGAATACAGATCTTTTTGTAGAAGACAACATCCTATATATGAAGGATTATCAGGGAGGAAAAACCAGAGTTGGAGCCGTATACCGTCGTATTTCGGATGAGTATCTGGATCCCCTGACATTTTTGCCGGAATCGCTGATAGGTGTACCGCATATTATGGACGCATATCGGGCCGGAAATACCGCAATTATCAATGCGCCCGGAAACGGTGTTGCAGATGATAAGGGAATTTACTACTTTGTTCCGAAGATGATTCGCTATTATCTGAATGAAGAGCCTATTCTAAAAAATGCGCCTACATACCTTCCGTTTTATGAAGAGGATCAGAAATATGTTTTGGAGCATTTACAGGATTTGGTTATTAAGGATGTTTCAGAGGCAGGTGGATACGGCGTTGTATTTGGAAGGGATATGACAAAAGAAGAATTGGAGACATGGAAAAAACTGATAAAAGAACAGTCTCGTCGGTTTATTGCACAGGAAGTCATTGATTTTATCGATCTTGATATTATGGATGAAGGAAAATGTGTAAAAAGAAAAGCAGATTTGAGAGCCTTTGTGCTTTCAGGAGAAACAACACAGGTTTGGGCGAGTGGCCTGACACGATTTTCGCGAAAAGCAGATTCGTTTGTGGTCAATTCGTCACAGGGAGGAGGATTTAAGGACACATGGGTGCTATCACAAGAATAAGTATTAATAATCTCTTCTGGCTCGGAAGATATGTAGAGCGTGTTTTTACAACATTAAATAGTTTTTTTAAATATGCGGATCGTTTCATTGAGGGCGGACAGGCTGCTTATGAAAAATATCTTGCAGATATTAATGTTCCTAATATTTATGAGGATGCGGATGACTTTTTTCATCGATATGTTTTTGATTTATCCAATCCGGATTCAATTATTGCCAATCTCGACAGAGCGTTGGGAAATGGGATTGTGTTGAGGGAAGAAATTAAAACCCCTTCTCTTTCTTATCTGCAGATGGCAATGGATCGGTTTAAAAACTGTGAAGGAACGACACAAATCCGATATGATATGCTGCCGGTAAGGGATGCTATTTATGCATTCTGGGGAAGTATCGATAATAATATGACCGATCAGGAAGGCAGTAAAATCATTTACCTTGGTAAAATGGTTGAGCGTGTAGATCTGTATTTACGGTTGGGCTATCCGGTTGAGGATATTTCTACGGAATTGAATCATTTACTCAAATGTATTGCTGAGTATCTGGAATACGGTGAGACCATTGTCGATATGGATATATACAGGGTATTGTTGGCTGAGAGTAAGAACCGGAGCGGAATGCTTGGGGATATCAATCGGATGATACAAAATGTAGAACATGTGATTGAGGTGAATGGCCTTGAAACGGTTGCGGTTTAACTATGAAACAAAGCTGACTTTTTCCGGAGATATCACGGATCACCGTTTTTCATTACGATGTATTCCTTTTTCGGATGGCAGGCAGCTGATTGCTGAGCCTCTTTATCAGATATTGCCGGATGGAGGAAAAATCTGGCATAGCCGGGACAGTTTTGGAAATCCGGTTATTTGTGGAAGAATGGAGGAGCCGCATTCCGTATTCTCTTTCCGGGTGTCCGGCGTAGCGCAGATTATGAATTCCTATGAGGCTGTCGGGAGTGCTCCTGTTTTTTATGGATTTCAGACCCCACTGACAAAGTCGGGGGAGGGCATTTTTGATTTTTATGAAAAACACAAGCCAAAAAGTAATGACATATTGGAAAGGGCTTTGTCCCTTTCGGATAGTCTTTATCATTATATGACATATCAAAAAGGTGTGACAAAGGTTTCGACATCGGCAGAAAAGGCATTTCAAAGAGGACAGGGAGTATGTCAGGATTATGCGCACATTTTTCTCTCTCTTTTAAGGCTGAATCACATTCGTTGTCGTTATGTGGCAGGACTTGCATTTTCATGCGGGGAAACACATGCATGGGTGGAAATATATGATGGAAAATCATGGATTGGAATGGACCCGACGCATAATTGCCTGATCGGGGATCAGTATATTAAATTGTGCCATGGACGTGATTTTGCAGACTGTCCCATTGAACGGGGAATTTACAGAGGAAATGTCAGTAGTACACAAGAGGTCATTTCCTGCGTGGAAAGTATATGACGGAAGTATTTAGTGCGCCAATTTTGAAATAAGTTATATGCAAAGCGATGCACCAGTTTTTTCTTTTGCGTGTTAAAACATTGTAAAAGTATATAAAAAAGGAGTAATTCATTATGATACAGGTAATTGCAAGTGCAGAACTTGCAGTGAATGAACGGATAGAAATCAGAAGGAACAGAATCAGTAACCGTCCCAAGAATGGAGCTAGCGGGAAAAGAGTCTGTATTGTGACAGGTACACACGGTGATGAATTAGAAGGGCAGTATGTCTGTGCTGAAGTTGCAAAGATACTGACGGAAAATAAAGAGCTGTTGAATGGAACGGTAGATATCTATCCGGCTTTAAATCCACTCGGAATTGACAGTATTAATCGTGGGATTCCGTTGTTTGATCTGGATATGAACCGGATTTTTCCGGGAAGTGCGGACGGAACTATGGCAGAATGTCTGGCGGCCGATATCATCGCTGACATCAGTGGAGCGGATATTTGTATTGATATCCATTCCAGTAACATTTATTTAAAAGAAATTCCCCAGATCCGAATCAATGAAATCAGTGCAGAGGAACTCATTCCCTATGCAAAAATGTTGAATTGTGATTTTATCTGGGTACATTCTTCTGCTACTGTTTTGGAGAGTACTCTGGCTTATAGCCTCAATACAACCGGAACCAAAACACTGGTTGTGGAGATGGGTGTCGGCATGCGGATTACCAGGGAGTATTGCAGACAATTGACAATCGGAATTTTTCAGCTCCTGAAAAATTTAGGAATGTGGGAAGGTGAGACGGAGGCCGTCAGGGAACCGATTATCTCCAGTGACCATGCCGTAGATTTTGTAAACAGTGATGCGGATGGCATTTTTGTCCCATGCGTGGACCACTGGGTAGATATCAAAAAGGGAGAACATATAGGAGATGTCTTAAATCCGGTGACCGGAAAAACGGTTGAGTATGTGGTTGCTCCCTGTGATGGACGTATTTTTACGTTACGTGAATTTCCGGTTGTTTATGGAGGCTCTCTCATTGCACGTATTTTAGGAGGAAAAGCAGATGCATAAGCAGGTTCTTTATTCCATCCAGTCACCTTATCGTGAAGCGATGGAAGTCATTGGATTTCAATTTGGTAAGGGAAAAAAGGCTTTGTGTGTTGTAGGTGCAATGCGGGGAAATGAAGTCCAGCAGATGTATGTCTGCTCCCAATTGGTTAGTCGGTTAAAGGAATTGGAACGGAAAGGTTGTATTTGTGAAAATCAGGAAATTTTGATTATTCCATGTGTGAATTATTATTCGATGAATATCGGAAAACGTTTCTGGACCATGGATAATACAGATATTAACCGGATGTTTCCGGGATACTATTTGGGAGAAACAACACAGCGGATTGCTGACGGATTGTTTCAGAATATCCAGGGATATGCTTATGGTATACAGTTGGCGAGCTTTTACCAGCAGGGAGATTTTCTGCCACATGTAAAGATGATGGAAACCGGATTTACAGATCATGATGAAATGATGAATTTTGGACTTCCATATGCTTTTGTAAGAACACCACGTCCTTATGATACGACAACGTTAAATTATAACTGGCAGGTATGGGAAACAAAAGCTTTTTCCTTTTATACAAATGAAACTGAGTTTGTGGATGAGATATCTGCAAATACGGCTGTTGAATCAATTTTGCGCTTTATGGTAAATAAAGGGATAATCAAAGCTGATATAAGTGATGGTTGTATGACGGAAATTATCAGTGAGGACCGTTTGAAACAGATTCATTCTCCTGTTGCCGGAATATTAAAAAATTATGTGAAAACCGGCGATGCATTTTATAAAGGAGATCTGCTTTGTGAACTGTTAGATCCCTTAGAAGGAAATGTCATTAAGAGAATAGAAGCACCTTATGATGGAATTGTATTTTTCCGCTATAACCGGCCGTTGGTATTTGAAAAGACCGTGTTATATAAAATGATTCGGGTGTAAATGAAAAATTGTGGGATGCAAGTTGTCCAAACAGAGAATTTCACAAAAATATATTAAATGCCCGGTTTCAAAACTCAGACTTCGTCTTCAGACAGTTGAAACCGGGTATTATTTTTGTTCGCCATGCCGCAAAGAAAGTCACAAAACCTCGTAAAAGCCGGCGGCAAAGATATATAATTTTCTGTTTGGACGACTTGCATCTATTTACATCACATATGCATACATAAAGATAAAATGGCAGAGGCTTCCGCCCATAACAAATAAATGAAATATTTCATGGGAGCCAAATAACTTGTGTCTGGCATTAAAAATCGGAAGCTTTAGTGCGTATATAATTCCCCCGATGGTATAGATTATTCCACCTGCCAATAACCAGCCAAAGGCAGCAGGAGTAATTGCTTTGATTAATGGTTTCATGCAAAAGATACATAGCCAGCCCATCGCAATATAGATGACAGATGAAAACCATTTAGGACAGGTAATCCATAAAAATTTAACAACAATACCAATCAGAGCAAGTGACCAGATGGCAATTAGCATCGGATAACCAAACTGAGGCTGTAAAACCAGAAGACAAACCGGTGTATAGGAGCCTGCAATAAGAATGAAAATAGCAGAATGGTCGATTTTTCGAAATAATTTGATTATATTTTCCGGTAAAATTACCGCATGATAGATGCTACTTGCAGCATAAAGTGTCATCATGCTCAGAGCAAAAATCAACATGGCAAAAAAATCGGTATAACCAATGGATGCCGCCTTGATTAATAAAGGAACGGTACCGCCCATCGTCAGAAAAAATGCAATGATATGGGTAATGGCACTTCCCGGATCTCGTAATGAAATATGCATATTAGCCTCCTAATCTTCCTATGATGCAAACAATTTACATCTTTTTATATGATAAATGGCAATTGTTAACAAAAACTATCACACGTAGTTATCAAAACTACTTGTTGATAAAATGATATTACCAAAACTGGTGCTTTGTGTCAATCGTTTTATATGCATTATCATTTCCATTTTTATTATCTTAATTCAAGATGACTATTCCGAAATTTAAATAAAGTGCGAACGTGCACCAGACGATATAAGGTAAAAATAGGAGAGCGGCAGTTTTGCACAGACCTTTATAGATGTTGTAGGTTTGATAGACAAAATACCATAAAATTGTAAGGATAATCAGGGCAGAAAAGAAAAAATGGAATCGAAAAAAAACAGGACTCCACATAAGATTAAAAGCAAGCTGGATTGCATAGTAAAGCAATCCTTTTTTTGCTTCTGCCAACGGATCATACATTTTTGTGATAGGCTTTTTTTCGACACTTGCGATGAAAAGATAAGTTGCAATTCCCATTAGGATATATAATATTGTCCATACAATGGGGAAGACAATTGGAGCCGGAGACAGAGGTGGTAATTTCAGAGTTTCATATATTTGATAGTTATCACCGGTTAACTGATAAGAGATGCCGCCGATTGCAAGTGCGATTGCAATACTGAGAATTAAGAACTTAAAATTATAATTTTTCATATTATTTATATTCTTTCGAATGGATGCTTTGTACTAATTTATGTGTAAATATAAAAAACATTCGTCTGATGTTAAATTTTTGAGAGTTCAGATAGAAGATATTCTGTTTTTAATAATCTGTTTTGATTTAGTTAAGGATTGAATATTTTTTTTGATAGGTTTATTATGATGTGAGTGTTATAAATTAATTTTGCCATTTATTGATGTATATGGATTGCTGCATTGCTACGCAATTCATGTTCATTTTTGTTCATTTTTGCAAGTAAATTCGCAAATTATACTTTTGACACTTACATCATATGATGTTGGGGGCAAAAGGTGCGAGCATGAAAAGTATGACCTTTTGACCCTGGTATCATCATATTTGACCGCAACTGTATAATTTATGGTAGGGCGGTATGAGGAGTAAATGGGAAATTGTTATGGGACAGATAAAAAAGAGAAGCGTGCAGATGGATATGCTGCACGGTTCTTTAGCAGGAAAGATGATTTTGTTCTCATTGCCATTGGCATTGAGCAGTATTTTACAACAATTATTTAATTCGGCAGATGTTGCGGTTGTAGGCCGTTTTGCCGGAAGTCAGGCTTTGGCAGCAGTCGGAGCCAATGTGGCAAATGTCGGAATTTTTGTCAATCTTTTAGTTGGATGTTCTACCGGACCAAATGTAGTCATTGCTAACTTAATCGGACAGGGAAAAAAAGAAGAAGTCTCTGATGTGGTTCATACCATCGTGGCTTTTTCTATTGTTGGTGGATTGGGACTGATGATTCTTGGTCATATCCTGTCCGGACCGATGTTGGTATGGACTGGAACACCGACGGATGTGCTGACAACGGCAAAATTGTATTTTCGGGTTTATTTGCTGGGCATACCTGCTATTATGATGTACAATTTCTGCTCTGCAATTTTGCGAAGCGTGGGTGATACCAATAGGCCTTTGTATTGTATGTTGGTTTCAGGTGTTGTAAATGTTCTTCTAAACCTTGTTTTTGTTATTGTTTATCACATGGGCGTTTTAGGAGTTGCTCTTGCTACCGTGTTGTCAAACTTTCTGAGTGCCGGATTCATGATTTGGATTTTAATGCATGAAGATGAAATGATCCGTCTGGAATTGTCTAAAATAAAGATACATAAACAACATTTAATCCGAATGCTTCATGTAGGAATGCCTGCGGGACTTCAGAGTATGGTATTTTCTTTGTCCAATATTTTTGTCCAGACCGGTATTAACAGTTTTGGAGCTTTGGCGATTGCCGGTTCATCGGCGGCTCTTAATTTTGAGTATTTTACATTTAATATTTCATCAGCTTTTGCACAGGGAGCAGTAACTTTTTCAAGCCAGAATTACGGAGCCGGATACTATGACCGGTGTAAAAAGATATTCTGGATTGCCATGCTTGAAGGCATGGGATTTACGGCAGCTCTCAGTCTGATCTTCACGATTTGGGCAAGACCGTTCGTATCTTTATATACGGTCGATGAAGCGGTTATTTTGTTTGCGCTTACCAGAATGTATCGTGTCATGTCCTTAGAGGCTTTAACCGAAACATATGAGGTAGCAGCAGCTTCTCTTCGCAGTATGGGCTATGCCATGGTTCCGGCGATTTTAACCGTCATCGGAACGGTCGGATTTCGAATGCTTTGGCTGTGTACGATATTTCAAAGGTTCCATACGTTTGAGACGTTAATGCTTGTATATCCGATATCCTGGATCTTTACGGCATGTATGGTAATCAGTGCTTATTTTATTCTGAGAGAAAAACGGGGATTGTAAAAACGCTTTTTTATATTAGAAAATGACTATGATGAGTTACAATGGAAACAGAGAGTAGAAAGCAGAATTGATAGATGAGAATAAAGTTCAGAAGAAAATAAATAGTAGAAGAGAATAAATAGTAAAAGAGAATAAATAGTAAAAGAGAATATACAGTAAAAGAAGGAGAATTCAATGAAAAAGGGACTGGTTATGGAAGGCGGCGCCATGAGAGGCATGTTTACCGCCGGTGTTACGGATGTTTTCATGGAAAATGGGATAGAGTTTGACGGGGCAATTGGTGTTTCGGCAGGTGCTGCGTTTGGATGCAATTACAAATCAAAGCAGATCGGAAGGGCTTTTCAGTATAATCACGACTATTGTCCGGATCCCCGCTATGGCAGCCTGCGCTCATTTTTAAAGACCGGTAATGTTTATGATGCGGATTTCTGTTATGGAGAGATTCCCAATAAACTGAATAAATTTGATACCGAAACTTTTCAGAATAATCCGATGGATTTTTACGTGGTCTGTACGGATGTTGAGACCGGATATGGTGTGTATCACAACTGCATGACCGGTGATGAAAAGGATGTTTTATGGATTCGGGCTTCCGCATCCATGCCAATCATTTCTCAGATAGTGGAGATTGACGGATATAAATTGTTAGATGGCGGAATTGCCGATTCCATACCGATTCGGAAGATGGAAGAATTAGGATATGACCGGAATGTTGTTATTTTAACGCAACCGTTGAATTTTATGAAAAAACCGGCAAGCTATCTTCCGGCTGCCAGAATTGCGTTGAGAAAATATCCCAATCTGATTAAGCGAATGGAAAACAGACATCATATTTACAATGCAACAACGGAGTATCTGCGAAAGAAAGAAAAAAACGGTGAAGTTTTGGTTGTGCGTCCACCGATGCTTTTGGAAATCAGCGGAATTGTAAAAGACCCTAAAGAACTGGAGCGTGTTTATGAGATTGGCAGAAAAACCGGAGAAAAATATCTGGATTCGGTACGTAGTTTCTTAGCGAATTAGCAACTCACATAGTTCGCATGTTTTGCGAGATGCACGTCGTCCTTGCAGAAATGATATATCTTTGTCGCCTTGTACTTCGGTTTTTAGCTCTTCTAAGCGGCATGCTCACAAAATAGTTATTAAATGCCCGGTTTCAAAACTCAGACTTCGTCTTCGGACAGTTGAAACCGGGCATTTTATTTTGTTTGCCATGCCGCTAAGAAAGGCACGAAACCTCGTAAAAGCCGGCGAGCAAAGATATATCATTTCTGCAAGGACGACGTGCTATGTACTCATGAGTTGCAAATATAGATGTGTCGACAGAAAAAATAAAAAAAGAGCCTGTATTTATTCTAAAAATGAAATACAGGCTCTTTGTGTGTTTTTAAATAGTTATTATTTACCAAGCGCAGTTTTCTGAGCAACCGTAGTTTCTTTTTCATAACATGCGAAGGCGCTGTCCACCATTTCCTGATCGGGCTTGGGTGTAATCAGGCTGACAATCGGAACGATAATCAGTCCGGCTATCATGGCGATAGCACCGCAGTTAATCGGAGACTGCATGATAGTAGGGAAAGAACTTCTAAAGAAGATGTTAGCCACCATTAACACGGAAGCAAAGATGAAGCTGACCCAGCAGGAAGTTTTGGTAACTTTTTTAGAATATAAAGAGTACATAAACGGAGCTAAGAAAGCACCGGCTAACGCACCCCATGAAACGCCCATAAGCTGTGCAATAAAGGTAACGGAACTCTTATACTGAATCAAAGCCAATACAGCTGAAATTGCAATAAATACCACAATTAAAATACGGATATATAAAACCTGCAGTTTCTCACTCATATTTTTGATAAAGGTATCTTTTAAGAAGTCAATAGTCAATGTAGAGCTTGATGCAATGACTAAGGATGATAAGGTAGACATAGAGGCTGAAAGAACCAGAATGACTACGAGGGCAATTAATGCAGGACTTAATTCAGATAACATCGTGGGAATGATGGAATCATAACCACCGACAATAGCACCTTCCGGTGTATACTCAAGCTTATCAGAAAATAAACGTCCGAAACCACCAAGGAAATAACATCCGCCTGCAACTACCAGAGCAAAGATGGTTGATATAATGGTTCCTTTCTGAATGGAAGCCTCATCTTTGATGGCATAAAATTTTTGTACCATTTGAGGAAGTCCCCAGGTTCCAAGACTGGTAAGGATAACGACAAACATCAGATTTAACGGATCGGGTCCTAAGAAAGAAGCAAAAACACCGGGTGTTGTAGCAACACTTTCATCGGTTACTCTTGCAAGTCCGTCTAAAGCTGCCATCAGACCGCCTTTACTGTTTAATACAGCAATAATGATGGTAGCAATACCAAACAACATGATAATACCCTGAATGAAGTCATTAATGGCAGTTGCCATGTAACCGCCGGCAATAACATAGATTGCTGTTAAAATTGCCATGATGATAATGCAGACACTATAGTCGATGTTAAATGCCATACCAAATAATCTGGAAAGACCATTATACAAAGAGGCCGTATAAGGAATTAAGAAAATAAAGATGATGACCGAAGCACCGATTTTCAAAGCCGGACTACCGAAACGTTTGCCAAAAAATTGTGGCATGGTAGCCGAATCCAAATGTTGTGTCATAATACGGGTTCTTCTGCCAAGTACAACCCAGGCAAGCAATGAACCGATAATGGCATTTCCGATACCGGCCCAGGTAGCGGAGATACCGTATTTCCATCCGAACTGTCCGGCATAGCCAACAAATACAACGGCTGAAAAATAAGATGTACCATAGGCAAAGGCTGTTAACCAGGGACCAACTGCACGTCCGCCCAATACAAAACCATTTACGTCGGTTGCATTTTTGCGACAGTACAGGCCTATGCCGATCAATACGGCAAAATAAACTAACAATAAAATCAGTTTCATGTTTGTTTGCGTTTCACTTTTGTTTGTGAACGCTTCCTCCTTCATAAAAATGTAAATGTGATACTTTAGCACACTAAAACTTAAAACTTTTAAACTTTAATGCTTTTATGCGATAAAGTGATAAAACAAATATAACATAGAATGGAAATAAGGAAAAGTAGAAATCGCATTTTTTCTGTGATAATATGATACAAGAAGCTCGATTAGGGCGAATTTTGAATGTTTTTAGGATTGTGAGAGTACAAAGTGCGTAGCAATCCGTTGGTATTTTGGAATATTCGATACCTGTCAAACATGATATGAGCTATTTGTGCAGTGAATTGACAATTGCAGTATCTATGGAGAAATAGTATTTTATGGATGATAATCAACTCTTAAAAGCCAGAATACAGGAGCTTGCCAAAGCTTCCTATCAACAAAACAGATATACTTTTACCTCGTTTTTGACTCCGGCAGAGCTTGCTGTTGTAGATGAGCTGGCAAAAGAATTATCTTATATTGATTTTGAGACCTTTGGCGGATGTGAGATTTGTGAAAGACAGATGGTCCGGTTCGGTTCTCAAAGAAGTTTGGGATATGAGGAAGCTTATCCGATTGCGGTTTTACTGATTGAGCCTTTGATGGAAAAGTTTGCGGAAGAGCTTGGGCATCGGGATTATCTGGGTGCCGTCATGAATTTGGGAATCAAGAGAGAAATTCTTGGTGATATTATTATAAAGGGAAAGAGCGCATATCTTTTTTGCGAAGCTGAGATTGCAGATTATATCATAACAAATCTGGATAAGGTGCGGCATACCAATGTGAAAGTCAGTCGCATGGAAGGTGAAATAGAGGCACTGAAAAAAGAATTAAAGGATATGGAGGTTCTTGTCAGTGCGCCTCGTTTTGATGCCGTCGTGGCAGCAGTTGCGAAAATATCAAGAAAAGAAGCTCTTGCGCTGTTTACAGAGAAAAAGGTGTTGTTAAATGGTCGCGTTTGCGAAAACAACAGTATGCAGCTTAAGGAAGAGAGCGTATTTTCTATTCGGGGATATGGAAAGTATGTGTATGTAGGAAGCGGAAATCTGACGCGGAAAGGGAAAATCTATGCACGGTTGAAGAAATATGTTTAATGCGTTTGAATTTCGGATACGTTTTACATAGAGTTTGTATCAAATTTTCCAATATACCCACAAAAATTTCAGAATCAACCCACAAAAATTTCAGAATCAACCTTGACATAGGAATATAAAAATAATATAATAGTTTTTGCTGTGAGAGAAACACGGCAAACTCAATAAAATGTGCGCTTAGCTCAGCTGGATAGAGCGTTTGGCTACGGACCAAAAGGTCGGGGGTTCGAATCCTCTAGCGCACGTTGTACTTTTAAGAGCGAAATCCTTTAAAATCAAGGGTTTCGCTTTTTTGTGCTCAATAAAAAAATAAAGATTTTTGGTCCAATTTTGGTCCAATTATTAAATTATAGCTTCAAGATATACGTTTTCATCTTTTGACGGTTTCTTCTTAATATAAGCTTCTGTCATTCTAACATCTTCATGCCCGGCAAATGCCTGAATATCTTTAATTGGCATTCCGGCATAAAAGAGATTCGTGAAACAAGTTCTTCGCATATCATGTGCAGACTTTATTTCCTGCATACCAATGGATTTAGAAATCTTTTCAATTGAAGTATAAACGGTTCTAGGTGTTAAATGACTAATTTTACCTCTATAACTTCGCTGAAAAATGAAATCATCATTAGAAATCGGATAACCATTTTTTAAATTTAATTTCTTAATAGTTTTTAATACATCTTTTACTTCTGAATTAAGTTGTAAGATTCTATCACCGGCTTCTGTTTTTGTGTGGTCAACAAATTTAAAACCCACAAAATTTCCTGTTTTATCATAATCTTCAATCAATTCAGAATGAACATGTATATGAGAATCCTCTATAATATCATACCACTTTAAAGCCATTAATTCAGCATCACGTATTCCTAAATTGAAAAATATAATTCCTGCTAAATATTTGGATTCATTAGATTCTTTCGCAAACTTGTAAGCTTCTTGCTTAAAAGCGATTCTTTCCTCATCAGAATAAATGGTAACATTATCAGTCTTCTTCAATTTTGGTGCAAAATTATCTTTATGTATTTCTAAATCAGCTAAAGGATTTTCCGAAATAATATGATAATTCTTTTTAGCAAAAGTCATCATATTATTTAGAGCCCCTAGGATATTATCAAAGTATTTCTTCTTCATAGACTCTTGATGTTTAGCTTTGTAAATGTTATTACAATGCTTAAAAAAATCAATTCCATCCATATAGATAATATCTTTAATAGGTTTTTCAGAAATTGTAGAAGTACCAATAAATTTTTGGTAATAATATATATCCTTTTTGAAAGTGGCAGAAGCTTTACCTAATCTTCTTGCTTCGATGAAATCATCATAAATATCTTTTAATGACATGTTATCATCAAGAAGAGATTTGTTTAATTCAATCAAATAATTTTCCAAATCTTTTTGATGTGTAAATTTTTTTGATTTTTTTCCATCAATAATAACGTAGTATCTCTGGTCTGTTTCTCCTTTCAATTGCTTGATATCGTATAATCGTAATATATCTTTTCTTCGCATGTAATCCTCCGAGAGGTTACACCTTTCTTCATAAGGAATTGTAACATCATTCATGACATTTATCAATTCAGCATCAGTGTATATAGTTCTTTTAGTTGATTTTTTCATAAAAAAACTCACCCTTTCATTCTTTTAAGAAAAGATGAGATTTTTTTAAAGCATAAAAAATCTATATAAAATTTTTTGTAAAAAATCGTTAGAAAACAGTGTTTTTATCGATAATAATTCTTAAATGATAAAAAGTGAAAAGTTTTCCAAATTAATTGAGTTTAAGTATCTTTTGAAGAGTTTCTTCAATCAAATAACGAGGAAGCATATTATCCTGTCTTTTAGAACGAGAACAATTTTTCCAGTCATTTATGCTAATTTCTGAAATTCTCCAACTATTTACCACTTTAACAACTTCTGATTGTTTTAATCCATCAAGTTCTGGTATTTGATATATTCCAGAACGATATCCCATTAATATAGATAAAAGAACTTTTCGGTTTAAATCTTTTCCGATATATCCTTTAACATCAGTAGAAACTTTTACCTTTATACGTTCAAGGTCAGCTGTCACCTTTACACAATCTTCATTTTCCATTGCTTTTCTATAATTCAGAAATTCTTCTACATCATTAAAAGGTCTGGTATCGTATTCAGCGATAACTGTATCTATGTGAAACCGACCATCAGCACTGGTATAGCTAACAGGTGTATCAATAGCTGTTTCTAAAAGCGGACAACGCTTATAATCAAAATTCATTGAAAGTTGTCTAATGCTTTCAGTAACATGGAAGTCGTGTTTACGCTCAACTATTTCAGAAAATTCAGTCCATACTTTTGTAGAACATTTGAGTTTTCCTTCACGAGAGAGAACGGCAATGATAAAAGCATCTCTATCAGCACGACTATCTTTTACTTCTCCAGTAATATAGGAATTATGAGCGAGAACACCATTATCATTAATAGCTACATTTCCGCGTGTAGTAATGTTGAGGAAGGTATCATTAAAATGCTTTGGTTCCCAAAACTGATTCGCTTCACATGATTCAGTAGTTTGATTAAGAATGTAGCGACCATTTTGAAAAATCTGAGCAAATCCAAAAGCATCAAGACCACGAACGACTTCTGTAGGTGCGTTGGTAATAAAACCATCAGTAGTAACTGAGTAAACGTGATAACCTATATTATGAAGCTGATTTATACAAGCAATTAACATACATCTGACAAGAGCAGTGGTGTATGTTGCATGATATGGACTTGTAACGGTAGAAGGTTCTGCATCGACACGTCCCATCGTTTTTGCGTTATATCTAGTTTTAGGACTAACATTCTGAGCGGTTTTTCCATAACAACTGTTAACCATTGTTTTTAAACTCTTTTCTACAAGAGGATTATCTTTATACTCGATTTTTGCTCTCAGACGGTCTTGAACAAGATTAGTAACGGCATATGCAAGACACTGAGAAGGCTTTCCGTCTTTTTCAAGCATTTGACAGGTAAAACCACGGAAAATTTTTATTTTAGCACCAAGCTTTAGTGCCAAATACATATCAGGTCCACTCATATACACGTGTTCAGCGTGACGAGGATAAATTTTCATTCCACCTTTTACTTGGACTGGAATGTTAGGACAGTAACAGTCATCGGGAAAATCAAAATTACCAACAGCAACAGCGGGAATAAGTGGATTCATAAGGTCTTGATAAGTTAATTCATAATTACGAGGGAAGTCTCTTACATTTTTTGACCAGTCAATATCAATGATGTTTAGAACGCTCATATATTTTTACAGATGATACTTTTTATTCATATTATCCTGAAAGTGGGAATGCTTTATTTGTATGTGATTATAAAGATATTAAAAAGGTTGTCAGAGATACAAGGTTTGATTCTAGAATTAACATTACATTAAAAGATGAATCTGTGCATAATAGAACTGTATTTGAAGGAGATTTTTGTGCATTTGTATTTGATGAGATATTAAAGAGCATAAATGGAGAAGATTATTTAAAAGAAGATAGTAAGCCAGCGAAGAAAGAGTCTAAGGAAAAGACTGTAAAAAAAGAAGAAATTAATATTCCAAGTAAAGATATTCCTGTATTCTATCCACACAATGGAAAAGGTCGTATTAAACCTTTGAAAAAGAAGTTGGGTGTAACTGCAGATTTAATTGAAGTGTCAGAATCATTAGCAACTTTTAAAGGTGTTGGAATTGTTGATTTTGCAGCGGCAGCAATGCAAGAACAGGGTGACGTGTTTAGATGGGGACCAACAAGGCATGGTTGTGCATTTGTCGTACCAGATATAATTGGTGAAACATATAAATTATGCGATATATTTAAGAATACTGAATATGATTTCCTTGAGCCATACTGTCGTCAGGGAGGAGTGGTAACAAGGACGGCATTTCTCTTTTCTGAGCTTGATAGATTTGTAAAATTTTATAAATTGGTTGCAGAACAAACATCAGGAGTACAAATTGTTGCTGCCGGATTCGAAGGAAAGCAAATTCATTTAGAAAAATATGATTTAGAACTTATGGAAGGTAGAGAAAAATTATGTACCATTCGATTAACGGGATTTGATAATTGGGAATATAAGAACTTTTCTTATAAGTTGCATAGGTTAATGGAAAGATATGTAGATTTCAGCGAATTTGGATTGTCAGATGAATGTTCTCAGTCAGACAAGGAAGAGCTTTTCTTGTCAATGCTTGAGAAAGTAATGAATGGAGAGAAGGTTGTTTTCAGAACAGGAATTGAAAAGTATAAAGCAGAAAGATTTACAAATTCTTTCAGATATTGGCGTGGAGATACAGAAATTATTGAAGAATAAAAATAATAACTAATTTTTAAGATACCATATATGAAATCTTCCGACGATGAAGAGCCTGGACAAATAAACTCAGTAAAATCAAGGCTTTAAAGGTATTGTTACAAAAAATGACGACAAATTTATATGTGATAATACATGTAAATACGCAATAATACTTTTTTTATCAACTATATAAATCTATTTTTAGCACTTTCTAGAACAAAATTCTAAGAAGCGCTTTTTTTGTTTCTACTATTATTTGCGAAAAAATTGAAAGGAGGATAAAGATATGGCAAAAGTAATTGCAGTAACAAATCAAAAAGGAGGAGTTGGTAAAAGTACCACAGTAAGTAATCTGGGAATCGGATTATCAAATCTTGGTTACAAGGTTTTAACGATTGATCTTGATAGTCAGGGAAGTTTGACGGCAAGTCTGGGTTTCCCTCATCCAGATAAGTTGGAGAATACAATTGCAACCATCATGACAAACATTATTAATGAGAAACCGTTCGGATGGGATGACGGAATTATTCATCATGATGAGGGGATTGATTTGATGCCCGGGAATATTGAATTGTCTGGTTTGGAGGTTTCTTTGGTTAATGTCATGGGAAGAGAAATGGTATTAAAGGAATATATCGAAACTGTCAGAGAGCATTACGATTATATTTTGATTGATTGTATGCCCTCTCTTGGAATGTTAACGATTAATGCTCTTGCTTGTGCGGATACGACATTAATTCCGGTACAAGCAGCCTATTTGCCGGTAAAAGGATTGGAGCAATTGTTGAAAACGATTTTTAAGGTAAAACGACAGATTAATTCACGACTGGAAATAGAAGGAATATTGATTACGATGGTTGATGCACGTACGACTTATGCAAAAGATATTTGTGAACTGATTAAGGATAGTTATGCGCGGAACATCCGAATTTTCCATAACAACATACCATTGTCTGTAAGAGCCGCAGAAATTTCAGCAGAAGGAATTAGTATTTTTAAACATGACCCGAAGGGAAAAGTATCAGAAGCATATAAGTGTTTGGCAAAGGAGGTATCCGAAAATGGCAAATAAGAGCGCAGCGAAGGTTCATATTGAAACGTATGATGAGATTTTAGATGAAGCAAATCCACATGATATCTTTATGTGTGAACAGGCTTTAGCAGGCAATAATAAAGTGTTTATTATCAGTACTTTCCCGGAATTTCTTGTGGATTATTTTGGAATGAAACTTTGGAGAACATGTGTGAAGCATGCAAAGAATCAATTGGATATTTGTAATTGTAAATAAAACGTGATGTAAATGGAGCGCTTGTAGAAATGCAGGCGCTTTTATAATGCATAAAAATAGAATATGATAACTTGCCTGCGTGTACTGTGCAAGCTTTACAGCCTATGCTTTAAACTCATTGTCGTAAGATTTTTGTTTCTGTGCCATAGGTTGTTTCTCCTGTTCTCGTATTGATTATGATTATATATCAAAATCCTTGAGAATAGGGAGTCAACTTTTATTCATATATCAACGATTCCGGGGGATTATTTCTATTATGATGAGCTTCACTACGAACTGGTGGGGCAGGGAACCGGAAAGAAATACTGTCTTGGAGAAAAAGTGTTGATTTAGGTGGGAGATGGTGATAAGATAATGAAGACAATCGGTTTGGTTTTGGCATAGGGTTGCAGGTGGTTTTTGCTTATGATACAGAAGGAAGCTGTTTGTGCGGAACAGGACCGGTAATGAATAAAGTAGATATTTTTGGGAGGTCTGACTGAAGAAGCAGAGAGGGAGATACGAATGATAAAAAGTATTTTGGTTATTTTTTTTGCTGTGATTGCATTTCTGATGTTCATTGTTGCAATCGCAAAAAAGCATCAAAGTCATAATTCAAAATCCATATTTTATGTATCTGTAATTATTTCTGCAATTGGTGGTTTCATATTATATGGATGTTCCTATGCAGAATTGATGGATAACATGATTCTTGCAATTGTGTTTACGATGCTCTCTACTCTGAAAATGTTCCTTTTTAGTAATGACTTTTCAGATATTGCTGCAGCCGCTATTATGCAGTATAACTATATAATTATATTATTTTGGATATTGCATGTGTTAGCTCTTTATGCTACTGCGAATGCAATCTTTACTACTCTTGGAATCCCACTTCTTATTGCAATTCAAAGTTTTTTAGGTCGATTCCGACATCAGATTACAATTATATATGGCATTCATGAGGAGTCTCTTGCACTCGGCAGGGAATTACAGCAAAATGGAAAATCGCTTTTGATTTTTATTGACCGTGATGCTACCGGAAATGAACGGAATGAGCTTCTTGATATGGGGGGATTATATTTTCTGAAAAGTCAGGCGGTCCATTCAGAGACCGGATTTTTAAAGGGAATCGGAATTCAGCCCAAGAAGAAGATTTCGGTCTATGCTGTAAGCACAAAAGAGGAAGAAAACTATAGTTATGCTTTGGAATTAAAAAAAGCGTTAGAGGCACTGCAGATTCCATCCGAACATACGGCGCTAACCATGTTTGGAAATATGGAAATGCCGTATGGTAAGAAATTACAGTCATATCAGGAAGAGTATGGCTTTGGAAGCGTACTAATAGTAGACAGGGCATATTTGTCCGCAAAAACACTGGTTGAAAATTATCCGCCATGCAATTATATTATATTCGATACGAAGCAGGCAAAGGCAATGCCGGATGAAAGTTTTCATGCCGTTATTGTTGGATTTGGAAATATCGGACAGGCTATTCTGAAAAAACTGGTAATTCAGGGGCAGTTTGAAAATGCCGGGTTTCGAGTTACAGTATTTGATCCGAATTATAAAAAGAGCACCGGTTATCTTCAGAAGTCACTGGCTGCAATGCTGAATCATTATGATATCCGCTTTGTTGCTGCAAACGGGAAATCGGAAGAATTTTATGAGTATCTGGAACAAAATCAAAATGACATTGATTATATAGCAGTATGCTGCGGCAATCAGAAAATGAACAATGAAATTACAGTAGAAGTAGAGAGTATTCTTCGTCAGCAGGGAGCCGGTACGGATGTTTTTCGGTGCTCTTATGAAGAGATCGTATATCAACATATGGATGAAAACGGCGAATTTATCTACCGGGCACATGAAATCTTTACACTTAAAAATCTGGATGTGGCAGCATTTGATTATAATGCGATGCAGCTGAATCATATTTACTGTCAGGGGCAGACAATGGTAAAAGACTGGAATCAGGCCGGAATTGAGGACCGTATGAGCAGTCGGGCCTCCGCAGATTTTTCACCTGCGTTTCTTAAAATGACCGGCTATACCAAACAAGATATTCTTGAAAGAAATGTCTGGAACCGGCTGTCAGATACGCAACTGGAGAACCTTGCCAGGACAGAGCATAAGCGCTGGTGTGCTTTTTATTATTCCATGGGATACCGGAAAATGCCGCAGGAAGTATTTGAAAAGCGATGTGAAAAATACCGGAAAGAGAAAAATGAGAAGGGGAGCAGCCGGATTAAAATACAAAAAGATATCAGTGAGCGTTATCATACCTGTCTGGTAGAATGGGACGAATTAGATGCACTTACGAAAGAATACCGGACAGTTACAGGGGATATGAAAAAAGATTACAAGCAGGATGATAGGAATAATGTTTTAATGGTGCCGAAAATTCTGTAGTAGGGGGCGAATGGTTGCAGGCTACTGAAAATCTGTTACATGGCAGGAATTTTTGATGCTGAAAATGAAATATATGAAAATCAGATATAAACGAAAAAGTAATAAAGGAAAACAGCACCGTCTGGATTTTGGGCAGTAACACTGTTAAAAATGAAGAGGGTATTAAAATAGTGAAAAAGACGAAGGAGAGGAATTGAGAAATGGCTATCTGCGATGAAAACAAACCCTATATTTTTATCAGCTATTCACACAGAGATAGCGATAAAGTGGTAGAAATCATGAATCGTCTCAGAGCGGAGGGATTTAATGTCTGGTATGATGGAGGAATCGACCCGGGGACGGAATGGGACGAAAACATTGCAAAGCATGTACAGGAATGCGGTTATTTCATCGCATTTGTCAGTAATGGCTATATCGGTTCAAAAAACTGTAAGGATGAATTGAATTATTCAAGGGATTTGGATAAAGAACAATTATTGATTTATCTTGAAGATGTGAGTCTGCCGGGTGGAATGGCAATGCGTATGAACCGTATTCAGGCCATATATTGGAATAAATATGATGCAAGTAATGTGGAAGATGCCTATCAGAAGCTTTTTCATGCCAGTGGTATCGGCAAATGCAAGGTAAATGGCACAGATGGTAATCCTGTAGAAAATACATATCGGGCACCTGTGAAACAGGATTCTGTTAACAATGGAAATCAGAATAAAAATACATCGAAGAACGGAAAATTGCCGGTCATCATTGGCGGCGTGGCGGCAGGGCTGGTTATCATTGGACTGATTATCGCACTGGCTAGATCAAATGCAAAAAAGGATGTTTCGGCAAATTCAACGCAGGAGGCTGCAGTGACGCAGGAAGAGGATGCAGAAAATGCAATTGTTTCAGATGATATTTCAGAAGAAGCAGTAGAAGAATCAGCCGAGAATACTTCGGAAATAAAGGAAGAAAGTGAAGAGAATAACACAGAAAATGCGAAAATTGAAAACATGACGGTTGCGGAAAAATGGGAAATTGTTCATAAATATTATGAGAATAAGGAATATGAATCTATGTTACCTTATCTGGAATCTCTTATTAAGAGCGGAGATGGAAGTGCATATGGGTATTTAGGATTTTATTATGCTTGTCATGCTGAGCCTGATAAGAAAGATATTGAGAAAGCCGTGCAGTATTTACAAAAGGGAATTGATGATTGTAACTCTGCCTATTGTGCTTTTGCGATGAATAATATATATTATTATGGCGTGGAAGGATTTCAGGAACCGGATTATGACAAGGCACTGGAATACGGTATCCTATCCTATGATATGGGAGATAAAAGAACAGCAGATGAAGTAGGACATATTTACAATTTCGGTTATGCTAGCACCGGAAAAAACTATGATGAAGCGATGAAATGGTATAAACTATCAATGGAGCAGGAACAGAATGGTTATGTGGCATGCTGTCTTGGATGTATGTATCAATACGGGAATACTTCGGAAGGAAAAGATATTGAAAAAGCACTGGAATACCAACTGCAGTCGATAGAACTGGGACATAAGTATGCATATCGCCATCTGGGTGAAATCTATGAAGAAAACGGCGACATTGCGAAAGCAAAGGAAGCCTATACATCGTTTAAAGATTATGGTGAAGAAGCCAACAATTCAGAGTGGATTGAATGGGCAAAAGGTAAACTGGATGCTTTGAACTAATTTTTATTTGGAATGCAGACAAAGATATAGGTACTATTATTTATGCATTTTATTTCAATGAGAAATAAAATGCATAAATATTGTATGATATTGAAATGCGAATATGATGTTTCGAAATGTATGTTTATTATCCTAAGATTTTGTGAAAAATTAAACTGATAGTTTATACTTTTTTCGCTGTCAATGTTATATATGAAGAAAACCACCATCTGTAAATATGAGAAAGATATTCATGACATTGGATCATATATAACTTTTTTATCGTAAAGCATATTACCAATTGCAAAAGTACAACGAAATTCAAGTCTGAATGAAAATGTACCAGTATAGTAAGACGTACGAACTTTAACCCATTCATCGTTTATTCCAAGGTGAGTGGGTTTTATTTTGCCTTCTTTTGTAAATTGAATAAGTGCAGGTATAACTGTAGATCCATCAATCTCATCAGGTGATCCTGTTAATTTATTTGATGATTGAAATCGGTGGTCTAAATGCGTAAACTATAGTCGCATTTAGAACTTTAATATTGGTGATAGTCGAAAAAATTGATATTTAATCTCGCAATGATTACAAGAACTGGATATATGAAAGATAAGATATTTGTACCATTTTGTGTACCATTTTTTAAGAGGTCTTCGCAAGGCTAAATTTATGCTTGATTAAAAGTTTCATCTTGGTTCGAATCCTCTAGCGCACGCTGCTTAAAAGGTCGGGAATGCTTGATTTTACAGGCACTCCCGGTTTTTTATTGGGCTAAAAAATATACCGCTTCGATGTTATCATACCAGCATGATAACACCAAGGCGTAAATGTTGCTGATATATGGCAGAAGTGAAGAGAAATGAGATATTCAAAAAAATATATTTTTAAGAAGAGATGTGATGTATAATAAGGCAACAGAATAATTTATATTTTACGAATTATATATATCGGAATTTTTAGGGGAAAGGGGAATCTTATGTTAGCATATTATATGCCAAAGCCATATGAAAAAGAATTAGGATTAATTCTTGAAGAAAACAAAATGGAATATTTAAGTGGAGACGGTGTTGACGAAAATTTGTGCGGATTCGAAGAACAGTCAAATGACTTAAAGGTTGTTGAAATTTATATTAAAACTCAAGTGCTATAGAGCCAAATTCAGATATTAGACGGTTAATAGGAGGAATAAGCAATGAATGAAATAGATGCTATAGAATTATTTGATGATGTATTAAGTATGATTTATTCGGCTAAACAGCAAGCAGAATATCAAGTGAATTCTACAATTATCGAACTATATTGGAGAATTGGCGAATATGTATCAAAACAGACAGAGATAAATGGATGGGGAAAATCTACAGTAAAAGCTTTATCTGAATATATATTAAGTAAAGAACCAGGAATTAGAGGCTATTCATCACAGAATATTTGGAGAATGAAACAGTTTTATGAAACCTATAAAGATAAGCCAGAACTCTCAACACTGTTGAGAGAAAATACGTGGTCAAATAACATGCATATCGTTTCAAAGACAAAAAGCTATGAAGAAAAAGAATTCTACCTCAAATTGGCATCAAAAGAAAAATATAAGGCTAGAGAACTAGAGAGACAGATTGATAGCGGGTATTATGAGCGTTTGCTATTATCGAATGGTAAAGCACCATCAGCCGTTGAGAGCAAAGAGATGACAGGGGTTTTAAGGGATTTATACATGCTGGAGTTCCTTGAACTTCCAGAACCTTACAAGGAATATGACTTGAAAAAGGCTATCTTGAAAAATATGAAAAAATTCTTGTTAGAATTTGGAAGAGATTTTTTATTTATTGACGAAGAATATCATGTTCAAGTTGGAAATAATGATTATTATGTTGATTTGCTTTTTTATCACAGAGAATTACAGTGTTTAGTTGCAATTGATTTGAAAATAGATGATTTTAAGCCCGAATATATGGGTAAAATGGATTTTTATCTAGAAGCATTAGATAGAGATGTAAAGAAACCACAAGAAAATCCGAGTGTCGGAATGATTCTGTGTAAAAATGCGGATACCGATGTTGTGGAATATTCTTTAAGCAGAAGCTTGTCTCAAACAATGATAGCAGAATATAAGACAAAATTAATTGATAAAGACATTTTACAAAGAAAATTATCGGAAATATATGATCTTGCAGAGGAAGAAGTTAAAAAGTCTCAACAGGATTGAGAGTTTTAAAGTATGTTGAGAATAAATATATGAACAAAGTGTGAAACGATAAGAAAATTGAAATTTAATCTCGCAATGATTACAAGAACTGGATATAAGAAAGATAAGATATTTGTACCATTTTGTGTACCATTTTTTTTGAGGACTTCGCAAGGCTGAATTTATGCTTGATTAAAAGTTTCATCTTGGTTCGAATCCTCTAGCGCACGCTACTTAAAGAATGGTGGAAAACCTTATAACTAAAGGTTTTCCACTGTTTTTTTGTATTAAATCAGTTGCATTTTTTATTGTCTAAAGTTGTCCAATTTCCGATTATATGATAGTTTCTAAATAATTTATTCTGGCATGGTGGCGCCAAGGCGTAAATGCGGAACACGTATGGTAGATGTATTTTTTGTGAAAAAGATATATTTTAAAAAGAGATGTGATGTATAATAAGGTAGCAGAATAAATTCTATTTATAGCTTTCTGGAAAAAGTTTCTTCTACACAAAAAATGCTTGATAATCAGCCACGAGATACATATACTTACATTAAGTGGCTGATTATATATTGTTAAGGAGGGGTTTGATGATTGGTCGCAATAAAGAAATTACTATATTAAATAGATTATATGATAGCAAAAAGTCGCAGTTTGTTGCAATATATGGTCGAAGGAGAGTGGGTAAGACATATCTGGTTAATGAAGTCTTTGAAGGTAGGATAACATTTCATCATGCTGGACTGTCTCCAATTGAAACTGATGACGATAAGCCGGAAAGCCCATTAAGGAAACAACTTAAGCATTTCTATAATTCGCTTATTTTTCAAGGAATGAAAAAAAGTAAGTGTCCTGACAATTGGATGGATGCATTTCTTATGCTGGAAATGTTCCTTCAAAGTAAAGATGACGGAAGCAGACAAGTTATATTCATTGATGAGCTTCCTTGGCTGGATACTCCGAAATCTGGATTTATTACTGCCTTTGAAGGTTTTTGGAATACATGGGCATGTTCCAGAAAGAATGTAATGCTTATTGTATGTGGTAGTGCAACATCATGGATGACTGATAAATTGATTAATAATCATGGTGGTTTGTACAACAGATTAACCTGCGAATTGAAATTATCTCCATTTACATTAGCTGAGTGCGAGGAATTTTTTCATAGTGAAAATATTAGGCTCTCTAGATATGATATAGTTCAGTCGTATATGATTACAGGAGGTATACCATATTATTTGAGCTATTTTCAAAGTGGATTGAGTCTGGCACAGAACATTGATGTGTTATTCTTTGAGAAAAATGCACCTTTGCATGATGAATTTAAAAGATTATTTAGTGCTATATTTAATAATTCGGAAATGATGATTTCCTTAATACGTGCGATAGGTTCTAGACACTATGGGTGTACACGGTCGGAATTATCTGATGCTACAGGCATTGCTACAGGCGGCACATTATCGGGCGCTTTATCGGCATTAATGGCTAGTGATTTTATTATTAAGTATGTCCCTTTTGGATGCAGTAAAAGAGAAGAACATTATAAACTGACGGATCCTTTTTGTATTTTTTATCTTAGATTTGTCGAAAATGCAGATAGATTAAGTAATGATTTTTGGCTTTCTAATATTGAGTCGCAAAATATAGTAACGTGGAGAGGTATTGCATTCGAAAATGTTTGTTTTAATCATATAGATCAGATAAAGAAAGCGTTAGGAATCAGCGGTGTCAGTACAACAGAGTCGGCATGGTCAAAACGAAAAGGAGATGAAGCCGGGACTCAGATTGATATGTTAATTGAGCGAAAAGATAATATAGTTAATATGTGTGAAATAAAGTTCTATGGAACAGAATTTGTTGTTGATAAGAATTACGATAGGGTTTTGCGAAATAGAATTTCATTGCTGTCAGGAGAGATATCACCGAAAATGGCAATTCATAGTACTCTGATTACCACATATGGTTTGAAATATAACGAATACAGTGGGGCATTTGTTAATGTGATTGATATGGATGCTTTATTTGATTGATAATTTAATTAGCCACGAACATACAAGAGAGGATTTTGGCGGCTGTGTATAACTTATCCTAAGGAATGAATTTATACATGGAATGTTGGAAAAATCTTCTCAATGTAAAGAACTATACAATCAGAATTTTTTATATATACTCTCCAAGGTGCTCAATTCACGTGATGATTACAAAATGGGATATATATGGCAGACAGATGAATTGATTTGATATACATTTTGCCATGATTTTAACACAGAGAGAAAGGAAAAGAATATGGAGTTTTTAATTTTACTTATTGTTGCTTTGGTGATTAGTTCGATCGGATTTAAGAAATTTGTCTGGTTTATTTCTATTGGATATGGTTTTTCAATAACAGGTCTTGGGATTACCATGCTTTGGATGTTTCGAAATCAGTTAACACCGGTTACCGTGATCCTGTCGGTACTGTGCATAATATATGGGGCAAGACTTGGTGGATATCTGTTGGTAAGAGAAAAAAAGAGTGCATCTTACCAAAAAACCATGAAGGATGATATCAAAGACGGTTCTGATATGAATCTTTTTTTGAAAATCCTTGTATGGAGCAGTTGTGCTTTTTTATATTGCTGTGAAGTTTCTCCGATATTTTTCCGGATGCAACATCATGCTTGTGTGGATTTAGCATCTATTATCGGAACGGTCATTATGGCATTGGGGATTCTTTTGGAAACAGCATCCGATTATACGAAGAACCGGTTTAAAAAGAAACATCCACACAGATTTTGTGATGTTGGATTGTTTCGTCTTGTTAGATGTCCCAATTATTTAGGAGAAGTCTTAATCTGGACCGGAGTATTTATATCAGGTGTCACAGCACTTTCCGGTGTGTTTGAGTGGGTGGTTGCCTTAATCGGTTATATTTGCATTGTGTATATTATGTTTGGGGGCGCCAGAAGATTGGAATTAAGGCAAAATAAGAATTATGGGGAGGATCCCGAGTATCAGGAATATGTGAAGAAAACACCTATTTTACTTCCTTTTGTTCCACTTTATAGTGTGGCAAAATATAAATGGCTAATTGGTTAGTGGAATTTAGGGGGCTGTGCACTAATTACTTAGTGCGACAGCCCCATCCACATGGCGTACCTGCAGTGAAGAAGATGGTGAAATAGATCGCCTCGCTGAATAATTACCGGAGGAGAGGCTTGTCATGGATGAAATGTTATATATAAAGCGTTCAATATACAGAGAACTATTTAATAATCTTTGTGCTGATTTTTCGCATTGCAGGACACGGTGTGATGTTGATGATGAGTTTCTGAATATTGAAAAACAGGCATGGGATTTTTGAGAAAAGTCTTTGCGTATGGAATATGATGATATCAAACAGTATGACGAATTTTTATGTATGGCGCAGTCGTATTTGTCGAGTAAAGAATAATTATCTTTTTGTATCCAACCTGAAAGCCTAAACTTTTGATTTAGACACTAATTTAATTAAAATACTATGCTTATGATAACAAGATAATAATTTGTCAAAATCTTCTAATATACTATCATCAGCAGAAAAATCAAGGTGCGACTTTTCCTTTTCTGGTTCTTTACACAATCAATAATAGCAGTTACAATTTTATTATAAAATAATGTCATGTATTTGCAATGAATTGTTCTCATTTTTATTTAAACCTTTTGTTAAGTAAAAAAGAAAATAGGGTGTGAAATGATAATGAGAAATACAACTTCTCGTGCAAAAAAATAGGGGAAAGAATGAAGAAACAAAAAGAAGTACGGATTAAATATGATAAACAGTCGATGAAAATTCTATTGGGAACGCTTATTGTTGGATTGCTTCAAGTGGTTGTTGGTATGGTGTTCTTAGCAATGAAGGTAAGCGGAACCGAGATTTCCATACTGCTAACTTTGTATCTGGGTGGCGTTTTAGCTGTTTTTCTTTTTCCTATTTTAGATGTGTTATACTATGGATGATTTTCACTGATGCGTGATGACTTTCGGTTGTCGGATGGGGATGCTCGGATTTTTGTGAGAATAGCCGGTGAAAATGTGACGGTACGCTTATTAAATCCAATCAAAGAGTTGGAGAAATATGGTGCAAGCAATTGGACGGAGATTGGTATAGAAAAGGATTGGAAATCATATGAAAGAAAATAGTTTAAACAATAGAAAAATATATATATCATTTCTTAAAGTAATATGTTGTTTCGGTGTGACTGTTATTCATACAAATATGATTTTTTGGTGTAGACCACATGGTAGGGTATGGGTGTTTGCCAATTTTTTTGAGACATTTTTTTATTATGCGGTACCTATCTTTTTTATGATTACCGGGGCAACATCTTTGGATTACAGAGAAAAATATACGACAAAAGTGTTTCTAAAAAAGAGAATTACAAAAATCTTTTTCCCTTTTATTATTTGGAGTTTTATAGCCGGATTGTTTATGGCAAAATTAGAAGGACATCCGTTTGATTGGAATATTTTCCATATCATTAACAATATTTTTACTTCAAACTATTTTGGAGTCTATTGGTTTCTTATTACGATGCTTGAACTGTATCTTTCATTTCCTTTGTTAAGTGCTGTAAATGATAAGATAAAGGTATATTCTTATACTGTGGTAATAGGTATTGTTTTTGTTGGAACCATTCCTCTTTTTTTAAAAATATTTCACATTGGTACGTGGTCTATATTGCCACCTGTTGTAAGTGGATATTTGATATTTGTTCTATTGGGCTATGTGCTGGATCGTATTAGTATAGAAAAAAAGTATCGTATTGGAATTTATATATTAGGATTTTTAGGTTGGTTGACCCATTTTCTGGGAACGATCTATCTTTCTTACGGAACAGATGAAATTGTTGACACTTTTAAAGGTTACCTAAATTTACCGGCTATACTTCAAACTGTGGCTGTGTTTGTTTTCTTTAAACATATCGATTATCAAAAACTTTTGAAAAATAGATATATGACGTTTGAAAAAATAGTTAATCAGTTAGCCTCATACACATTCGGCGTGTATTTACTACACCTTTTCCCAATCAAATATTTGCCTGTTAAATTTCAGATTGACGTAAGTACACTTACATGGCAGTGCGGCGGAAGTGTTGCAATATTTCTGGGGTGCATTGTAGTTGTGTCGATAATAAAGAAAATACCATTCGTTAATAAGCTTTTGCCATAAATAGCAGATAGTTTATTGAAAAAGTCAAGTCTTGTTATTCTATTCTGTAGGGTGTAATAAGTATAGAGAGCAAGGTCTACGTTGCGTAGGTAGCCGGAGGAGGAGCACCGGATAGACATTGAAAAAGCGGAAGATGAATACTTTGTGCGCATT
The DNA here is from genome assembly GCA_017387565.1 of Lachnospiraceae bacterium. Taxonomy (GTDB): domain Bacteria; phylum Bacillota; class Clostridia; order Lachnospirales; family Lachnospiraceae; genus UBA2882. The sequence continues at coordinate 19,961 of JAFOEY010000048.1, read as the reverse complement.
GATCATGAGATGACAAAGAAGCATTACATTTCTTTTATTGCGGCGCTGTCATCGGATCGGATACAAATGGTTAAGCTCTATCCGGAAGGAAATGCAGAGGCCAGATTTAAGATTAATGGTGTGAAACAGATTTTTTATTATTGTAACAGGGATGGAATGTACAAGTACATGGACTGAGATCGTACAGGGAGGCAGTAGGGTGGATAATTTTGCTTTATCTTTTTTGTCAGAACAAAGGCAAATGGATGTCATTAAAAAAACAAATGATTATACCAATCAATTTGGTTTATGTTTGTCTGATGATCAGATTCAAGGGTTGATGACTTGTCGCAGAGAATGTCTGGCAGAACAGCAGAGAGTAGAATTCGGACAGGGTATTTTAGACAAAATTATTTTTGCGTTTTGCGATTCCCAATATATTTCTCAGGAAAACTATGCAGAAACGCTTGCAAGACTGCAGGAGATTTTTTACCTTTATAAAAACGAGTCGATGGATGAGCTGACAGATGATGAATTGCTTTTGATTATGAGAAATGCTTTCGATGACGAATGTCAGGGGTCGTTGGAATATCTGGAAGAAACCTTTTTAGACCAATTTGCCAGAAACATTCGGGCAAATACGCATAAGTTTATTGGGAGATATGTAAAAGATGATGAAAAAATCTGATGTGACAAGCATATATTCAATGGAAGATTTGCTGCCCATTGTAGCAAGGCTTACCGAAGCATATACATCCAAAGAAAGCAGTTCCATAACTTATGAAAAAGCAAGACAATTTATGGATGCTGTTATCTATTGTATCGCCCATTGTGAAGGGGAGAATGTGCTTATGGCTTCTTCGCTCTCTGCAACAGAAGCCTATGAACTGGGCTATCAGGCGGTTGTGGAAAAGGTCAGACAAACCATAGAAAAATATAATGAATTAATGCTGTATTTTGATCATTACGGAAATACCAATTATCGGGATACGGTCGAAAAAGCCTTGCCGGGATTTTTTATGTATTATGATGCCAAATATGCTCCTATGGAACATATCATAACCATGGATTATCCTATATTTGGACTGGATATGGAGTTAGAAGGAATTGATATGATAAGTCAGTATCTTAATGCCATCATCACGGAACAGCAGTATTTGATGCAGTTTGATAGAGAGAGAATTATCGAAAAGCTGCGTTCTTTTCATCCACAATATGAAAAAGAATATTTTAACCTGAAAGAAATCTGTAAATAGATTTCTTTTTTCTTGCTTTTTAGAACAAATGTTTGTATAATGATGAATAGAACGTATGTTTGTGTTTTGATTTTTATAATGGGAGTTTAAGTGAGAGATATGCAGAGATTGGCGGATATGCAAATAGATTCAAAGTCAGAACTTCAAAAAGAAAAGACATTAGAGGAAAAATTAGAGATTTTATCGGATGCGGCAAAATACGATGTTGCCTGCACGTCAAGCGGCATGGACCGTGCAGGGAAAAAAGGATATCTGGGTAATTCCTGCGCCAGTGGTGTGTGCCATACATTTGCAGCCGACGGTCGTTGCGTTTCCCTGCTCAAGATTTTGATGACCAACCATTGTGAATATGATTGCAAATACTGCAAGAACCGCAAGAGCAATGATGTGGAGCGGGCGACGTTTACTCCGGATGAGATATGCAGACTGACGATCGAGTTTTACAAAAGAAATTATATCGAAGGATTGTTTTTAAGTTCCGGTGTATTAAAGAATCCGGATTATACGATGGAAAAAATAATCGAAGCACTGCGAATGTTACGAGGAACATATAAGTTCAACGGATACATTCATGTAAAGGCGATTCCCGGAGCATCGAAGGAGCTTATATACTCAGCCGGATTGCTGGCAGACAGGATTAGTATCAATATGGAGCTACCGACGCAGGATAGCCTAAGCAAACTTGCGCCCAACAAGCTCATGGCAAATATCATTCGCCCCATGAATCAGATATCCGGAACCATTGCCATGCACCGTCTTGCCATTGGTAAATCGGCAAGAATGGAAAGAGCTGGAATCAATGATCATCTGATGAACAGCATATGGGGAAAAGAAGTGAATCGGATTGGGACAGATGCAACTGATAGAGCCAATCGCCTGTTACCGGGTTTACAGACAGATGCCGATGCGTTTCTATTTCCGGCAGATAAAAAGGATTTGAATCTGGGCAGAGCATTTGCTCCGGCGGGGCAGAGCACGCAGATGATTATTGGGGCAACGAATGAGACTGATTTAGAATTGATTCGGACGACGCAGAATCTTTATAAAAGCTTTGATCTAAAGAGAGTGTTTTACTCCGGTTATATTCCGGTTAATGAAGATGATGCACTTCCCGAGCCCGGGACGCCTGTACCGCTTTTGCGGGAGCACAGATTATATCAGGCAGACTGGTTGCTTCGGTATTATGGCTTTTTTGCGGATGAATTATTGAGCGAAGAGCATCCTTTTTTCGATGATGCCATCGATCCCAAATGCAATTGGGCGCTCAATCATTTAGAACAGTTTCCGATAGAAATCAATACCGCTTCCTACGATATGCTTTTAAGAGTTCCCGGGATTGGACCAAACGGAGTAAAAAAGATTGTCAATGCCAGAAGATACACCAAAGTGGATTTCGAAATGTTAAAGCAAATGCGGATTACATTGAAAAGAGCACAGTATTTTATCACCTGCAATGGAAAGATGCTTTACAAAATCCCATTAGAACACCGCTTTATCCGGAATCGTCTGATAGATGTTGATTCCGTGGAAATAGCTGATATCGGCGGACAAAGCGTGCAATACAAGCAGATGAATTTATTTTCTGACTTTAATATGTCGTGTACGGGATAATTTGTTCATGAATATTCATATGTCGCACACTGATTTAGAAGAGGAATATCGTTATGTATATATTTAGTTGTAAGCCCAGGTGGGAGGATATGCTTACCTGCATCTATGAAGCATCGGCAAGCAAAAGGGGACACACCAATATCAAGTTGGTTTTAGAGCCAATTGAGCAATACTCTTTATTGGATCAGTATATTCATGTGGATGCAGATTTAAAAAAGGCCGAATGCGTGATGAAATCCATTCGTGAAAAAATATCGCCTCAGGTCTATCGTGAGTTAGCTTATGCATCCATGGCTTATGAGGAGGAAATTCTGGATTTGATTTACAGAGTATTGCTTGTGGGATTTTCCTATGGAGCTGATGTGTTAAATATGGTTATGTATCGGGAAATCATGCAGTTTAATCAGATTCGGAGACGGCTTGGCAGGGAGGTCAACCATTTTCAGGAGTTTGTGCGCTTTCATGAGGTAGAAAAAGGCCTCTATGTCGCACATATTGAGCCCAAAAGCAGGTTGGTTGTTGCCTTGGGACCGATTTTTGCAGATCGAATGCCATCCGAGCATTTTATGATCATTGACGATATTCATAAAGAAGCACTCATTCATCCCAAAGATGAAATGTACTATTTAAAACCACTAAACGATTCCGAATACGAGCAACTGTTAAAAACAGAAGAAATGAATGATACTTATACTGATTTGTGGAAAGTCTTTTTTGAATCGATTGCCATCAGGGAAAGAGCGAATGAAAAGTGCCAGACGAATTTATTCCCGTTGTGGACCAGAAAACATGCGGTGGAGTTTAAAGATAATACTTGATTACAGGTATCTTTTTCAAAACAAATATCAAGCAACTTCCCAGGACACAGGCACAAAGTATCCAAATCAAACAGGCCGGCATTGTATGAAGATACGGTTTTAAAAATGTAAATACAGGTAAAGTTTCATTTCTCAAAATTTTTTCAAACAGAAAAATACCAAAAGTTGTTTCGCTGACAGTGACAATCATTTTTTGAAGACGGGGGCTGATTTTGTGTCGCTGAAAGAATAGTTTGGCACCATAGTAGACAGTAATAGTTGGTAGGAAAATCAAAGTATTAAAAAATGTCTGACATTTCCATTCGTCCCAATCTCCGGTTAATGTGCATTTATAATGTGTCATAAAGCAGCAAATGCAGATAGCCATAACACTGATTGCCGACGCTGCCAACACCTTTTTTACAGTAAATGAAGTCTCAGGCATCCGCTGATCGATGTAATATCCAAACAAGGGATAGAAAACATAATTCGTAGTGATAAAAAACGAAAAATTATTATTATGGGTACCGGCACCTTTCCATATCAGAAAATCTAAAATTGGCAGACAATTGATGGCGCCAAACAAGAAAAACATCCATTGATAGTCCTGATTGGTCATCGTTTTTGCAAGTTTTCTAAGAAACGGTAACATAAAAAGATATGCAAGATATGCATATAGAAACCAGAGTGCAGTAGACAGACTGTCGCGATATAGGTTACTTAAAAAATATGTAAGCGATAGTTTCTGTGAATTTAAACGCCAACAATAATAGAAGTACGAAATGGCAGAAATAATAACAAGGATAAGAGAATATTTAAAAATCCTTTTGCAAAGTAAATCTTTATAGGATTCTTCTTTACCCAGAAGTAAAGCACCAGAAGTCATAAAAAATAACGGTACTGCAATTTTAATAAAGATGGCAAAAAAAAGATAGAGAACGTAAAGTTTCGAAGATTGCGCTACAGTAAATAAAACAAATCCTTTTGTTCCGGTATGATTAAATAGCACCATATAAATTGCAATGATTTTCAAAAAATCAATATAAATTCGTCTGTTAGACAGATTGTCAAAAGTGGATTGATTTTTATTCATTTTGGTGTCTCCAATTCATCGTTTGTGTTTGAAAATTTATATGGCACTTTATTATATCAAAAATGTTACTTTCTTTACAATAGAGTAAGTTTGTCAGAAAAGATTTTGAAGCAAAAAGAATTTGTGAGTTTGTATGAAAAGAATTTGTATGTTTGTCAGAAAAAAATATGTGTTATAATAAAAAAGCCATTTCAATCCATATATTGAGAAGACATGGAAAGATATTGAATTGAAGGAGAAAAATATTATGGATATTCAAACAATTTTGTCAGCCTGTGACCATACCTTACTTTTACAGACTGCTACATGGGAAGAAATAAAAGCAATTTGTGATGATGCAAAGAAATATAAAACAGCATCTATATGTATTCCGCCCTGCTATGTCAAGTTAGCAAAGGCTTACGTGAAAGATGAAGTAAAGATTTGTACAGTGATCGGTTTCCCCAACGGAAACATGACAACGGCGGCAAAGGTTTATGAAACCAAAGATGCACTGGATAACGGTGCAGATGAAATTGACATGGTCATTAATATTGGAATGTTACGCGCCAAAGAGTATGATTATGTGTCAAATGAAATCAAAGAGATTAAGGCTGCTTGTGGTAAACACATTCTCAAAGTGATTATCGAGACCTGCCTTTTGACAGAGGAAGAAAAGATTAAGATGTGTGAAATCGTGACCGAATCCGGCGCAGATTTTATTAAAACATCTACCGGTTTTTCAACAGGAGGTGCAACATTTGAGGATGTAGCGCTTTTTGTTGCACATGTTGGTCCCAATATTAAAATTAAAGCGGCAGGCGGCATTGCTTCTTTGGATGATGCGACGAAATTTATGGAACTAGGAGCTGAGAGACTGGGAACCAGCCGGGTTGTTAAAATTGTGAAATCGATGGAAGACTAGTATTTTGGTTAATTTCTTGAAAATTATAATCGGATATTTGTAATTTTTTATAGGAATCATAACATGAAAAAGGCCGCTGTTTGGAGCGGTCTTTTTCATTCATTAAAATATAAAATGAGAAGGAGTGAGAAAATATATAAGTAAACCCATAAAGGGATTGTTGGTAGTCGAAGCTGACAACCCCACGAAATTGCCGCCTTTGGCATTCATGAAATAACAGCTCCATTTAAATGTAAGAAAATGTGTTCATCACTTTCGATGGTTTTATGATACAAAATAATTGTGTCCAAAGTTTGGATAAATTGAGAAGATTGAATGAAAGAAAAATAAAGACTTTCTAAAATGTATATTGGCAGGCAATATATGTTCTTTGCACGGAAAGAAAATCTTGTGAAAGAAGATGAGCGTATATCGGAAGCAATGGCGGTAGCCATATATGTAGATTAGGACGACCCGATGAAAGAAATACACAGATACTGTCTACGGAAAAGGATTATTAATACAATTAGGTATATACAAGTATTTATACAATAGTATTTATACAGTAGGTATAAACAACTTGAATATAAAAGATAACAATGTTAGAATAGCAATACTATGAAAAAGAGAGATGTATATAAAAAGGCTCTGTTTTTGGCAGTGCCGATGATGATTCAAAATGGAATAACGAATGCGGTCGGACTGGTCGATAATGTGATGGTAGGAAGTCTGGGAACCGAGAGTATGACGGCTGTATCCATTGTGGTACAGTTGATTTTTGTCTTTAACCTTTCGGTATTTGGTGGTTTATCCGGTCCCGGAATTTACGGAGCGCAGTATTATGGACAGGGCAATCAGGAAGGTGTGAGGAATGTTTTCCGTATCAAGCTCTGGATTGGTGCTTTTTGTATGCTTGTGGGGACTTTGGTTTTTGCCACACTGGATACAGCGTTGATCGGTTTATATTTACATGGTAATGATGCCGGGATTGACAGTGCACTTACCGTTACCTATGCGAAACAATATCTGCAAATTATGATTTTAAATATTTTTCCGTTTGTCATTACGCAGGTATATGCGGGCAGCTTACGCGAAACGGGTGAAAGCTTTAAACCGATGATTGCAGGGGTTTGTTCGGTAGTCGTAGATATTGTATTAAACTACATCCTGATTTACGGTAAATTTGGTTTTCCGAGACTGGAAGTGCGTGGTGCCGCTATTGCAACGGTTGCTGCAAGAGTTGTGGAAATGGTTATTATCATTGTCTGGGCTCATGCGCAAAAAAGAAAGCATACATTTTTACAGGGTGTCTATCGTACCTTTAAAGTTCCGGTTTCTATGGTAAAAGAAATACTCAAAAAGAGTATTCCCATTTATTTTAATGAATTTTTATGGGCAGGCGGAATTGCTGCCCTGACCCAATGCTATTCATTGCGTGGACTGAATGTTGTAGCAGGCATGAATATCTCAAACGCACTGTGTAATCTGTTAAATGTGGTATTTGTTGCCATGGGAAATGCGGTAGGAATTCTTTCAGGTCAGCTTTTAGGTGCAGGCAAGTATAAAGAAGCCAAGGCTAACTCCATGAGCCTGATGTGGTTTACCGGTGGTTTGTGTGTACTTCTGACAATCATGCTGGTTTCCATATCCGGTGTCTTTCCGCTTTTATATGATACTTCGGATGAGGTTCGGAAACTGGGAGGAAGTTTCATTGTGATTACGGCATTGTTTTTCCCGGTACAGGGTTGTCTGAATGCCTTGTATTTTACCTTGCGTTCCGGCGGAAAAACGTTTGTTACCTTTTTATTTGACAGCGTTTATTCGTGGGTTGTAACGGTGCCGATTGCATGGCTTTTGTGTAATCTGACCTCACTCCCAATTCTGACTATCTATGCAATCGTACAGAGTGCGGATATTATAAAACTGCTTGTGGGATATGTTCTAATTCAAAAAGGGATTTGGATTACGAATCTTGTGGAAGAGAAGTAGTACCGGCATAAGCGAACAAAAATAATACCCGGTTTCAACTGTTCGAAGACGAAGTCTGAGTTTTGAAACCGGGTATTTAATATATTTTTTGTGAGCATGCCGCTTAGAAATGCCGGAAACCGAAGTATGAAGCGGTAAAGATATATAATTTTGCAAGGGCGACTGCCATCCCACTAAGAAGCTTCAGATATTCAATCGTTTTATGATTTCATTGCGAACCTTAGGACCGACGAAAATAACCAGCGCAAAAATAGAAACAACAGTCGTAATCATGCAGATAATCCAGAATAAAGGAGCCATTCCATAAATGGCAATCATGATAATGCTGGGTAAAACACCGATTAAAACATTGCATAACATATACACCATGGCATTGCCGGTCTTGTCGAGCATACAAAAGATAAAGTTTAAAACCAAAGCTACCATACAGATACAGGGCAGGATATAGTTGACGCAAAAAGCAAAAAATCCCAGATAGTAAGCGGTAGGTAACAAAAGTATACCCGTATAAAAAGCAATATAAAAAACAAAATAAGAGGGAAGGGAATGCCGCCTAATCAGTTTATTTAATAAAAGCTGAAAACCGACAACCCACAGCAAAACAATCAGACTCCAATGGATGTCCCGGTCATATGTGATTAGAAAATCTATTGCAAAGCAGATGAAAGTTGCAGCACACATAATAAAAAGTTGAAGCTTGTACCAGAATGACTGCGTTTTTAATTTGCTGCAATCCGGAAAATATGGATCCTGCAGAATAGAAGATAAGGCAATTGCAGAATCGCTTTCTTCAAGATGCGCTCTGTCTGAGTGCGAATCGGATTCGTTTTCGAGCGTTTCCTGATTTGTGCCTGCGCTTGAATGGAATTTATATACCAGTTCATTCTGACATAAAGGACAGTATTCAAAGGTTCCGCCGACTTCTGCCTGACAGTTCGGACAATATTTCATCATGATTTTACCACCTCCGTTGCCTGAACCTGCACAGGAATTCCTTCTTTTGAGAAACTTCTGACAAAATTTTTCAATACACCGGTATTTCGATAGCCGGAAGTAATCCCCAGAGTCATTTCATCCTGATAACTGCAAATCGTCATAAATAATTCATTGTGACTGCAAAATGCGGTATATTTTTCAACATGCTGCTGCATTTCTGTCGGAATATTCATTACTCCCAGATTGGAGATAACTGCAGAAACCCGTTTGTTTTCTTTTCTGGAAAAGAATTTTACGACCGGTTGTTTGATAAAAAGTGGAATCATGCGAATTAAAATAATATGCTCCAGTAACTGGTAATAATCCATCTGCCTGCGAATTTGCTCCGGCTGTAAAATGTTTTTTAATTTTGCGTCATACTCTTTGGCAAGAGATTCGACGGTTTCGTCTCCGGTGAAAATGTGACTGATACTGATATTATTAAAAAAATTACGTGAAGTTTCCGAAGGATAGTAGTTGCGCAGATTAACCGGCATACTGATGGTAATCGGCTGCTTACGTTTCAGGGCAGGCATATCATCATAAATTGCCATCATGAGCTTGGCACCGATGAAACTGGAAAGGCTGACCTGATACTGTTTAGAGAGCGCCAATAATTCTTTGGAGGGCATACTGACTTCGAAAAACTGCAGCTGATCGTAAGGCAGTTTGCGACCGTGTATATGATATGATTTTTTGACACTTGGAGCAGCTTTTGCATTCCGGGTATAAAATTTTTTAAAACTGTCCTGAGCCAGGTCATCTGCAGATGCCCCAAATCCGATGGTGACATTTTTCATTTCATTCGGATATTTCAGACGCAGATAGTTTTGTACCAGAATGTTTAAAAATTCCAGGGCTCCCGTTCCATCGCTGAGTGCATGGAACAGTTCCACGTTAATTCGGTTGTGAAAATATGTGACACTGTAATGCAAAACTCCGGTATAGTTTTTTCCATATAAAACCGGACAGGGGCGTTCGTGTTCTTCTGTTACTTTGGGCATCACATCGGTTGTTTCGAGATAATGCCAGAAGAGACCTCGACGGATTCGGACTTGAAAAAGAGGGCGGCGTTTGATGGTCGCCATTAATGCCTCTTGCAAAAGATCCGGATTGACAGGCTCTTTTAGTGTACAGCTGACACGAAGACTGCGGGTATCACGTTCATTATGGGTGGCCAGAAAGACTTTTGCCACATTATCTACTTTATACCAATTTTCTGAACTCAAGTTATTACTCCTGATGATGATTATTTGTTATATTTCTTTGTCTATTTTTTCGTCTGTATTTCATTAATGGTTTCATCTGTATTTTAATAATGGTTTCGTCTGTATTTCAATAATAATTTTGTCTGTATTTTATTAATCGTTTCGTCTATTTTCGTCAATGATTTCGTTTGTTTTTCATCTGGATTTCTATTGACTTTTCTATCTGTTTTTTGTTGTTTAATAGATCGAAAAAAGATGTTTCTATAAAATGCTATCTATAAAATTCTTGACGTCATCCAAAGCTTTGGATGCTTTGGGAATAGGCATTTGTTGAAACACATGCCAGGCACCTTTGTATATTTCCAAAATGGCATGACAGTTAGCCTTGCGTAACTCTTTTAAAAGATGCTCACTGTCAGAACGAAGAATTTCATTGCTTCCTACCTGAATCATGGTTGGAGGAAATCCTGATAAATCCGCAAAAAGAGGACTGTACCGGGGATTGGCATAATCCGTATCATCCTGCAGATAGGCCTTGCGTACTACCATAATGTAATCATAGGTCAGAATGGGATCCACATTCTGATATTTTTTGTATGAAGAGGCAGTAGCAGTCATATCTGTCCAGGGACTCATGAGTATCAACGCTTTTGGCATGATTCGTTTTTGCTCTTTGAGTAAAAGTGTAAGCTCCAATGCGAGATTTCCACCTGCCGAATCGCCTGCAAGGATGATATTCTCTGCACCGTATCCTAAGTGCATCAGATAATCCCATACCTGCATGGTATCTTCTATGGCAGCAGGATATGGATATTCGGGAGTCAGACGGTAAGCATATGATAATACAGCTAAGCCTGTGTGGATAGCCAGCTTCCCGGATAATACTCCGGCATAGCCAAGACCGCCACATGAAAATCCACCTCCATGGCAATAGAGGATAATCGGTTTCTTGGGATATGCATGTTTGGGGAAGGTCCACTGGGCTTCCATTTCTCCAATATTTAATTTCTCAAATGTAATGCCAACAGAAGGAGTTGCCAGTTTTGATATCACTTCCTCAGAATGACGACGCTTATCCAATTCCTCGGGAATGAGTGTGCCGGCATTGCCAACAACATTGTGGGCAGCTTTCATTGCCTTCATGAGTGGACTCATTTTGATATTGTTTTCTTCCATATGTTTCATAAAGTACCTGATGATTATTACTATTATTTAAAGTGTTTTTTGTTTTTATTATTATTATGTGATACCAGGGGCGAAAAATTATATTTGTATGACAATCCCATACTTGTGTGTGACAATCCGTTGGTATCATGGGATAAAATACCTTTTGCGCCCCAATATCAATATTGTTAAGATATCGTTATATTCTATCATGTACGACTATAGATACTCAAGGATTACTTGGAGGTTTCTGCTCTTTCTGCTCTTTTTTGATTTTTACTTCAGTTTTTTTGATTTTTTGATTTTAACCGATCTTTTTTTTGACATTTTGATTTCAGCATTTTATATTTCCGCCTTTTTGATTTTCTTATTTTATATTTTTGTTTTCATATTTCTCTATACAAGAAATGTGCGATGGCCTGGCGGAGTATAGGGAAGAGCAACAAGAGAAAAATACCCCGCTGAAAATGGATGGAGGGGTATAAGAAAGGGCAACAAGAGAAAAATACCCCGATAAAAATGTTTGGCGGGGTAAAGGAAAGAGAAACAAAAGGAAAATACCCCGTGAAAAATGATTGGCGGGGTAAGGGAAAGGAAAACAAGCGAAAAACACCCCATGTAGGGATGTCTGACTCAAATCTTGAAACATCAGAAAAATTCCACTATAATAAGCATCGGTGAATAAACAAATGAAGACAAAACAACAGATGTACAATCGATTTTTGCATCATAACATGGCAATTGTAGGTGGCTTTCTGGCAGGGTATTCTGTATTAATGCGTTCGGATTTTCTGGGAAATGCACAGACGGCCAATTTGGTGTTTTTATTTTTCTCTATATTAAAAAGAGATCCGATACAGGCGTTGCTGCGATTCCTGGGTGTAATGTTATATGTATCAGGCGGAATTGCTTTTGTATTTGTAAAAAATAAGACGAAGTATGATGTCAGAGCCGTTTCAATGGTTATTACATCCTTGATGATTCTTATTTTGGGCCTGATGCCTGCGGATATTGATATAGTGATCGGATTATTTCCAACATTTTTTGCCATGGCATTTCAGTGGAATTCTTTTCCGGGAGAATACGGATATGTCAGTTCCACCATTTTTTCTACGAACAATACCAGGCAGATATCCTTGGCGTTGGGAGAGATTTTGTTTCCAAATGATGGGAAAAAGGGGATAGAGGCAAAAGAAAGAAACAGGCAACATTGGCACAAGGCGGTATTTTTTATGGGAAGTCTTTTGGGATTTCATATAGGTGTTGTCGTTTCATATCTGCTTGTCCATCAATTTGGTATAAAAGCTGTATGGTTTGACTGGATTTTTATCGTTACAGGTATTATTCTATTATTAATGGAAAAGAAGAGCTGTTATTAATGGAAAAGAAAAGCTGTTGATGAGTTAAGTTATCCGGGACTTACCGGAAGAAAGGAAGAACCAATTATCAATCAGGATAATTGAACAAATGGAATAGAATGATTAATGAATTTTATAAAAGTATGTTAAGTGGAAAATCAATTATTCGGGAATTAAGCGAATATGCAACTGCACGAGGAAAAGAAATCGGATATGAAAATGTTTTTGATTTCAGTCTGGGCAATCCCAGTGTTCCCACGGTACAGGAGTATCAGGATGAAATCGTAAGATTACATACGCAGGTAGATCCCATGAAGGTACACGGATACAGTCCGTCACTGGGTATCGAATCAGTCCGAGAAACGGTTGCCGAAAGTCTGAATAAAAGATTTGGTATGGATTATGAGGCTAAACACATTTTTATGACAAGTGCTGCTGCATCCGCACTTGCACATGCTTTCCGTGCCACGACCAAACCGGGGGATGAGATTCTTACTTTCGCACCATTCTTTCCGGAGTATAATCCGTATGTCAATCATACAGGAGCAAAGCTTAGAGTAGTTCCTGCCAATACAAAGGATTTTCAGATAAATTTTGAAGCATTTGAAGAGATGATGAATGAAAATGTTATGGCTGTTTTGATTAACACACCCAATAATCCGTCCGGTGTTGCATACAATACGGGAACAATCAAGAGACTGGCTGATATCTTATATGCAAAGCAGAAAGAATATGGACATGATATTTTCTTGATTAGTGATGAACCGTATCGGGAAATTGTGTTTGAGGGTTCGGATTCGCCTTATGTCAGCAAGTATTATGATAATTCCATTTCCTGCTATTCATTTTCAAAGAGTCTTTCCCTTCCGGGAGAGCGAATTGGATATCTGGCAGTCAATCCAAGAGCAACGGATGCGGATATTTTTGCCGTTATCTGCGGTCAGATCAGTCGAGGAATTGGACACAACTGTCCGTCATCCAGTGCACAGTTAGCAATGGCTAAAGTTATCGACAAAACCAGTGATCTTTCCGTGTATGAGACAAATATGAATTTATTATATGATGCTCTGACAGATCTCGGATTTGAAGTTGTGAAACCGGATGGCACCTTTTATATCTTCCCAAAGGCTTTGGAAGAGGATGCCAATGCTTTCTGTATGAAAGCAAAAAAGCACGATTTGATTTTTGTTCCTTCGGATAATTTTGGTGTTCCCGGTTATTTCCGTATGGCTTATTGTATTGATACAGAAAAAGTGAAACGCGCAATTCCGGCCATCCGGAAGTTTGTAAAAGAAGAATACGGCAGATAAACAAATAAAGAAAAGAAGAAATGCTGTTTCCTTGTGAAATGGCATTTTGTTTATCAAATAATTTGTAATCGTATTGCTGATTTGATAACAGTTCGTGCAATTTTGTAATCGTATTGCTGATTTGATAATAGTTCGCGAAATTTATAATCGTATTGCTGATTAAATAATTGCTATTGCTAATTGGTTATAAGATTTAAATTATAGCATTTAGTTATAATATGGGGGATTTAAATGAAGAAAGGCATTCTTGCGATAGGATTAATGTTGATGATGGCGATTGTATTTACCGGATGCAAAAATGCAGAAGAAAGAACGGAGATAACGGTGGAAGAGACCGCAGAAAATGTAGAACAGGTTGAAGATGAAAAAAACAGCAATCAGAATGAAAACGGTAATCAGGATACATTAAAAAAGAAAGAAATACTGAAAGATACAACCGAACCGATTTCTGATGAATATGATGAACGAAGTGGAACAGAAAGTGAAAAAGATACTCCGGTTGAAGTTCACGGAAAGCTTTCTGTAAAAGGTACGCAGTTAGTAGATGCTAATGGCAATGCATATCAGATACAAGGTGCATCGACACATGGAATAAACTGGTTTCCGGAATATATCAATAAGGAAGGATTTCAGTCGATGCGGGACGATTGGGGCATCAACTGTGTTCGTATTGCCATGTATACGGCAGAGCCGGAGGGTTATTGCGAGGGCGGCAACAAGGAACAACTGAAGGCACTAATAAAGCAGGGGGTGGATTATGCGACGGAGCTGGGAATGTATGTCATTATCGACTGGCATATTCTGCATGATTTAGACCCGAATAAATACAAACAAGATGCCATCGAATTCTTTGATGAAATGGCAAAGTTATATGCGGATTACGATAATGTTCTATATGAAATCTGTAACGAGCCCAATGGTGGTACATCTTGGTCTCAGGTAAAAGATTATGCCAATGAAGTAATTCCGGTTATCAAAGAACATGATCCGGACGCAGTCATTATTGTCGGAACTCCGACCTGGTCACAGGATGTGGATCTTGCCGCAATGGACCCCATTGAGGGTTACGATAATATCATGTATACGATACATTTTTATGCGGACACACACCGCGATGATATCCGTCAGAAAATGGAAAAGGCTCTTGCTGCGGGAATTCCTGTCTTTTGTACCGAATTCGGAGTGTGCAATGCCAGTGGTTCAGGAGCAAACAATTTTGACGAAGGTAATAAATGGATTCAAGCCATGGATGATAACGGAGTTAGTTACTGTATCTGGAACCTGTCTAATAAGAATGAAACCAGCTCTCTGATAAAGAGTGGCTGTACCAAAAAGTCCGGCTGGACGAAAGATGATTTATCGGAAGCCGGTCTTTGGTATATAGAGGTCCTTGGAAAAGATGTGAATGAAATTGGAAAAACATCGCCATCTGATAATGCTAATAAAACCGGAAAAGCTTCTGACAAATGATCTTTTGCTCCGGATATCATTATAATAACAGTTCGGGTAACACGGCATCCGCCATAGCTTTGTAACCATCAAGACTAGGGTGCAGGTGATCTCCGCTGTCATATATATTTGCAAAAGCGGTAACATCTTTTGCATCTCTGAGCGCATGATCAAAATCAATACATCCGTCAATTAAATCTGTCTGACGGATAAAATCATTGTAGGCATTTTTTAAATCTTCACGAAAAGGTGCATAGGTACGCCAGCCTTTAATAGGCAGCAGTGTGCCGACGTAAACCTTGTAATGATAGGAACGGGCTTTTTCAATATACCATTTTAATCCGTCAATCAACTCGTCTGCCGTGGGCAAATCGCTCATGGGACGAAATGGATTGATGTCCGTTCCGACAGGATGAATGATGTCATTGATTCCCTGTTGGATGATGACGGTATCTGCTCCAACGGTAGGAACTTCATGATCGAAACGGTTAATGCCCATTAATCCGTATGATTCGTATGTGATATTGTGGTATTCCCGTAAGATTCGGGAACCGCTGGTTGCCCTGCGGATAATGGCTGTGTGATGGAAGTTTTCTTTTTGACAACGCAGGGAAAGATAATCAGGCCATGCTTGTGCCGTGATGGAATCACCATAACAGATCACAGAACGGTTTCCTGCCTGCGTGCGAAGTGCAACATTGCTTAGAAAATAGTAAATGTTTGTTTTACGACAGATGTCGATGGGGAAGGTTTCAGTCTCTGTCTGATCACCAATGGCATATTGACCAACGGATAACGGGCCTGAAACAAAAACCGAAGAGCGCATGGATGTATAATCCCCAAGATAAAAACTGACAAAAAAAGTATCCTGCGCAGTAATATCGATGATGATTTCGTCCGATGTCAGATTGTCACCGGCATTGATTTTGGTAGCCTCTTTACCACCAAATGTCACAGGATAAAAACATCCCTTGTAAAGAATGCTTGTTTTGTGGATGGTAATCGGTTCCAATCCGCAGTAGTTATCAAAAGTTAGTTGAAGCTTATCGCCGCTGAACGGGCAATAAACCGGATAGCGTAGAGTGATATTTTTTGCGTAGCTTTCGGGTCTGTTTTCTGAGATGGAAACGGCGTTCCCCCAGACAGAAACCCAGGTTGTGTTCTTGTGTTGATCCATGATGTTTTTTCCAATCTTTCTATAATAAAGTATGTTATGGAAAGTCAATGACTATACCATCTGTTTAAGCTATGTCGGGAATATCGCGCTTGCAATGTGCGATGGCCTTTGCGTAATATGAATTTACAACATGATTGGTTTATAGCCTTAAATCATAATCTGCAACTCATAATTCATACCTGTTTTTTCTTTTTCTTCCTTTAATAAATCTGTTTCAATAATGGTACAATGTTTTAATGCCTGTTTGTCCAGATCAAATATCGAAGCGGCGTCCTCAATCGCATGCGTTTCATGTTGTTTATAAGCATAGATTCCGGAAGGCAGTGTGCGGATGCCTTCGATATGTCTTCCCCAATCGCCGGCAACATCGCTGCTGGCCAGAGGGGCAACATGAATAAAAACATATTTTTGGGCAATACCTTTGTTGAAATCATAAATCAGTCCGGACGGATAGGATGCGGCAAGTCCCTGTTTTTGTGCTCCGACAAAAAGAGACAAAAGTTTTGGATTATAATGTGTTGCATCTGTGTATTCATCAAAGGGAATCGTCAATACAGTACGGGATAATAATGTTTTTTGCATGCAACCGGCCGGAACCACCAGATCCGGATGATGTTCCAATGCATTCATGGTATTTTGTAGCGTCTCCATGGACTGATACATGGCTTTTATTTTGGATTCCGCAAGTGATTTGGCATCCCCCAACAGTCTTTGTAAATCCGGTTTTCCGTGCACATCACAATAGGAAACCATGCTTTTTAACGGAATGCCCAATTCGATGCATAAAGAAATGGCATCTAAGATATAGAGCTGATCCGCTTTATAATAGCGATAGCCTGTTCTGTGATCAGTCAGAGCGGGTTTAAAAATTCCAATCTCATCATAATAGCGAAGAGATTTGATGCTGACGTTTTTTGCTTTGGATACTTTTCCGATTGATAAATAACCTTTCATGTAATCCCCTTTATCTTTCTAATGTAAGTATATTTTGATGTGCGTGTCAAAAGTAAACTTGCTCATGCACGGATATATTCGGATTGCTGCATTAGGTAAAATATAATATTTCTTATATTTTACCAAAAAATCTGTAATTTGTTTATAAAAATATAATTTTATATTCGAAAATACATATGATATACTTTGTTATAATCCGTAAAGTAAAGAGAAAAGATATTATAAATAAGGATATTTTTATTAAAATATAGGATGGAAAACAAAAAAGGCAGAAAATTTTGTGAAAATACAGGTGTGTATGATAAACAAAAAAGAAGAGAATTTTGTAAAAATACAGGTGTGTATGATAAACAAAAAGCAGAGAATTATGTAAAAATATCGGTGCGAATGATAAACAGAGCAGTTTAGAAGGACGTGATAATTATGGATAAAGTAGATGGTTCAAAAATGAAGAAAACGGAATATATTAAAAATAAAGCAAATAAGGCGAAGAATACCGGTTTGCAAGCAATTTTTAAATTGATTTTCAGCCGTATTATGCTGACGGTTTTGATGCTGTTAGGACAGATTTATTTATTGTTTATTCTGTTAGAACGAATGAATGCATCCAATGCAAAATGGTGGTTGTACTTTTTTAATATCTGTGCAGCATTATGTATTATTGTAATTATTAACAGTAATGAGAATCCGGCATTTAAGCTGATGTGGATGATTCCGATGAGCATTGCACCTGTTTTTGGTGTGCTGTTGTATGTGTTTATTGCAGCTAATCCTGTGCGAATGGGACAATCAAAAGGGCTAAAACGCCGGATTGACGAGACGGAACCTTATCTACAGACCGCCGAGGATTTAAAATGGAAAATGAAAGAGGAAAAAACGCCGATTTCCGATCTTTCCTATTATATTCAAAATGTCAATCATTTTCCGACGTATACCAATACGGAAGTTTCCTATTTTGCAAATGGTCAGGAAAAATTGACGGATTTGATTTGTGAAATTGAAAAAGCTGAGAAGTTTATTTTTCTGGAGTATTTTATCATCAATAAAGGATATGTCTGGGATACAGTACTTGATGCATTGAAAAAGAAGGCTGCACAAGGCGTGGAAGTGCGCCTGATGTATGATGGATTTAATTCCCTTATGGCACTTCCAACCAAATATGCCAAAGAGCTCGCGTCATTTGGCATACAAGTGCGTGAATTTGCACCGGTCAGACCTTTTTTATCATCTCATCAGAATTACAGAGACCATCGTAAAATTGTGGTAATTGATGGAAAAGTAGCTTTTAATGGTGGAATTAATTTGGCTGATGAGTATATGAATTTAAAAGAACGTTTTGGTTATTGGAAAGATACTGCAGTTAAAATTAAGGGAGATGCGGTTAAAAGCTTCACGGCAATGTTTTTGCAGATGTGGGGCATGTTTGATTCGGCTAATGAGGATTATGAAAAGTATTTAGGTGTGTTACCGACAGAATTGGATGATAAAGAAGTTGGAAACGTTTCCGGAGAAAAAAAGATGCAGTTAGCAGAATCTGATGCTGCATCAGAAACAGGAACAATTCATAATACAAATACTAATCTGGGATATGTAATTCCGTACAATGATGATCCTTGTAATCGACAGGATGTGGCAGAAGAAGTATATCTGGATATTTTAAATAAAGCAAAAGATTATGTCTGGATTATGACACCTTACCTGATTCCGGAAAATGAAATGATTACCGGTTTGTGTTTTGCTGCGCAGCGCGGTGTTGATGTCCGTATCATTATGCCGCATATTCCGGATAAAAAGATTGTGTTTGATATCGCGCATACGTATTATACGCAATTGATTGAGGCTGGTGTTAAGATGTATGAATTCACGCCCGGATTTGTGCATGCCAAGATGTTTTTATGTGATGACTGTAAAGCCGTGGTGGGTACAATTAATCTGGACTTCAGAAGTCTGTATGAACATTTTGAGTGTGCGACATTTATTTATGATAATCCGGTTATTAACAATATCAAAGAAGATTATCTTAAAACATTTGAACAGTGTCAGGAATTTTTGAAAGAAGATTATAAAAAACTTCCTTTGTTAAATCGAATGACCGGAAAAGTGTGCCGATTATTTGCACCATTGCTATGAGTGGGGGATAGAAAGAAAAAGGATAATCCGTATAACCGATTGTTTTATAAGCGATCCTGATGAGGAGCTTCCGTCAGTTTTTGCTCAAAAGCATCCGGGTTATCCAGATATTCTCCCATCATAAGAAATGCGCGCAAAACCAAATCCTCTTTGTTACAATTTCCGGTGTTTTTTCCGATATCATGAATCATATTATAATGATTCATTTGCCATACATAAAGATCCAATATACCATATCCACGGAAGTGCAATTCGTCTTTTATTTCGTGGTTGGTTAGATAAAAAATAAATTCATCATATAGACTATCAAATTTTAAAAAATAATGCCATAATCTGTCTGTGTTATCCTGTTGCCAGTCAGAATATTTGGCTAATTGGTTTAAATATTCATATGCACGTAGTTTGCTATTAACTAAGATGATTGCCATTTTGATGCCTCTATTATTTGGGATAGTTAGATTATTATTTTTGTGTCTAATGATTGAATGATGTTGGGGGCAAAAGGTATTTTGCCCCCATGATACCAACGGATTGCTACGCACTTTGTGCTCTCGCAATCCTAAAACATTCGAAATCCGCCCTAATCGGGCTACTTTCTCATGTTTTGCGGGTCCCAAAGTCATACTTT
>JAFOEY010000047.1 GCA_017387565.1 Lachnospiraceae bacterium | reverse complement strand
CGGTTTCACCGGGGTTATGGCGACGAGGAAAATGCAATGTGCTTGCACAATTGCATTTGACGACCGCTAATCAGCGGTGGAATAAGCGGAGCGGTTTCACCGGGGTTATGGCGACGAGGAAAATGCAATGTGCTTGCACAAATTGACACTGGGACAATTATATCATGGGCTTTACTAAGCCTATTGAACAAATTTTTATTAAGTTTTCAAGGTACATTTATGTATCTAAAAGATATTATACGAGGAGGATAGATTATGGAAGAAATGTATACGGTAAGAGACAATTGTCTGTTTGTGATGATGCCAAAAGAAATGGATCATCATAAAGCAGATGCAATACGAATGAAAATAGACGAATATTTACTGGATCATAGAGCGCAAAATGTTGTTTTTGATTTTGAGAATACAAGGTTTATGGATAGCTCGGGAATCGGTCTGATTGTAGGACGTTATAAGAAAGTATCCTGTTTCGGCGGAAAAATTGTGGCTACGCATGTCAATGCGCGAATTCAAAAAATATTATTGATGTCCGGTTTGAAAGATATGATCGAAATAGTCTGAGTGGAGGAGTAATGATGGTAAAAAAAGGTGAAAAAAACTGTGAAACAGTCTGGAAAGAAAAAAAGTTAGCTTCGGATAACTATATGGAACTTGAGTTTGATGCGATTCCGGAAAATGAAGGATTTGCAAGAGTAGTAGTTGCTGCATTCATGGCTCAACTGGATCCTTTGTTAGAAGAGGTGGACGATGTAAAAACTGCGGTGTCTGAGGCAGTAACAAACTGCATTATTCATGGATATGGTTATAGTGATTGCAATAAGGGGAAAGAATTTGAAGAATACAGTCTACAGAAGGAAAAAGATAGCAGAGAAACTGACACCGGAGAAAATGACAGCAGAGGAAGTGACAGCAGAGAAAATGAGAGTAGAGAAGATGACAATAGAGAAAATGACACCGGAGAAAATGACAACAGGGAAAATCACAACATGAAGAACAACGGCAGAGAAAATGGCAAAAGAGAAAATAATAAAGAAAATGAAAACAGAATGGTACATATGGAATGCTTCCGGTGTCAGAATGAATTATATGTTTTGATTGAAGATACAGGGATTGGAATCGATGATGTAAAGCAGGCGATGGAACCCTTGTTTACGACCAAACCGGATATGGAACGCTCCGGGATGGGATTTGCATTTATGGAAGCATTTATGGATGAGTTGTATGTGGAGTCCCAAAGAAACTTGGGAACGAAAGTATATATGAGTAAAAGGATTGGTGAAAAATAAAATATGATGGACCCGACGACGCAGTTGTTGTTACAGGCGAAGACGGGCGATAAATCAGCCAGAGATACATTGATTGAAGAAAATCTTGGTTTGGTCCATTATATTGTGAAACGATTTTTAAACAGAGGTTATGAAGCGGAGGATTTATTTCAAATCGGCTGTATCGGATTGATGAAATCCATTGATCAGTTTGATGTCTCATATCAGGTGAAGTTTTCAACCTATGCGGTTCCGTTGATTGCGGGAGAAATCAAACGCTTTCTAAGAGATGACGGTCTGATCAAGGTTTCCAGAAGTTTAAAGGAAAACAGCTACCATATTATGAAGGCCACGGAAAAGTTTGTGCAGGAATATAACCGTCAGCCGACCATGCATGAAATAGCGGAAATAACCGGATTGTCAGATGAAGAAATTGTTATGGCAATGGAAGTGAATACACCTGTTGAATCGATTTATCAGACGGTGTACCAGTCGGATGGCAATGAGGTCTTTTTAGTGGATCAGATTTCACAAAACGGGCATATGGGTGGCAGTACAAATGATAAAAATGATTTGGAAAAGGACAAGCTTTTAAACCATATTCTGATTAAAGAACTTTTGGAAAAATTGGATGAAAATGAGCGCAAATTGATACAGTGGCGTTTTTATGAAGAGAAAACGCAGACAGAAATTGCTCAGATGCTGCATATTAATCAGGTACAGGTCTGCAGAATGGAAAAAAAGATAGTGAGGAAGATGAGAAAAATGGCAATGGAGTAAGCTGCTGCTAAATAACAAGATAGTAAGCCTCTGCTAACTTGACAAAACGACAGATTTTCAGTATTGTGAAAGACACTGGAGGAATTACATTATGATAGACATGATATGGGATTGTTTTCTGGACGCAGCAATCGATAGCTTGAAAATATTACCCTTTCTTTTTGTGACATATATTGTTATGGAGTACCTGGAGCATCGTATGGAAGAAACATCAAAGGACGCGATTCGCAAATCGGGGAAAATGGGTCCTTTATTCGGTGCACTCTGCGGGGTTGTGCCACAGTGCGGATTTTCTGCCGCTGCATCTAATCTTTATGCGGGACGGGTTATTACAATTGGTACACTGATTGCGGTTTATTTGTCAACGTCCGATGAGATGCTTCCCATTTTCATTTCCGAGCACGTTCCGGTTGTTACGATGATGAAAATTCTGGGATTAAAATTCTTCATTGCCTTAATCATGGGTTTTTGTGTAGATTTGATTTTTGCACGCAGTATGCACATGCGCGCTTATGCTGAGCGTGTGCCGGAGGATGAGGCCTTTTTTATTAAAAAGATATGTGAAAGTGAACAGTGTAAGTGCAATGACGGTATTTTGAAATCGGCAGTAAAGCATACACTTCACATTATTTTATTCCTGTTGCTTATTTCCTTTACTTTGAATGTGGTATTGACAGCAGTAGGAGAAGAAAGCCTGTACAATTTCATTTTAAACAAGCCGGTCATCGGTGTGTTGTTGTCAGGCGTTATCGGATTGATACCGAACTGCGCAGCATCGGTTATCATAACGGATTTATATTTAAAAGGTCTGATGAGTTTAGGAGCCATGATGAGTGGATTATTGGTCGGTGCCGGTGTGGGACTGGTTGTATTATGGCGTGTAAACAGTTCTTTCAAGGATACTTTGAAAGTAATTGGGATTTTGTATGTTTGCGGAATTAGCGCAGGCTTACTTTTGGAACTGGCTCATATCGCACTATAGAAAAGATAAATTGCAAATGATGCAGTAGAAATACAGAACCGGATAAAGCGTAAATGATACAGTAGAAATACAGAACCGGATAGACCGCATATGGTGCAGTAGAAATACAGAACCGGATGATACAGTAGAAATATGAAACAAGATAAAACAGAAGCAGTAAAAAAGGAGTTGTACGGATGATAAAATGGATGAATGAGAAATGCAGGTATGCGGTGTCGGTATCTTTAATAATTGTACTTGCCATGACAGGATGCAGTTGGGATGCGGATCCAAAAAAAGATGTAACAGATGCTTCTGGTCAAATATCGGAATATTATCCTGATGATGCTAAATTAAGTGAGTCGGAGAAGTTTGATGAATTTTCGAAAAATATGTTTATGGGTGAAATTGTCGAAAATACCATTAATATGCACTATACCATTGCGTATCCTGAAAATTATGGTATAGAGGATTATGAAGTATCTCTTGGTTCCTATGATCCTTCCGATGCCGAAAATGCAAAAAAAGAATTGGAGGAACTACAACAGACTTTGCAAAAGTTTTCCAGAGATAACCTGACAAAGGAACAGCAAATTACGTATGATATTCTGGATGATTATGTAAAGATTGAACTGGATTCGGAGGATTTATATTATTATGGGGAAGTTTTTTCGCCGCTTACCGGATTTCATACACAGCTTCCTGTTTTAATGGCGGAATATACATTTCGTTGTGAGCGGGATGTGACGGATTATCTGACATTGCTTTCTCAGACTGATGAGACGTTTTCCTCTTATTTTGTATATGAACAGGAAAAAGCAGATGCCGGATTGGGAATGCCGGATTTTTCCCTGGATGATTCGATTGAAGCCTGTGAAGAATTTACCGAAAATCCAGATGAATGTTATCTGATTGATACATTTGATGAGCGTATTGATGCCTTGGATGACATTACTGATGAAAAGAAGGAAGAATATAAGAAACAAAATAAAGAGTTGGTTCTCAATGATGTTATGGATGCATATCATAATCTTTCCAAGAACCTTGAAACTCTAAAAGGAAAGGGCAAAAACGAGAAAGGTCTTTGCAATTTTGACAAAGGTAAAGAGTATTATGAATATCTGGTACGATCCAATGTCGGTAGTGATATGAGTATTGCTGATATAAAAAAGACCACCGAAGAGTTTATTGATACCCGTATGAGTGCCATCTATGAAATCCTGCTTGATAATATGGATGTATATGATATGTATATGGCTGATGAACCATTATCATATTTTGAACCGGATGAAATCATGGAGGATCTAATTGAGAAATGTGGAAAAGACTTTGGAAATATTCCAGACGTTACTTATGAAATTAAGTATGTTCCCGAAGCTATGGAGGAGCATCTCAATCCTGCCTTTTATCTGACACCACCGATAGATGATTCTAATGCCAATGTAATCTATATCAATCGGAAATACGAAGACCGTGAGGATTTATATCCTTTGTTAGCGCATGAGGGATATCCCGGACACTTATACCAGATAGTTTCGTCGGCTTCTTATGATCGGCCTTTAGTTCGTAATCTGTTTTCTTTTTCAGGATATACAGAAGGATTTGCCACCTATGCGGAGCTATATTCTTATACCCTTGCTGATGTTGAGACAGATTATGCCAAAATGAAGCAATATGATAACTCGGTTTCATTGGCACTTTCGGCATATATTGATATCTGTGTCAATTATTATGGATGGGACGAAGAAGATGTCCGTGAGTATCTGGAGGAAATGGGGATGGGCGACGAAGAAACGGCCAAAGAGGTATTTCAAATGGTTGTTGGAGAGCCTTCCGAATATCTGGAATATTATGTGGGATTTTTGGAAATCATGAATCTTCGAAATGAAGCAAAGGAAAAGCTGGGAAGCAGGTTTAATCTGCGAGATTTCCATGAATTTTTAATCAGTGTGGGTCCGGCTCCTTTTTATCTGATTGAGGATTATATGCAGGAGTGGATCGAGGAGCAAAACTAATATCATATATCTTTTCATAACAGAAGCGATATTGTCAGTTGTGTTTTACTGATGATATCGCTTTTTGTTATGGCGACGAGGAAAGTGCAATGTGCTTGCACAATTGCACTTGACGACCGCTAATCAGCGGTGAAACAAGCGGAGCGGTTTCACCGGTGTTATGGCGACGAGGAAAGTGCAATGTGCTTGCACAATTGCACTTGACGACCGCTAATCAGCGGTGAAACAAGCGGAGCGGTTTCACCGGTGTTATGGCGACGAGGAAAGTGCAATGTGCTTGCACAATTGCATTTGATTTCCAACTGATAAAACAAATTAAAATGAAAAAGCCTAAGAATAAAATGGTAAACATCAGGCAACACTGATAAAAAAGTCGGAGATGATGTCAGATGGATGTTGTTTATTTGAAGTTTGAAGCAAAGATTCAGACAGATCAGGAAAAGGTATATGTTTCCGATGTGGCTGAAATTGTATGCAGGAATGATCAAAAGAAAGAACAGATAAGAAATATTACCATTCATTCTTTCGGTATTCCTGACAGGGATGTGGTAACAGCTTTATATATTGTCAATGAAATTGAAAAGCAGGTGCGTGATGTTGTGGTTGTTCCGTTAGGATCTGAAAATGTAATTTTGGAACGAATCAAAAACAAACAGCCTTCCAGATTATTTGAAATTGTAAAGGTTATTTTTGTTTCCATGGTATGTTTTTTCGGAACAGGATTTACCATTATGGCTTTTCACAATGATATTGGAATTCGCGGAGTATTTGAACAGATTTCTTCTCTGATTACCGGAACCGAAGGATTAGGAGTCATGATTTTAGAAATTTCATATGCATTTGGTCTGACGGCCGGAATTTTACTCTT
Source organism: Lachnospiraceae bacterium (assembly GCA_017387565.1). Lineage (GTDB taxonomy): Bacteria > Bacillota > Clostridia > Lachnospirales > Lachnospiraceae > UBA2882. Next base: position 21,040 of record JAFOEY010000047.1, on the reverse strand, counting down.
TTTTAATCATATTGGAAAAAGAAGGATTACAAAAGATCCCACTCCAATAGAGGTATCCATGCGAAATTATGAGGATGATGTGAATAAGACATTGTCGGAAACATGGGATCGGGAGGGCAAGACCATTGAAGCTCATTAAGTTCTCCTTACTGGGATTTGCCGGGATGTCATTTGGTGTGCTGGCAGCCGCAGGTGTGTTTACAGTTCTTGTGGCTGTCGGACTGGTGCCGCGATTTGCGGGTAAAACTCATACAGCAAGTTATATTCTTTTGTATGAGGAATTTGTCATCTGGGGAACAATCTGTGGCATGCTTTTCAGTATTTTTGAAGCATTGCATCAAATTAGTAAGCTATTGCTAATTCATGTGGCTGTCGCCGCGGAGATGGTGTTTGGTTTTTTTACCGGATGTTTTGTCGGTTGCCTTGCTTTGTCGATTGCGGAAATGCTGGATTCAATTCCGATTTTTACAAGAAGGATCAGGATGAAGTGGGGAATTGGTATTTGCATTTTATTCGTAGCGCTGGGAAAGCTTGTAGGAGCGGTAATTTATTATATCTATGGGATAGGAAATGGAAGTTGATTCATGGGGGTTTCTAAACAATTTAAATTCAAATAATTATGAGTTGGATGGTAGACAACATAGCAGGAAATAATTTGAAAATCGATAAATAATTAAAAATGATGAAAGCAAATTATAAAGATGGTAAAGAATAATATAGAAAAAAGTGAATTAGTTAAAATCGAAAAAAATGATTAAAAGTAATTTAATAAAGATGACAAAACTGTAATGAATATAGGTAAAAGAAGGAGAGACATTATGAATTCTAGCGATGGAAATAAAAACATGAATGAGAAATTTCAACAGGAGGCAGATGAGAAAGAAAAACAGAAACAGAAAGCAAAAGATTATGGTGAATATGTAAAACAAATTACACCGACCAGAAATCTGCCGCTACAGATGTTGAAGGCTTTTTTGGTGGGTGGAATCTTTTGTACACTTGGACAGTTTATCCTCAATACACTGACAAGTTTAGGACTTGATAAAGAAACGGCGGGTATCTGGTGTTCTGTACTGTTGGTGTTACTCAGCGTCATTTTAACCGGCTTCAGTTTATATCAGAAGATAGCTGATTTTGGTGGTGCCGGTGCATTGGTACCGATTACCGGCTTTGCAAACAGTGTCTGCGCGACTGCGATTGAATATCAGCCGGAGGGACAGGTATATGGAGTCGGTGTAAAGATTTTTACCATTGCCGGACCGGTAATATTATATGGCATTTTCTCAAGTTGGGTATTTGGCTTGTTATATTGGTGCGGTAAAATCCTTGGAATTGCATAAAACTTATAGTACAGAAAAGCCACTTTTCGTATATTCAATAAAACGTCACGAGAAACTATACTAAATGTATCAAATAAAACAAAATGTAAAAAATGACACATTTGTTTATGGCGATTTCCTTGTCGGCTTAGCTGAAAATTGCTTAACAGATAAAATGTATTACAACAAAGTGTGTAAATTCAAGGAGAATGATTATGGATTTCTCGGAAATGGGAAACAGAATACGGAAACACAGGCAATTAAAAGGAATGACACAGGATGCATTAGCCGAGAAAGTTGGCGTCTCGCCTGCATATATCGGAATGATAGAGCGAGGAGAACGGGCACCAAGTCTGGATGTATTTATTTTAATTGCCAATGAGCTGAATGTAACAGCAGACGAGTTACTGACCGGGTTGGTTTCGGAATGTTATAATGCCAGACTGGCAAAGTATGGTGAAAGGATTGCCAAATTAAAACATGCGGATGCGGAAAGAATATTTACCATGATTGAAATTGCTCTTTGCATGGGAAAGGAAGAATAGAAAGCCGTGAACAGATAAGCTGTTCACGGTTTTTTAAATCCTCTGTTTTTCTTCATAAAAATATTGTGTTTTTGACAAAAAATGTGTTAGCAATAGTTTACTCTTTTAAACTTTAACTATACGACAGAGACACGATTTATAAGGAGAATAAGTATGAGGATTGCAATATGTACGAATGATCAGGAGATGGTATATCGTATATCTAAGCTGTTAATTTCTGTTGCAAATCACATGATGATTACAGTGAATATCGATTGTTTTGAAAATACAGAGGATTTAGAATTGAAAATAGAGAATAATCGATATGAACTCATATATTTTGATTTACAGACAATTGGAGGCGATTATTTAAAGATAGGCGAAAAATTAAGGGAAAAAGATAAACTGGTATTTATCATATATATTTCAAGAGGAAGAAGATATATAGAAGAAATTGTTGAACAAAATTATGTTGCCTTTATCAATTATCCTGTCAGGGAGAAAATGTTCGAACAATCTTTTCGAAAAGTATGTAAAAATCTGCAAAGAAATAATAAGGTTTTTGAGTATAAGTCATTTCGGAAAACGATAGGTGAGAAAATTCAGGATATTATATATTTTGAAAGTGAGGGGCGCATTATTCATATTCATTTGAAAGGCGGACGGATTAGTATGTTTTATGATAAACTGGATCATGTTGAGGAAGTCATAACAAATGAATTGGGATGTGATTGCTTTTTAAGAAAACATAAGTCTTATCTGGTAAATTATAATTATATATATCGAAGTACTAAGAAAGATATGACTTTACTTGACGGACAAAAACTGCCGATTAGCCGAACTTATCAAAAGTGAAAAGTGTAACGCTTTGTGTTATTTGAATACTATTTGTATATTCAAATAAATAGAATTAGCAAATATACTAAAAGTGTTAATTGATACAAACGGATGACGGTAAGGATATCGCAATGAAAAGAAAAACAACCAAAGTTGCTGAATAACAAAAGTACTGATAATAAGCCGGGACAGTTATGCTGTTTTCGGCTTTTCCTTTTGTAAAAAAATAAATGTAAAATGATATCTGTTTTGAGGTACAAAAGATGAAAAGAGTATTAATTTTAGAGGATAATAAAAAGGCTGCACTTTTGGTAGCTAAAATTTTAAAAGAATTAGAGGGTGACTTGGAAATAGTCTTTGCAATGAATTGTGATGAAGCAAAGCAACTGTTGCTTGGCGATGATTTTCGATTATTTGTTGTAGATATTTTGTTGGATGGGAATAATCCGAATGATGCTACGGGACTGGATTTTGTTCAATTCTTGCGTAATTTTAAAAAATATGAGTATACGCCGGTAGTTATAACGACATCAGTAGCTGAAATGAAGGATCATGCATATGATAATCTGGATTGTTACAAGTATCTGGAAAAGCCTTATGATTATGAGCGTGCGAAAAAAGTTTTGAAAAAAGCACTGGATATGCCTTTACAATATGATGATAATCAATTTTTTCATATGAAATGCGATGGGATTGTAAGAGCAGTTAGATATCATGATATTGTTGCTGTTTATTACAGAAATCGAAAAATCACAGTTCAGATGACAAATGGAATATTGACGGCATATTATAAATCTTTGACTGAAGTTTATCGAGATTTGCCAAAAACGATTTTCTTAAGGTGCAGCAAAGATGCCATCGTGAATAAGAAATTTGTTGAATATGCAAATGGACGGGAAGGAAAGGTATTTTTAGTTAAGCCATATCAGGCGATTGATATTGGGAGTACTTACAAAAGAAAAGTAATTGAGGAACTTGAAAATGCTTGAGAGGATATATTTATTATTTGAAATTGTATCTGCAATATTGGTTTTATGGATGTTACATGGAAGTAAAAAACGGCCAGGAATTGTCACCATAGTTTATTTATGTTTGGAACTGATTATCATGGCGATGATTGATGAAGGTTGGATATCCAGACAATTTGATTATTTTGCATATATCGGAATAATATTGGTAGATATTTTTGAGTTCGATGATAAATTGAAACATGCAGTTATTTATACTATCGCAGATGTCATGATTATGTTTGTTTCTCAGATTTTTTGCATTGTAGTGTATGCATTGTGTTTCCATACTGAAAATGTAAATGAATTTGAAGCGATTGTTGTTAGTTTAGCAATGCTTGTAATTCTTTTGCTTGTATTTATAAAGTGTGATTTGCATACCTTCTTTTCTTCGCTCTTAGAAAAAAGCTATTTTTCTGAAACGATTATTATCATTTTTTTCATTATCTTATTTGTTTTATTAAAGCAAGAAAGCTACAAGCTGATTGTAGATGGAAATTTGATTATGTTTTTAATATTGTTCTTTCTCATAACTTTTTTGATTGCGTTGAAACTGGGAAAAGAAACACTTCAAAAAAATCTGTATGTTGAACAATTAGAACAATATGAACAATATAATGAGGTATACAAAGACCTGATTTCTGAGATAAGACATCGGCAGCATGATTTTGATAACCATCTGCAGGCACTATACAGTATGAGTATGTCTTGTTCAACAATTGAGGAATTGCAGAACGAACAGGGGAAATATTTTGAACAGCTGATAGATGAGAATCGTTCTTATAAGCTGCTTCGGGAAAATGTTTCGTCCATTTTGACGGCATTTCTCCACCTTAAATTTGAAGAAGTGGAAGAGAAAGGAATAACCGTTTGTTATCATATACATGTTAATAAAATAGAAAAGATGATTCCTTTTTCGGATATTGTGGAGCTGGTTGGGAATTTACTTGATAATGCAGTGGAAGCCACAATGAAAAATGCAAATAAAACAATCCAATTTGAGATTGAAGAAAAAGAAAATGAGGTAAGTTTTATTCTTATGAATCCATATGAATGGATAGAAGGAGAGAGTTTTAACAACTATCTGATAGATGGAAATTCTACAAAAGGAAAGAACCGGGGATTCGGATTGACTAACGTCAATAAGATCGTAAAAAAATATCATGGTTTTATACAGATTTATTTTGATTATGACCAAGAAGTAAAAATCGTTCGTTTTGAGATTGTTTTGCAAGTTAAACAGGAGAGGCAATAGTGCTTCTCCTGTCTTAACATTTTCTATTCTTCCGGGATATCAATTTCCGGCTCACCAAAGAAAAATAAGCAATGAGGACCTGTACCTAAAAAGAATGAAGTTCTTGCAAATTTTTCAAACAAATTAGTCAGCATAAAAATGTGCATGTTTCTTAACATTTCTTGTTCTCCTTTCTACTATATTTTTTTATTATTACCATCACAATTTGCATTGTGTGCAATACAATAATCCACATTCCCTGTTGCATCAGGAGTGTATTAGAAAATATAAAAAATACAATCATGTATATGGTGCATACTACAAAAGAACTAATTTTGCTTTTCAAAACATTTTTTGGATTTTTCAATTCAGTATATATTTTTATGTTTTTCTGTGGTCCTATCATATAATTTATAAGCATACATATAAATAAAATGCAAAGACCCACGGGCTGAGAAACCTCTGGAAATAGCATTGGTAAAACACATATTGAAAGAAATAAATATAAAAAAGAAAAAATAAAGCATGTCGTATAGTGCTTTAAATGTAAGCCACCTTGATTTGTTCTTAATACAACAAGAAGGGAAATACAAAAAGCAAATGCCGCTACCTGATGAATACATGCAAAAAAAATAAAAAGCATTATTAGTTTTGTAACATCGTATATAAGTCCGATAAAAGAGAATTGCAATAATTTTCTTTCCCGATCTGATAAATTGTATTCTAATTGAATCCTATCTAATGCCGCTTCCATCTCTAATCTCCTTTTTTTAAATCATAATAATAAAAAAAGTACATATGATATTTCTTTGTAAAAACGACTGATAAAACTTTGAAAAAATAAATTGTAATGTATTTTTGATTGATAAGGGAAATGCAAAACAAAAGAAATCAATTTTTTGACGAAAAAATAGTAGTTTTTGCAAAAAAATAGAAAAAATATTGAAAACAGATTTAAAATATATGGAAAAAAGCCATAAGGCAATATTTACTTGTATCAGACAATCGAGGTGTAAGGTGCAGATGCTCTGTGATGCATGGGATTCGCTTGCAAAGACTGCATATGACGAAGATTTCAATCTGTTGTCCGGTGATATCAACCAGACAACAGTTGCGGCAAAGAATTTTACAGCAGCATACATCAAAGCTTTTAAATACCAATTGACAGCAGGGAGAGTCGGTTACGGATTAATATGGCCTAGATGTATTCAGTAATCGGTTTGAAACCATGCTGGAAATGGATTGAAATATGAGTGAAATAAAGAATGTACTGATATCGGAAGATAATATATATGCAGTTGAAGAAATAAAAAGGATTATAAGTTTGATAGATGATTCTCTGATTACGTTTATATGCAGTAATATGGAAGAGACAAAATAAATAGTCTGAAGAAAGAATTAATTTTAAATAACAATAGAATGTTGTACTGCTTTTTGTTTGGTGCACCAAAAACGACGTTTGTGCATTTTTTACCATTTTTCAAACTTATCCGCTATAATGAAAACAGACGAGAAGAGAGCCGTATTTATGAGAGAAGCCTGTTGGATGATGATTTTCTGAATATAAATCTTGGGTATTACAGGGGGAAAATCCTCTGTAGAAGTGACAACACAAGTCAAGGAGTTGGAAATTAAGAAGGATGAACTGGCGGAAGAAGCAAAAGCAATTCCCAAGGACTTTAAGAAGATAGAGCATATTCCTGTACAAATTGATTTGAAAAGAGCACATTTAGGTATTGTGGGTTCCAAGGCAAATGTACACGAACAGCTTAAATATCTGCTGGCACAGATGACGTTCTTTCAGAGTTACCGGGATTTACAGATTATCTTTATACATAATAAAGATTATGATGAAGAATTTGAATATGTAAACTGGTATCCTCATTTGAGGATACAGGTGATTAATGTATACGGAAGAATTAGCTCGGAGCAGGCAAGAGACCAGATATTGGGCAGTATTCAACAGGTATTGAAAGAGAGAAAAATGAAGATGGAGGAGGAAAAGCAGGATACGGTATTTTCACCATATTATCTGTTTATTGTTGATGAGCCGAAACTGATTTTGAATCATGCCATTATGGAGTATCTGCAAAGTAAACAGCTGACATTGGGATTTAGCATGATTTATACAACGGATCAAAAGGCTAATCTGCCGGAAAATGTTAAGACTGTCTGCCTGCTACACAATTCCGAGAACGGAACGCTCCTGATGGAGGAAGGCGAAAAGAAGTACAGAGATTTTGAAATACAACATGTGAGCGGAGTGGATCTGGAGGGGATGGCAAGAAATTTAAGTGCATTGATCCATGAGCAGGGAATCAGCAGTAAGATACCGGAATCCATTACCTTTTTTGATATGTATGGCATTGAGCATCCACAGGAATTAAATGTGGCGGAAAGATGGAGAAAGAATGAATCCCATAAATCCTTGGCTGTACCACTCGGTGTGAGGGCTACAGACGACTATGTAGAATTGAATCTTCATGAAAAGGCACATGGTCCACACGGATTGGTAGCAGGAACTACCGGATCGGGTAAATCAGAGATTGTGCAGTCCTATATCCTGTCCCTTGCAGTCAATTTCCACCCTCATGAAGTGGGATTTCTGCTGATTGATTATAAGGGAGGCGGTATGGCAAACCTCTTTGCAAGAGGAAACTATCATCGTGAACCATTGATGTCATTAGAATTTATGAAAAAGGCATATAACGAATTTTCTTTACTGCCGAACGAAAAAAGACGGTTTATTGATTCTAAGAGTGAATTACATTTTTTAGAATGCGTAGTTCAAGGCAAGAATCCAACAGAACTTGATAAAACAAGTGAAGAAATTATTCAAAATGGATATGTACATATGTATGTTCATACATTGTTAAAGCGGGCGGCAGTACGTATTTGCAATGGCGAACTTGATATAGCACAAAATTTGTTGAATAGGATACTTTCAATTATTGATTTAGAACAATTTACTAGAACTAAAATGTTATTTTGTAATTTAATGTCTTCCATCTATTTTTTGCAAGGCGACAAAAAAAAGATGGAAGAATATATTAATCTCCAAAATAAACTTTCACAAAAGATTGGTTCAAGTTATCGTAATGATAGAAAAATAGATAAGTTAGAAAGAGTTGCGTTCAATTGTAGTGAAGGGGAAGATTACTTCCCGATTGAAACTCGTTTGTGGTAATTATTTATCACAAACGAGTGTTTTTAACTTGCCTATATTCCCAGACAAATCTATGAAGATATCATCTTTACATTTTCTATATTTAGTCCATAATACATTGTCTTTTAAACTAGAAAATGATGTCACAAGAAAAAGTATAGGTTCAGGATTGACTAATGCATGATAGGATAAAACACTGAAAAAGTCCAAGTATAATTCATTTGAATACAGGGATTTATCAATAATCTCTTCATAAGAAATACTAAGAGAATCTAGTATTTTTTTCCAAGAACGATAGGTTGTGAAGTCATACACTATATAATTTCTTGAAAAATCACATTCAAGTTGTTGCAGCTTTAATAAATCTATGATGTCATCTTTCACAATGTTCCCCCATACTGACCAAAAATGTCCGGCTTGCAAGCTTTCATTTAGACTTAATTTTTTTCTACTTCCTCCCTCTACATGATATGCTTGTGCATTGCATTCATACCAACAACGGTATCCGTATTGTGTGATTTTAAGTGTTAAATCTAATCCCTCCCAACCATTATAATAGTATTCATCAAAACCATTACACTCATCAAAAATAGACGTTGGAATCAAACAAAGTGCCAAAGAGAGTGCTTGCCTTGTTGTAGATAAACATACAGTAGGATGATTGGATTCTTGTTCTTTTAAGGCATGACGATTAAAACAATCTCCAAATATGTGTCCTGTACTTTGGACGTGATTGTTTTGAGGATAAAGAAGTAATGGTTGGACGGCTTGTACATTATTTTTCTGTAGAGAATCAATCATAATTTCTAAACAGTTTTTTTGAACAAAAATATCTGTATTCATAAAAAACAATAAATCTGATTCTGCATATTTTCTTCCAAAATTATTAACATGAGCATAACTTGATTTTGTTTCTAATTTTATAAACATAACACAGGAAAATTCTGAAGAGAAATTTTCTAATAGGATTAGTATTCTGTTATCAACAGGACCATCGATTACAAAAATAATTTGATAATTGTCAATTTTAATTGTACATTTTAAATGTTCAATGAAATATTCTAGAATATTACAATTGTTACTTACAGGAATGATAATGCTTGCAGAATATTTCTGGTGGGTACTACTCTTTTCAATAAATTTATTTTCCATAATTCCTCCATAGTAACGGATAACTAAATATTATCCATCATTATGGAGATAAGAATATGGTAGATGCAGTAATTATCGGTGGTGGTCCAGCTGGAGTATCAGCAGGAACAGTTTTGCAAAGGAAAGGGTATAAGACTTGTATAATAGATACACGGATTTTTCCAAGGGAAAACTATGTGCAGGTGTATTAACTGTAAAATTCATTAAACTGATTCAGCACATTTATAAAATTTGAATTTTGATAATATGGATGTAAGGGATATAGATAAAATTGGACTATTATATAACAATAAAGATATTGGAAAATATACAGTAGATAGTGCTTATAGAGTGATTTAACAGAACAGAATTCAATAATGAGTTGCTGAATGGTCTATGGAGGCGAAAATGTCACAAAATTAATGTCAATATCATAACAAAAGAAAAAGAACACAGTTACTAATCTTGAAATAATCAATTCTTACTCAACTTCACAACTCAACTCATAAAATCTTGTCCCCATACAGGAAGAAAACCCAACTGCATTAAAAAAATGGAAGTACATTCGCCACTTCCCAATGCGATGGCGGCTATCATTATTCATCTGAGTGAAAACAAGTAAATTTAGACACATTAATTGTCAGAACTTTATAAAAAAGAATATATGGATTGTATTTTACATAGAATAAACCAGAATATCAGTAGGGTATCATTCATAATATAGACTGGACAAAAGCAGAGATTTTGTGAGATAATATTCTTGGTTTATTGTGTTCACAAAAAGAGGGATATATTTGGAAAGTAAAGATACTCTAAGACGAATAGAAAAAATATTTCCGGATTATTTTCAGAGATTTGAATTGCCTGATGGAGCAAGGGAAGAATCTATAAAAGTATATAGAGCATGTAGAAGTGGAAAGTGTGATAAAGAATCATTTTTACCTTCTTTTGAAGAAAGTGGTTTTGTGTTGAATCCCTTAGCCGATATAACGGATCCTGGACAATATTCTTTATCAACATTTGAGAAACCTACAGATGTGAAAAGGTTTGCAGGTGCTATGTCGGATATGAAAGTGCCTTATCAAATTGCAATTGGAGATACCAATCCGAGGCATGGGGTGGTACAAAGAACGAGAGAGAGAACAAAAAAGAGAACTTCTCATGTTGACTGGTGGCTTTACAAGGATGCATCGCCATATGAAGAGTTTGAAATGATAGTTGATTTTGAAGATCATCTTCAAAATTATATTCGAGAAAGAGATGAAAAGAAATGAAAGAGTTTATTAAATTAGATAAATATGGACAACTTTATATTGATAGAGTTCTCTTTGAGTCATATTTTCCTATTATCTTCACTTGCGTAAATGACAACAATGAAATTTTTATATGCGTATGTTGTCAGAATAATGAAAAAGGATGCAAGTGGTTGATTGGAAAAACGAACGGCATAAACATAATAAGGATGCTTCGAGATGAGATAACTATACGGCAATTGCTATTAGAATATTCATCAGGAAAGATATCTGTAGATTATGTGGAAAATGAATATGCGGTAGCCTATAACAATTCAGATTGGGATGAGAATAGTTCATTTTTACCTAAAGATGATTCATATATGTATGCAGAAGATGGCGAATTTGATGATGAGATTGCTTACTTTTCCTCAGTGGCTCACGTGTATTATGAGGCGGAGTATTATAAGCGTATTACAGAAGTGTTAGGAACAATAGGTAAAGGAATTGAACCAATCACAGAGACATTGACTACGTTTGCATCTGCTATTGGTAATATTACAATTCCAAGTGAGATAATTAACACTTTGAAAGTGGTCGGAGAAGTGTGTACCAATCTTACGATAACCACAGAAAAATATATGAATCAAGAAGAATACAAACCAGTATTTAATAGTACTTTTAGTACATCGACAGAAGGCTTAAGCATTGAAGTAGGTGCAGATAATAATAATTTTGCAGATGCAGCTTAAAGGAGAGAAAATGGGTAATTTTAATAGTTCGTTGACTCTACAAAAAATGGTATTTGATAGAATTGAATTCGATAGAAAAGGTTTTAAAAATACTAAAGAATTAAAATTTGAATTGCAGGTTCAAATAGGTTTAGGCGAAGACAGCACGTATAAAGTAACACTTGTTTTGAACGGAACAAAACAAGATGAATATAATATTGTTATCAGCTTATCTGGTTTCTTTAAGGTTGAGGGGCAAGAAGAATTGGAAGATAAGATGGTTCAAGATTTAATAAATAAGAATGCTGTGGCAATTTTGATGCCTTATCTCAGAAGTGAACTCACATTGTTAACTGCGCAACCAGATACTGACAGTGTGGTTCTTCCGCCATTTAATATTAATAAAATGCTTGAAAAATAAAATTCGCATTCAAATGATTTATGCTCTTGCAGTTTTGGAAAAATCAAAATACTGTTTGAGTATTAATTGACTTAATTGGCTCAGTCCTTTGTTTACAAGGGGCTGAGCCTTTATTATGTGTGTCTGGTGAAAACGATGCATGGGTTTAAGTCTAAATTTGTCTAATTTTGACAGCAAATTGGTTATTTTTAGCTCTTTTAGGAAGTGGTTCATAGGCACCGCGCGCTTGGCGTCCATAAGAGTTAGAAATAACACTGTGCACCAATGGAATATTATATATTTTAGATAGTTCCACACCTAATCTCCCACTGTTCCAATAAACGCTATGAATTACTTGGGGAAGTTCACCAATATTTTGAATAATCTGCTGTATAGCTGAAAGATTATCGTTATGATATATATGAAGACTAGTCTTATCTATTGGAGCAATACTACCATTTTTTAAACGATAGATTGTGCAGTAAGGGTTATATTGCTCCACTTCGGGAAGTTCTTGCATAGTTCTACGTGTAATAAGAACGCAGTTTATATGTAAAGCATTAAAACTATCTAGTAATTCCCTCATGTAAGTATGAGTACCACCCCATTCACTATATCCTGGTGGCATTGCAGGATCAGCGTGAATAGTAAGAATTAATATGTAGGGCATATGATTGCTCCTTTCATTTGTATGGAATAATGTCGGGTAATGCATCTGGCATTACTGACTTATTATTATTAGAGACGTATAACTTTTAATTATCCAATTCGTTTTCTGATGGATAATATCTGATTATCCTTTAAAAATATAAGCATTTCCCAAATATCTTTGCTATTTTTTACAATATGTTGTCGATTTTTTACATTTTGGCAAATTTCACCTTTTATTCTGGTACTATAAAAGTGTAAATAAATTTTAAAAATTAAAATGGTTTATTATGTCTAAAAGTGAAGGAGAGAGTTAAAGATGCAGAATAAAAGTGTTGATATTAATCAGGTTATAAATCTACTGAATCATTTGGTAGAGGATCCGGAAGCATATGTTTCGGTTAAATTTATGAAAAAAAGTAAAAACATCATAAATGAGCCCCAGATGTCAATGGATCTGAAGCGCAGCATTTTAAAAATGCAGCTTCCTTATATTGAAAAAGAATTAACAAGTAATGCTTTGGTAAAGTATGAGCCTTTGGGATGTATGGATAACGAAATAGAAATAGTTGATGTCAAAGATATTATTCCGATTGAGAGTGCTACGGAAACAGTAATAAATTATTTATCTGAAACAAGTGAAAAGAAGTTTGATTGGGGAAGTGTCGATTATTATGTAGTCTGTGTAGAGAAAAATGAGGAAAAAATAAAATTATATCGGCAGTTTCCGAAATTGAAGAAATTACGTAAAGGTTTATTCTTACAATTTTTCATGGATGAATTAGTACAGATGACCTCGGATTTTATCGGACTGGACGAAAATGTAGATATATTGGAGTGGCATGGCAGATTTATTGTTTTTAATCATATTGCATTGGAAAGGATATTTGGCTATAAAGACATATTCCAGCAAAACACAGTTAAAGCTTTATCTATTATAAGGGATAAGGATATTTTTGCTGATATGGAAATGTTTGAACAAGACTGTTTGAGAAATACCCGCATAATGAAAAGGTTGACTTCAATTGTATTAAAGGATCGACTAAAACTTTTCTTTGATAATTATGATAAAGTCCCGGAAATCGTAAAAGAAAATAACCTTAAAATTGATTTTGATGAAGCCGGAAAAATTGTATACAGGGATAAATCAGAACTATACAGAATCACGAATTTGATAGCAGATGCTTATTTTAAATCATTGCTATTGGACAGGTTGGGTGTTGCAAAATTAGAAGGAGACGTTGAAGAATAATATGTTTACGAAAAAATTGAAATGTATTTGGTTTATAACATCATATATGCCCTTATATATATTGTTAATTATATATAACTTAGATATTAAACCCATAGAAGGAAAGATTTTTTTTACTTCCTTTCAAATGGCTTGGAAAGAAAATGCAATTTTTAATTGGATATTGTTGTTTTTATGTGCTTTTTCAATCATTGTCCTATTATTTATCTGCCTGTTGAAAAGTAATACGGTAATTAAGTGCACATCCGAACAAGTTGAAAATTGTTGCCCGGATGTGTTGAACTATTTTATTACCTACTTGTTTCCGATACTGACAATGGATATAAAAAATACAAGTAGTGTTATTTGCAATGTTCTTATCTTTATGATTATTGGAATGTTTTATTTGCAAAGTGAACAATTACATTGGAATCCGACATTGATTTTTATGGGGATTAATATTTTTGAAATCAATGGAAAAGTTGTCTTGACAAGAAAAAACAGGGATAACCTTGTGCATTGTATTGCAAATAATAACCAAATATGGGTGCATGAAATTTGTCCTGGGATATACATTGAGAAAGAGCAGAAGTTGAGAAAATGAAGAGATTTATTCTATTTAACTCACCAATATTTTGGGATTCGACGAAAGAACAGGAGCAATATCTATCACCGTTGGGACTGGGATATATAGCTACTTATTTGGAAAAAGCGGGCGTTGATGTAAAAATAGTAGACTGCGTAAAAGAGAGAAAATCGGTTAATGAGATAATTGATTTTATAGATGTTGCATCAGTTGATTATATCGGGATCAATATTTTTACCCAGAATTATGAGATTGTAAAATATATCATTGAAAATATTACGTCATCGTGTACTTGTTTTATTGGTGGACAAGCAGTAAAAAGTTTATATAAAGAGATTTTAGACTGGAATGTTAATATAAAAACGAATATAATCATTGGTGAAGGTGAGTTTATTATACCTGCACTTGTAAATGACAAATGTATTCAGAAACCAGAAGAAGTAAATGGTACTAAATATGTATATAGAGTAAATGCATCTTCTGAATATTTTCCAAAAGATATTTCAAATATCTATTTAAACAGAAAATTATTGGGAAATGAAATTTTAGTTAATCACTATGGGCAGAATGAAATAGCGATTATTACTTCAAGAGGGTGTGCGTTTGATTGTGCTTTTTGTGGTGGAGCTAAAAAGTTAAATAAAGATATTCCAATTCGAATTCGGTCAGAAGAAAGTGTCATAAAGGAGATTTCGGAATCATTGGAGGTTTACCCCAGCGTTCAAAGTGTACGGATACTAGATGATTTGTTTTTGAGAAATAGTAAAAGCATAGATTTGGCAAATAGTATTTTTTCAAAATTTCCGCAGTTGACATGGCGTGGAATGGTTCATGTTGTGCCGTTGGCGAATGCACTGGATAAAGTCATAGATCTGAAACAAAGTAAGTGCAAGGAATTATTTATCGGTATAGAATCAGGATCAGAGCGAATAAGAAAACGGATTAACAAGCTTGGAAATGTAGAAGAAATAATAAATGTTTCTAAAAAAGTATTGCAGAATGGTATTGATTTAAAAGGCTATTTTATCTTAGGATTTCCAGATGAGACATTAGAGGATTTTCAACAAACATATGAATTGGCAATGAAATTGAAGGAGATTTCTTCGAATACACCGGGAAATTTTAGAACAAGTGTATTTCAATTCAGACCATATCACGGTACACAGTTATATGAAGAGATTGTGAATGGAAAAGGGATTTTACATGGTTGTGAATTTAATGAAAAAATAAGTAAGTTTAAAGGAAGATCTCAGTTCAATTTTGATTTTGGGAATTATAGTAAAGAGCCAGATGAAATATTAGATGAATATATAATAAAAATGCAAAGAATAGGGGAAGAGTAATGATTGAGCAAATACGCATGTGTCAAAAATGTGGACTGTGCAGAAATCAAAAACCGCTTTTGGATGCAGAGAAGAAGTGTCAAGTATTTTGGGTGGGCTTATCAGCAAAAAAAATGGAGTCTGATGAAGAAATACCTTTATCGCCTGATACAAATACAGGAATGTTGATTCAAAAGATAGAAGAAATGTGTCAGGAAGTAATTACATATAAGACAAATTTAGTAAAGTGCTTGCCATTAACTGAGCAGCAAAAACTAAGATATCCCAATAAGAAAGAAATAGATACATGTTATGGTAATTTGAGTTATGAGATAAATACATTATCACCTAAAATAGTATTTTTATTAGGTGAAAAAGTATATACCTCAGTAGAGAAACATCTAAACATCAAATTTGAAAAATGGAACGACTTCAAGTATCATTACAAAGAGCATGAAGGTGTATATTATGTTCCGGTTCATCATCCTTCTTATGTATATGTTTACAAAAGAAAACTGATAGATGAATATGTGGAAAGTATAGGAAATATGATTTCAAGTTTATTATAATAAACAGCTTTTCACTCTTTTTAAATAGGTATATTAAATTTTTTTTATTTTTATAAAAAAAGTACTAATTTATACAAGTTAGTACTTTTTTAATATAGCCCTTTAATAAATGGATAACTTATCTGTCATAATCAACTATCAATTCTGAAATCCTTCCTGGGATGCTTTGTGGTAAGAATATCTTTTTGCTTTGACATAGCAACGTGCGTATAGATTTCTGTAATATTGATGGAACTATGCCCCAGAATTTCCTGAATATATCGTATGTCAACATCTGCTTCTAGAAGGCTTGTGGCAAAAGTGTGCCGGAACATGTGGGGAGTGATATGTAGTTCGATGGCGGCAAGGGAAGTATATTTGTTAATCATTCGTCGCACCGATTGATCAGATAGTGTGGTTCCGTTTTGATTTGCAAAAAAGTGATTACAGTTATGGATTTGTGGTAAATAACTTATTTTATACTCTTGCAGAATGTTTGCAACATCATCGTTTCCGATCTGTACTTTTCTTTCTTTTGAGCCCTTTCCGTAAATTAAGACAGTTCTATCATATAGATTTACATCAGTTATTCCCAGAGAGCAAAGTTCGGAAATTCTTATACCCGTGGCAAACAATAATTCTATAACAGCGGCATCTCGCAAAGCATTTTTTCTTTGATATTCTGTTTGGGCATTCATACGATATTTGTATATTGCCGATAAAAGGACTTCTACCGTATGTAAAGGAATTGTCTTTGGCAATATTACAGGTTCGCGAAATTTTATCTGTAATTTGTTAAACGGATTAATTTCTATGACATCTTTGTATTCAAGATAATGAAAAAATGCTTTGATGGAAGCAATTTTTCTTTTTACTGTCTTAGGTTTATATTTCATATGTAAGTCAGCAATGTAAGCTTCTAAAGTATAAGACGTGATGTCTAAAACATTTGGAGTGGCAATGGATTCAAAAAACTGTCTTAAATCAATCCGATATGCCTTTAAAGTCTTTTCATCCAATCTTTTTTGTTGAATACAATATTCCAGATAATTGTCTGTTAAGGTTTTTGAGTTGTTCATGGTAAAATCTCCTTTTTTCTTTTGTTTTCAAAGATATATCGTACACGGATCGTGTAGATTTTCATAATAAGAAATTTTTATGGTTTTGAAAATAAATTGTGCAGTGTAAGGAGAAAAGAACTAACAAATCTGTTTATCAAGAATGATATCGGAAATGGCAAAAGTTAAAAAAGCCTCATCTGTCTTGAACTGCAAAACAGATGAGGCGTGTCACATATAGACGTATCAATCTCATTCCTTATTAAAATGTTTATTTATAATATTTTGAGCTTTCTGGATAATTTTTTGATCATATCCGGCTGCTTCCAATTCGGTTATGGTTTTACCCGCACAAAGATCTTCAATTGCGGCTTCCAGTAAAGAAGTTCCTTGAGCAATACCTTGTTCCGTGCCGATTTCAATGCCGGCCTGTTTGCCGTCCTCATATTCTTCTTCACGGATCAGCTCTTCCCGTCTTTCCCATGTATAATCCAATACCATAACCTTGACCACCTTTTCCACATTCTCACGGAAGAAATCTTCCAGGATGTGATTGTCGATACAATCTTTGATTGCTGTCCTGATTGCTGTTTCCAGATCCCGGTTTTCTCCCTGATTCTTTAGATAGTCCCGTACACAGTTTACAAAATACATATATCCGGAAAGGACCTTGCTTCTTGCCAAAAGATCTTGATTGAAGCCGGGATTAATGTTATATACTGTACATGTTACTTCGATATCCGGATGCTCTGTTTTATGAATGAAAGCATCCGAAAGTTTTAGCACTTCTTTTTCGGGTCTGTTTTCGCCACCGTTATAAAATACTACGATATGCGGTGTCGGTATGCGGCAAAGCTTTCTGCCGTATAAATCTCTTTCACGGATATACCTTGAAAGCAGATTTGTCAGATAAAAGAGATTCCTTAGTGGGGCATTTGGATTATACGTTGACTGATGTTCGTACAAATTCAAATGACTGTCAATCAAAAAGGATGCGTCATTTCTGATGGAAAGCGAGATGCCATTTTCCAGCGTATCAATTTCGAGCAGGCTGGGGTCCGTGTAGGCTGACATGTTCATTCCATTATAAGCATCCAGTGCGTATTCGGGCACTTTCATCAGCATGGAGAATACATCACTTTTGTATTCCCGGTTACTTTTGTTTTTGTTTTCTGCCATATTTCTTCCTCCTTTGCAGATATGCGCAGGAGCCGGATCATTGTATCGTTTAGAAACTCCTGCTTTTGTTGTTTGGTGAAAGCATGGATTTTCTAAGAAATGATCGGACATGGTATAAATGAAAAATACCATGAAAGAAATGATTTGTGGGGCAGTAGGAATACTCTCCCGGATAAGAAAATATGCTTTGCGCTCAGTATAACATGAAAAGAAATTCGGGGCAAACGAAATTATTTTAATGATAGTGTAAAGTTATTGTTGGTTGGAAATAAGTAAGATAACCCTTAAAGAGATGTTCCGTGATACAATGATTTGATTTATTTCCAACATTTTACATTTGGTAACAACCATTTGTCAAAACATTAATAAAACTATTTATGACAGATTCAGGCATCGTAAGGATTATGATGTGCTGTTGCGCATTTATAACAAATACAGTTTTTCCCTGATTGCCAGTGTCTTTCTTACGGTTCCATTTGGGATATGTGCCTGCATACGCTCAATGTAGCTTTCAGCCTGATTATAGTGTTCTGCAAGTATGTTTCTAAGCTGCAGATTCTGTGGCGCTATATCATCCGTTCCTGTCGCTTTCAGATGTCTGTGCTCTCTGCTGTATTTGACAAGATTTATGATTGCATCCCTGCCATTGTTTCTGTCATAGCATCTTAGTTTACTCATCCTGTCTGCACCGGTCTGGCTCCAGCCCATCGGACGGGAACTAAGACGGTCTGACAATACATGACTGACATGGCTTTCTGCACTACAGCCATTAACAAGTTTATTACGGAGTGTTCTCCTTACTGCCGACCAGTTACCCAGTACATACTTTCTAAGCTCTTCAATCTTTTCCGGTTTTTTAGCTGAGTTCATCATGGCTGTAGTATAAGCATCAAATTTTTTTCGTGCATTTTTCTGCCTGGAATACATTAGATGCCAAAGTTCCGTTTTGACATCGTCTTTTTCATCAAGCATCTGGGCTGCTGCAGCATTAACATACTTCATCAGGTGATATTTATCAGCGCAGAATACGGAGTTATCAACATACGTAACACCGGATTTAATCCATCCGGCTCCATCGCCACTTATGAACACTCTTTTTAACGCCTCCGTATCATGGTTCGTCTCTATGAAAGCATTCACCCTCGACCAGAGCTGTTTATTGCCTTCCGCTCCCGGATAAAGGCCGCTGAAATAGTATTTATTGACAAGTTCATAACGTCCCTCAGCATTGGCTGATTCCTGCCTGTACTCATACAGATATACAAGCTTGGATATAAAGCTGGCATTCTCATCTTCTCCATAACGGCCATGCTGTTCGGCTACATGATCTTCATCAGCCTCGATGTGGAGATATGGTACCGTTCTTGGTTTATCATATATTTTGTCCGGTATTTCATCCGCTATGGAATGCACTTTGTTCATGACTGTGGTTTTGGTTATCTCCTGTTTTGACGGGAGCACCTTTGCTGCCTCAGCATAACTGGTCTTAAGAGCTTCGCAAAGCATGAATGATTCAGCCATTTCAGTAAAACGTTCATTCTTCTCAAGACCAATCAGATCCTCAAGAAGATGGGTAAATGTATTCTTTTCTGTCTTTGATTTATAATACGTACAGTCAAAAGAAATATCACCCACAGAACTGATGAGTGTTCTGGTGTCATTCCGGTGAATGGTATAGCGTCCGTTGCGCCAGGAAGTGTTACGTATTGCCTGATCCATTTCAGACAGTATGGCTCCTAAAAAACCTGCTGCAAATGCATCTGTTGATGACTTGACTGATGATTCAAGTTCGCTGAAGTTCTTGGGATTTTCAAAAAAACTTTGTTCTGCATCAAAAATAGATGTTAATAAAGTGTCAAAAAGTGATACAATGTTCATGTGAGAGTACTCCTTCTTGTTGAATGATTTTTTCGTCGAAACCATTGTATCAAAGAATGTGGATACTCTCACTTTTTATTTTTTTAACAACCAACTAAAACTTTACTCTATTATTGGGAGGACATCAGATCAATGTTCTTCCGGTACATTCTGCAGGCAGAGGTAAAATCTTTTTGCCGTTTGTGGAGGATGATCCCAAAACAGCAGAGATTATGTCAAAGATATTGTTGTTCGCACAGGATCATAAGATTAAAGATCCCTATATTATGGAGCAGATTGTTTGAATGGAAGGATAGCCCCCAATGTTTCATAATCGGAATAGATAAATCAACAAAGTTGTTGTTTAAAAAAGCAACAACTTTGTTATAGTGGCGAGGAAAATGCAATGAGTTTTGTTTTAAAACTGCCTTGTGTTTTTTCATTATTCTATTATTTTATCTATAGTAAAATGAGTGGATATAATATGGAAGAAAGAGGGAATAATGTATGATAAAAACATCAAAATAAAAAGTTGTCAAAAAAAATAAAAAAATTTAAAAAAAGTTATTGACTCTAAAAAATAACTTTGATAGAATAACACTTGCGTCGGCTGAGAGAAAACGGTCGAACACGAGTGGAGAGGTATCGAAGTGGTCATAACGAGGCGGTCTTGAAAACCGTTTGTCCGCAAGGGCGCGTGGGTTCGAATCCCACCCTCTCCGTTAGGCTTTCGAAGCCTTTTAATGAAAATGGTTAAAAAGTGTTAATTCAACTTTTTTGGAGAAGTACCCAAGAGGTTGAAGGGGCTCCCCTGGAAAGGGAGTAGGTCGTTAATAGCGGCGCGAGGGTTCAAATCCCTCCTTCTCCGTTGGTAATCTTCAAGACCATTAGAACCTTGAAAACTAAACAGCAATGCAACCCTGAAAAATTCCAAGAGAAAATTTCAGAACGTCTCGAAAGAGACAAACCAAAAACAGTAAAGAAAGAACGGTTAAAATTAGCCAAGTTGATTTTGACTGGGATTGAAAGG
>JAFOEY010000046.1 GCA_017387565.1 Lachnospiraceae bacterium | reverse complement strand
ACTCTGTGCACAGCTGCCCAGTCTTCCAAATCTTTCACCTCTTTTTCGTCTCCTTTCCGTACGCTCTGGGCATACGAAAAAGATTTTATATTTCACAAAGAGGTGGGTCAATTCTATGTGTTAAATTTTCAAGGTACAGTGCATATCAGAAATGGGATTACTTACTCATTGCCACTTATAGGTGGGTCAATTTTCCTCGTGAATCCCGGGTCAGTTTTAATTATAAATCAACAACTTTTGGCCAACTTGACCAAAAGTTAAAATGACGCTCATATGTTGACTGCAGGAACCCGTGACTGTGCTTTGAAGGCATAAAGAAAAGGCTCTGACTCTCAAGCAATAATGCCTGACAATCGGAGCCTTCTGCATTTAGGAACAGCTTAGCACAGCCACCCCCTACAGTAAACATATTCAATTTAGGATAACTGTAATCCATAATGCTTATACAATC
Source organism: Lachnospiraceae bacterium (assembly GCA_017387565.1). Taxonomy (GTDB): domain Bacteria; phylum Bacillota; class Clostridia; order Lachnospirales; family Lachnospiraceae; genus UBA2882. The sequence continues at coordinate 71,735 of JAFOEY010000046.1, read as the reverse complement.
TTGCTCTGCAAATATACTGACCATCTAATGTCGTTTCCTGTTCATCTGAACAAGATCCAAACTCAGCAGCACAATCTTTACAGCTAAACAATGCCGTGCTATCCATGCCATTTTCGTTCAATGCAGTCTCCACAACATTGGATAAATCATATAATTCCAGCTGATCTAATGCTTTATAAATCTGTTCTCTAACTTCCTTTTCTCTCATGCCAAATCTCCTTTTTCCTTTGATTTTTCTGATAAGATAAGATAAATCTAGCATAAGACCAGTCCATAATATCGGACTGATAGCGAAAATCTCAGTACTTTTCTATTTGACCAACTTTTGGCCAAGTTGACCAAAAGTCGAAATAAACAGATTTAATTAGAATTCATCAAAATCATCTTCACAGTCCGATTCCATAAGTGAAAGCCTAAAATCAAGATCTAGATAAGGCATCCCTTGAGTTAATTCTTCGTATCTTGCTCTATCTACAACAATTTGAAACTCATCTTCATATTTGATGTCTTCCTCTGTAAAAAGATCTACATACTTGTAATGAAGTCTATATTTCCCATGAGAAATATCCTCTATCATATATGACAGATCAACCAGAAGATCAAGTTCTTCATTAAATTCACCTTCCGTATACAAACATACATGATTTGCCTTATCCGCCTTATATACCTCTGGCACTGGAATATCTGTCAAACAACCAATCATCAGTTCTAATGTTCCAACTCTTTCATCATCAGATTCTTCCATTGCCTTCTCAAGAGCTTCTTGCTGACCAGGAGCAACGCCTAAAATTATTGATAAAATAAGTTCTATTGCACATATGTATCCACCTCGACACTCACCTGTCTCGACATCTACACTTTCTACTCTATAATAACTTTCCACCACATAACCCTTACTTTCTATAGTTTTCCACTTTTGGTCAAGTTGGCCAAAAGTTATTCTTCCTCATCTGAATAAGGAATATCTCCCATAAACTCTGAAAACTCATCAAAGTTAAAGGGAAAAGCATTGCTGCCATAATACTTGGCTGTTTTCCTGCCATTTGAGTATTCAATCTCAAGCCCCCATTGAGTTCCATCAAGAACATATGGATCAACATATTTATGTTTCCACTCACCTATATGGAATTCTCTGAAAGCATCCAGTAATTCCTTCTTTGTCTGAGGCGTGTACTCTGGCAATTTGAAATCCACAAAACTAAAACCACCACGATCCCAGGTAACCTTATCCCCAGAGATTGAATATGTAAAAATCTGATTCCCATTAAAGAAACCACCTATATCAAATCGAATTTTTGAAATAAACTCGATATTATTATCAAAGTCGATTACTCTTTGTTCCGCTTGGTTAGGAACATATTCACCACCAGCTTCTACCAATGCAACCTTGGCACGTTCCAAATATTCTCTTGTGCACTTAAGCTGCACTTCGAGACTTGGCTCCATTAACACACTTGGCGCCTCAGGATCAGGACATTCGATAGCTTTCTTAAGATTTGTCATCTCTTTTTTCAGCTTACGAATCACCTTCTCAATCTGACTGATCGATTTTCCTTCAAGCTCCATATGATAAAAAGATTCAGGGCTAATCATCATACGCTCAATCCTCCTTTATCACTACTTTTACAACTTCGAACTCTTTGTACTCAATTATTCCATCTGTATTCGGATTAAAGAGAAGAAGACTCAGTAAACCTTCTTCGTCTTCATCTTCATACCAAATATCATCGACAATTCCAGCTACTGTGTCTCCATCTATGGATGTTACTTCAACAAACTTTCGTATCTGCTCTTTTTCAAAAACAGCCCTACAAACAATTTCATCCGCGGAGATTTGCACTGTATCCCAATCTGATTCATTATTGCCGATATCAACGATATAATCTGGTCCCAGACGATCGACTATCGTTGCTACGGAGAAGTCTCTGAGCCTAACTCGTGTATATAATTCATATTCTGTTTTGCCCATAGCACCACCTCCGTAACAAGATTATAAAACCACTCTACATTGATATTAATTGAATTCTTTGAGAATAATTAGGTCTGTCTATCGCAATCTCTTCCATCTTAAGTTCTTCGATTAAACGTAAGAGATTTGATAACATTTGCTTAATATCCTTTCTATATGGTTTTGGATCTGAAACCACCGCATCATGAAGAGCCGTTGACAGTTCTCCAAAATACATACATCCATCATTATTTCTTAGAGTATCAAGTAACCACAAATATGCATTACTCCACCTAAATGTTTCTTTCAATTCATCTAAATTCCCATTGAAACTCTCATCAAGAAATTGAAAGTACTCTCCTGGCTCCAATTTAAAATCTTCTGGAAGTTCATAAGAAAATAATGCCTCAATATGTGGATTAAAAAGCTTCATTATAGAATCATCCCAGCTATGGCTATCATTATCTCCATCAAAATTTATTCTTTCAAACTGCTGTCTCAAATTATGTAAAATTGACTCATCAACGAAAATTGCATCATTAAATAGACTTCCTATTTTCTCAATGTCTTGAGGTTCAACATCAACAAAGGCCGCCATTTCCATATTTCCTGTTTTTCCAATATTTAGTCCAGAATTCGTTGCATTCGCACTTCCTACAAGTCCTCTTTTATTATCAACGATATAAGTCTTTGCATGAAGGTCAAATCTTACATATACTTTCCAACCATGCTCAATCCCATAGTCCAATATTCCAAAGTCAGTACTCCCTTTAACAACATCATCCATACGGAATCGTACTAATAACTTTTTTTCATGAACATCTGAACTTATCTCTGAATCTAAATATTTAAACGTTTTTTCTTTGCAATATGCAGTGATTATTTGCACTGAATCTGAAGCCTTATGCAATTCATTCACCACTGCATTCATTATTTCATTTGAAAATAAAATAGCCATATCTAACCTCAATCATCTAAACCTAAGAACTTCGATAAGTATGTATTGAGCTTATAATTCCACTCGCTCATCATCTTTTTATAAACAGGTCTTTTTTCTGGAGCTGCTTCATCAACCGTTCTTACAAATGAAGCCAATAATAATTCAAATGCAAGTTTAGCTTCATCATTCATGGTAGTAACATAATGGTCATAATACAAACTACCTGTATTTATTGTACAAATACAGATTCCTGTATCTACACTAAGCATAAACAAGTCTGTAGTGTACTTTGAAACATCCTCTTCTTGGATTACTACCTTTTGAAGCAGTAATTGTTTAGTTTCTTCCTCTGCTGGTGTTTCATTTCCTCTCTCCTGAAGAATTTCCTCTGCAGCTTTCTTTAACTCTTCTTCAGTTTTAGTCTGTCTGATTTCACCACTTTCTGTTGGAACATCTGAACCTTCTTCAGCTTTGCTAACTGTATCCTCTGCAGGTTTTGAAGGATTTGTACTCGAGTTTACACCTTTTCTCAATGCCTTATTACGCTTTTTCATGTCTGAAATTTTACTGGTAATAATATTTTCAAGTTGTAACCAAACCGGTTTATACTCTTCTTCATCATAATCCGCACCGTCAAGTTTTATTAATTCTACATGCTGCTTATTATTTGCAACCTTAAAAACCTGGTCGAGTTCTCTATCAAAAGAAATTTCACAGCCCCACCATCTATGCTCAGGACTGTTCTTATCACTATAAAAACCAAATTCGCCAAAATCTATTTCACGACCTTCACGAACAACAGAGATACCCTCTAACTGTCCTACATATTTTCCCATATCAGTATTACCTGGTGTAGGATTTGGCATATGCTCTATATCATAGAATTTTTCTTTTACGATAGAAAAAGTAATTGTAACAATTCCCTCTTTTGCAGTCTTTGAATCTCTATCCCAATACTTTATTTTTTGTTTTACAACGCCATCCGGACAAAACTCTGTTCTATATGGTTCAAAAATTGGTTCTGAACCGTCAACAAAATTCTTTCTCTGAAGTTTCTCAGTATCATTTGGATCACCCAATACAATATTGTTTTCCATCAAAAATAACGGATCATTAGGTAAAACCTTTTCGTTGTATTGATCCTTTGTATCATGAATCAGATAAATGTTTGATTTTCCATCGCAAATTAAATGTCTATACTTCTTTCCAAAAGAAAAACCTAATCTCTTAAACAGTGCATTTACTGTACTAGGAACAACATTATCACAATTTTTCCAAAGAACGAGTGTGCCATGCTCTGTATAATCAAATTCAGAACCACACAACTTCAATCCTTTTTTAAGATATTTCTTATACTCATCTGGAACCGGCATCTTAATTGCAGGATCAATTTTTAACTGCTCCCCATTTGAAATCATATCAATATCAAGAAATGCTCGATAACAGTTTTCAATTCCATTTTGCCACGAATATACTTCTACTCGAGGGCACGCGTATAGAGATGATTGAGGTAAACCTACGCCAAACTTTCCCATACCTTTTGCAGTTCTTCTAGTTCCATTTCCGAAACGTAAACATCCCTGAACCCATTCAGGCGTCATTCCCGTTCCGTCATCCAAAAATGCCACTTCATAAACCTGACTTTTCTTTCCCCAAGAAGGAACTCGATCCTTGATAATTACTAATACATTTTCTGCTTCTGCCTGAATAGAATTATCTACAATTTCAGCCATAGCACTTTCAATATCTTTATATCCTGAGTTTCTAAGTGCATCGCCATAATCACTTATATTGATAATATCCATTCCTTCTGCTGTTGTTTCAATAATCAATTCATCCATAACACTTGCCTCCTACGACCAATACTCGCTAAAGTAATTAAATGCTTGTGATTCATTTGTAAATCTTTCAAGATTATCTTCTATATCAACCAATTCACAATACTCATTTCCGCCCATCTGTGGGCCACGTAATCCACGCCCTAACATTTGGCTATAAAGCACAACCGAATTAGTTGGTCTAGTAATAAAAACACATCCTATATTTGTTGCATCGAACCCTGTTGTAAGCACTTCATAATTAATTAAAATGTTCAGATCATCATCTGTGTCTTTAAATCGTGCAATTATATTCCTTCTTTCAACTGGATCCATATCTCCAAATACATGTCCATTTTTTATTCCTTGCATCGTTAATGCTGCCGAGAGCATCTTTCCGTGTTCAACAGAACAAGCAAATACAATGGTAGGAATATGTTCATTATTCAAATCAATTAGCTTGTTTACAATTACTGCATTACGTTTTCTGTTCATAGCAATAATTTTCAAGAAATCATCTGAAACATCCCTATAACCATTCTTAGTCATATGAACCTTTAAGGCTGCTATTTCCTTTGATTCAAGTTCCCCATATTGTAATGGCGTTCTCTTAAGTTTTGAAAGAATTCCTCTGTCCTGAAAATATTTTATTATGTCACTTTCAGGAGTCGTATTGTCTGCTTCTGTTTTCGAAAGGTTCAACTGATTCAATATAGAAGTATCAATATCTATTATTTTATTATCAAACATGCCCCTAAACAGTTCGTTCTCAGTATCCCCCGTTCTTCCCGGTGTAGCTGTAAGACCAATTAAGGCCTTCTTTTCGCCAGAATACGACATTAAAGTATTTATTGCCTTCTTGGTTTCACTCGCTCCTGCACGATGTGCCTCATCCACAACAATAATCCTTGCCTGTTTTGTAATCTCTTCAAATAATTGAGGGTTATTCTTTTTTATCGATGTCAGTTTTTGAATTCCTATAAACAAAAAACCATCTGAAATATCATCTATATTGACATCAAACTTATCCCATAATTTGAATGTCGTAACACTGTCTGAGCCAATATGTCTCCATACATTGCAAAAAGTCTCAAATGCTTGATCTAATAGTTCCTTTGTGTGTGCTATCCAGACTACCAATCCCTTTTTCTTTTGCTTGAACACAAACTGATTTATGATTGTATGCATCGCAGTTTTTGTTTTTCCCGTACCAGTAGGCATTCGAACTAGCATTTTTGTTTCATCGTTATTCGAATTCACATAGGTTAAAATCTTTTGTCGAATAATAAACTGATAATCCAGTAATTCATAGAACTTTTCAAAAGAACTTATTGTCTCAATTGATTCTCTTGTATCTTCTTCCTTGTCAAAATACTTGTGAGATATTTCTAAATCATCTAATACCTTATATGAAATATCATTCTTTCCCCAAGGACTACTCGCCATCGTTTCAATAATTAATGGAATATCCCTATTATTTTTTCCGGGCAAAAAAACCGCATAATCTAGAATTTTTTGGGGCTCAAATGATTTGTATAGCCTTCTTCTAAATTCAGGATTGTCCAGAATCTTGTTTCCATATACTGATTGAATCATGTGAATCAGATTCTCTTCAGAAAACAACTGCTCCCCTTCCGGTAACCATTCAACCAATAAATCTGCCAAGTTTTCCCCTAAGAATTTTTTTAATTCAACCACATTAAAATTGTACATGTAATATTCTAGTCGATTCATTAGTCACCTCCTAAAATCTCGCTGATTGCCAAGCACAATTCATTCACATCTGCCTCAGTATTGAATTGTCCTAGCCCAACTCTAATAGTTCCCAACGATTTCTCATCTTTAAGATATTTATGAATATATGGAGCGCAGTGATATCCCGTTCTGACAGCTATATCAAAATCCTCGTCCAAAATATTACCAATATCTTCAGAGCTAAAGCCATCAATTGTAAATGAAACTATTCCAACATGCTTCTGTAAGTCTGTTGGCAAAAAAAGATTCACCCCTCTAATTGTTTCTAATTTGCTTATTAAACATTCCGTTATCATCTGTTCATATTTCAAATGTTCCTTTTGTTCAAGGCATTCAAGAGCCGCATTCAAGCCTGCAATAGCAACAATGTTTGAACTTGCCATCTCAAATTTCGCTTCATTACCGGATGGCATTTCAAGATTCAACGAGTCACTTCCTGTTCCTCCAGCAATAAACGTCTTTAACTGAATTCCGGAAACATTTACAAATCCACCTATTCCCAAAGGGCCGTATAAAGTCTTGTGTCCAGCAAATCCAATAATATCTACATCAAGTAAATCTGCCCTTATTTCTATAAGTCCTAATGATTGAGCAGAATCTAGTACATTTATACTTCCATGCTTTTTGGCTTCGGCAAAAATCACATCAACTGGAAGAATATAGCCTGTAACATTACTAACATGAGTACAAAATACTGCTTCTGGTTTATCTTTCGCAAACTCATATTTCATCCTCTCGATATCGATTTCCAAATTGTCGTCAAGCGGTAATTCCTTTATCAATAAATCGTTCTTTTTTGATAATTCATAAAGACTTCTTGCAACTGCATTATGCTCATATGGAGACACATATACAACTGCCTTTGATCTAAGTCCCAAACCATTAACAATCTGATTCATTGCTATCGTTACTGATGGAGAAAATACAACTGCTATTGATGCCTCAACATGAATTAGGTTTCTAATCTTACTTTTTGTTTCGGCAATCAGTTTACTTGCTGCTTGGGCTGCTTTGTAGGAGCCCCTCCCCGCATTGACCGCACCTTCCCTATTCATTTTGTCCATTGCCACATACACACATTCTGGTTTTGGAAATGTAGTTGCTGCATTATCTAGATAAACCATAGCACCATCCCTTACTTAACAATTTTTTCAATCATCTCTAAAAGAATTGATACGCGATCATTTACGCTCAAATCATCAAATTCTTCTAATGTTTCCTCAATAATGTTTCTTAACACGCTACCGGTACTTTCATCTGCATGAGTGTATGACTTCTTAATTTCCTTACCATTTTTTCCCATAAATGTAAGTTCAAAGTCTCCCACAGAAGAATTATCGCGAACTGATTCCACGTCATTCTTCACCTTCTGTAATGCATTTTCGAATTCTTCAAGCGAATCAACATTCCAATTTTCAAGGTAAACATCCGTTACAGCTTTTACAATCTTACTAGCTACATCTTCATTGCTATAAACATCAAGCATCTCTATACATGACATAAAGCTGGTCATTCTGCCATCATAAAGCCCTTGTTTAGAGCTTTTACTTTGATTTTCATACCACTCTTTTAAGGTATGATATAGCTCTTGCTTTCTCTTTGAATCCCAAATACTGTAAATCACAGATATCGCCTGCTGTTCAATCCAAGAAAAATAATCATCAAAATATGTTTTACATTCATCTAGCACCATGAATGTACTTTCTAACGAATCTGTTTCAAAGGCATTAGGAAAATCTACAAAAAGAATTTCAAATGGATTATATTCCACTTTCTGCATTGCCTTCTTAACGGCTTTGATTGCTCTAATACTTGCCTCATCCGAGACATATTTATCAAGATTAATTGTATTTCTTGTCGCCTGAGGTAATGCTCTAAACCAGCGTTGCATACAAATAATAATGTCCTTTATTCTGTTAGACGATAGGTTTCTATTATCATCCACCTGAAATAATCTATTTAACTCTGCTATGTATTTCTCTTTCTGAAGATCTTCTTTTGAAACATACATTGAATAATCTTCCGATTGTTCACACATATTAACAACAATATCTGGAGTTATTTGAAGCTCTTTGTCTGCAAAATAAACGATTATGTCTTCTCGCCTATTTGATAAAACATAAGCTACATAAAAAGGAATTAATCCAGCGCGCATACCATATGGTTCTTTGACCAATTTGCTTACTAAAGCAGAAACTGACACTTTCTGATCACAACAAGAATCTACGAACTCATTTATAGTCTCAATAATCTTTCTTGTGTTTTCTTTTGTCTCGCCATTAATGACATTCGTAACAGTAAATAACGATCTATATATTGTTGCTTCTTGATTAGATCCTGCATAAAAATCAGGAGTATCAGCATGAGAAAGTAATGCCTGAATAATATTTAATCTTGCTTTTTTTGTCTGAGCCGTACCAATTACAGCTCTATTTACCATCTCGTTGTTTACTTCTGGTGACAGTGGATACAACGCATAACAACACTCATTTACTGCGTTCTCCTCATTTCCCGATTTCGCATTCTTAATCTTTGTTCCATCGAAATAGAGTACTCTTGTTTCTGAATCGTCTTCATAAACAGAGCTTATCATTGCTTCTAATTCTAGAGACAAATCATCTAATAATACTGGTAATTCCTTTTTAAGAATTTCGTTATTATTAATAAAAGCAGTATCATCTTGAATTTCTCGAATGATTTCATACTCTTTTAATTGCTTTTTTGCCTTTATTGCCTTTTTAGGACAAACAACAATTAATCTCTTATCAGCAAACTTAAGTAAGTGCTTATTAACTAATTCCTGCTTAATTCCTGTAAAACTAAATAAAGTGATAACTTTACCATCTAAAACATCATCACCTATTAATGCCTGAGCAGAATCGATACCCAAGAAATCATCCACACTCATATACTCATTTGTAAAATATCGAGTCATTGATTTCTCAGTATTATATTTTCTAGGAACAACATAATACTTTCCTGTAACATCCAAAAGCGCATTCGCATAGTTTGCATTATCACCTCTTAACTCACTACGTCTGCGCATCTCAGCTCTTAATTCTGATCCAGCTCTTGTCTTGAAAATATACGAATCAGTTGAACCCTTTCTATATATATATTCCTTTTCAAAAAGTTCTGTGATTGCTTGGTCTGCATCATCAGCATTTACACATAGCTTGAGATAACTTCTTGTAGCTGGAATTTCTTCCTCTTTATTAACAATTAATACGATTGCTAATGCTTTAACAATTTTTCTCTGGTCTAATGTTTCACATTTATCAAGCGCATATTCTGCACTCAACCAAATATTATGAACATATTCATTAACAACTTCTTTCTTAAATAATGAACTGAAATAGTCGTAAATTAAATCTGCACCTATACTCCACTCCATATCCGCAGTATGTTCCGAAATAAATCTTGCCATACTGTGTGGTTCATCGTTTGATATAAATGTGAATAGTGTTCGTTCATTCTGCGCAACCTTCTCACTTACATTCAATAATAAATAAGCAGATACTGGATTTAATGGGAAACAGCCTCTGAATATTATATTTCTGAATTCATTCTCCAAGAAGTGACTCTTAAAAGCTGGCAACGAGAAAAATTCTCTAAACTTTTCCTCTCCCAAATACTTCTCAACATGAGGAATATCAGATAATCTGTTCTCATCCTTTACAATCGCATTTTTGATTAATTCATAATTGTTCTTTGAAGAAGTCACAAAATATTTTTCAATCAATCTTCCATCGATACCCGTAAACATATTTATTGTATCTTGCGAAAGATATTTACCATATTCTTTGATACTCTTATGAGTAACCAATGTAATAAACACTTGTGCATTCTTTGAATCTGTGGCTAATTCACACATTCCCTGGAGTAACTTCATTTTCTCTCCAGCTGCAACACCATCTTGACTCTCAATAAACTTACTGAACTCATCAAAGACAATGTAGATACCACTATATCCATATTCTTCTACAAGTTTCTCACTTGTACTCTTATACAAAGGAACTACATCAGAAACTGCCATAGGATTAAATTCACTTCCCGCAGTTACACGAGGATATATTTCCTTAAAAATATCTAGTGCTTCCTTAGAAAACTGACCTATATCGGTCTTTAACTTTGAAATAGTCATTTCCTTCGTTGCCAGTTCCGCTTCAAAAGCATCATAGGTACTTCTATAATTTTCTTCCCAATCATTTATTCTATTTAAGGCGACAGAATAAAATGTTTCTGGCACGAGTTCATTCAATTTTTCACGTTTAAGTGCATCATTCAAGCCATAAAGAAAGGCCTGGTTTAAGTCACCTGTAGTATCAGTAATTAAAACAGGTAAAAATCTTTTGTTCTTCCATACATTTTCAAGTTTATTAGCTACAGTTGGTCCGACCTCATCTACGTCATTCACATTTTTGATAAGCTTAGAAATCACTTCTTCATTTGCAACATTTCGCTCCATTGATAATGCTGCTAAAAGAACTAATAATAAATGTGATTTACCCTTACCATAAGGACCAACTAATAAAGTTGCCTGTTCTTTGTTTTCCAATACTGCCTTTAAGTAATCTCCCATGAAATTAACAGAAGACTTTGTTGGTATATATCCCAAAACCTTTTCAGGCTTATTAAGACTCAAATACAAATTAACGGCTGTCTTAAAACTACTATTAAACTTAATAATATCTTTCAACGAATCAAGTTTTGCCATTTTCTCACCTACTAATTTTTCTTATAGTAATTTTCGATAACCATTAGTTCATCAAAAACTTTTACTGGATAAATCATGTCCAAACCAGCAGTTCTATCCACTCGAATATACCCCGCCGCATCCAATCTATCAAAATAGTCATTTGCCATTACTGCTGTCATATTAAATATTTTATTTAATCCACCTTCGCCAAACACTACTTCCTCAATAGAAACGCCTTCACTTCCAAGCTTTCTTGTCGCTAATTCATAGAGAACCACCTCTTCAGGGAAAAGTGCTTTGCTCGGATGATTCTTCATATATCTTCCGTCCATCTTTTTAATCATGGCTAATTGGGCAAAAGGTGATACACTTTTATCTTCTGGATCAACCTTATCCTTGCTCTTACTATACATATTCAATAAGACATCAACATCATTACTCAAGGATTTCTCAGAGAAAGATGTGCCTGCAGCATACTTTCGAACTTCTCTTAGTAAAATGCTTTCTATCTCATTCTTATCCATGTCATTTGCATCACATCTATTGAAAAACATAAACCAAGTAGTAGCATCTTCTTTATTCTTTGCAATATAGGAATGCATAATCCATAGACTAAACATATTTTCTAAATACGGATCATATTCAGCTATCAGCTTGCCTACTTCCGACAACTCAGTCCCCTGAGTATTTGTCAGTCCAAAAGCTCGCATCCAATATCTAAGCGACTTAACCATATTACTACCAATTCCAAATAAGTCTGTCGCATCTTTTCTGGTAAATGCATCTGAATTATCTGGTAGAAGCATCAATGCTTTATTGACCCATCCCTCGCGTAATGCAAACTTCTCATGTCCCTGTAATTTTATTTTTACTTTCTCAGTTGCCATATTATGTCCTCTTTATTCCTAGAACTTTTCTCATATAACATCCAGCATTAAAATGACCCACGCACTCTGTACAACGTCTACACTTTTCATCATTGATTGTATAAGTTATTTTTCCTGTTCCGTCATCTTTAACACTTATAGCATCAAATTTACATACACTTTCGCAGGCTTTACATCCTAGACACATCTGATACTTTGTTAACTGACACTGTATTTTTCCTTCAGCCACAGAAAGTGTTTTCGCTTTTGCTATATGAATATCCTTAATAACTACTTTAAGTTTCGTGCTACCTAAACGTCCTTGTAAAACAAGAACAACCTTTCCAGCCTTATTCATTACATAAACTTCACCCAGACGTTTGTTACCAAGTTCCTTGTTGATATATCCAAACGGCTTAAAGAGTTCATATAATTCTTCTGTTATCGGCCTCTGCAAGTCATAATTGAAAGCATTCTCATCTGTAGCACAAGGTTCAAACGATACAACCGACGTTTGTGCAGCTGCTAGCCCATTACCACCCTGTCTTGCTTTCCAACCACCATCATCTACATAATCTTCTGGATCCGGCTTGCCTATCTTTTTAGCGAAATCCACTAATAATTCATGCCAATGCAAATACTGGTCATACATATGAACCTTTGCTAAGAATTCTGACCAACCACCATTATTAGGACAACACCAGCATCCAACTCGTGTCCATCCAAGTCTATAAGCTTCATTGAAGTCAATTTCTGTCGTTAAGATATATAACCATACATCATAATCAATCCAATCAATGATAGGTGATGCTACAGTCTGTTTTGAAATCTTTGGACTCTCGCTTTCTCTTTCATATTTGCTTCTACTAGCAGATTCATTATGACGAATCCCTTGAAAGCTTAATATGTTCTTCTTGTCTTTAAACGCAGTTGCAATAGTCTTCTGAATAGCACCTGTCTTGAAAACGGTGCAACACCATCTCATTACTCTACTCGGAGGTCCTACTACTTCACATAGTTCTTCAAAATTTTTCTCTCGGTTCTTTGCCGTTAGAATTCTAACACCCTGCGATTCCTCATTCTTATTGAATCTTTTCTTATATTCCAATGTATAAGGAAATTCAAGCGTTGTATCTCCAAACACATGAAGAACCTTATTAGTTCCCAACGCACGATTTACAATATGAGAAGTGACTGTAGAATCCTTACCGCCACTAAAAGACACCATCATATCTTCAATCTCATATTTGTCTCGATATTGTTGAACAAAATGTACTGCTTCTTCAGTTATATAGTTATATCTATCAGTATTTGCTGTAATAAATCTCTTTACATGCTCATTAAAAAATTCATAGGTGATACTATCTGAAAAAGCTTCATACTTTTCCTTTAATTCCTTAATATCTTCAATCGGCAGCTTGTTTATCTTTGAAATAGGCAAACGCACCTTCTTGCCATTAATTATGTACACACCACTTCCAAACCAAACTGAATCCTCTTGATAACTCTTAGGATCATTCTCCAACAGAATCGAAATCAAAACATTCTCTTCCGGAAACACCGGTCTCATATCTGTTGCAATGTATCTTCCCTCTTTTCCACAAATAGGGCACACATTATCAAAAATAGGAATATTACAATCATCACACCAATATATGGTTGATGACATAACTGTCGAATGGCCACATTCAGGTTTTATACACTTTTCTCCATTCATAGGCACCCTGCATTTAGGGCATACTTTTTCTATCATATATTCTCCAACGTACTAGTCCATTTTAACTGCGTCACAAATATCCCCTATATTGCATTTGAAATATTCACAGATTCGCAGAATTACAGACATAGATACTTCCTGTCCTTTATTCAATTTCGTCATCGTACCCGATGCTATTTGCAGTTTTTCTCTAAACTCCTGCTTTGTCATTTCTTGTTCTGCTAGCATAATCCATAATTTTTTATAGCTTATCTTCATTTTTAATCCTCATAAAACATAAAACTAAAATGATACAATAACTCATTAGACATTCTACCACAAATCTCTAGTTTTTTCATCATAAATGCGAAAATAATCTGCAAGTTCTTGCGATTATGCTCCAACTGGTTAGAATATACATATAAAATATTAGCTGTCCTTGCAGTCCTCCAGAAGACATTTTACCAGCTAATAAACATCCTTTTCCTATCCTATTCTCTATATTCTATGACCATCTTATCAGACTATGTGTCCATAAAAACGGACACATAAAAAAGGCAACCACCAAAACTGATGATTGCCTCACATTTACCTATATTATCTTTCCACTCTAATCCTTGGCTTATTTGCCTCTTTTCCTTCCAACCAAGGAACCGTTGCATTTGCGAATATCCCCAGCTCAATAAATCCACAAACAATTGCGATTAGCACTTTAACAATTATCCTTGCAACATTATTCCCTATGTAATCTGCCGGTACCCAAAACAACGCTGTCAAAATAATAACTCCTGCAATAGAGGGTACTGCAACTATAATAGGAAGATAACTAAGTACCACATACACAACAACAAATGCTGCGCACAAACCAAATGTCATCCACCATTCCGCATCCGGAAATAACTTCTGATGAAACGGAATACTCCAAATAACTGCAGGCACAATATTGATTAATGGTAATTTGTAATTCTTCTCGTATTTAGGTTTGTCATCAATCATGACTTGATACTTTGCCATAACAACACTTCCCTTCTATATACATCTAATCTTATTATCTGCTTCGTCTTCGCTGAATCGTAATGTGTTCCTTCCAATTATCATCGCACCGTTCCAGATAGTCAACGATTGTTCCCGATTTTTCTTTCTTAATCGGATTGATGTCTAAGCGAACCCCATCAAGCATTAGCTTCTGTTCTGCAAGCACATCAAAGATTGTATCTTCCCTTGCAGTGCCCTTGTATTCAACAAGCACATCCAAGTCAGAATCAATACTTGCCTTACCGCTTGTCCGGCTTCCATAAAAAGCTATGTCCAGCAATTCAAATTCGTCTTTTCCAAAGAATTCATCACGAATGATTCTACTTATTTGCTCTTTCAAATCCTCTTTGTATGATTCAAACCACATATGCGTCACCCCACTTCTAGTCAACTTGACCAAAAGCACTAATCAATGCCATAGAGATCATGATTGACCTCTGCATTGTAGTAATGGCTAATGGTGTTCGGTGCATTATAAAGCGCTGTAATCAAATATGCTTTGATATTGGCAACTTTAGTCGTGTTATTTTGCATACATCCAATCACATACTGTAGATGGCTTGAATTAAGCTTTAAGAACTTGCTCTTTACAAGATTGTAAGGATATTCTTCTCCACCAATTCTGATAGTCTTACGAGGTACACATACCACATCACAGATAATCTGATAAAGCTCATCATACATTTCAAAATCTCTCCAGTTTCTGTCCGACATCATAATGTCATAATCAATATTCTCTCTGATTAATTCCATATACGCGGTTGCCTCATCCATCGGATCTACCTGCTGATAAGATAGACTGATGTGATTATTATAACTCATTTCATTATTTGGATTATTATTAATCGAGTGTAGATTTTCCCCTGGTACCTGCGTAAATATTTCCCCGGTTTCGGTATCAAAATTACACTGGTGCAAATTTTCTACCGGTTCAAAACTTTCACAAGTAGCGTTTTTACACTGGTTACCATTTTCCACTGGTGCAAAATTTACACTGGTGGAATTATTACACTGGTGTATTTTTTCCACAGGTTCCTTTTTTACACCAGCCCCCTTTTTACACTCGTCCTCTAGAACCCTTGTATCATCAGTGTTTTCACGTCTTTCTGAAACAAAATTCTTAACATAAATCACATTGGCAACACCTGTCTGCTGAATCATATCAATAAGTCCAATACCTTCCAACTCCTTTAATATTGCCCCTGCAGTCTTTCTGCTCACATTCAAATCTTCCTCTATATTATTTAAGGAATACTTGATATAAACCTTGTTATCATCGTCAAGCCAGCCTCTTCTTTTGGACAAAGACATGCGATCGAGCATTAGTCCATAAAGGAGTTTCGCATTGTTAGAGATGCCCTTAAAGCGTTCATCTGTGATAAGCGCCTTTGGCAATCTGTAAAATGTAAACTGTTCAGCTTCCTTTCCGTAATAATAGTCCAGTTCTAACTTTTCCACTAATCTCGACCCCCTTTCGCCTTCCATTCATCAAGCAACTTAACAATAATTCCCTCTATATCTTCATTGGTCATATTTGGCTCAAAGTATGAATCCAAACGACTCTGATTAAATACCACTTTTCTAATTGCAGGCTTTTTATAATTAAGAATTTCTCTAAACCAATGCTCATTAAAAAGTCCTTCCTTAGATGCATTCTTGATTCTAGCGGACTGTTCCATATTTACAATAATTCCGGTATCTTTCATCACCTTAAGAACAATCTCCCTATGTTCCTCTGGGATATATGACAAATCAAGTCCCTGAGCAATTCCAAGCTTCTTATTATCAATAAGCTCCAAATATTCATCTGAAAGGTTCGATAAGCAGATAAGTCTCTGAATCGTCTTACTGCTTTCTCCAGCAGCCTCACTCATTTCATCAAGCGTGGTTCCACCCGCAATACCTTGATGCTTCATTGCATCATATTTCATACGATATGCCTTTGCTTTTTCGCTGATAGAAATATCTTCCCTTTGAATATTGGCATCAACCATGATTACGGTCGCTTCATCATCACTACAATCCTTTATCATTACTGGCATTGTTTCAAGCCCTGCTAGTGTTGCTGCATGGTGTCTGCGATGACCAGAAATCAGTTCATAACCGCCTTCTGCACGTTCCCTTGCGATTGCGGGAACCAAAATTCCATACTGCTTTACACTCTCGACCATTTCTTCCATTTTTGCATCATCACTTACTTTAAAAGGATGATTTTTAAAGGTATGCAGCTCAGAAAGAGCCACATCCTTTATCTGTTCCGAAACAACAACCTCTGTTTCTGTATCTTCTCCAAACATATCTCCGTATGATTGTAATTTAATTCTTTCTCCAAGATTTCTCTTACTCATGGCTGATGACCTCCTTTGTTAATGCTTCGTATGCATCTGCAACTTTTCCTTTAGGATCATGCTTATAAATACTGATTCCCTCTGCAGGTGTTTCTGCCGCTCTTACTGACATAGGGATTACATTTTCAAAGATATGGATTTCACTTCCATATACCTGATATAAGACCTCTGTAATCTCATTAGCATAATTGGTTCTGTAATCAACCATCGTAAGCAATATACCCATAATATGAAGCTTTGGATTCATCTTTCTCTTTACCCTGCTGATTGTTTTAAGCAACTGCTCAAGGCCCTTAATTGGAAGATACGCAGCCTGTACCGGTACAATAATCTCGTCTGCAGCCACTAATGCATTCAATGTAAGCTGTCCTAAGTTTGGAGAACAATCAATGATAATGTAATCATAACGATTACCAAGCATATCAATATACTCCTTAAGAACCGTCTCACTGCTCATAATTCCAACTAAAGATGTTTCTACACCGGATAGCTCAATATTTGCCGGCATCAAGTCAATCCCTTCTTCATGATGAAGAATGCCTGCATTGATATCAAATGATTCCTCATTCAATACCCAATCCATTATCTGAGCTAACGTAATCTCCAAACTATCTGGCTCTTGATATCCTAAAGCTTCTGTAAGAGATCCCTGCGGATCATTGTCGATCACTAATACCTTTTTACCTTCTCTAGCAAGTCCAATGCCAAGATTTACTGTTGTGGTGGTCTTGGCAACTCCACCCTTCTGATTTGCACAAATAATAACTTTACTCATATGGTCTAATCTCCTTTTCTATTCTTCGTTTTTTCTATTGATTTCTAAATATTTTCTGTAATACTTACTTGTTCCCTTGTTGCTGAATGTCTCAGATGATTCTGTAATCTTGACCTCTGGACATTCTGATAATTGTTTTTCTAACCATTCCATATCTTGTTTTGTTCCCTGCAATCTCACTTTGATCATCTCTCCACCTCCAGGGTCTCTCAGTGAAATATCAACCATATGAGTTGCACTTAACGCTGTGTGAATCATTTGTCTCAATCTCCTTTCCTTCAAATTCGTATGCTTTTCGTATGCCACATCGCAGAAATTCGTATATGAAAAATTTATACGAATCAAATATCCAAACACGAAAAAAGGACCTTTCCTCAGATTAATTTCTGAAGAAAAGTCCTCATTTTACATGTTTTTCTATCTGTAGTTGTTCAAAGCAATCCGTCAGTTGAGCTTATAATTCTTCATATCAACTTACGAATTTGTTGTAGTAAGCGTTGTAGTAAGCACCTACCGAACACCCTGAAACCCTTGATTTTATGTGGTTTTTACTTGTCTAATGACTTCATCGTTGGGAACAACAACACATCCCTAATCGCCTGACTATCCGTCAACAACATCACGAGTCTGTCAATACCGTATCCGATACCGCCTGTCGGAGGCATACCGATTTCCAGCGCATTCAAGAAATCTTCATCAGTATGTTCTGCTTCATCGTCACCTGCTGCCGCATTGGCATCCTGCTGTGCAAAACGTTCTCTCTGATCGATGGGATCGTTTAACTCGGAATATGCATTGCACATTTCCCAAGTATTGATAAATAACTCGAAACGCTCTACCTTTTCGGGATCGGAAGGTTTCTTCTTGGTAAGAGGAGAAATTGCAAGCGGATGATCCATAATAAAGGTCGGCTGGATTAAATTCTCCTCGCAGAACTCTTCAAAGAATAAGTTGATGATATCACCTTTTGTATGACGTTCTTCATACTCAATTCCTTTTTCTTTTGCAAGTGCTTTTGCTTCTTCATCGGAAGAAACGGTATCAAAATCAATACCGGTATATTTTTTAATGGCATCATTCATGGTCAGACGCTCAAACGGTTTTCCAAGGTCAATTTCGATTCCATTGTAAGTAATCTTAGTTGTACCGCAAACCTTTTCTGCAAGATAACGGAACATGCTTTCGGTCAGTTCCATCATGCCTTCATAGTCTGTGTATGCCTGATACAATTCCATTAGAGTAAACTCGGGATTATGTCTGGTATCCACGCCTTCGTTACGGAATACACGACCGATTTCATACACTCTTTCCAAGCCGCCGACAATCAGTCTCTTTAAATAAAGCTCTAAAGATATACGCAATTTTACATCTTCGTCAAGCGCATTGTAATGTGTTTCAAACGGTCTTGCTGCAGCACCGCCCGCATTGGAAACGAGCATCGGTGTTTCCACTTCCATAAAGTCTCTGTCAGCAAGGAAATTACGGATTTCTTTTAAAATCTTGGAACGCTTGATAAATACTTCTTTGCTTTCCTGATTCATAATCAAATCCACATATCTCTGGCGATAACGCATATCGGTATCGGTCAGACCATGGAATTTTTCAGGAAGAATCTGCAAGCTCTTGGAAAGCAGTACAATTTCTTCTGCATGAAGAGAAATCTCACCAGTCATAGTACGGAATAAAAATCCCTTAACACCATAAATATCGCCGATATCCGATTTTTTGAAGTCTGCGTAATCTTCTTCACCAATCGCATCACGGGCTACATATACCTGAATTCGTCCGTCTCTGTCCTGAATATTACAGAAAGACGCTTTACCCATAACACGTTTGAAAAGCATACGTCCGGCAAGTGAAACATGAATCGGAGAAGCATCCATGATGGCTCTTCGCTCATTGTAGTCCTCTTTGAGTACACTTCTTGCCTCTTCTTCGGATAATCCGGTTGTATCGGGCACTTTGCGGTCACCAAGAATCTCTTTTTCATGCGCTTCATAGAGAGCCTTTGCTTCTTCCGTATGATGTGTCTGGTCATATTTTGTAATGACAAAGGGGTCATTACCTGCTTCCTGCAGATTTGCTAATTTTTCTCGACGTACTTTTAAAAGCTGATTCAGATCCTGCTCCTTAGCCTGTCCGCCCTTCTGATTGTTCTGTTCTGCCATTTCTCTTACTCCTAAACTATGCTCTCTGGATTTCTAAAACTTTGTACTGTAATTCGCCCATGGGAGCCTCTACAGTTACAACATCACCAACTTTAGCACCAAGTAAAGCTTTGCCCAGAGGTGATTCATTGGAAATCTTTCCTTTTAAGCTGTTTGCTTCTGTAGAACCTACGATTTTATATGTTAATTCGGAATTATCCTCTAAATCGACAATCTTAATCTGACAACCAACACTGATTTTGTCCAAGTCTACTTCTTCTTCCACAACAACTTCAGCATTTTTCAATATTTTCTCTAATTCTTCAATACGGGCTTCAATGTCACGCTGTTCGTCTTTTGCTGCATCGTATTCAGCATTTTCAGATAAGTCACCCTGTTCTCTTGCTTCTTTGATCTTCTGAGCAACTTCTTTACGTTTTACCACTTTTAATTCGTGTAATTCTTCCTCGTATTTTCTTAATCCTTCATAAGTTAAAATATTCTTTTTTGCTTCCATGGAATGGCCCTTCTTTCTTGTAAATAAACTGATTGCCCTAATAAGCTACATAATTATACTTTATAATGAAAAGTTCTGTCAAGGAAGTTGGACATATTATGGGAATATTATGGAAATAATATGGAGATTTGATAAATATATCCGAAAGATTATAAAAATTATTCCTTTCATATCTTCTCACAAAAATTCACGCATCCCACAATTCTCAATTTCTT
This sequence comes from Lachnospiraceae bacterium, assembly GCA_017387565.1. GTDB lineage: Bacteria > Bacillota > Clostridia > Lachnospirales > Lachnospiraceae > UBA2882. Next base: position 50,977 of record JAFOEY010000046.1, on the reverse strand, counting down.
GTTCTGCATACATAACTGCCTGCTCTTTTTTCTTTGTTCTGAAAGCATAAGATACAGACATGGCTTTCGAAACATAATTTTCTCTGTCATCAGGCGGTCAGAACAGTCAATTACATAATCGCAAAATGCCAGTTCTTTTTTATTTTTTGTCAAGGTAATCGCAAGGCCCTGCTGCTCCCATGCATCCCGATATAACTCAACAAAACGTTCCGGTTTGTCACTGATAATCATCAGACCATTGATTTTATCCAGATGTCTTCGAAGGAGTTTTACCCATATTTTGTAATCCAGCACTTCACCATCTATAATTCCCAATATGGTGTTTTTCTCAAATTTTATCTGCTCCAAAAATTCGAAAACACAAAAGGAAGCGACTTCCGGCGGTTTGACCTTTTTATCAGGCAAATGATAAACTTTCGTTACCATTCCCAATTTTTGCAGATATTTTTTCTGCTTCATCAAAAGGATGCGTCGTAAAATCCATCTCACGACTCCCAAAGAATTACCATTTGAAATATTAGAGCATACAGAATGAGAGTCTGAAATATCTAAATTCGAAATATCAGGGCCGGAAACATACAGACAGACAATCTGCTCGTCCTCATTTTGAAATACTTCTTTTTTCTCAATATGATATTGAAAAGTTAGCAACTGCTTCAATTGTACAAAAAAAGAATCCCCGCTTTTTTTTCCAGCAATAAAACAAACCAATGTTTTCATGCTTTCATCATATGCAGGAATTCTGTTTTTATTCAAAAAACATGAAGTAGCCCGATTAGAGCAGGTTTCTCATGTTTTTTGAATTACGAGAGCACAAAGTGCGTAGCAATCTGTTGGTATCACAGGTTCATAATTTACAAATATACTTGCACAAATGTGCAAATTACATTTATTCAATCCCTCAACAGTTCATCAATCGCACAAATCAATTCTTCCATGCTCTCCATGCTGTTTATGGCATTCCGGAATTTTGAAGAACCATGCAATCCGGTTGTATACCATGCAATATGTTTTCGCATCTCGCGTACGGCGAGATATTCTCCTTTGTATTCCACCATGAGGCGGGCATGTTCTAAAATCGTATCATACCTTTCTTTTGCCGTAATCGGCTCCGGTTCTTTTCCGGTCTCAAGATATTGCTCAATCTGATGAAAAATCCATGGATTTCCTTGCGCTGCACGTCCCACCATGATACCGTCACATCCGGTTTCATCAAGCATCCGTTTTGCGCTTTTCCCATCCACAACATCTCCGTTTCCAATAACCGGAATGGAAACCGCACGTTTGACATCCCGGATAATCCCCCAGTCGGCCTTTCCGCTGTAATACTGCTCCCTCGTTCTGCCATGAACCGCAATTGCTGCCACACCACTGGCTTCTGCAATTTTTGCCATTTCAACCGCATTCACACAGTCTTCGTTAAACCCTTTCCGGATTTTTACGGTAACCGGTTTTTTCGTTCCCCTAACGACTGCCTTCATAATTGCTTCTGCTTTTTTTACATCCTTCATCAAAGCCGAGCCTTCTCCATTATTTACAATCTTAGGAACCGGACAGCCCATATTGATGTCCAGAATAGAAAACGGACGCTCCTCAATCTGTCCGGCAATCTCGCCCATCAACTCCGGCTCACTGCCAAATAACTGCAAAGAAACCGGCACTTCCTCCGGGTGAATGCGCAAAAGTTCTTCCGTATTTTTATTTTTATAATGAATGGCTTTAGCACTGACCATCTCCATACAAATCAATCCCACACCTTTTCTTTTACAAAGCAAACGAAAAGGCAGGTCTGTCACGCCTGCCATTGGTGCAAGAATAACCGGACTGTCAATCGTCACGTTGCCGATTACAAGCTTGTTCATGTGTTTTTCCCTTCTAATATCCTTTCGAATATCCTTTTTGTTCTTTTTTATACTCACTTACCAGCTCAATAAATATACTTGTTCTTTCTCCCTCTTTACAATTATGTGGCGAGAAAGTTTTATTCTTCCAAAAGTTCTTCTGCATCCTCTTTCAGAATAAATACCCTGTAGAACATACGAAGTGATTCGAACATTTCCTGCCGAGTTCTCTTTATCTCTGCCACCATCAGTCCGGCAGAAATATCATCATACAAAAAATCATCCTCAGCAGATTCGGTTTCCATGGTAATATCACCATCTTCTTCAAAAACAATCTTAAAGATCCCGCCAACTTCCTGAACAAATAACACACTGATAATATGAAGTTCATCCTTAATGGATTTGGGGATTCTTTCAAAATTTTTATTGAAAAAATATTTCATTTCATATTTGTTGGCAGCACACAAAACCATCCTGCCATCTTTTAATCTTCCTTCATCTGTTTGTTGTGACATCTATATCCCTCGCATTTAAGTATCCGATATTTTATAGTAATATCAAGTCAAAACATCATAATTTCGTTTATCTCACAGCATACCAAATATATTAATTTATCTGTGCATGTTACATAGCATACAAAATATATTACACATATCCGATCATACCGCATAACATACAAAGTATATTATACATATCCATACACACCGCGTACACTGACTTCCCCGGCAAAGATTTTCTCTATAGAACCGTCTTCTCTTTCCACGAGAAGCTGTCCTTTTTCGTCTATACCTTTTGCAATGCCTTCAAACGCATTTTGCGGGTCTAAAACTTTAACAACCTGATTTTGGTTTACCAGAATACGGTTGTAATCCTCTAAAAGCAAAGACAAATCTCCGGTCTTTAAAAACTTTTCATAGTAGCTTTCAAAATACTCCATCGTCTTTGCAATTACCGGGGCCCTTAACACCGTTTCACCTTTTTCAATGGCAAGAGATGTTGCCGTATCTTTGATATCATCCGGAAATTCCCGAATATTGACATTGATTCCGGTCCCGATTACCACGTACTGGATATATCCCGTTTCCGCACTCATTTCTGTTAAAATTCCACAGATTTTTTTACCATGGATGACCACATCATTGGGCCATTTAATCTGTGTCGGCAGATTGCAAACATCACAAATGGCATCTGCGACAGCCATGGCTTGTATCAAGGTCACCATGGGTGCTAAGTCCGGCTGATAATCCGGTCTTAATCCTAACGACATATAAATGTTGGTATTTGGCGGCGACTGCCAGCTTCGGCCACGTCTTCCTCTTCCCTGTGTCTGTTCGCCTCCGATTACCAAAACTCCTTCTTTGGCTCCGTCTTCAAAAAGCTTTTTCACATCAATATTGGTAGAACCGGTTGTTTCTTTATAATAGAGTTCTTTTCCAATCCATGCGGTTTTCATGCGGCTTTCGATTTCGTTTTTAGTAAGAACATCCGTCTGTCCAATCAGATGATACCCCTTATTGGGAACTGCTTCGATTTCATAACCGCTCTCTTTTAATTGTTTGATGGCTTTCCAGACCGCTGTCCGAGATACACCAAAACGGTCACACAACTCCTGCCCGGAAATATAACCATCCTGTTCCCGCAAAAGAGCTAATATTTCGGCTTTCATTCTCCCAGTTTAACCCCCAGTGTCGCAGCCATAACTGCTTTAATGGTGTGCATACGATTTTCGGCTTCATCAAAAACAACGGACTGAGCTGATTCGAATACTTCATCGGTTACTTCCATTTCGGTAATGCCAAAATGCTTCGCAATTTGTGCACCAATTTCGGTCTTTACATCATGAAATGCCGGCAGGCAGTGCATAAAAATAGCAGTATCTTTGGCATTTTTCATAATCTGCGAAGTCACGCGATAGGGAGACAAATCCTTGATACGTTTCTCCCATACTTCGTCCGGTTCCCCCATGGAAACCCACACATCCGTATAAACGACATCGGCGTTTTTCGTTCCCTCCATGGCATCTTCTGTCAATGTTATGGTCGCACCGGTTTCCTTTGCAATTGCCTCACAGGTTGCTACTAACTCCGGATTGGGGAAATATTCTTTGGGTGCACATGCCACAAAATTCATTCCCATTTTCGCACAGGTCACCATCCAGGAATTTCCCATGTTGTAACGGGCATCTCCCATATAGGCAACCGTTTTCCCTTTTAATTCTCCCAGATGTTCGCGGATCGTCAGTAAATCTGCTAACATCTGTGTGGGATGAAATTCGTTAGTCAGACCGTTCCAGACCGGTACTCCGGCATATTTTGCCAGCTCCTCTACAATCTCCTGTCCATATCCGCGGTATTCGATTCCTTCATACATACGTCCGAGTACCCGGGCGGTATCTGCAATACTTTCTTTTTTTCCAATCTGGGAACCTTTCGGATCAAGATAAGTTGTTCCCATGCCCAAATCGTGAGCAGCCACTTCAAAAGAGCATCGTGTTCTGGTACTGGTCTTTTCAAAAATCAGCGCAACATTTTTTCCACGCAGACAATCCATGGGGATGCCTTTTTTCTTTTTATCCTTAAATTCTGCTGCCAGATCCAGAAAATAGGTAATCTCTTCCGGTGTAAAATCCAACAGTTTCAAAAAATGTTTTCCTTTTAATTCGACCATAACGAACGATGCCTCCTGTTTTATGTTTTCTCCATTTTTCGCTTTGCTTCATTTCAATATCAGTCATAATAAATGACTATCACAATCGTTTTCTATTATTTCCAGCGATTTTCTTTCAACATGTCTATCTTAATGGATTTATCTCTAAAATGCAAGAAAAGGGGCTTATAAAAAGCCCCTTTTGGTTCTGCCTGTCATATAAAAATAACTCTTATTTATCTCCGGCAATTACTTCTTTGATACTGGTTGCAAGTCCTGCTACACCCTGAATATCAGACGGGATGATAATCTTGGTCGCTTTTCCGTCAGCAGCTTTACCAAATGCTTCTAAGCTCTTTAACTGAAGAACGGCTTCATCAGCACCTGCTTCTTTTAACATACGGATACCATCTGCAGTAGCCTGCTGTACTTTCATGATGGCTTCTGCCTGACCTTCTGCTTCGCGGATCATCTTTTCTTTCTGCGCTTCTGCACGAAGAATAGCAGCTTCTTTTTCAGCCTGTGCTTCCAAAATCGCAGATTCTTTCTGACCTTCTGCAACAAGGACGGTAGATTTCTTTTCACCTTCCGCACGAAGAATAGCTTCACGACGTTCACGTTCTGCCTTCATCTGTTTTTCCATGGCATCCTGAATACCTGCCGGAGGAATGATGTTTTTAAGCTCTACACGATTGATTTTGATACCCCAAGGATCTGTAGCTACATCAAGCGTTGTGCTCATCTTAGAGTTGATAACTTCTCTGGAATTTAAGGTCTGGTCTAATTCCATATCACCGATGATGTTACGAAGTGTTGTGGCGGTTAAGTTTTCAATCGCCATAATCGGATTTTCCACACCGTAAGCATAAAGCTTGGGATCTGTAATCTGGAAAAATACGATTGTATCAATCCTCATAGTTACATTATCTTTTGTGATAACAGGCTGGGGAGCAAAGTCTACAACCTGCTCTTTTAACAATACTTTCTTTGCGATTTTATCAAAGAAAGGCATTTTGAAATGCATACCAACGCTCCATGTTCCCTGATAAGCACCAAGTCTTTCCACAACGTAGGCATGAGCCTGGGGAACAACTTTAATACAGGATACCAATATCCATACAACAATGACAATTAAAACGATAAAACCTACTACTAATCCACCCATTAGTTTTCCTCTTTTCTTTCTTCTACAATTAATTTAACTCCACTTACTGCTTTGACAATAACTACTGTTCCGACCGGTAATACTATTCCGTCTACTGTGGTCCGGGCACTCCATTCCTTGCCGCCGGTCGTCACACGACCAACTCCATGTAAATTGTCAATTTCACCAACAACAATTGCCTGCGTCCCAATCATACTTTCTACATTGGTACGGACGCGGTCTTTATTGAAATACTTTACGGCAACGGGTCTGGTAAAAATCAATAAAATCAGGGATACCACCAATCCTACTACGATCTGTACAACAAAAGGCACGCGTAACAAGGCTAGAAAAAAAGCCACCAAAGCTCCGCCTGCAAACCAGATAGTAGTCAGTCCCATGGTCAGGATTTCTATGACAATCATGACAACCAATACAGCCAGCCAGAAAAAGACAGTTGACAATCCGAACACTGTACTCATAGTCATTCTCCTTTCTTCCATATATATGATTTATTTTACTACATCTGATTTCAAGTTTCAACAAGATGATACAATGAACAACATATTCAAAAAATATATTAAATCATAAAAGACGTACAGAAACGGAGTAATTCTCTGTATGGTTCATAAGCAGGAAAAAGAATCAAAAAAGCTGCAGCAACTTTCATTACCACAGCTTAGTGTTTCAATTTTTTTTTAATAAAATACATGTGAGCCGATTACTATACCAACTGCTTTTCCAACTCTTCCAAAGTGCATGGCTCCTCCGATATTGGTTTCACCGTTAATGGCTGCTTCGGCAGCCTTCATACAGGAAGCCTTGGCGCCTCTGGAAACAATAGCGCCTACCGTTCCGTTTGTTGCCGGCGGGAACTGTCCCGGCTGTGTAATAACGCCCATAACCGTATTCGGGTATCCACCGCTTCTTACACGGTTCATAACGACCGCTCCAACAGCCAACTGTCCTTCATAAGGCTGTGTTCCTGCCTCCGCCTGAATTAAAGCGGCAAGCAATGCTGTTTCTGATACACTGGAAGGTACCGCTCCCCGATTCTTGGTCAGTTTCTTTAGCTGTTCTGCCCTTTCTTCATCGGCGATCTCCTGATTTGTTTTTCCTTTTTCAGTTGTAAACTCAACGGTAGCATATTCAGCAGATACATAACCGACCGTTTCATCATCTACTTTAACGCCAATCCAGCCGTCAAGCTCTTCTACGACTGTGAATTTCTCATCTTTTTTGGCAAGCTTATATACACCTGCATTCTCACTGGCTTCTTTTCTGACGCGCAAAGCATCTGTCGAAATCGTTGCCTTCAACGTACCAACTTCAGCAATCTTTTGGTCTGCTTCCTCACCAAAATACAGATAGTCACTGCTAACCCAGCCAATCAAATTTCCACTGGTAATCTTGGTCCAGCCATCTGCCTGCTCCAACATGGTTCCGCTACAGTTTTTAAATAGTTTACCGACTTTTTGCGCTTCCTCATTCGGCTGTTCTCTGACATTCACACTATCTGATACTTTTGCAAAAATAGTGTTACTACTTACTGTCTCTTCCTCTTCCTCCGTTACGATGACCTCGATTTCAATTACTTCTTCCTCTAACGAAACAACAGATTCTTTATCAAAAGCACCCGCGGCAAGACAGATACTGGTATCATCTACCACAATCGTATTGTTTCCATCATCCGAAACATTTAAAACATCGACTTCCGTAACCGGTGTCAGATCAGAAGCGTGAACCATCGAACTTTTCATCAATATCATTGCAAAACAAATTGCAAGAAAAACGATATGACGAAAAATCACATTGCTCTTTACTCTCATGTAATCCTCCACTACAAACGATCCCCATTAACTTGTATAACTATACAAAGAAGTTGGGCTCAAAAGTTTTTTGAATTCAAATTGTTTCAATTTTATGTATAAATATTACAAAATTGTTAAAAGCACAGATTTTGGTTATAATAGCAGATTCCTTAAAATTTGTCAAATTTTACATGCTTTTTGGTTCTTCACCCATATCTTTTGCTACTTTTCAGGCACTTTCCGGATACGGTTATTTCTATTGTCACATACCTTTGGCTTTTGCCACACAGGCTTTCTGGGCCTCCATTACACTACTTCTAAGTCCGGTTTTCTCAAGTACACGAACTGCTTCTATTGTCGTTCCGCCGGGTGAACATACCATATCTTTCAACTCTCCGGGATGTTTTCCGCTTTCTAAAACCATTTTGGCACTGCCAAGTACGGATTGTGCAGCAAATTCATATGCAAGTTTTCTGGGCATTCCATCGGCTACAGCTGCATCAGCCATCGCCTCGATAAACATAAATACATATGCTGGTGAGCTTCCGCTAACTCCAACCACGGTATCCATAAGATTTTCCGGTACCTCAATGGCTTTTCCGAAACTATTTAACAACTGCATGACAGTTTCTTTTTCCTGAGATGAAACCGTTTCTCCGAAGCAGACACCGGTGCATCCTTCCATAACCAAAGCCGGTGTATTCGGCATACAACGCACCAGTTTGATTTCATGAATATCTTTTATAAACAAATCAGCCAGCCACTGCAAAGTCTTCCCTGGTGCAATACTGATAATGACTGTATCTTTCCGGACTACCTGTCTGATTTCTTCAATTACGGCAGGATACATCTGGGGTTTCACCGCTAACACCAGATAATCGACATATGCTGCCACTTCCTTATTATCAAAAGCACCTGTAATCTGATACTGCTCCACAGCTTTTTTTACCGTAGCTTCTGTATGGGCAGAGCCCATGATATCTGCCGGATTCACAAGTCCATTCTTTAAAATTCCTCCAATGATGGCGGTTGCCATATTTCCTAATCCGATAAATCCAATTTTCATTTCAATTCCTCCTCTGTCTGGCCGCTTCATAGACCAATAATGTTGCTGCGATTGCAGCGTTTAACGACTCCACCTTACCAAGCATGGGAATTTTAATGTAAGCATCCGCTAACTCAGCAGTTTCATCCTTTAAACCGTTTCCTTCATTTCCAATTAAAAATGCTACAGACCTGCAGTAATTCTGTAAATCATAAGCTTCTTCTCCTTTTAGATGTGCGGCATATACCTTTATATCACACTCCTGCAAGTCTTTGATACAGCGATGCAAATCACTCACATAACAAAACGGGACGCGATAGATACTTCCCATTGTTGCACGAATTGTCTTTGGATTGTACACATCCACCGTCTTATCACTCATGATGATGCCGCTAACCCCGGCTCCTTCTCCGGCTCTTATCATAGTTCCGAGATTTCCCGGGTCCTGTATATCTTCTAAAATTAAATACAGACCTTTTGCGCATTCTCTTTCTGCCTGACCATCTTTTTCTTGATAATCTTTTTTCTGATTGTCTTTTTGGTGTTTATCTTTATGATGATTATCTTTTTGATGATTACCTTTTTCTTGGTATTCTGTTTTTTGGCATTCTTTCATTTGATTTTCTTTCATCAGATCTTCAAATGTTTCATCCAATCGCTTTACCACACATAAAATTCCCTGCGGGGTCTGCGTATCACTCATTTTTCGAAAGATATCATCGCGCACAATTTCAAATTCCACAGAAATACCGTTGTTTTCTATGGCACAATTCTTTCCATCCTTCTTTTGCAGGCATCCTGTTATTTGATCCAGTTTCTTTACAAATTCTTCATCTGACTTACCCGCAAGAATCTCCCCAAAAAGAGTTTCTTCTATATATACTTCCAAAATTCTGTCTATCGGCGCCTCCGTAAACATCTTAATTCCTTCTACTACAAAGACGCCCCGCTTTTTCCGTTCTCTGGAACGCGAAAGAAGAGCTGCTATATTCTTAACTTTTTTATTTGATGCCGATATAATCATATATTCCTCTACTTACTAAAATACCTTTTAATCCCAAAATCTATTTATCAATTAAAGAGATTTTCAATCAAAGAAAGCAGCCCGATTAGGGCGGATTTCGAATGTTTTAGGATTGCGAGAGCACAAAGTGCGTAGCAATCCGTTGGTATCATGGGTTCAACCAATGAAATTACTTCTAAAAAAGATGACGCGTAAAAAAAGCCATTCTGCCGGTAAGCATATGCTTATCTATACAGATATGGCTTTCCTATTATCGATACAAGGCGTTGCTTACTTCATACTGATATTCATCAATACTCTTTTGCATGGCAAGTGCTTCATCAATATCATAATCCACAAATTTTCCGCCGGCATGTGCCACAACCCGATTCGTCTTTCCCTCGCAGAGAATGTCCGCCGCATAAGCTCCCATCATGGATGCATAGTATCGGTCTTTACAGCTCGGACTGCCGCCACGCTGCATGTAACCGATAATGGTAGCTCTCGTCTCAATACCGGTTGCGGCTTCGATACGTCTTGCCATGGAAGTGGAATGTCCAATTCCTTCTGCATTTACAATAATATGATGTGTTTTTCCAAGCTTCCTGTTTCGGATAATGTTATTGATAATGGCCTGCTCATTGTAATCATATTTCTCCGGAAGCAGGATATCATCCGCACCACATGCAACACCGCACCACAGTGCAATATAACCGGCATTTCGTCCCATTACTTCTACGATACTGCATCGTTCATGAGAAGATGATGTATCACGTATTTTGTCAATGGCTTCCATCGCTGTATTGATTGCCGTATCAAAACCAATGGTATAATCCGTACAGGAAATATCCAAATCAATGGTTCCCGGAAGACCAATGGTATTAATTCCATGCTTTGACAATGCCTGCGCGCCGCGGTATGAACCGTCGCCTCCGATTACCACAATGCCGTCAATGCCATGCTTTCTGCAAATCTCTGCCCCTTTTGCCTGGCCTTCTTCAGTCTTAAATTCCATACATCTGGCAGTTCCTAAAATCGTTCCGCCTTTTTGAATGGTATCAGAAACATCATGTCTGTCTAAATCAATAATTTCTTCATTTAACAGCCCCTGATAACCCTTTTTTATGCCCTTTACTTTTACTCCGTTATTAATCGCTTTTCTGGTTACCGCACGAATTGCGGCATTCATTCCGGGAGCATCCCCACCACTTGTTAAGACACCGATTGTTTTAATTTCTTTTGCCATTCTGTCTCCTCCGTTTCGCTTAACACGTCGTCTTATTTTAACCCTTTTTTTCCCTTATTTCAATAAAATACAGATTTTTCGTAGGTTTTCCATGTATATTTTGGATAAGCTTTCTGCAATTTTCCATGAATAAGGATACTATTACTTTCAAAATGATAAATTAAATGGAATTTAAACCAGTCGGATACAATCTTCCCCAAACGCTGATTTGAGATGATTTAAGATTTCATCATCAGCTTTAATATTACAATTCTTAGGAAGTTTATTCATCTTTTTCTCTGCTTCACAGTAGATAATAACTTCGTCATTTCCTTCGGAAGTCTCCAGAACAGAGTTTAAAACCGCCGCCTTTTTTTCATACTCAGCAATGGATGGAAACTTAATCCAAAGCTTTTTGGGAGCATCTTCAAACGTAACCATGGTTTCTAAAATCAGTTTTCCATCTTTTTCATCTTCTACGTTTGTTTTTCCGGTAATGAAAACCTTTTCCTCTTCATTCATTTTGGGGCCATAAATTTCATATTGTCTTGGAAATACAATAACTTCTACACTTCCTGCAAGATCTTCAACGGTCAAAAAAGCCATCATCTTGTTATTTCTGGTATACTTCGTCGTTTTCGCAGTAATCATTCCACCGATTGTTGCCTTGATTCCATCTTCAATCTGATTCTGTTCCTGTCCTTCCTCCAGTTCATCGTTATACATAAACTCTGCCGTTGTGGCAGAGATTCTCTTTTTCCAGAAATCTTCATATTCATCCAACGGGTGCCCGCTGACATAGAAACCAGTTACTTCTTTTTCAAAATTGAGTAATACTTCTTTTTTATATTCCGCAACATCCGGCATACGGATATCAAATTCCTGTTTCTGCTCCTCGCAGGCAAGATCAAACAAAGAAAGCTGCCCTGCCAGATTATTCTTCTGATCCTTTTGAATGCTGTCCATAATCGGACCAAACACACTCATCTTCTGTGCCCTGTTACCGGGAAGACTGTCAAACGCACCGGCTTTGATAAAGTTTTCCACCAGTCGTTTATTGATATCTTTGTCAGCAAGTCTTGTGATAAAATCGTTGATGGTTGTATAAGGACCTCTTGCCTCTCTCTCGTTTACAATAGCATTGACCACATTGTTTCCGACACCTTTTATTGCCGTCAAAGCATAGATAATAGAGCCGTCTTTTACAGAAAAACCAACAAGTCCTTCATTGACATCCGGCGGTAATATCGGTATTCCCATATTTTTACAAGTCATAATATAAGCAGATATTTTTTTAGATTCATCAATGACCGAAGTCAATAACGCGGCCATATATTCTACCGGATAATGATATTTTAACCATGCTGTCTGATAGGCAACAACCGCATAGCAGGCAGCATGGGATTTATTAAAAGCATATTTGGCAAAATCCATCATTTCACCAAAGATATGATCCGCTACCTCAGCCGGAATTCCTTTCGCCACACAGCCCGGAACGCCTTCTTTTTCATTTCCGTATACAAAGTTTTTACGTTCCTCCTCCATAACAGAAGATTTTTTCTTACTCATGGCACGTCGAACCAGATCACTTCGGCCAAGGGTATAGCCTCCCAAATCCCTTACAATCTGCATAACCTGTTCCTGATAGACGATACAGCCATATGTCGGCTCAAGGATGGGCTGTAGCTCCGGGCAGGAGTATGTAACCGCGCTTCGATTATTTTTACCTTCAATGTATTTCGGAATAAAATCCATCGGTCCCGGACGATACAAAGAAATTCCGGCAATCACATCCTCCATGCTCTGGGGTTTTAACTCCTTCATAAAGCTCTTCATCCCGTTGCTTTCAAGCTGGAATACGCCGTCCGTTTTTCCGGTCCAAAGCGATTCATACACTTCTTTTTCATTGTAATCAATATTGTCAATATCAATCTTTTTCCCGGTGCTCATTTCAATCAGATCACAGGCATCCTCGATAATGGTCAGATTGCGAAGTCCCAAAAAGTCCATTTTTAACAGGCCCAGCTGTTCCACCGTATCTTTTTCAAACTGTGTCACAATGGCACCTTCTGTTCCTCGTGATAACGGCACAAAATCATCCGCCGGCCTTTGGCAGATTACCACACCGGAGGCATGTGTCGATGCGTTTCGCGGCAATCCTTCCAAACGCTTACACATGTCAATCAATTCATGTACCTGATCGTCCGTATCGTATAAAGCTTTTAATTCCAGATTCATTTCCAAAGATTTTTCGAGCGTAATATTTAATTCCTTGGGAATCATTTTGGCAATGGAGTCTGCATAAGAATATGGAAGATCCATCACACGTGCCACATCACGGATTACGCCTTTGGCAGCCATCGTACCAAAGGTAATAATCTGCACCACTTTATCCGCTCCATATTTGTCACTGACATAATCAATGACCTTCTGGCGACCATCCGGGCAGAAATCCACATCAATATCAGGCATGGTTACACGTTCCGGATTTAAGAAACGCTCAAAAATCAGATTGTAACGAATAGGATCTACCTGAGAAATTTTTAAGCAATAGGCAACCATACTTCCGGCTGCCGAACCACGTCCGGGTCCAACCATAATTCCATGACTTCTGGCATAGTTGATAAAATCCCAGACAATCAAAAAATAATCCACATAACCCATCGTTTTAATGGTATCCAACTCAAATTGCAGACGTTTTGCCAGGGAACCGTCTTCATCTGATTCATACCGTTCCTTCAATCCGTCAAAACACAGCTTATTTAGATATGTCCAGGAATCGTATCCTTCCGGTACATCAAACTTTGGCAGCTTAGTTACACCAAACTCAATTTCAACATGGCATCTTTCTGCGATTTTATGTGTATTTTCAACAGCCTCGAGTGCATAGGGGAAAAGTGACCGCATTTCCTCTTCACTCTTAATATAGTACTGACCACCTTCATAGCGCATGCGGTCTTCATCCGCAAGCTTTTTACCGGTCTGCAGACACAAAAGAATATCATGCGGCTTTACATCCTCCGCATAAGTATAATGAACATCATTGGTGGCAACCAGCGGTATCATAAGTTTTTTACTCATGGACAACAAAGCCGCATTGACCTTTTGCTGCTCTGCAAGACCATGATCCTGTAATTCTAAAAAGAAATTTCCCTTTCCAAAAATTTTTTCATAACGAATGGCTGATTTTTCCGCCTCATCCATAAGCCCTTTCATGATATTTCTCTGTACTTCACCAGCAAGGCATGCAGACAAGGCAATAATTCCCTCGTGATACTTTTCTAATACTTCCAAATCCACGCGCGGCTTATAATAAAAACCTTCGGTATGTCCTTTACTGACAATCTTAACCAGATTAGCATAACCGGTATTATTTTCAGCCAGCAAAACCAAATGATAATATCGGTCATCGCCCACACCGGCTTCTTTATCAAACCGCGAGCCCGGTGCAACATAGACCTCACAACCAAGAATTGGATTAATTCCGGCTTCTTTTGCTGCACGATAAAAATTGATTACACCATACATAACACCATGGTCCGTAATCGCACAGCTATCCATCCCAAGTTCTTTTACCCGTTTGACGCATTCTTTAACTTTGTTGGAACCATCCAACAAAGAATACTCTGTATGCACATGAAGATGTGTAAATGCCATAACGGATTTCCTCCTTCTCCTGCCTGCAGGAATGATTTCTGAAAACTCATGTCTGCAAACAGCTCCTCAGCTTTGCAGTTAATGTATTGTGCACATGATACCTACGGATTGCTACGCACTTTGTGCTCTCGCAATCCTGAAAACATTTGAAATCCGCCCTAATCGGGCTACTTTCTCATGTTTTGCGGGTCCCAAAGTTATACTTTTTCAAGCAAGCTTGAAAAGTATAACCTTTTGACCCTGATATCATTATTATAATGCATAAAAAAAAGAATGTCAGTTAGGAAATAAAATTTTACAAATCTGACATTCTTTTTATCTTTACTTTTTACTTATTATGCTACATCATCAATTCTTTCGGATTGTTTGCAGCAGCCAGTGCATCCTCACGGGAAATGCGAAAACTTCCCATCAGTCTCTTTAAGTCAGTCTCTAGCGTATGCATTCCCATCGCCATGTTACTCTGAATAGTGCTTTGAATTTGATGCGTCTTGCTATCACGAATCTGGGCAGCAATAGCATCGTTATTTAACAATACTTCGGTTGCAAGCACCATACCTTCTCCATTCATCTGCGGAATCAAAAGCTGGGTAACAACTCCGCGGAGAACATTTGCAAGCTGTGTTCTTGCCTGTCCCTGTGCATGAGGCGGATACGCATCTAAAATACGTTCAATCGTCTGCGCAGCACTTGTTGTATGCAGGGTTGAAATAACCAAATGACCTGTTTCTGCTGCGGAAATGGCAGCACTGATGGTCTCATAGTCTCGCATCTCACCAACCATGATAATATCCGGATCTTCTCGAAGAGCAGAACGGACTGCTTTTGCAAATGTCTCTACGTCTTTACCAACTTCACGCTGGTGAATCATGGATTTATTGTGATAATATACATACTCAATCGGATCTTCGATTGTCATAACGTGTAAATTTTTAGTGCGATTGATGTAATCAATCATGGATGCCATGGTCGTTGTCTTACCGGAGCCGGTCGATCCGGTAATCAAAACCAATCCTCTTGGCTCCTCAATCAGCTTCTGCACCGCCGCCGGAATTTCCAATTCTTCGAAAGAAGGAATCGTCTGATTTAAAATTCGATACGATGCAGCAATATTGTTACGCTGGTGATAGACATTCGCACGCAAACGATAACCATTTCTTGCAAATAATGCAAAGTCTAAATCCTGTCCGTTAAGTACCTTTTCCACCTGTTCTTCAGTCAAGGAATCTAAAATCATTCGTTTTGATTCTTCTGCTGTCGGTATATCCGGTAAAATCTCCAGTTCTCCAAATCGACGTATCGCACAGGCCGTCCCAACTGTAATATGAACATCGGATGCCTGACGCGAAATCGCATAATCAATAAGTTCATCAAACGTCATTCTTTAAATTTCCCCTTTATAATATAACAATATGAAATGATGTTGGGGCAAAAGATATTTCGCCCTATGATATCAACTTTTGCTACCACAATTCCATTTTACTATAAATACTTTTTCATTGCATCAACTTTATCTGTTTTTTCCCAAGGTAAATCCAGATCATTTCTTCCAAAGTGGCCATATGCTGCAGTCTGTTTGTAAATCGGACGACGCAAATCCAGCATCTTGATAATTCCGGCAGGTCTCAAATCAAAATTCTCACGAACAATTTCAACCAGCTTTTCATCGGAAACTTTTCCGGTTCCAAACGTATCCACCATGATAGATGTGGGCTGTGCCACACCGATTGCATAAGACAACTGAATCTCACATTTATCAGCAAGACCTGCTGCTACAATATTTTTTGCCACATATCTTGCTGCATAAGCTGCGGAACGGTCAACCTTTGTACAGTCTTTTCCGGAAAAAGCACCGCCACCGTGACGAGCATATCCACCATAGGTATCCACAATAATCTTACGTCCGGTAAGACCTGCATCTCCATGAGGACCGCCGATAACAAAACGTCCGGTCGGATTAATGAAATATTTGGTGTTTTCGTCCAGCAATTCTTTGGGAAGAACCGGTTCAAAAACATATTTTTTGATATCCTCATGAATCTGTTTTTGAGAAACATTTGCATCATGCTGAGTAGAAAGAACAACTGCCTCTAAACGGAAAGGTTTTCCGTTTTCATCATATTCAACGGAAACCTGAGTTTTTCCGTCCGGTCTTAAATAAGTCAGTGTTCCGTCTTTACGAACCTTTGTCAGCTGCAATGCCAGCTTGTGCGCAAGACTGATAGGATAAGGCATAAGCTCCGGTGTCTCATTGGATGCATAACCAAACATCATTCCCTGATCCCCCGCACCGATGGCTTCAATTTCATCATCAGACATTTTATTTTCTTTTGCTTCCAATGCCTTATCAACGCCCATGGCAATATCAGCTGACTGCTGATCAAGAGCTACCATAACTGCCATGCTCTTATAATCAAATCCCATTTCAGAATCGGTATAACCAATCTCTTCAACCGTATTTCTGACAATAGCAGGCACATCAAGCTGCGCTTTTGTTGTAATCTCACCGGTAACCAATGCAAAACCGGTGCAGCATGCGGTTTCACAGGCAACTCGGCTCATGGGATCCTGTTCCATACACGCGTCTAAAATCGCGTCTGAAATTGCATCACAGACTTTGTCCGGATGTCCTTCTGTTACTGATTCGGATGTAAATAATCTTTTATCCATTTTTCTTTCCTCCTAGAAATAGATGGAGTAGCTGTCAAATTGCCACACATTTCTCTTTTAGCATAACGTTAGACAACTACTGGTTTGCATAAAAAAACCGCTTTCAACAAAAAGCGGACCGATTAGACATAAAGATCCTCTTATTGTTCGAATATCTCGCTCAGGTTGGCACCTTCCTTTGTCTTAAGGGGTTGCCGTGGCTTCACTGATCCTCTGTATCTCCACCACTCTGAATAAGAGCCTTACCAATATTGAATTTTCATATCTAAGACAAACTATATATAATTTTGTGCTTTCCGTCAAGTACATTCCTTCTCTAAAATCACATTTTTTGACATTTTCCAGACATTTCCATATCTGCATTCTCAATTTGCTTTATGAATTTATATTTTTGATTCATGTTTGCCAATCTGAATGTATATTTTTCTATTTTTGTTATATTTTTATTTTCTCGTTTTGTTATATTTTCAATTTCCCAGCTTGTTATATTTTCAATTATATTTTCAATTTCCCGGCTTTCATTGACTTTTTACAGCCCAAAAAGGTATAATATTATATTACCAGTAAACTGTTTGTTTGAAAGAGGAACATCGTGAAAAGACTGCTCAGATCAAACCTTACCCCCGGCATGATTGTTGGAGAAGACGTTTTCAGCTATGCCAATCAGCTCATTATTCCCAAGGGTATGGTTTTAACCGACAAAATAATTACAAGATTGGAATTTTATTCTATTCCATATGTAAAGGTCAAAGATAATCCGGACGAACCGTTTGATTCGCCTGTTACATACTGTGACAACGAGACAGGAACAAAACCGGAACCTGTTTTGGATGTTCCCCAAAAAACTTCTCCCTATTCGGAGCTTATTAAGTCCAGTCCGGAATTTATCCAATACAAAACTGATTTTGATCAAACCATCAACGAATTCAAAAGCAGCATGAATGATATTGTCCAAAAAGGCGCCAAGATCAATACCGACACTTTGTTAAAGCAGGCAACACATCTGATTGACGGAGCATCTAATACAGCGTCGTTTTTTAATATGCTGCATAATATGCGCCAGTATGACGATCTGACTTTTGCTCATTGTATGAATGTTGCTTTGATTAGTAATATTTTGGCTACTTGGCTCAATCTTTCCCAAAAAGAGATTGAGACAGCAACCTTATGCGGTCTGCTTCATGATATCGGAAAACTTGCCATTCCGGATCAGTTGATTAAAAAACCGGGGAAACTTACGGACGCGGAATACAAAACCGTGAAAACACATACCATCGAAGGATATAATATCCTAAAAAAGCAGGACATCAGCGATCACATTAAAAATGCAGCTCTGATGCATCATGAAAAATGTGACGGTTCCGGCTATCCATTTGGATTAAAAGGAGATAAAATCGATGCTTTTGCAAAAATTGTTGCGATTGCCGATGTTTATGACGCCATGACAGCAGCAAGAGTTTATCGCGGTCCGCTTTGTCCTTTTCAGGTTATTGAGATATTTGAAAAAGAAGGGCTTCAAAAATACGAAGCGGCTTTCATCTTGAAATTTTTGGAAAATGTCGTTAACACCTATATGAACAACCGGGTTATGCTCTCTGACGGAACCGAAGGCGATATTGTGTATATCAACCACGCAACCTTATCCAAACCCATGATCAAAACCGAAAACGGTTTTGTTGATTTGTCACAGCACCCGGAATTATCCATCGAAAAAATACTATGATATCACGTTCAATTGCGGGAGCACAAAATGTGAAGCAATCTGTAAGTATCATACGGGGGTGGCTCTGAACAGATACATTAATACAAAAAAGCTGTACACACTTATGATGTACAGCTTTTACTTTTCTTAAATATAAAATTGTATCAGGATACTCTCAATTTAAATTTCTGTATTTCTTTTTCATCGGAAACTTTTTCGATTAAACCACCAAGGCTACGGAGCTTCTCGTCAAAATCTTCATATCCACGTTCAATATAAAAAATATCATCAACGATAGTAAATCCATCTGCAGCAAGCCCTGCTATAACCAAAGCTGCTCCGGCTCTTAAGTCGGGAGCACTGATATGTGCCCCTGTGTATTTGCTAACCCCGGTAATGATAGCCGAATTACCTTCTACTTTTATGGATGCTCCCATTCTGGAAAGTTCGTCCACATATTTAAATCGATTTTCAAAAATACTTTCGGTAACAATACTATTGCCGCTTGACAATCCAAGTGTCATAGTAATCTGCGGCTGCATATCCGTCGGGAAGCCGGGATATGGAAGGGTCTTAACTTGTGTATAGGATAAGGGTTTTGAAGAAACCACCCTCACTGCATCATCACTTTCTTCGATCTCACAGCCTATTTCCTGTAATTTTGCGCTAATAGATTCCAAGTGCTTGGGAATGACATTTTTAACGGTCACATCTCCTTTTGTTGCTGCTGCCGCAATCATAAATGTACCGGCTTCAATCTGATCCGGAATAACGGAATACTCAGTTTTATGCAACTTTTCTACCCCTTTGATACGAATAACATCCGTACCGGCACCTTTAATGCGCGCACCCATACTGTTTAAGAAATTGGCAAGGTCGACTACATGAGGCTCTTTTGCCGCATTCTCGATTATGGTCTGACCTTCTGCAAGTGTTGCAGCCATCATAATATTGATGGTCGCACCAACAGAAACAACATCTAAATAGATATGATTTCCAACCAGTTTATCAGCCTGTGCCACTATCAATCCATGTGAAATTTTAACTTCCGCACCCAGAGCCTTAAACCCTTTAATGTGCTGGTCAATCGGTCTGCTTCCAATATTACATCCACCGGGAAGCGCAACCTCAGCTCTTTTATACTTTCCAAGCAGAGCGCCTAAAAGATAATAGGATGCTCTGATTTTTTTGATAAAATCGTCTTCTATTACAACATCATGAATAGTCGAGCCATTAACTTTGATACTATGACGGTCAATTTTTTGAATCGTTGTACCGACACTTTCCATTGCCTGCATCAAAACATTGGTATCTCGAACATCCGGCAAATTCTCTATAATAACTGTTTCATCTGTCATAATGGAAGCAGCAAGAATTGCTAATGCTGCATTTTTAGCTCCGCCTATTTCGACTTCGCCCACCAGAGGATTTCCCCCTTTGATTGCATATTGCTCCATAATGCACCTCAGATACTCTTTTCTACACATCAAATTATATTATATACTACAACCATTGAAATTGTAAATGTAGAAATTGAAAATCAGTCAATTTGTAGCTATGAGAGGCTGATTCACAATTATTTTTGGATATTTTTATGGTTAGTTCAGATAATTTAAAGGATTTACCTGACTTCCATTAATTAAAATTTCAAAATGAATATGCGGTCCGGTACTCACACCGGTATTACCACTAAGTGCAATTTTTTGTCCCTGTTTTACCTTTTGACCGACAGAAACAAGCACTTTGCTCAGATGACCATAACGGGTTTGTCTTCCATCCTCATGATTGATGTAGACAACATATCCATAACCACTTCCCCATCCGGCTCTTGTTACGGTACCTGCAGAAGATGCCATAACAGCAGTACCAATAGGAGTAGCCCAGTCAATCCCCCTGTGATATGTGGATGCACCACGTTTCGGTGCACTTCTGCGACCGAAAGTACTTGACAGACGGCCACCGGAGATTGGCTTAATATAAGTAGGCGGCGTCTTGGTTCCAACTTCAACCACCTTTGCAACAGGCGCAATGGTTACCTGCTCTTTCAAAATCTGGGTATCCTTCACATTATTGTTATGATATGTAACAATTGCAGCTACATTCCGATGTCCGGCCGACGGCTGTTGGCGAACCTGTGATTCTGTTGTATACCAGTCATCATTATAAATATATTCAACAGGCGCATCATAATCTTCTTCGTAATAAATTTCTTCCTGCCTTCCAACAGAAAGTGCCGGTTCCGGAATCGTTATAATCAGCTCATCCCCAACACGAATCGTAGAGTTTTCATCCTCCAGCATTTCATTCATTGCAATAATCCGATCTAAAGGAATATCGACCTTAAGAGCTATCTCAGATAAAGTATCTCCGGATTGAACTTCATAGATTGAATTTTTTTCCTGATCCTGTGTCAAAATCTCAGTCGCAGTTGCAATATCCGTCAGCTCACTCTCCGGCAAATAAGTTTCTATGACTTCAATATCATTGTCATAGTACAAATCCACCATCCCATAGTCAAAATCCTCAAATGAAGTCTTGATACTTTCTTCCGATTCCTTATCTATTTCATAAAATGCCTTGTCCAATCCGGCAAGGGGCATTTCAGTAGCTTCCTTATATCTGTCAAGGGAATTAGTTATTTTGGTAGTCAGAACATTCAGTTCCCGATCAGGATCTGTAATTAATTCAACCTGAAATTCCCCTTTATCATCATATTTATTGAGAGCAGCCTGTAAAACAGCCTTTACTTCCTCAGCATTTTTAATATTAATGGTAAATTGATTAATTTTAATCATATAAGACAGACTGCGGTCTGCCATCTTGGAATCCCGCAAAACATTGCACATGTTGTCTATAACCCTGCTCTGTGAATCCACTTTCCCAATCCACAATTCTCTGCCTTCCAAGGTCAATTCGGCATTGGCGAATACCAAATCCCCCTTTTCTCTGATCAATTGTGTACGGGCCTTACGCAAATAGTTTCGCGCATCAGCCTCATTATCTACCGTTCCGACTTCATAACCGTCCAAATAGACCGTATAAATATTATTACCGGTATGTTCGATTTTATGAAAATTAGGAAAAAAAAGCAGAGCAAGAAAAAGAATCAGATATGCAGTTTTAATATTTACTACTTTTATTTCTCGATAAAACTTTGTAATCCGTTTCATTCCAGTTAGGTATTCTTCTTTCCGGTATTCTTATTTTTAGCGGCCGTTTTCTTATCCGAACCAGCCCTTGAAGATTTCTTTTTATTGGACAACTGTCCTGATGGAGATTTCTTTCTGACACTGTAACCAAATGTTCCCAAAACCTGTTTTAGCGAATAATATTCTCCGTGAGAATAAACAATCGGTTTTGCTGTTGAGAGATGAAATGTATCGTTTTCATCCATGTAGGCATCATCTACAGAGACCGCCTCAACAACAGCCAAAAACATCGTATGGCTTCCAAGCAAAATTTCCTGCGTTACCCGACATTCAATACGAACCGGGCTTTCACCAATCAGAGGTGCTTTCACCTTCTGCGCCGGAAGTTTTGTCAAATTCATTTCTTTAAATTTATCAACATCCCGACCACTTCTGACGCCGCAAAAATCAGTTGCAAGCACAAGCTTTTCCGTAGTCAGATTAATCACAAACTCTCCGGTATCCTTTATCATCTGATAGGAATATCTGGATGGTCTGACTGAAATCGAAACCATCGGAGGATCCGAACATATGGTACCGGTCCAGGCAACCGTAAATACATTATCATTTCCCTGACCGTCTGTTACGGAAACTAAGACAGCCGGCAAAGGATACAACATGTTTCCCGGTTTAAATGACACATTTCCCATAGCACATTCCCTTATTATATGACATTTCTTTATAACATTCCCAGCATCATAAGAACCTGTAATGCAGCAGAGACAAGGGCAGCAAACATCGTTATTATAATCATAACTTTCAGCCCGCCGTTCTTTTTCAGACTTCCCTCCATCTGATCCAGTCTTAAGTTAATCTCCCGCGCCTTTTTTCCGGTTTCATCTACCAAGGCTGCCTGAACATTACGATACACCCGCACATTTTCTCTATGCACATGTTCTTCCATTTTTTTAGCAGTCATCTCAGCACCGGTTCCGGCTGCTGCTATCATCTCGCGCACCTCACGAATGCTTTCCATTATAGGAGCCAAAGCCTCTGCATCAATTCCCTTATTCATACTATCCTGGACTGCCTGCTCCAACAAACGCATGCTGTTATCAAATCCGGCAAACTGATATTGGAGATTATTTAATGAGCCACTCATAGCAGATAAGTCACTTTGCATTCCGGATAAGTCTGTGCGAACGCTTCCCATTTCCTGATTCACTCCGGATAAATCCATACGGATAGCCCCGATATCCTGATTCATCCCAGACAAATCCGTCCGAACATTGCCAATTCCCTGATTCATTCCGGATAAATCCACCCGAATATTGTCAATTCCCTGATTCATATCGGAAAATTCCCGATGCAAATCTTCCAACAGACGTTCCATTGCAGCTTCATTATCTAAAATTCCTTCTTTAGCAGCAGCAAGGTCGCCTTGCAATTCTTCCAGTTTCTTTCCAATTAAATTCTCAGATGTTCCATATCCTTCAAATTGCTCAATTCCGCACTGAATCAGTTGCTGAACCTGCTCTGTCACTTCCACATTTTTTAAATTCAGACGTCGCATCTCACGCATCATATTTTCATATTCCGCAGTACGTTCCTGCAGACGTTTCATATCTCGTGCTTCTGCCTGTGCATTCGCCCTGATCATTTCTCCTGCATTAAATCTTTTTGCAAGTTTATCCATAAAATTATCCACAAAAACTTCCTCCGTTAATATGGCTCTTACTTTTGACACTATTTCAAGTTATTTTATCATGTATCAGATTCTTTGACAACCTTTCCCTTTTTTATCCAAATCCGTTTCATTTTTGTTCAATGTGCACAATTTAATTTGTGTATTTTTTATAATCTTGTTGGAATTTACTATTTTTTCATGCAATGTTCATATTTTGTTCATAATTATGTTGTATTATAAAAACATCAAATTTGAACAACGTAGTGCAAGTGATAAGCAAGCACTACAGACATAGATAAATTTTTTCATAATAGCCCAGGTATCCGCAAGGTGCCTGGGCACTCCTCATTTTATGGCAAAACAATATATATATCTTTGCCTGCCGGCTTTTACAAGATTTCGTGTCTTTCTCAGCGGCATAAGAGAGCAACAAAAAACCGACAGTCACTGTCGGTTTTTCTTATCTAAAATATGTATTATGCATCACTTTCCGCAAGACTTTGCACTTCTTCATTCAGAGATAGCATCTTTGCATCCAGATCCGCTACAATCTCTGCACATTCTACTAAAGAATCACGGATATGATCCGGAACATTTCCTTCGAATTTGTAATGAATCTTGTGCTCCAGACTTGCCCAGAAATCCATTGCTACCGTTCGGATCTGAATCTCTACCTTGGTATCCACAATCCGGTCCGATAAGAAAATCGGGACACTGATAATCAGATGATAACTCTTATATCCACTGGGTTTCGGATTTAAAATATAGTCTTTAACCGAAATCACTTTGATATCATTCTGATTAATAATCATTTCCGCAATCCGGTAGATGTCGGAAGTAAAAGAACATATCACACGGATACCTGCAATATCATTGACATATTTTACCATATTCTCAATAGTTGATTCATATCCATGTTTTTTTAATTTTTTAACAATACTCTGCGGTGTTTTGATGCGCGACTTAATATGTTCAATCGGATTGTACTGATGTACATGCTGGAACTCATCATTTAATATTTCCAGTTTCGTTCCGATTTCTTTCAGGGCCGAATTGTAAATTAATACAACCTCTTCCCAGCTTTTTACATCATTCGTCCTGTCCGGTTTAAAATCCATAGGCTACACTCCTGCTGTGAATAATCATTTACTCTGCCTCATTCGTATATTCCCCTCCCCAACACAAATGAGCGGATATTGCATCCGTTTTCTATGTTTCATTATAACATAACTACCCACACTTGTGGTCAGGATTACGAATATTTCATAATAATTTCATTTTTGTGATACCATGGGTCAAAAGGTCATTTTTTTCATTCTCACACTAAGCATGTTACGCAAAGACCCATAGCACGCTGCAAGCCTCGAGAACCCATAAAACATAAGAAAGCAGCCCGATTGGGGCATTGCCCACAAGAATACTCTCTGTTATAATAGCTCTGAAAGTTACACCCATTACATTTAATGAGCAAAACAAAATAATCTAACGAACAGGCGAGGTTATCGGAAATGTTTCGACTTTGGGGAAAAATCTGGAAAGACAATCATCTCCTACAGGATATGGTATTCGAAGATGACAGCAATGATACCAGAACACATAAAATTTTTCGCGGATTGGAAAAAATCTGCTATGATTTTGATTTAAGCAATCCTATTTGGCTGGAAAAAACAATCGCAGAATTTAAAAGACATGACAAAGCCCGGTTTTATCAGGATAATTTTATCGAAGAAATCCCCTTCGACTATCTGGAAATTCAGGTCATCGAAGAGGATTAAACAGAATCGATTCACAACGAAATCAATTAGTGCATCATATTGTATATCAACATTTTATATATTTCTTTTTTGTATATCTTTATAAAGATACACCATTTTTTTGTAAAAGCTCTCTGGCAGAATCCACGCTGTCAACACCGGTCTTATTTTTTATCGGTGCAAACTCATGCTCTCTTACTACCTCAAAAGAGAGGCAACTGTCCAATTCATGAATCATGTCTAATACCAGTTGTTCATACTTATATCCATTGGGTTCCTCAGGCTTAACCGGATTTCCGGACTTATCCAGATAGGGAATTTTCTTTTCTACAACATGGAGTGCCAGTTTACGGGACATAATACGTTCTAAGGCACTGACAGAGAACAGATAATTTAAAATCACTCCGAAATTGTATGCATAATCGCCATTCTCATCGCGTTCATCACGCATTTCTTCCGTCAATTCATAGTATTCCACAATCGACGGTCTGCCATCCTCTAAACAGACAACACCCAGCTTTTCATCCGGATTAACTTTACGGACTACTTTTTCTCCGACTTCCACATTCTTCTCAATGACCGCACCGACAAAAAGAGGATCTGCAATTTTCTGCAATACATTATCTACCGCAAAAACATTTAACCACTCAATTCCACTTTTGTGCACAACATCTAATAGTCCGTTTCGCGCCATGGAAATAAACCATCCGCCGTTTCCATTCGGAGACGTTGACATTTTATTCTTAGCTTCCATGTATATTTTGCCGTTATAATCACTTGCCGGAGCCATTTCCTGCTTGAAGAACCAGACTTTTTCGCTGTTATATCCAAAATAATCATGCTCAGCAAAAAAGTTTACCGTTGCATCATGATTTTTGTCGCTGGTCATAACAAAAAGAGGAATCCATGCATCCGCTCTTTTTACAACATCCATCATATTGTTAATCAGGCATTCAAAAATATACAAATCTCTTGTCAGACCAATGTTGTAAACCCCTTTTGGTGCATCACTTCCAAGACGGGTACCCATGCCGCCCGCAAGTAAAACCGCACCGACCTTTCCCTGTCGGATGGCTTCTAAACCAACTGTTTCATAATGCTCTTTCATCGGTTCAATTTCACTAAGCTGCATAGACGGAAGTGGAGAAACAACCCCCTTCTTTGCAATACTCTCCAAATTCTTTAGACTGTTTAGAACAGAAAAATCCGTTTCCTCAATCTGGGTTAAAAGCTCCTGTTTTTCTTTTTCACTCAGTTCCTCATAATACTGCAGAACATGTTCCTGATCCCACTCTTTACATTTGTTTAATGCTTCCTGATAATTCATATTGCACTTTCCTTCCCCTTATAGATTTAAATCCAGTCCGGCAAAAAAATCCGAACCACCCAGTGTTTCTTCTTTATAACGCATCAGATACGTCTTAAGCTGCGGATATTCTGATGACAAATCCAAAAGTAAGTCATCAAAATTTTCCAGACTGACACAGCCGGTTTCCAAAAACAAAGCAATATAATCCGTATCATATGCATGTTCTTCTTTTAAGACCAGCCAGGTTTCCGCACTCTCACATCCCATAGTATGATCAAGCAAATACTGCTTCAACTCCTGCTCATCAGAAGATTTCAAGCCGTTCGGAAACAAAAGCCGCAAATATGCCAGTCGGACTTTCCGCTTTCTTTTTTCCGACAAAAAGAAATCCAGACTGTTTTCCTTACTGCCATAATCCTCTTCGCCGCATAAAAGGACCTGAGTATATCCTTCCATATCATCTTCCCGAAGTATCGAAAACATTTTTGCATCCCATAAAGATAACCACTCGGCATCATCTTTGATATCCGTATAAAACAGATAGGGCGCATCCAGAATGCCGCAGGTTGCAGCTAATAAGGCTCCAAATCCCAGCACAAAGCTTTCTTTTTCTTTTGGTACCTCATCCTCGCCAATCTCAAGAACACAAATTCTTTTTAAACTGTCACACTCCAAAAAGACTGAACGTCCAAACTCATATGCTTTTCTTTTCAAAAAAACTTCTTCCAGATCTCTGCAGTGGGAAAACGCCCAGTCACCGATGGCACAGACCGTATCCGGAATAAATACCCGGTACAATCCGGCAACATTAAAAAAAGCCTTTTTCTGAATAGTTGTTACCGGGTAACCATCAATCTTAGCCGGAATATGCAGTTCGCTGCGCATTCCCTGATAGCCTGTAATGGCCACCCCTTTCGCCAAAACCTGATATTCTAAAATCACACCATCTTTTTCATAGGTAAGAACTTCGAATGACATATCTGTTTTCCTTACAATTTTAACTCTTTAATTTCCGCTATCAGCTTATCACTTCTCTCGGATAACAGCAACTGTTCATTATGTCTCTGATAAGCATCACAGCCAAAGGTTGCAATGAAAGCAGCCGAATCGTTGTTGACGGTCAGCTCCGTAACCAAAATCAGCATTTCATTTCCATTTGAAAAAGCTTCATCCACAAAACCAAATAAAGCATCCAGTTGTTTCTGGCAAACTGCTGTCGTCCGTTTCATTTTAGAAACTTCCCCGTCAAAATCAGCTTTTATCACCGCAAAAATTTCTTCATTGCCGGTTGCATTTTCTTTGACTGCATGGCTCTTGGCTTCTTCCATAAAACGAATCATCCGTTTATGCTTACGCTTATCCGCCGCGGATAAAGCTCCGCTTCTCATCTGATTTTGCAACAGTTTTTCTCTTGCGTCAATCTGGACATTCAACATTTCCATGGTATTGTCAGCAGCCTTGACTGCTTTTAACGGAATCATGATTTCCTGCAGATATGCTGCCGTTTCCATGTTTTCGCGGATATTAGCCATAACCCGGTCAATTAACATACCAAGCAGAGAGAGGCGTTCGTCAAAAGGAGCCTGCTCTGCTTTTTTCACAACGTTTTCATCTGCGTTACCATCCAGTATTTCATCCACATGATAATCCTTTTTATATTTTTGATATAAATCATAATATGCCAGAAATTCTTTTACAATTTTGTCATTACGGATATACTGCCCAATCAGATTTTCGGTTACCGGCAGCTTATCCTCTTCGTATAAATACAGAATCTGAGACAAATCCTCCCAACCTCTGGCTGTTACATATAATCTGCCTTTAACGGTTGTTTCTATATGATAAAAATATTCTTTTTTGATTTCCAGAAAACTTAAAATCGCACCATGAATGGAAACTTCTCGTGCATAACGTTTCCAGGTCTCGTAATCAGCTTCAACTTCCAAGACCTTCAACCGGTCCATGGTAACCACATCAAATTCACGGACAGATTTATTGTATTCCGGCGGATTACCTGCCGTCACAATGACCCATCCCTCCGGAACGCGATGCCTTCCAAAAACTTTATACTGCAAAAACTGCAGCATGGACGGTGCCAGCGTTTCCGAAACACAGTTAATCTCATCTAAAAATAAAATCCCCTCTTTGATGCCACTTGCTTCCATGGTGTCATAAACAGAGGCAATAATTTCACTCATGGTATATTCGGAAACCGAAAATTCTTCTCCGTCATACTCTTTTTTTACAATATAAGGAAGTCCCAAAGCCGATTGTCTGGTATGATGCGTCATGGAATAAGATACCAGCGCTACTCCTAGCTCGGATGCAATCTGTTCCATAATGGCCGTTTTTCCGATACCCGGTGCTCCCAAAAGGAAAATGGGACGCTGCCTTATAATCGGGATCCGATATTCTCCAAATTCATCCTTTTTTAAATATAGACTGACCGAATCTTTAATATAATCCTTTGCTTCTTTAATGTTCATACCGTGCTGTCCTTTCTGAATTTTGCTTCTTTCGTATTTTCGAATTTTCTTTTCCGATTTTCTTATTTAGGTTTTCTTATTATCGATTTTCTCATTTCCGATTTTTCTTATTTCCGATTTTTCTTTTTCTCCTGTATGTTCTGTTTTTTACTTTTATCTGTCTGCATTTTATATCATTTGCTTCGATTATTCCATCCTTGCCATCTACTTTTCATCAGCAGTTTCCGTCTCAAACCCTTCAATATCCGGTTCGCTTAAGACAACTTCAATTGCCCATACCGGCACCTTAGGCTTTTGGTCATCTTCATTTAAAAATGCAAAAATCGTTTCAAACGGAGGCATAAACTCCGGATAAATCCCATATCCATCCGTAAAATAAATCAGTCCTTTCAGGTTTTCAAACTCATGCTTTTCGATCTGTTCCATGACGTAATCGAATACCGGTCTGAAGTCCGTAGAACCAAATCCCCAAAGCTTCCCCGTTTTCATAAATACTTCAAAATCTTCATCGCAGGTAATCCGGGTATCGGACTGAATCTGCGAATCACACTGAATGATGTGAACATTTACCTGCGTAAAAAAGCTTTCACTCTGCTTTAAAATCGAATACGTTTTTTTCAAAAAGGCCCTTACCAGATCTCCACGGCAGGAAGCCGATGTATCAATGGCAATCACAAACTCTTTTACCTTCCGGACCTCTTTGTATTCCAACGGTTCAATCAAAGGCATATTTTTATATGTTTCCATCCCATAGTGATAATAAATATAGTCAAATTCGTCATCGTTGACACCCATATCTTCTGCCAATGACGTAAAACGTTTTAGAATTTCTCCATAATCATAGCGGTCTTTGGTTGCCTCACCCAGATTGTCCGTCAGGCTTTCTGAATTGTTTTTATCTTTGGAAAAGCTCTTTAAATCAGCCTTGATGCGCTCACTGATACGGCGAAACTGTTCCTGCCCCAGCGTCATCTCAGTTTTGACATTCCAGCTTACATGCTCATCCATATGACTTAGTGCCACCATCTTATGAAGCTGTTGCGGCAATGGGCGGTTTTTCAAAAGATAACGGTAAATGTGTTCTGCCGTAAAAGGAACATGCGCTTTCTTTTCGCGCTTTGGTCTTCCCGTCTGATTCCAACTGACACTGTCCTGATACTTTTCTTCTTTGTCTTTATCGTTCATCGCTGTATGGAACGATTTTATCAATTCTTTCAGTTCATCATCCTTTTTGAGAGAAGAACCGTAAATATTCAACTCCAGAACGGTATTTTCAACAGCTAAATCCACCGCAAGATCCCAGATAGCGGTATCCAGTTTCCCGTATTGGTAACTATGATAGAAAATGCAATGCAGCAATATATGCAGATAAAGACGCACGGCAAATCCCTGTTCTTTCTCATATTGTTTTAACAGCCAGACCGGATCGTAATACAGGTGTACCCCGTCCGTGGACGCACCATTCAAACCATACCTTGCCTCTTTTTTTAAAGCTGCAATGGCAACATCCAGAAAACGCATGTTCACAACGATACTGTCACATGCCAACTGCATAATATGGGATGCCAGTTTCTCTACTTTCTGCATCCGTTCCTTTTCGGTGTCTTTCATTGACGCATCCACCATGATAATTCTGCTCCTCTTTTCATCACATTCTCACCACTTTATTACGTTCCCGGTGTTTTGGATGTCAATAAGCATTATTTGCAATTCATGTAATCACTATTACAAATAATACGTGATACTTACATCATACTATATTTTCAACAATTGCGAAACCATGCATCTTCTTATATAATGATACCAGGGTCCAAAAGTCATACTTTTCATGTTTACATGAAAAAGTATGACCTTGGGACCCACAGTTTCATTCCGAAAGGAAATAAAAAATCAAATGGATTCTTATTTATTTGACGTGAGCATCGTCATTCCCGTATATAACATGGAACAATATCTGGACCGCTGTATGGAAAGCGTTCTGGCACAAACCCTTACCAACATCGAAATCATCTTAGTCGATGACGGAAGCAGTGACCGTTCTGCTGACATGTGCGATTCCTATGCAAAAAAATATCCCCAAAAGGTCGTTGTCCTTCACAAAGAAAACGGTGGTCTGACTTCCGCATGGAAGGCAGGCAGCAAACTTGCCAGAGGCCGGTATACCGGCTATGTTGACAGCGATGATTATATCAATCCGGATATGTATGAAAAATTGTTTGCACGTATCACACAGGAAAATGCAGACATTGCCTGCTGCGGTCTTCATCATGTCTATGAAAACAACAGCCACAAGGAATGGGATGACCAGATGGAATTCCCCATGGATGTTTTTTCTCCTGACGAACTGAAGAATTCCATGTTTCCGGTGCTTATTAACGACGGAAGCTTTATGGGACGTCATCTGCATCCAAACCGGGTCACCAAACTGGTACGCACCGATCTGGTATTAAAAAATCTGGATTTGTGCAGTGATTCCGTTTCCATCGGGGAAGATTTTCAATTTTCTCTCTGCATGTTTTTAGATGCAAAAAAAGTAGTGATATTAAAAGACTTTTTCCCCTATAACTATTATATGAATGATTCTTCCATGACCATGCGATATGACAGCAGTTATATGAATAAAATCAAAATCATGAAAGAAAATCTGTTACGCATCAGCCGCCAGAAAAACAATTTCGATTTTGAAACCCAGATTTGGAACGACTTTCTCTGCCTTACAGTCTTACATGTCAAAGGCGGTATTTATAAAAAGAAAACAGCTCCGTATTCGGAACATCGCTCCGATATGAAAAGTGTATGCACCGATTCGGACGTCGTACATGCTCTTAGCGTCTACGATATGCCTAAGCTGACTGCGGCAGAAAAACTGTTTTTATTTTTCATGAAACATCATTTGTATTTTCTGATTTTCTGTGCTGTCAGAATCTATTTCCGATAACACAGGATACCATGATTCCTACGACAACTACAGAGGACTCTGCTATGGATACCAAAGATATAAAAAATCAACTGCACAATAACAGCCGAAAGTCTTCGTTTTTCTTTCTTTCCGCTCCGGCAATCTTTTTGGTTGTATGTATTATAATAGCCATTCTCTATCTTGTGCTAAAAGACTCTGCCTTTGAGGGTTACCCTGTGCTTACCGATCTGATCATCGATAATGTCGCGCTTGGCGGCAGCAACAAAACCGGCGAATGGAACCTCTTCTGGAATTTGACCTGGATTGGATGTTTTCTCTGTCTGGGGCTATCCTTGCTTTCTCATTTTTTTCAAAAGCAAAAAGATGTATCTGCAAAACCCACAAAAAGCAATGAGAAATATGTTGAGAAATGTGATGAGAAACGTGATGAAAAAAGGGATGAGAAGTATGATGAAAAGTATGCCATTTATGGTCTGCTTATCTTTGTGCCCGCTTTATTGCAAACGATTCTGTATGCCAAAGAAGTAACCTATCTCTGGCTGTTTTCTGCCATGTTCTATGTCTTACTTCTTCTCTTTAAAGAAACCGCATACAAGTATATTGCTTTGTATCTGTTTTTGTATTTTGATTTACAGGCTTTTGCCACCATACTGAGTTTGACAGGGCCAACCACCATTTTAAGCTCAAATGCTTTTGCAGTCCTTCAAAATGATTTATTCTTATTTTTTATTCCTGCAACAATTCTGTGCTTTATCATCTTTATTAAAAAACACTTTCGGATTAGGACATCCGTCTCCTATCCGTTACTTTTGGTGCTTCAGCTTCCTTTACCTTTGCTTTTGTGTATTTTTCTCAAAAACACCTATCAGTATCAGGGTTCATTACAGAAGTTTTCTCTGCCTAATGCTTATATTATCTGTATTGTAGCGTTAATGATTGCTCTATACATTATTTTCGCCATAGCGTTTTTTCAGAATAAAGAAAAATGCGAAGATTTTCCGATATCGCTTTCTTCCATCCTTTCCATTTTTTTATATGGTTCCTTTATTCCTGCCACTATGATGGTCCCTACGGATCTGCATCATTATGGCGAACAGATGCTGCCTTTTTTCCAGATTGTCAATCATTCCATGCAGGCTTATGGAGACTATGCCCCGGTATCCGGTTTCTTTCCCATGATTCCGGGCTTTATTAATGCGGTTTTATTTGACAATCAGGCAACCACATTTTATGCCTCCTTTGTGCTTACTATGATTTTATTTGCTATTCTTATGATCGTGCTCATCCGTAAACACATCCCGGCATTCCCTTCCCTGATATTTGCTTTTCTTTTTCATATGCCGGTTTATTGCCGTACCTGGATTATTCTTCCGGTTTTGCTGATACTCCTATTGCCCGAAATCCGTGCAAATAAACGCCGTTTTCTCTATACCTATGTATTTTGCGGTTTTCTTGCCGGTCTTTACTATCCGCTTTTCGGTCTGGCTTTAATCTGTGCCGGTATGCCTTACGCTTTGGCAGTTTTCTATTCTTTTTGCAAAGAAAAGATGCTTGTTAATGAAATTCAAAAAAAATCTTTTTATTTTGAAACCGTACTGCTTTTGATTCCGATTGTTGTTAGCATCCCCTTACTAATTCGTATGGCGAGGCACGTACTTTCTTATTCCCATCAGACATTGCTTGCAGACGGTCTGTCTTTATCCGGCATTTTTGTTCCGGATTGGTTTATACCCTATTTTTCCGGTCACGAAGTCACAGAATATCTTCGCACTTGTTTTTATTATGCGGTTCGCTTTTTGACTCCCATGGCTCTAATCTGGATTTGTCTGTTGCTCTTGTGCATCTATATCCGTAAAAACTATGTTCAAAACGGTTATTCTTTTCAGGCTTTTCTGTCACCGCCATTTTATGGTCTCTGTGCATGCCTGATACTGTTACCGGTCTGTTATACCTACACATTGGTTATTATGGATGAAAGCTGGGTCTGCAGACTGTTTTCCAGAAGCGGACATATCTTTCTCTGGATTTTTGGTGCTTTTCTTCCCATACTTTTCATCCGCTACGGAAAAGAAATTTTTCAATCGCATCAGACCTCTTATGCCATGCTTGCACTTTCTGTCGGTATCGGAATGACAGGATTTCATACCATGCAGGATTATCAGTTTCCCACTCCTGACGGTGTCACAAACAGTGCATCTTCTGTGATTGGGGAATATAGTGCTAATTTCTCACCTTTACCCATACCGGATAATGCCGTTCTTATTTCAGAAGAAAACCGACAGGCTTTTCCCCGCCTCGGAAATGGTTTTATTGCCAAAGATACACTTTCTAAGCTGTATCAATACCAAAACCAGCTTGCAATCTTAAAGTTTGCTGATCCTTCTGTACAAGTGCTTGGCTTAGACAGCGGACAGCTCTATTACTTCCTGTTAGATGAAAAGGTTCCTTATTCCGGAAAAGTATCTCTTGCCAAAAGCTTTGAAGCTGCCTGTGGTGTTGTCCCCTTTATCAACGAACATACCGTAATCGGCAGTGATATCAGACCCTTAAACAATTATTATCTATATCGTTTGATTATGGACCGTGGCTATGTATTTGATCCACTGACCGAATTTTATCTTCCAAAAGAAATCTACAGTAGTCTCTATGGCGAAAATGCTTATGATGAAATTTTACAGGATGAAGATTCGCATGAAGAAACACCTTTTTCCAAATCTGTTTATCTGGTGAAAGTCCCATCCGTACTCGCCGCCAATCTGGAGCATTTATCCAATACTTTGACAGACTGCGACACCCGGGATGATTTCTTATATGTTACATTAAACAGAGAAAAACTAATGCAGGAATTTGACATCCCGCTTTCGAAGGATACCGTATTCTGTATCGGTTTTGGACAGGATTGTACATCCGATTATCGTTGCATGTATGTTGATTATGAACAGGGAAAATGGATTCTTCCGCTTGGCATAAACGAATACTATTTAGCACATGCTAACTGTGAAATCTATCTGTCCGTTTATGATCCGTCACATCCTTTGGACAAAATGGTGTTACTAAAAGATGTCTGTGATGATTATCAATACTATACTTTAACCAAGAGCAGGAGGTTATTATGAAAACAGAACCCATAATACAAAAAGAACTTTCGGAATTAATCCATGCGGCACATTCACCCTTTCATTGCTGTTCATACATCATGGAACAACTGACACAAAACGGGTTTTCACCCCTTACATTAAAAGAACCTTTTTTTCTGGAAAAGGGTGGAAAATATGTTATCCGGATATTTGACACAACGATTTTAGCCGTTACCATCGGTCGAAATGTATCCAATCAAAATCTTCCGAAGTTACGTATGATTACGGCACATACAGACTGGCCCGGTTTTGTGATCAAACCCAACCCGGTCATTACCAATGAGAAATATGTCCGGTTAAATACCGAACCCTATGGTGGTGCGGTATACCATACCTGGATTGACAGGCCTCTAGGGATTGCCGGCAAAGTCTGCATGAAATCTGCTGATCCATTTTCACCGCACATCCGGCTCTTTGACAGTCAGAAACCGGTTGCCATTATCCCCGGACTTGCCATTCACATGGATAAAGACATCAACTCCGAACTGAAACTAAATCCCCAGACACATCTGTTACCACTCTGGATGTTGGAAGAGAAAAAGGAATGTACGGATTTCGCCGCATACCTCGCTGAGAGTCTTGACTGTGAAAAAGAAGATATTCTGGACTATGAACTGTTCTTATACAATTTTGATTCCTGTGAATCGGTAGGTATGAACGATGAGTTTTTCTCTGCACCCAGAATTGATAACAGTTCAGGAATTCTTTCAGCGTTGGATGCAGTTTGTTCTGCCGATACCGATAACGACTTAATCTGTATTTCCGCATTTTACAATAATGAAGAAATCGGCAATATGAGTAAACAGGGGGCAGATTCCCGGATCACAGAACAGATTTTGGAGCGTATTTTTTCCTGTCTGTCCTTGGGAAAGGAAGAACTATATTGTAGCCTCAATAACGGTCTTTGCTTATCCCTGGATGTGGCTCATGCACTTCATCCTGCCTATTCGGACAAAAATGATCCAACCAATCGTTTCTGTCTGGGCGACGGTGTCTGTATCAAGCTTTCCGCAAGACAATCCTATGCAACCGATTCAAGCTTTACCAGCATCATTCAGGCAATTTGTGAAAAGCATGGGATTCCTTATGCCAAATTCGTAAACCGTTCCGACCAGCGCGGTGGCTCTACACTGGGAACCGTAATCAGTTCGTCCTTATGTATACCCTGTGTAGATGCGGGAGTATTTCTTTTATCCATGCATTCTGCGAGAGAGTTAATTGCAATCCGTGATCAGGTTGCGCTTTGCGAACTATCTGAGAAATTTTTTGCCGGATGATTTGTATAAAAAAGAAAGGGGCGACTAGGCCCTTTCTTTTTCCCTTTTCGGGTTTGTATTTATATAAAATTTTTTAAATCACACATAAAATCTTCTTCCGTTTTAATTAAACTCTTTGCAATTGATATACTTTCCTTCGATGCCGCTTTATATTTATTGATATATTCGGATACCGACTGTATTCCCATATTACATCCGTCCATCAGGATTTTTGCAGCCTGATGATTATCTTCTCTCATCATCATCTTAAATTGTGTTGTTGTCTTGGACATCATGGCAGCCATCGTATTGGGAGCCTTACCTGTTTCCCCATGATCATGAAGCATTTTTGTTACTTCCTGCTGCAGTGCCTGATGCTTTTGCTTATAACACTCTGTCATATGTGCCATATCCGCTCCCATATGAAATCCTTCCATACGATCTATACTGTCAATGGCCATCTTACATCCGGCATCCACTTCTTTTAATAATTTAATCGTATCGTCCTGCATAATAAAACCTCCCATCTATCCTTAGTATGATATACATGAGGATTATTATACATTTTTCTTTTTATATTATCTGCAACTTTGACGAGCAGCAAGTCGTCCTTCTGGGAAATAATACATCTTTGCCATCGCTTTTTACGAGGAAACACAAAATCCGAAAAGAATTAAATCAATAAGTATAGCGCGGATGAAAACGATAGTACTCATGCTTATCCATATACATGGAAGATTCCGCATCGTGAATAATTTCATTAAGTGTCTCCGGTTTCTGCGCGAAACCATAGCCAACTGCCGCAATCCAATTGTATTCCTTTCGAAAAACACTTCTCATTTTTTTGGTTTTAAACGAAATTTCCCTTTTTGACATCTCAGGTATCACAACCACAAATTCGTCACCGTTAATCCGATAGCAATATTCTTTATTAAAAAAGGTACATAACAATTCAGCAAAATATTGTATGTGTTTATCGCCCGCATCATTTCCTTCCGTTTCATTTAAGATCTTTAATCCGTTTATATCGGCAAATAACACAGCGACTGTTTTTCTTGGCGGAGCAGCCTCATATTCCTTACACATTTCTTTAAACCGGTTGCGATTGTAGAATCCGGTCAGAATATCGCGTTCCCGGAAAAAATCAGCCTCGTCTTTTCTTTGTAATTCCAATGAATACATATCGTGGACATCACGAATATAAAGAATTACAACCTGATTATGCGGACTGTACTCTACACTTGGAATCAGTTCCATGGAAACCCAGCGGAATTCTCCGTCATCTTCCCTTCGACGATACACCAGTTCCAGACTTTCTTTGCTATGCCTGAAATGCATACGGATTTTGTGAATAGAAGTAAATTCACAAAAAGCCTCCAAATCATCCGCATGTACATATCCGGCTTCAGCAAATTTACGGAACCACTCGGACATCTTGACAGACATACCATGATCTGTTTCATTCCTATTATAATTGACCTTAATCTCCTGATGGGTATCTTCAGAAAGATTGATTCGGATAATCTTGCGATATACATTGGATAACATTCGCATGGCATCCTCTAATCCTCTGGAATCATTATCTGCCAGCTTCCAGATATACAACACATAGGGATTACTTTCCGAATAAGAAGACGGAATAATAATCTCAAACGTTACCCACACGTAATGGTCCCCCATTTTTCGGCGAAACGTGTGAACCTTGTGACGTTCGCCATGCCGGATGGTTCTGCGAATATATACAGGATTAAAATGGAAATAAAAGTCTGAAATATCGGCCGGATAAATCAGTCCGGAATTCGTAATCATTTTTGCATAAGCTTCAATATTTCCCATTTTAGGGATGTTCAGATAAAACTCATCTTGAGGACGCTTGATAATATTGTATTCACCGGTCAATGCATTTACCTGTATTGCTTTAAAAACAGTTTCAAAACAAGTGGCATAGACCCAATTCAGATCGTTCATATAAATCTCCATTCCGCGAGCAGGCCCGACACAAATAGTAATAAAAGTTCTATTTTCTTTCACAGTAACCTCTCAGCAACATTCGCGGATTTTATCAGAATAAGACTAATAATCAACCTGCATCATACAAAGTCCCTTTGCAGGAGCAGTAAACCCGGCTAATTTACGGTCTCTTGCATCAATCAGATCCGAAATGCTTTCCGGTGTCCGTTTTCCAAAACCGACCTCCAATAACGTTCCTGTCAGAATTCGAACCATATGCTGTAAAAAACCGCTTCCGTGAAACGTAAATGTCAGCAGATCTCCCTTTTTTTGGATATCGATCCGGTCAACCTTGCGAACCGTTGATTTTTTCATACGGGGATTACTGCAAAAGCTGGCAAAATCATGCGTACCAATTAAATATTCTGCCGCTTTTTTCATTTCCTGAATATCCGGTTTCTGATCCAATACGTAAACATATTTCCGATTAAAAACCGGCTTCACATCCCCGATATAACAGGTGTAACAATAGGTTTTCCCTATTGCATTATAGCGACTGTGAAAGCGGTCAGAAGCAATGCGTACCTCTTTGACACAGATATCATCGGGAAGATACCGGTTTAGGTAATCCCGAATTTCATCCGTATTCATCTGTGTATCAAAATGTGCATTGCAAACCATGTTCTGTGCATGCACACCGGCATCCGTACGCCCACATCCGATAACTTCTACCTCTGTTTGAACCATGAGCGACAATACGCTCTCCATTTTGCCCTGAATCGTCATATCTGTCGTCGGCTGATGCTCCCAGCCATAAAATCGGGTTCCGTCATAAGACAATATCATTTTATAATTTTGTTTCATTTTATTTCACTTTTTTCTCTCTTTTTTTACTTCCCTGCAACATTTTTAACATTTCTTTCCGATAAGGATTCTCTTTTTTCATATATTTTTCCCGATAAGCATCCGCTCTTTTTTTTGCCTCTTCCATGGAAATCATTTTGTCAGCATTTTTGTAAAAACGGTTTTCCAGTGTATCCGGATAAATCTCTTCCAGTGTTTCCAAACAAATCGCACAAAGCATACATGGATAATCAAATCGTTTGGAAAAACAACATCCACCGTCAAGATTTATGGAATTTTTGCGGTATGCAATCATTCCGGGTCTGTCCGGTTTTTCATCCTGAGAAATATATTCCCAGTCTACGGTACAAGTGTGTCCATGTATAATAATCTCATCGGAATTGGAATTGATATAGTCACATCTTTTTTCCAGATTGGTATAAAATTGCTTTCCTTCATTGGTTTCTTCATAATCATACCATGCATGAACCAGACGATAGGTCACCTCTTTGCCCCATTCGGTCGTCACGGTTATTTTTTTAGACGAAGGAAGTTTTTCAAACAGTTGCATGATTGGTTCAATTTTATCTTTTTCACGAATTCCTTTTTTCTCCAATACCTCTGCAAAATCGTAATAGGCTTTCGGAACCGGCTCCTTAGGAAAATAAAAGCCCTGCGCTTCATACCAGGGTAAATAATCTGCCACATACCAGGTAAGTGCCAGCTGTTCATGATTCCCCCGGATACATTGATATTTTCCATTCAGTGAAATATGTTTTGTAGCCCAGTATAAAACTTCCCATACCTTAGGACCTCTGTCAATCAGATCCCCCAGTAGAATAAATCTGGCGGCCTTGTCTTTTCTCTCTATAATTGTTAAAAGTGCTGCCAATTCGTCATAGCAGCCATGCACATCCCCAATCACATAGTGCATTTTAGTCACCTCGTAAACATTACTGTCCTTCTCATATTTTGCAAAACCAAGTCATACTTTTTCATGCGGGCATGAAAAGTATGCCCTTTTGACCCTGGTATCATATTATTATATCACACTACTTACCTTCTTGTATCGTGACAGGTAAAATAAATCACCTGATAATTCTTCGACAATTCCTGCAAAAGTTTTTTGCCTCCGGCAATTTTTTCTGCATCCAGATTGGCCAAAGGGTCATCGAGTATTAGCATTGGTTTTTCATTCGGATACATGGCATCTGCAAAAGCAAAGCGAAGACATAGTCCGATTAAGTCCTGATATCCTGCACTTAAAAATTTTGTTTCATGCTGCATTCCGCATTCCAACACCGTTATATCGGCATTCGCATCCATATAATACTCTTTATCCTGTTTTGGAACAACCATTTCATAATACTGCAAAAAACTGTTTTTGAGCGGTGCCACATATTTCTGCGTCATCGTCTCTTTCGCCTGCTTCAAAAATTCCTGCGTATATTTCAACCGATCATAAAGCTGTTTTTTATCCGAAATTGTCTGGTTAAGGTTTGCTAACTGTTTTTCCAATTCATTCAACGAATCATTTTGTTCTCTGAGGGCTTCCAGACGTTGTTCATAATCCCTTGCGGTCTGATAAAGATTTTCCAGCATTTCCGCATTTTGATTAAACTTTCGGTTTAGTTCTTCCAGACTATCGGAATCATCTTTTGTTTCTGTCATAAGCATCGTAGCCGGATACTCTTGCTCAAACTGCTTTTTTTTCTGTAGACACTCTGCATAATTCCTTTTTGCTGCATCCACAGCCCCTTTTTTAGCAGAAACCTTTTCTTTTAAATCGACAATACTTTTTGCATATTCATTAGGTGCAACATCCATTCCATATTGATGAAGAAAAGCTCCGATTTCTTCCTGCATCCGATCATACTCTTCCAATTTGTCCGTGTGCAAAAAGGATTTCCTTTCTTTTTCCAAAAGTTGCTCATATTCAATAACAAACGACAACATTTTCTGTAATTCACTTTGAACGCCGCTTTCCGAAAAAACAAGCTCCTTATTGGAAAAATATGTTTTGATAGTCGTATCTGCATTTTGTATTTGTTCTTCATCTTCCCGGATTTCTTTTTCCAGATTCTCTAATTCCTCCGGCATAGATGCATCCTGCTTGTTCCTGTTCTTTTGTAAAAAGGCAAGTATAGCACTAACGATACCTGCAACTGCCATAACAACACCGGCAACAAACAAAACAACATTCCCCTGTGATGTATCAGTTGTTGATGATAACG
Organism: Lachnospiraceae bacterium; assembly: GCA_017387565.1. Classification (GTDB taxonomy): domain Bacteria; phylum Bacillota; class Clostridia; order Lachnospirales; family Lachnospiraceae; genus UBA2882. The sequence continues at coordinate 9,529 of JAFOEY010000046.1, read as the reverse complement.
TATCAAAAGATGGCAAAGCAACTCCCGTTGCCATACAAAAGCCGACAATTCCAATTCCGGCAAGCAAAAGTATTATCCCAATAATCAGATATTGCCAAAAACGCTTTCTTGTAGTTTCCGACTGTCTCTTTTCATCCGCCTCTCTGGAAGACTTTAACGTCGCAAGCGTACTTTTCTTCATAAGTAGTGTACTCTTTTTGGTGTTACGCTCGTTCCAGCGGACAGTCATTTCAGATAAGACCGCTTTCGGATCCTGGTCATTTTGAAAGAGTTTTTTCAGTTCATTCAGTCTGTGAATTTCTTTTTCCTGTAGTTGATCAAGCTGTATTTTTACATACAGTTCTTCCGATTGTTTCTGTTTGATACTCACTTCTTCCAGAATATTTTTATCCGGAAGACTGTCATGAAGCTTTTTCTCGCAGTCCGCCACTTCTTTTTCTTTCATCTGAAGTTCCTGACACAGATGTTCGTAGATTTCTTTTTTTGCCTGTATATCCTTCTTTTTGCTGGCGTCTTCCTGCCTTTTTGAAATAGCACTCTGCTCTTCTTTCAGATTCTCAATTTCATCCCGCTTTTGTTCCATCAAATCCATCTGTTGTTTTATGGAATCTTCAATCCCCTGCAAAGCCCGAATCTGTGTATGCAATGCAGATGCCTCTTCCTTTAATTTATAGATAGAGCCGGTTTTTCTTTTGGGGGACAGCGCATTAATATAGTCTGTGAGCTTTTTATCAGCCTCTTCAAAACGATTCAAGTCATTGGTATCATCTGTCAGATTACCTATTTTGGCATTAATATCATCCGTAGAGGATGTAACCATATCGTTTTGTCCGATGTAAACCGTTCTTACAAACGATTCCTGATTGACACCGAATAATTCTTCTCCAATGTGCTCCGAATAATCCGTCGAAATCAAATTGGTCTTTTGATCGCGCAATTCAAATTCGTCATTTTGCACTTTATCATGAAAAACACGTCTCAGGCAGTATTGCCGCTCTCCCACTTCAAAACTCAGGCTTCCTCCATAGATGCCGCCCTGCCATGGCTGATAACGTTTTCGCTCATTTTCCAGATTATTTCGTTTACTCTCTCCCAAGAAGCCGTAAAACATTACCCGGATAAAAGAGGCCAGAGTACTCTTTCCAAAACCATTTTCCTGGCAGATCGTGTTGCATCCTGCAGAAAAATCCATGGAGAAATCATGAAGCTTACCAAAGTTTTCAATATGACAATTCAGAAGTCTCATAATGATACCTCCTCGTTATTCAGAATCTGCAGTCCCAATCGAATCACAGCTGCTTTTTCTTCCTGCGGCATTTCATCGGCAGAAAGAACCGTACGTACAAATTCGCCTTTTAAGGATTCATCATATTGAAAATCTTCCACATCAACCCGGAGCGTTGTTTCATCATACAATTTTACAAAATAATAATCCCCTGAGAACATACTAAGAAGATAATTCGTATTTTTCTCACACGCAACATCTAAGGCGCCGGTTAAAACGATTTTCAGCAAATCCTCATGGCGATACTGTCCTTGTGCCAGATCTTGACGAATTTTTTCTGCCATCTTTACAGAACTGTTACAACCGGTCACGTCCACATAAACCGTATACAGATTTCTCTTTGCAAAAGGCACAAAGGTATCGGTAACGGTTCTTTTTTCCTCATCCACATCCAGCACAACAAAGCCATGTTCTCCGCATTCATCGAAGCCACGGCCTTCCAGACATCCGGAATAACAATATACCCCTCTGCCATCCAGTTTTTCACGCTTATAAGCATGAATGTGTCCAAGTGCCAGATAATCAATTCCTTTATTATGAAGCTCTCTTAAATGAATCACTTCCGCTTTATCCTTCGCACCGGTTTCCGATTCCTGACCATGGAGCATAACAATATTAATTTTATCGGAATCCAGAACCAGCGTATGATAAGCACTCTTTGCGTTATCTTCTGCTAACTCCATGCCGGATATAACAATATTTGTGCACTCTTTTTCTAACACAGGATTCATTTCTGTTGAAATATTCCCATCTATCGACACATTTCCATCTGTCGAAGCTTTCATATCTGCCGAATCTTTCATATCGGTCAAATCATTTGGATATACTGTAGAATCCCCTGTCTCGGCAACATTCTGTTTTTTCACGACATAGCTCGTCCAGTTATGGGAAAATAGTTTTAAATTATCCGGTACAACATCCAGTCCTGACAAAAAATTATCAGCATCATGATTTCCGCGCAGATAATAAAAGGTGATCTCAGGGTGCTTTTCAATCTCAGAAGAAACCAGATTTCTGGCTGACGCAGAAATATTTTTGGTATCAAATAGATCCCCACAAATCAGAATGTGACAGATATCATGATTTGCAGCATAAGAAATCATGTCCTGAAACGTATGCAGAAGCTCTGCTTTACGCTCTTTGGCACGTTCTTTATCCAGCGTGGATGTCATTTTGGCATCCAGATGTAAATCAGCACAATGCAATAATTTCATAAAAATCTCCATTCCGCCGTCCTGGGCTGGCATTACAAATAACAATGAAAAATCTGCTTTCTTTCACACCATACCCTCTTATGGATTATAGTAAAATATGCAGCCTATTCTTCTTTCCAGAAATCGACCGGCTCATAATCCAAAAGCTGGGCCAAAAATCCATTTTGGCTCAATTTCTCCTGTATCTGATCCAGAATTGCTTCATTTTTTGCCAAAATAGTATGATAATGATATCCGGACGTCAGATTACTCAACAATGTCGACTTTCCACTCTTAATTTCTTCCATATATGACGCAACATCAGCTCTGGATGCAATATGTAGTTCTGCTTTTACCACTCCATAAACCTTATGATACACAAAAACATCTTTTACAAATCCACCCTGATCCACATATAACTGAAGTTCTTTTTCTTCTTCCTCCGGCCGATTATAAATCTTAAAAATCCGCTCGCACTGATTCTGATTGCGCAAAACATATCCCTTATTCGTAGAATCAATATCATAATTTTTAGCCCGAAGAAGTGCAATATCCTGCACGATTACCTGCCTGCTGACCTCCAAAATTTTTGCAAGTCCGGAACCTGAAACAGGGTTTTCACTGCTTTTGAGTGTACTTATGATTTTTTCTCTTCTTTCTTCACCACTCATACACAAACCTCCGACTTAAACAGCATGCAGATTTTTTAAGGAGATATCCAAAATCGGTGCAGAATGTGTCAATGCACCACTTGAAATAATATCTACTCCGAGATCAGTAAGTCTTGAAATGTTTTCTTTTGTCACATTTCCGGATACTTCTACCTCTGCTCTTCCATCAATGATTTCCATTGCTTTCTTTAAAGTATCATGATCCATATTGTCTAACATGATAATATCAGCACCTGCTTCAACCGCTTCTTTTACCATATCCAGTGTTTCAACTTCTACTTCAATTTTTCTGACAAAAGGAGCGTATGCTTTTGCCGATTCAATAGCCTTTGTCACACTTCCTGCCGCACCAATATGATTATCCTTTAACAAAACACCATCGGTCAGATTATATCGATGATTGGAAGCTCCTCCGACTCTTACCGCATATTTTTCAAAAATACGGTTGTTGGGCGTTGTCTTTCTGGTATCAACCAGCTTTGTTTTGGTTCCTTTTAATAACGCATTAACCTGCGAAGTATAGGTGGCAATTCCGCTCATTCTCTGCAAATAGTTTAATGCAGTTCTTTCTCCGCAGAGCAGAACCCGGATATCACCATAAACTTTGGCCATTAACTGTCCTTTTTTTACTTCGTCTCCATCCTGCACATAGAGCTCCACTTTTGTTTTTTCATCCAACAATTCAAATACTCTTGAAAAAACCTGCAATCCACAGATAATTCCGTCCTGTTTGCAGATAAGATCCACTTCTCCCTGTTGTGCAACCGGCATAACACTGTTTGTGGATACATCTTCACTCGTGATATCTTCTTTTAAAGCTCCTAAAATAAGTGGGTCAACATTTAATTTTAAAGTTACCTGATCAAACATGTTTTTCTTCTCCTTTTGTTTTTTTGACTGAGTGACGGGAGGGGCGAATGTTGAGAGATTATTTTGCATTCAGATAAAAAAATCTCTCTACATTCCTCCCGTCTATTTATCGCAGTATATCATAGATTGTAATATTATCTGTTTTCTACCATTTTGTTTCTGTTGTGGTTCATAATTATTATTTCTTCAATCGCATTGGTTTCTGCATCTTATTAATAAAACTGTATGTTTTCAATCTCGCTTGCTTTACGCATTGCTATTAATAATGATACCGAAATTAATTATACAAATTGTAATTTCCTTCAGGCTCTCATATCCGCTTCACGCATAGCATCCCGTACCATTTGTTTATACTTAAGCTCTAAGGCTTTTTCATCCCGGTATTCTTCTAAGGATACTTCTCCGGCATCTTGCAGCTTCCAGTTATCAATCGCTAACTCATTGATTTGCTTTGCTGCCCTTTTGGCAAAAACCAGACTTTCCAAAAGGGAATTGCTGGCAAGTCGGTTTTTTCCATGAACCCCGTTGCAGGCTGTCTCGCCCACGGCATAAAGGCAATCCATACTGGTCTTACTCTCGTGGTCAACCCGGATGCCTCCCATATAGTAATGCTGTGCCGGAACGACCGGAATGCATTCCTTGGTGACATCATAACCTTCTTCCATGCAACGTTTTACGATATTGGGGAAATGAGCCTGTAATTCTTCGATGGGTATAGGACGTAAATCCTCCCATACATATTCCGTCTGGTCTTTCTCCATCTGTTTTTTAATTTCATTCGTCAGTAAATCCCTGGGCAGTAATTCATCTACGAAACGATTGCCGTTTTTATCATATAACTTTGCGCCTTCGCCTCTGACAGATTCGGAAATCAAAAAGCTCCGTTTCCGGTCATTTTCCGACCAGAGTGTTGTCGGATGAATTTGTATGTAATTGATATCTTTTGTTGAAACATTATGCTTTAATGCTATCGCCAATGCATCACCGGTCAATTGGCGGAAATTGGTTGAGTGTCTGTACAGTCCTCCAACACCACCGGTTGCCAATACGAGAATTTTACTTTCAACTACCTTTAGTTGTCCGTTTTCTCTTATGATACCCCCAATGCATCTGCCATCTTTTTCCAAAATGTCTAAAAGCATCGCATGTTCAATGATTTCAATATTCTTTTTTTGCTTAGCCCGTGCTAACAGCTTACTGGTGATTTCTTTTCCCGTTATATCTTTATGATACAGGATGCGCTTGTCCGAATGAGCTCCTTCTCTGGTAAAACAAAAGCTCCCATCTGCTTCTCTTTCAAAATCGACACCTATGCTTACAAGATCCTTTACCACATCCTGTGACGATCTTATCATAATGTCTACGGAAGTCTTATCGTTTTCATAATGACCGGCTCTCATCGTATCCTCAAAATAACTGTCATAATCCTCATCATTTTTCAGCATACACATTCCGCCCTGAGCCAGAAAAGAATCACTTTCCTCAATCGTAGCCTTGGTAATAATAGTTATTTTTGTATCTTCGGAAAGATTGAGTGCACAATATAGTCCCGCACATCCGCTTCCTGCAATAAGTACATCTGTCTGTTTTTTCATTGTGCTAACTCCAACATTTTTTCTAAGGGCTTTATGGCCGCTTTTGCAATCGTCTCATCCAAAAAGACTTCATTGGTTTCATTTTCCAGTACATCGATTATTTTTTCCAATGTTACTTTTTTCATATTGGTACATTCCTGAACAGCTCTGACGCGATACAGTTTTTTGTCCGGTGCTTGCTCGTGGATTTTATAAAATACACCGTCAACCGTTCCGATAATAAACTCTTGTGCATCTGTATTTACAACATAATCAATAATTGCAGAAGTACTTCCCACATAATCGGCTAACTCTGTCACGTCCTTGGTACATTCCGGATGCACCGCAACCTTTGCCTCAGGGTGTGCTTCTTTTGCTGCCAGCATATCAGCTTTGGAAATAATGGTATGTCTTGGACAATGACCCTGATTTAAAATGATATTTTTCTCAGGTACCTGATCCTGTACAAAGGTTCCCAGATTGCGATCCGGTATAAAAAAGATATTTTTGTTGGGAAGATTTTTAACAATCTTTACTGCATTGGCACTAGTGACACAGACATCTGCAAGTGCCTTTAATTCAACGGTAGAATTGATATAGCAGACTACCGCAACATCCTCATATTTTTCTTTTATCAATTGTATCTCTTCTGCGCTCGCCATGTGCGCCATCGGACAGTCCGCAGTTGCATCCGGCATAAACACACGTTTTTCTTTGTTTAAAAGCTTTGCACTTTCACCCATAAATTCTACGCCTGCAAAAACGATGCGATCTGCCGAAACTTTCGTGGCAACCTTACTTAAATAGTACGAGTCACCTATGTAATCAGCCACTTGCTGCACATCCTCATCAACATAGTAATGAGCCAGAATAACAGCATTTTTTTCTTTTTTTAACTGCTCAATTCTTTCTTTCATCATAATCTCCGTTCTTCCATCTTTGGTTACAAACGCAACTGTTTTTGCGTCACGCACAGTATAGCACCATTCTTTACACCTGACAAGACAGTTGTAAATTTTATATGTAAATGGTGTAAAATCAAAAAAGCTGCCGATTTTAATATTCCTTGCAAAAAGACTTTAAAATGGCAGCATCTAATAACAAAATAATTCGGCAATATTCCGTTGTGGTAAAAAAGAGAATCCCTTTCTGATTTGTGTTTCCATTATATATCTTTATCGCCGGCTTTTACGAGTTTCGTATCACACAAATCCGAAAAAGGGGAGGGGGAAAAAGATATTACATCACTATTTCCCTAATCGCCTTTGATATTCTCCATAAGTTAGCGGCAGATTATGGCTAAGCACCCTGTCTTCCACAACTTCTCCGATAAAAAGGGTATGACTTCCGAGATCCTTTTTATCCACAATGCGACAGCTTAGCATGCCACATGTTTCATGCGTCAGATACGGTACGCCTTTGGCATCTGTTTCATATGCTATCTTCCCGAATTTATTGGTCTCTCTTCCCGTTTGATAACCAAACAGGGCAATGGTCTCCAAGGAACAGGTTTCATCCATAATACTGATGCAAAACTCTTGGGCATGATTCAGCAATTCGCAGGTGTAATGTCGGTTTTCAATTGCAACGGCTACTCTTTCCGGCTCTTTAGCAATCTGAATACAGGTATCAACAACGCAGCCATCCATTTCATGTCCAAGTTTTGTTGATAACAAAAATACTCCGTAAGTTAGTTTCTTTATTGCTTTTTCTTCCATCTTTTTACCCCTTTTACTTTTATGAAGTATTACTCATCGAATTTTTTTCTGAGCTGAAAACTTAATCTCTTTTTCTGGATTCTCTTTCTGAAATCTCTTATTCTGAGCTCTCTTATTTTCAATTCGATTTTTCTATAAACTCATATTTTTTAATAAGTAGTATGGGCAATCCGCGTTTTTTTAGTCAGAATTCGAATAAAAATCAATAATAATTCAGTTATTATTCCATTACCGTTTTCTGTTATTCCATTACAATTAAGTTATTTTAATTATCATTTATTCAAATAACTTGTATCGTTCGGAAGCAAATTTTTTGCAAAACTTATTTCAGATAATATGCTTCTGCACGGAAATAGATGCAGGTATCATCCCGAAAGTGTTCATTTAAATCATAAATTACTATTTCCGATTCGTCGGATAGTCTGATACGTCCATTTTGATATAACCAATCTGCCCAGTCATCACCATCGTCCTCGCCTTCATAATAGTTTCGAGCTGTTTGGGCAAAATTACTCAAATCAATTATTTTTTCTTCTCCTTCAATTTCAAAGCGGATTTTTTTTAAGTCGACCGAATCATTATAATTATTGGTATCTTCGCATAAATTGATGTTATACACCATCTCATAATCCGAAACATCTAATCCATATTTTTGTGTAGACCACCGCATAGACACATAGGTATAGTCATGATAATCCCTGTAATCATATGTATAATTTTCCTTGTATTCATCAATCATTTTCACACAGGATGCAGAAAGCCCTTCGACATATTCTTCTCCCTTTGGAAGATATTTTAATTCCTGATAAGCTCCCAAAAACATTTGTATTTCTTTATCCGCCAATTCGTTTCCGCTTTCTGCTTTTTGCATCAGATTTTCAAATCGTGTTTTTTGAGATAAGTATACCATTGTGTCAGAGTTTATGACTGGTGCCAGATAAAACATGGTAACAAGGACTGCGGTAATAATAAAAATAGTAGGCAATCGTTTTCTACCCTTGACAGAAAATAAAATCAAATAAATGATTTCCGCTAAAATCAGGTAACAACAAATATAGCGGGAATCTGTTAATCCATATTCCTGAATTCTTAATCCGATACAAATAGCCTGTAATATGATGAATGGTATGAAAATATAAGGCAGAAAAGCCGCAATCTTTCCCAGTTTATCTTCTTTAAAATACATAGCCATTGTCCAGATTGGCAGCCCACATACAAATAACCAACTCAAAATAGGAAATACTTCATTGGAAGGTAGTTCCCATGAAATAACTAATTTTGCAATATAAAGATAGATAATGACAAATGCTGCCATTTCCAAAATCAACAAAACATATTTCACGACCACCCGCAGAAACTTTCCGATCTCTTCCTGAACTTTGGAAAATGCTAAAATCATGCCTGGAATATACAGCCCACAGGCAAGGAATGTTTCAATTCTAACAATGATATCATCCGTATCACAAATCAGAATATCAAATATCAGAATGATAATCGCAATTCCCAAAGCAAAAATCCCATATACAATGGATGTGCGCATAGCTGAGCCGAAAACACTCAGGCAGTATTTTTCAAAGCTGACTTCACTTTTTTTGTACATCTTGAAAACACAAAGCATAGCTATCCATGACAGATAACAAATCAATACTTTTGCAACAAAAGCCTGAATATCCTCTGTTTCTATTCCAAATATGTAATCCTGCTCGATAGATGCAATTAGTATGAAAAATGCAGAGATTGCTGCTGAAACTAAAAATCCAATGATACGGACTATTTTTTTATGTTTTTCGAACAATTCTTCTACAAATAAATTTCCCGCAGCAAAAATCCAGAAAAAAGCGGTCAACTTTTGAATAAATTCGTAATATTCCGAATCATACGGAAAATCGACGGCAATCGCTGTAATCAGCGAAGCCACCCAAATCACACAAATCGTTACCGGATATTTTAGAAAAACATTTTCTTTTAGCGTCTCATATAGGTTTTTTATTTTTTTCAGCATACACTCTACCCCCATCTTTTGTATCTTATTCGCTTAGGCTTTCGTTTATTTCTGAATGATTATCCCATTTTGTCTAAGGATGAAGTATTCCAGTTTATCTTACATTTTTATTTTTTGATTTTTCGTTTTAATTTTTATTACCATATCTTCATTTTGATTTTCATTTGTTTATTCATTTTCATTTGTTTATTCATTTTTATTTGTTTATTTATTTTT
>JAFOEY010000064.1 GCA_017387565.1 Lachnospiraceae bacterium | reverse complement strand
GTTTTAGAAAAAGCATCAAGCAGAATTACAAACGAGGTAAGCGGAATTACAAGAGTTGTTTATGATATAACTTCTAAACCGCCGGCAACGGTGGAATGGGAATAAAGGAGGACAAAATATGTGTGGAATTGTTGGATATACCGGAACGCAGGATGCGGCACCGATTTTGCTGAATGGCTTAAAAAAACTTGAGTATCGTGGCTACGATTCGGCAGGAATTGCTGTTGTGAATGATAACAATATTTCAATAAGCAAAGTTACCGGAAGAATCTCAAATTTATGTGAGAAAACCAATGACGGACAGTTACTGCCCGGAAATCTGGGAATCGGACATACGCGCTGGGTAACACACGGAGCACCTACAGATACAAATGCACACCCTCATACGAGTAATGACGGAAAATTTGCAGTAGTGCATAATGGGATAATAGAGAATTATATGGAGCTTCGTGAGGAACTGATTGATAACGGATATCATTTTGAAAGTCAGACTGATACAGAGGTTGTTGTACATCTCATCGAAATGTACTATACCGGAGATTTTAAATTGGCTGTGATGAAAGCATCGGAGAGGTTACAAGGCTCATATGCTTTGGGAATTGTATGTGCAGATGAACCGGAAAGAATCTTTGTTGTGAGAGAGGCAAGTCCGTTAATCCTTGGTGTTGGAATCGGAAGTAATTATTTTGCATCTGATGTAACTGCACTGGTTGCATATACAAAAAATATTATCTATCTTGAAGACGGAGAATTTGCAGAAATAACAGCTGATAATATTCAAATATACGATTGTGCAGGAAAGCCAATAGAAAAGCGCACAAACAGAATCACATGGGATATTCAGGCTGCAGAGCGTGGCGGATATGAACACTTTATGCTCAAGGAAATAATGGAGCAGCCAAGGGCTATAGAAGCAACAATGTCTCCTAGATTGCAAAACGGCGAAGTACATCTTGATGATTTGGATTTGTCTGATGATTATTTAAAAAGTATCAACAAAATTGTTATTACAGCTTGCGGTTCGGCATATTATGCAGGCTGTTCGGGAAAAAACACAATAGAAAAACTATGTAAAATTCCGGTGCAGGTAGAGCTTGCGAGTGAATTAAGATACAACGAGCCTCTTATTGATGAACACACACTTCTCATTGTATTATCACAATCCGGTGAGACTGCTGACACGATAGCAGCTATGAAGGAATGTCAAAGTTTAGGTGCTAAAACTCTTGCTATTGTAAATGTTGTCGGAAGTACAATAGCAAAGCTGGCAGATTACACCCTCTATACATGGGCAGGTCCTGAGATTGCCGTTGCAACAACAAAGGGCTATACAACTCAACTTATTGTTATGTATCTGTTTGCAATATATGCTGCAAAGAAGCTTGAAAAAATTTCAGCATCCGAGTATAAAGAATTGATTGAGGAACTGAAATCGCTTCCAAAGCTAATCCAGCAGGTTTTGGATATGAATCCGTCAATACCTGAACTTGCAAAGAAATATCATAGTTCTGATTCGATGTTTTTTATCGGGCGCAACACGGATTATGCAGTAGCATTAGAAGCAGCACTGAAGATGAAAGAAATCTCATATATCCATGCAGAAAGTTATGCTGCAGGAGAATTGAAACACGGAACTATTGCATTGATAGAAGAACACTGCCCGGTAATTGCTCTTTGCTGTAACGAAAAAATGACAGAAAAGACAATGAATAATATTGTCGAAGTTAAAGCGAGAGGTGCGGAAGTTTTGGCTGTTACCTTTAAGGAAAACACAAAAATGGCATCTCTTGCGGATGATATGATTATGATACCAAAGGTTAATGTTTTACTAGGTGCACCGGTAGAAATTGTTCCGTTGCAACTATTGGCATATTATGTTGCTAAAGAAAACAACTGTGATATTGATAAACCTAAGAACCTTGCAAAGTCAGTAACAGTTGAGTAAATTTTGCTTGAAAAGGAGAGGATTACCTATGACAAAATATATATTTGTAACCGGAGGTGTTGTTTCTGGGCTTGGTAAAGGTATTACCGCTGCATCGCTGGGAAGACTTTTGAAAGCAAGAGGACTCAAGGTTGCGGCACAGAAGCTTGATCCGTATATAAATGTTGATCCCGGCACAATGAGTCCGTATCAGCATGGCGAAGTATATGTAACCGAAGATGGTGCAGAAACCGACCTTGACCTTGGACATTATGAAAGATTTATTGATGAAAACCTCAACAAATATTCCAATCTTACCACAGGAAAGGTTTACTGGAATGTACTCAATAAAGAACGCCGCGGCGAATACTTAGGCTCAACAGTTCAGGTAATCCCTCATATTACAAACGAAATTAAAGAATTTGTTTACAGTGTCGGTAAGAAGACAGATGCAGATGTGGTAATTACAGAAATCGGTGGAACTATCGGCGATATTGAATCGCAGCCGTTTCTTGAAGCAATCCGTCAGATTTCCATAGAGGTCGGCAGGGAAAACAGTCTGTTTATTCATGTTACATTAGTTCCTTTCCT
>JAFOEY010000045.1 GCA_017387565.1 Lachnospiraceae bacterium | reverse complement strand
TAAAAATAGTTGGTGAAAGTTATCGTTTAAAGGAAAGAGGTGATTTACTCGCAAAGAAACATCAGTAGTACCTGTACATTTTTTCGGCGTGAAAAATGTACAAAATTTAAGCGTGATTGACACGGTCGTCAATAACCAGGATGCATCCATCAATTAACATCCTGCAACAGTACTCATTAAAGGAGTTATATCCGCATCTTTTCATTCGGGCTTGTACCATAGTCCACTCGGCTTGGGTAAACCTTACACGCTTTTCAATGTTTCTTTTTCTGTTTGCTTCGTACTTCGACATTGTCATCACCTCCTCACTGTCGGCTGTTGGGTTTGGTAAAGGGGTTTGGGGGATGCCCCAAGGGTGTGCAAGACCGAAGGTCTGCACTTTCGCATTTGTGGGCCCCCCAATGCTATGCTTGCGACTACCCAATAATGAAAAATTACTGTAAAAAACATACGAAAATTTATCATAAAAAAGACAACAAAAAAGCATATGCTCAAAAAGAATATATGCTTAGGTTTTGTCTTTTTATATAAAGTTGATTGCCGGATAGCCATACTATTACATTAACATGCTTCAGGTATGACAGCAATTCCGAAGTTGTTCTACCCCTGTTGCATCCTACATGGAAAACTCACAATACAATTTTACACCCGGGTATGGGTAAGTGAAATGATGGTATCATGAGAATTTGTGAGATTATGTTTGATGGATTACCAAGTGAAAATTTTTGATGCTATCATTCTAACACGGTGGGAAAGGATGCGTAAATACGATAGGTGTATAGAAGATGTATTTCTTTTATGAATGAGTGTCATTGCAGAACAGATTGAAAGTAAAAGAAGGAAAAGAGAGATTGTTCAAAGGGTTCACTCGCACCTTGGAAAAGCAGAATGGCGTAACCTACGAGTTCGATGTCGGGATTTGGGGCAGCCTTGTACAGGAAGCGATAGTGAAAGCAAAAGATGATATAAGGTTTATATTCAAGAACGGATTTGAAGTAAGAGTATAGAAAAAGGATTTGATGGCACTCGGCAGAAATGCTTGGGTGCCATTTGTTCGTGGTAGAAAAATAACGGCTATTTTGATATAATACTTTATTGTATGAGCGAAAGTAAATGCTCGCTAAAATTTGAATTTGTCTAATTAAGTTAATCGTGCCATATGGCTTGATTATAAATACAAAGATAAAAACGCAATGTACACCTAAAAATGTACTAGAGCTGGTAGGTAGCCCAGCCGTCCTATTTCTAATAGGGTAAGTAACCTGCCCCTCCGGGTTGTCCATTCTTTGTTCAACTATTATTTAGGAGGGATTCTTATGGACAAAGTAAGTGGAAAGCTGACAGTGTATTTTGAAGAACCATTTTGGATAGGAATATTTGAACGTATCGAAGATGGTAAATTATCTGTGGCAAAAGTGACTTTTGGTGCAGAGCCAAAAGAATACGAAGTGCAGGAATATGTTCAAAAATACTATTTCAGTTTGAAATTCAGTCCGGCTGTTGATACTGTTGTAAAGGATATAAAAAGAAATCCGAAAAGGATGCAGCGTGAAGCGAAAAAGCAGATGCAGGAAATAGGCATTGGTACAAAATCGCAACAAGCCTTGAAATTACAACAGGAACAGAACAAGCAAGAGCGCAAGGTAAGAAGCCAAGAGAAAAAAGAAGCTGAAAAACTGCGAATGTTTGAACTGAAACAGCAAAAGAAGAGAGAAAAGCATAAGGGGCATTAATGTCCCTTGGGCTTTTTGCTCAAATCGGAAGTTGGAGGGATAGATTTCTATGATTATCAGATATGCAGAAGAGAAAAATTTTATAGAATTGCGACAGTTTTATGACGGTATGTGTAAAGTTTTGAGCGGAAAAGATTTTCTGCCGGAGGGAGATAAAGGTGGTTTCCCTCCAGAGGAAATGATCAAAGATGCAATCAAAGAGAGAAATCAGTTTATCGGTATTGAAGATGGTCGAATTGTTGCGGCGTATATTATGAATCATGATCGTGATGAGGCGTATCACGCAGTTAAATGGCTTATTGATGCAAATGATAACGAGACAGTAGTTCTTCATGCCTTGCGTGTCCTTCCGGAATATGGAGGTCATGGATACTCGAAGCAGTTAGTTCAACACGCAATAGACACAGCAAGGGAAAGAAACCTTAAATCAATTCGTCTTGATTGCATAGAGGGAAATGATATTCCACAGAAAATGTATATGTCGTTTGGATTTAAGTATGTGGATAAAGTTGAAATCACATATGTTGATATTGGAGTACCGAGGAAGTTCCTCTTATATGAGTTTGTACTCTAATCAAGACATAATAACAGTTATATCTTGAACATTGTACAAACAAATTTCAGTTTGGACCTTTGTTATGGGTACTGAATTTAATAGGAAATAATGCGTTTAGTAGGGGTGTTCATTTGAACACCCCTTTGAACACCCCTAATTGTACAATCGTTAAGATTGTATCATTTTTATTGTCCTAACGAATTCGTGATCGTGTGGTTTTAAACCGGATATATCCTGGAACAATGGAATTAACAAGTAAAAATGCCTCACCTGTCTGGTCCACGGGCGAGGCTGGCTTTGTAAGAAGCAAATAGTTCATTGTCGGGAGCATCCACTTTGGAATGGGTGCTCTTCATTTATTAATATAACATATACATATATTTATTTTCAATGTGTTTAAGGCATTAATTGCGTTGGCGGGGAAAACCCCGTCTCGCAAAATCATAAATTTTTTACCAAATCAAATCTGAAAGAAAGTTGACGACACTTTGACGACAGTGTGCTCTCCTTTCCTTGAAAACCTTGATTTTACTGGGCTCGCGTGAGCCCATCTGCTTCGATCCCCGTCTCGCGCTCTTTTTTATTTCCCGGAAACCCTTGTAAAATGGGCGTTCCGGGATTTTTTATTTTGTAAAAAGTTGGGGACAGTTGGGGACAGTGGCCCAAGCATATGAAATATGCCTGAAAATAGTGATTTGAGGCATTCAGGAATGTCTATTGCATAAAAGAATATGCTATGGCATAATACAATGTGGAATTGCGGCGGACGTCTGCGGACTATGCCTAAGAGAGTCGGATGCGTCTGGCTTTCTTTTTTATTTTGCGGAGGAATAAATTGATATTCCACATAATTATATAATGGTGCAAAATATGAAAACGAAAAATAAAAACGGAAAATTCGTTGATAAATCATATATATGGTGTTATACTACTAATAAATAAAAAATAAAAACATCAAAAACGTTTATAAAATGGAGGCGCTCATGAAACTTCTTCGTATTACAGCGGAAGGATTACCACTATTTAAGGAAAAGCTGGATTTGATTTTTTATGCGCAACAGAGAGTCGCAGAAGAACAAAAGAATATTCTGTATCCATTATTTTCAAATATTTATTTGAATTCTGCAACTGGATTTATAGGTATCAATGCATCCGGAAAAACCTCGGTTTTAAAGGTTATTCTGCTTGCTTTAGAAATAATCAATAATGAGCCGATTAACCATATTGAGACCAGAGATATATTGGGAGATGCAAAAGAGGTCAAATTAAATATGTATTTCTTTTCCAGAAAGACAAATGAAATTTGTCGCTTGGAAACAATTATTGCATCCAGGAAGAGTAAGTCAGAAGGGACAAATTACAGTATTGTCTCAGAGTTTTTATGGAAAAAGAATGTAGATGAAGTGATTACCCGCAAGGCAATGCTTGATTTTGAGGGAAAAGAGCCAGCAATAATCAGGAGCAGTCAGGAGGAATTTTTATCTGATGATGTAAGCATCATGATTGCCAGAAATAAAAAGACGAAGGAACACGTGCGTATTGTAAATCTCTTGAAATATACGAATGAAAATGTTCTTCCATTCTCAGAAGATATACCTGCAGAGGTTATTACATTTCTGGATCCAACAATCGAGAGACTACATTTTGATGAAAAGGATAAAAAGACATTAATCTATCTGAAATTCAAAGGGAAAGAAGAAATTCTTCTTAATAATCCGGCGGAATTGAATAACTATCTTTCTTCAGGTACGGTAAAAGGAATGATTACATTTACTTTAGCACAAGATGTATTGCAGAATGGTGGTTATATTGTTGTGGATGAAGTTGAAAACCATTTCAATAAAGAAATCGTTACAACACTGATGCGTTTCTTCATGGACAGCAAGCTGAATAAGAATGGTGGTACACTTATCTTCTCTACACATTATCCGGAATTGCTTGATGAATATGATCGCAATGATAGTATATTCATTACCAGAAATTGCAATGGTATCACAGTAGAAAATCTATCTAATATACTAAAAAGAAATGATATCAAGAAGAGTGATGCATACCAAAGCGGTTTTCTTGAAGGTACGACTCCGACATATGAGGCATATATGCAACTAAAGAAGAGTATCGCCGCCTCCCTTGCATAGGAGGTGCCTATGGAATTAGCAAAATATAAGGCATGTATCTGCGAGGGTGCAGCTGAAAATGCTATCATGGATATACTTCTGGATTATGGGCTTCTGATTTTTTCCCGTGAAGAGATGATTGAGGAAGAAGTGATTCGTTGCAGGGAAGGCAAGAAGTTTGAAGAAAAATACTTGAGAAAAGGATTTATGGATAAGATTTCTGTTATTCGAATTCTTGACTCAAGACGTGAGAACTTTAAGCTAAGTAAGGCGTATGCGGACAAGGTAGATGTGATTAATGTGATTACAGCGCCGGAAATAGAGATGCTAATCATCTTTAATGAGAATAAGTATAAAGAATTCAAGAAATCCGGGAAGAAACCCAGCAGTTTTTGCAAAGAAGATTTAAAGATGACTGAGGTAAAGTCCTATGACTTTGTGAAAAGTTACTTTAGTGATCCGATGGTTCTTGTGTCGGCTATAAAAAAGTACCATGAAATGTCAAAAGTTCAAAAAGGCGAATATACGTTGCTGGATTTGTTACGATAGGAAGCGACCGCTCATCAGACTTGCATAGTTTTTTCAAGTATAAAAGTGATGTATAATAAAACAGATAATTCAGTAGTATTTCGCCATCTGAAGAGAAGGCATAAATAATATAAAATGAAAGGAATGTGTGATTAACAGTTTCTAACTAATCATACAAAGTACATATGAGAAAATTAAAAATCGTTATTCTGGCACTGATTCTTGCCACTTCACTTATGGCGTGTGGAAAAGAAAAGTATCGCATGGTTAAGGTCGAAACCTATGATGGTGACGTGGAGTTACTCCGCGAAGGAGAAGCAGAATTGTTTGAGGGAATCAATCTTATACCGAATGATGGAGTGACAACAGGGGATGAGTCGGATGCATTACTTTTGGTTGATGAAGATAAGCATCTGTATGCAGGAGCTAATACAAAGTTTACAGTTAATGCAACGGGCACTGAAGATAAGGGTCGGGTAACTGTAGATTTAGAATATGGTCAAGCACTAATTACAATTGATAATAAACTATCAGATAATTCCACATTTGAGGTAAGCACGCCAAATGCAACTTTATCTGTAAGAGGAACTACCTTTGAAGTGGTTTATGATAATGTGACAGGAGAAACTATTCTTACTGTATATGAAGGCAAGGTATGGATTAGCAATGGTAATGAAGAAGATGTGATAGAAGCGGGAAGTAATACTATTGTTACCAATGATTCATTTGAAAAGTCTGTATCAGAAGATGCAATGGAAGAAGAAACTGCCACGGTACAGAAACAATATTCCAGTGATGAGCTTCAACGCATCATATTAGATATAACCTATAATTCCGATGAATCGACTGAGGAATTATTTTTCGAATATACCAAAGATGGCTATGATTATTTTTCAAGCAATCTTATAGGTAATGATGGAAAAAACTGCGGCATTCATGAAACTGTGCGTGGTAAGGGCAAATATGAGCTTTATTTTTCAGGTGAAATTGCTGAACAAACCGATGCAATATTCCGCAATCTCTATTCGACGTCTATCGAATCATACAGAGACGTTATTGATGATACATTTATGGAGTTAGCTCAAAAAAGTGCAGATGAAAAGTCAGATCCTTCGAGAGCAAAACTAAAGAATGTAGATATAACAGATAAGATGCCGAATAAGCTCTCATTAGTGATTGATGGAAGCACACTGGAACTTTATGTTGCAGAGGTTGAGCTAAATGGAAATCGATGTGCTAAAGCAGAAACAGAGCCGGAAAATGCGACGGTTCCATATTGGGTAGATGATAATGGTAATTATAGATATCTTGACCATATAGAAGTTTGCTTTAAGGTTCCAATTGAGCAAATGTCGCCGTTGTATGCATTTTATGATGCTGCAGAAGAGCAACAACAAAAACTTGTTGATTCAGGAGCACCGAAAGTAGAGGAATACGATAAAACTGAGACAGAAATTGAACAAACATCAGAAAGTAGTAATCAGACAATTACGGATATCGATCTTATAGGAACGTGGTATGATCCCACAGGATATGACGTTGCAGAATTCACTTTTAATGGAGATGGTACAGGAACCATTAATTGGGGGAACTCAACAGACAATTTAACATATTCTTTAAGTGGAAGCACTGTAAATATTGTATTACCCAATAATACTAACTCCACAATAACAGTTGGAATTAATTGCCTGTATCATGGAGGTAGTAAGTTGATTAAGAAGTAAAAGATATTAAAAACCCTATGTATAAAGCATGGGGTTTTTATGAATCCAGGACAGAATCGAAATTAGTCTATAAGAGAGAGTATGGAGGCGTAACCGTCAAACCATACGCCTGACGCTAAAATATACGCCGCTGGTTTATGAGCGGCGTGGTTTCCTGCATTCTTCCGGAAGACTTTCTGACCATGGCATTAAGTAATCCAGCTCTGCAGGATCTATATTTCCTTTTTCG
>JAFOEY010000044.1 GCA_017387565.1 Lachnospiraceae bacterium | reverse complement strand
CTTGAGGCTCAGTTAACAGAAGCCGGAATATCAATACCTAAATAAGCATCATGCTCTGATGACCGGAAAGCGTGCACTGTATCGGCGGAAGCCATGCACTAAAACGCCGTGCAGTGTGCTCTATCTGGTCGGTATATACACACGGAAGATGTTTAATGCTATATTCCCCCATGTTTTCTGTTCATTGCCATAAAACCAATGTCCGTTGCTGATTCTTAAATATTGACTGTTACCATCAAGTCCAAATGCTTGTCTAAGAGCAGTCATAGCCTGATTATAATTTCTTTGTCGCTCTGGAGCAGGCATCGTATGATAAAAAAGCGTAGCACCATATAGTTGTAGAAAGTACTGTGCTTCGCTATCTTTTTCTATAGCTTTCATCATCTTTACAGCAGTACTTGCGGTATTCTTTAACCAATCTGACAACTCCATTGATATATCACTCTCTACTATTTGGTAGGTCGATACTTTGTTTGTTGGAATATCCAAAACGTACATGTTCCCTCGTTCACTAAACTGAATTAAATAATCATCTACAATCACAGCACAATGAGCCAAATTTGCATATTCAGAAAAAGCTCTTTCAGGGTACATCAGATTAAGTACTCCCTGCCCTGTGTCATGAGGAAATTTTTCTGATAACCTACTTCTTGTTGCAAATATTAAATCAGGCGTATATCTAGTATCAAATGGAATCAATTTTCATCTCTCCTTCCTAGTATAAATGTTTTGTTTACAATCGCTCCATTCTGTATCATTTCATCTTGTAACGCTACACCCATTCTACCATATCCACACCCAAAATGCTACATTATGTTACATTTTTATTGTTCAAAATTACTATACTATCTACAATGAAAGGTGGCATTTTTATGAATAATCAACTGCTTTCAACTAAATTAAAGGAGCTTCGCAAGATACACAGCTATACGCAGGACTATGTAGCATCTGTTCTTGGCGTGGCAAGGCAGACCTATTCACATTACGAAACAGGCAAACGTACTCCTAATTCTGAGGTGTTGTTTGTATTAGCAGGTCTTTATAACATATCCGTAGAAGATTTAATGCAACTGACAATGGATATCGACAGGAATATCTTTTATGATGCACCTGCACCAACGAAATCAAGTGAGGATTTGGCAGGTTTCTTGGAATACTTTGGTAATCCTGCAATTCAAAAGAAATTTCAACATTTCAGCAATATCGAGAAAGAACTGCTCTACTACTTCAATAAATTATCAGAATCAGACAAGAGAGAAATCATAGAGTTTACTAAAATTAAAACTCACAAAACCCAGTAGCCAAAGTCATGGTACAACCGTGGCTCTGGCTATTATTGTTTCTACAAGGGGGTGGGGTATCGAACTAGACTTCCTTCTCTATATAAAAGGGGTAGGGTACTTCTAAAAATTTCTATATTTTTTACCCTATACTGCGTTTTAAAAATTATATATATAAGTTTTTACATATATACGGCGTTCCTGCATACAAAAACAGCCAGAGATTGATAGTCTCTGACTGCTTATGATTACGCCAACAGCTTCCACGTCTTCCCTCTGGCAAGGTCTGATATTGCATATCCTGTTACACCGAACACCTGTGACAATATCTTTCGTGATAACTTTTGTCTACAGGCTTCTTTAATGAATATAGCCTCATAGCGATTGAGGATAGCATGAGAATTACGTTCACCAGAGTACGAACCGTTTTCGGCTGCTTTCTTGACATTCTCTGCATGAGTAACCCATTGTAGATTGTCGGCTGACGGATTCGCTCTATCATTGTTCTTGTGGTCTACCTCTGTCTTTGTTGCAGGGTCAGGATTCGGTACAAAACATAACGCAACTGCTCTGTGTGTAAAGAAGTGCTTCTTACTACCTGCACCACATAAGAAGTACAAATAACCGTCCTTATCCTTACGCTGTTTTAACACCTTACCACTTGGACCGATAACCGTTCCGTCCGAAAATATTATATAAGTAGCACCATGGAGTATGAGTTCTTTACTTTGAACCATGTCTATCATCTCCTCTCTATATAACATATACCGAGGGAGCGTGACCATCTGTAGTCATAAATTCAAAGTATTTTTCATCAAAAATAAAATCCAAAAATTAGATTTCTCTAACCTTTGGACTTTATCATTTACTTTAAGGCTTCTGCCTCACCATATTCTATTGCCATTTCTACCATTTGTGTCGCTTTTGCAAGTAATCCATGTGCTTCATCAATTAAATTATTGCTACTTTCAACGTAGTTCAGAATCTTTAATTGCATAGCCTCTGGTAAAATTGGTATTTTAACTTGCATTACATCTTCATCCTTTATTGTTGGATAGGACGTACCAACATTGTATTTAAGAAGCCAATCTTTATATATATGTGTTCTAAGTAAAACAAATAACAACTCCTTATTGTATGAACCTTTTGCTCTTAATACAGTAAATGCTCCACTAACAATATGATTATCAACTTCTGAATCAATAATCGAAACTGCCCCTCTGTTTGGTCGTACCTTAGATACTAGGACATCTCCAACTTTAACTGGTGTTTTTGCATTTGCAGGCAACTCATCTGTTACGATAGCTGTGTATGAAAACTTTCCATTACCTACACTAATGTCTCCTATCTCAGTATAATTATATACATCTTTATCAAACAAGCACTTATCTTTTACTAACTCAAATTCATCTTCAATAGTCGTATACTTACCATACGATTTAATCAATGCTTCGTAATCATCATACTTCTTTTGATAATATTCAGCATCCAATCTTCCAGATGTGCCAAAACTCTCTGAAAAAGACTTCGTGGAGTACACCTCTTTAGGCTCAATATAATCACCGAACCCTAATTCTTGAATCAATAGTTGCTCTGCTTCTTCATACATTCGCCTTGACTCTATGAAGCGTTCATTTGCTTTAACCACTATATCTTCGATAACTTGAGACAAATCCTCTGAAAATTCTGGAACTAATAATGATTTTATCAATGCCATATTGATATTGGGCTGTCCAGTAATAGTCTTAAAACGGTTTATCTGATTTTGTCCATATTTTGAATTAAGGAATGTAGCCACACAATACGGTGACACCCCGTTCTTTAAAGTAATCTTGGCAATAGCTTGATTAGAACTACATACAAATTCTTTATCATATACAGCAACTCTACCTAAATACTCACCTGCCATTGTTACCAAAACCTGATTTCGTTTGCAATGTGATTTATGAAGCATTAAATGGCTCTCATCATCAATATAACGAAGATTGCTCCAATCAATATAATTATGTCGGACATTCTGTGTCATCAAAAATGGGATACCTTCTTCTGTGAACGTTATATAATTACATAACGAATACGCTCCGAAGTTCTGTATTGAAACCATTTTATCTTCAATAGTAGCGTGATTCATAGCCTTTAAGATTTTGTCTGTTCGTACATAATCCTTTTTATATGTGCTTGCATCAATTCTAAAATCTATTATATTCTTACAAACGCTAAAATTGATTTCTATTGCCTCTAACCCATCCATCAATTTATTATAATGAACTTCATCAAAGGTGGATGGGCTACTTAGAAAAAACTTAGGTTCTCTCTCTTTGCAAATTCCATAAAGGCTTCGGCAATACCATCTTCTGTTAGTCCGTCATGGTTAAATAAGTCATGCTTTACAATGAGGTGCTGATGTTCGTCCAGTACAGGCTTACCATCACTATCTACCCTATAAATTTTTTCGCCTGAATTATCCTTGCTTGGCTCTCTCATTGTTGCAAAGAAAATAGGGTAATCTTCTTTCTTAGGACACAATTCATCATGCCACTTCTGAACAAACAATACAGATGTTTTAGTACCTGTGTGTGGTTTAAATACATTACCATGCAAACCGACAACTGCTAATATTCTACATCTCTCTGCAATGTAATCACGAATGTACTTGTCACTTGCATTATTAAATCTTCCCTGTGGTAATACGATAGCCATTCGTCCACCGTCTTTAAGGAATGAAAGATTACGCTCTATAAAAAGTATATCTCTGCCGACTTTTGACTGGTACTTGCCTTTTGCATTCTTACCTAACTCATATTTAGAAATAATTCTGCTTTCTTTAATATCTCCTGCAAATGGTGGATTCGCCATAAGTACATCAAACTCAAAATCCCTGTTTTGGTTCTTTGTCTTACGCATTGCTTTAAGACCTTTCCAACCATCATAATAAATATCTTCCCAGTCCTCATCTTTTGTGAGGTCATCCCATCTCTCATAATCAAGAGTATTTAGGTGCATTACGTTAGTTCTTCCGTCACCTGCAATCAAATTAAGCGTTCTAGCTACACGAACAGCCTTAATATCAAAATCAATAGCGAACACGTTCTCTTTTACATAATCTTCACACTCTGGTGGCTTCTGCTCTGTTGTAAACAGATGACTTTGTGCGATACCCTTTTCTTCTAATATGCTTTTCCATACATGGAAGATTGTATGTACTGGAAATCCACAACTTCCAGCGGCGGTATCAATCATCTTCTCATTCTTCTTCGGATTCAGCATTTTAACACACATATCTATGACGTATCGAGGTGTGAAATACTGACCCTTTTCGCCTTTTTGTGATTTACTCATTAAATATTCAAAAGCATCATCCACGACATCAAGATTTGAATTAAAGAGCTTAACATCCTGTAAACTTGCAACACATACTGCAAGGTGAGAAGCTGTTAATGTAATCTTTTCATCATCATTAAATACACCTGCCCACTTTTTCTTCGCTCTATTAAACAACTCCTGAATAGAAATTTTTAAATCTTCGTCTGTATCACCATAGTTACGAAACTCTAATGTACGGGTCTTATCTCTGCCACTCTCCATTTCGTCATATAACTTGGTAAATATCAGCTTGAACACTTCTTCAAAGACATCCACACCTGCGTTAGCAAGTACCTCATCTTCCATTTCTTCAATCAAACCTTTAAGTGATTTCTTTTCACTTACAAGTTTATCTTTGGCGATAAGGTCATCAATCGTCCAACGCTCTGTTAGAATATCTTTAAGCTTCTGCGTTTCCTTTGGAATGTTCGGAATATCTTCAAAGTAATTAGGGTCTTTTCTATGATAATAAGATATTTGGTCTCCATTCGTCCAAACACCCATAATAGCCCCTGTTGCATTACAATAAGATTTAAGCTGTTCCTTACCATCTTTTAATTTAGGTTTCTTCAGCTCTACAATAATTTCTTCAGCAGTAGGATTTGTTTTAGAGAAGATAACAATATCGGCTCTTTTCTTCTCTCTACCGAATGTTATAACTCTTTCCAACTCCATACGCTCTACAGGGTATCCATATTCTGTAATCAATTTATGAATATAAAGCTGTCTTACTAATTCCTCTGGGGTCAGCTTAATATCCTTCTTTCTTACAAGGCACTTTACATATATTACATCCTTGCCCTGCTTATTTTTCTGTACACTAACACGTTCTTCAATCGCATCAATAGATGACTGTGTAAACTGTGTAAGTTTGTATTCAGATTCCGTAATAATTGAGTACAGTATTTCGCTCATAGTAACATCTCCTTTAAGTAGGTATACAGAGTAGATTATATCATATTTTTGGCTCTAATTAAAGTGCTTTTGCTGATTCCTGTCATTTCTGACACCTCTTTATATGAATAATTCTCCAAAAGTGACAATGCGTGTTTTATCTGTGCATTAGAAAACTTCTTAGGACGACCCTCTCGAAAATCAGGATTCATCTTAGCAATCGTCTTACCCTCACTTGTTCTTTCGATTATGAGGTCTCTTTCAAATTCGCTGAAAGCCAGCATGATATTACGAATGAGCTTTCCCGTAGGGGTTGCATCTAACATCCCCATGTTCAACACATTTACCTTAATGCCTCTATCCAGTAGTTTTTCTACAAGCTCTATGCCCTGTGTAGCACTTCGAGCAATCCTATCTAGCTTTGTAACCACTATAGTGTCACCTGACTGCATTACAGCCATCAATTTATTAAGTTCAGGGCGTTGTGTCTTTGTACCAGTAAAAGCATCGGCATATATTTCTGTAGCTCCTGCTGACCGTAGGGCGTTCTCCTGTGCCTCTAAGCTATTACCATCCTTTGCCTGACCTCTTGTGCTAACTCTTGCGTAACCGTAAATCATAATATGAATCTCCTTTCGATTGTAAATTTTTGCATAAAAAAAGACGGTATTTCTACCATCTTCTAAGTGAACTTTTGAATATAAGTTATGACACCGCCGAACCCCTTGATTTATCGTCAGGGGCGAAGCAGTGCCAATACTTTAAAGTTTTGATACTATTATTTGTTCTTATGCTTTACTGATAAATATATAGCTCTCCACATATCTTCATTTTCATCATCTTGTTGATAAACAAGTTTTATTACATCATTTTCAGTATACCAAAAATAAAGATATTTTGAATTTGCTTCTAAATAAGTAGTCTCTGGTTCAACACCAAAAAAACTAGTTAATTCGTCCTTAAGTCTTTGACCACTTTCAAGGTTTGAATAAAATCTAAAACGCACTTCTGTTAATTTTGCATCCATTCTCTCAAGTTTCGTTTGTTCTATATCACCACCGATTGGTCTATCGAACTTCAATTGCAGATGATATTGTATTCCTGAAAAATAATAATCCCCCATTATAGATGCAATTTCTAAATTATTATATATCCCCCTATGACCAAGCTCGCTGTTATATGATACTGTATTATATACCACTTTATCATACTCTAAAATATCCTCGTTTATATCAGCTCTCTTTAACACAACATTCATTGCATCTCTAAAAGACATTCCATGATAAAAGTTTTCCAAATCAAGGCAATTATTTATAATAGCAAATTTTTCACCTTTTCTCTTTTCTTCATCTTTTGTTTCAAATAATTCTGGCATTTCATAATTTTCTAATGATGCAAACTCTCCTGTATCTCCATGTATAGTAAATAATTCACCAGTATCTTGACTTACATAAAAATCTCCCTCTCCTTCTTTTAAGGAAAAAGTATAGTAATATTCACCCTTGATTTGTGTAAGTCCCTCTACTAAAATTTCACTTGGTTCTAAATAATTCAAAAAAGCTATAACCTTTTCTAATGCAATATCCTCATCTATTGGATTTTCATTCAAAGTAATAAGCTCCTCTTCTTGAGAATCATCACTACTAATAACAATATCTTCATTATCAGAATTGGGCTTATCATCCGTTTCTATAACTTCATCTTCTTTTGATAGTTCATACTGAGGTTTATTGCTCGTTGATGAAGAACCGTTTCCAAATTGAGAATAACAGAGTATTCCAATTGTAGATATCATCAATAATCCTATTATCGCATACATAAACCCCATAATAATCTTAAATAATTTCTTCATAAATTACCTCCAATTCAGATATTTATTTCTATTCTACCATAAAGTGCAGACTTTTCCATATGCTTACACTCCTATATTTTTTTCATTGAAGCTATAATACCCCTCTCTGCCAATGATAATATGGTCGCTGAATGTAATACCAACCACGTCTGACAAATCCTTTATCTTCTTTGTAAGCTGTACATCTTCTCTTGATGGCTCTGCTACACCACTTGGATGATTATGTACGAGTATTATATTCGTAGCACCACACAGCAAGGCTCGTATAAGGATTTCCCTACCACCTGCTAATGAACTGTTATGAGTGCCATGTGATACTTCAAAAAAGCTAATAGGTTTACATCTACAGGTCATACAGATTAAATATAAATATTCTTCTGCCTGATTACAAATGTTAAACACATCATTCATTACCTGCACTATCTTCTCTGGACATTGTAGGTTATCAACTCCTGTGTAATTCTTGGCAAAATCCTTGACTAATACATTCCTGTAGTTATCATCAAGGATAATACTGGACTTTTGTATTCTCATTGTCATCACTCCTATTCAATTTTATTTGTTATGGATATTACTGGTGAATACCATAGAAATGTTATTGATACTTTTTCATTCTGAATATATACTAATATCAGATAGTTTTTCTTAAGCAGGTCAGCACACTTGCTTCAATATATTCGCTATTTACAAACAAGCAAGAACCCCTTGTTTCTCGGTGTTTGTTAAGCTCCTTATAATCATAAGTGAATATCGGTAAGACCTCTGGTAAGATGCTCGGACTAGATGTCCGGTATTCATGGCCATCAGCAAATCAATCGCCTCCGCCCCACGGATTTCACCTACGATAATCCGGTCCGGACGCATACGTAAAGAAGCTTTTATCAGATCACGAATGGTAATCGGCAAACAACCTTCAATATTTGCATTTCTGGTTTCCAAGCGAACCAGATTTTCTATGTTACGGATTTGTAACTCCGCATTATCCTCAATTGTCACAATCCGTTCATCTGTCGGAATAAATCCCGATAAAACATTTAGAAAAGTAGTTTTTCCGCTTCCGGTCCCTCCGGAGATAAAAATATTGTATTTGGCTTTTATCAGTTTCTTTATAAACTCCATGACTTCTTCATTCAGAGATCCGAAACGGTAATAATCTTCTACACAAATGGGATGATCCGGAAATCGCCGGATGGTTAAAATGGGCCCGTTTAATGCTATCGGAGGCATTACCACATGAACTCTGGCACCTCCACTTAACCTTGCATCCACAATCGGGGATGCTTCATTTACTACGCGATTCACCTTGGCAACAATCTGCTGGATGACATCGGTCAGCTTTTCCTGTGATTCGAAATGTACATCAACCTTTATAAGCATTCCGTTTCTTTCTATAAAAATACAGTCGGGACCATTGACCATAATTTCCGTAACGGAATTATCTGACAAAAATTCTTCCAAAACATCCAGTTGTCGGATCGTGGCAAAAAGCTCTCTTTGAAGACGATTTTTTATCTGAAGCGACAGTTTCTGTGTCTTCCCCACGCGCAAAACACAATCATCAATCAAATCACGGATTTCTTCATCCTGCATATCTTTTGTATAATCAATTTGTTCTAACAGCTGATTGCGACATTCTCGTCGAATTTCTTCATAATTTTTTTCCACGCGCTAAATTCCTCATTCCATATTCTTTTTTCTTTATTTCATGGTTTAAATTCCGTATTTCTCTTTTTATTTTTTTCATTTCGTGATTTAAATCTCTCAGTCTGTTTTTCATTTTCTTTATCTCTTGATTCAAATCTCTCATTTTCATTGCCCCCCTAACCATCAAATTCTTATACTCCATTAACCAGTAATTTCTTCTCCCTATTAACCAGAAACTCTTATA
The DNA here is from genome assembly GCA_017387565.1 of Lachnospiraceae bacterium. GTDB lineage: Bacteria > Bacillota > Clostridia > Lachnospirales > Lachnospiraceae > UBA2882. The sequence goes on along the minus strand of JAFOEY010000044.1, from coordinate 71,942 downwards.
CCCTATTATTCATCAAATTCTTCTCCCAATTTATTTCTCATATAATCTGCAAGCTGACTGTATGACAAAGCATTCACTTCCTGCGGAATTTCCTTAAAAACTGGCAACCGGCACTTAATCGTCTTTTCCAATACTGATTCCTTTCCACTCATTTTCAGCATTTCTTCGTAGGAATCAATTTTTGCCATTGCCAGTCCATCCGGCTTTGTCATGGTATAAATCTTTGTACAGAGATTTAATATATTAAACAGCCCCTGCATCTGGTCGTCCAAGTCCAAAACCAGTACTTCATAATCACTTTTCTGCGCGATTGTTAATATTAATTTTTCCCATTGCTTTGCCGAAACCTGCATAAAGTCCTCATAAGAATAGGCTGGCGGTATGTATTTTACATTTCCGAATTCTTCCGTCATGGCAGCCATCTTTAATAAAAATCGTTCGGGATCATCCTTTAAAAAATACATTAAGTCCATCAAATCCGTACTGTATTCTTTTCGAAACCACGCATGAAATCCGGAGAAAACCTCAAAATTCAGATATAATGTTTTTTTATTGTTTGCACGCAGACGGCTGTATATCAGTGCAAAAGAAGTCTGAAGGCTTCTTTTTACCGGGGAGTAAATCCCAATGATTTCACAAGTCTGTTGTTTGTTTTGTGCCACGGATACCATTTCATCAAGCGGCATCGTAACACAGATATTCAACAGCTTTTTACACAACATATCTCCTGCCTGATATTTACAGATTGCCGGAAAGGATGTATTAACTGCCTCTAAGTTTTCATCCGATCTTTTTTCTACCAGCAGAACAATGACATCTGCCATGCCACAAAAGTCTTCTTCCTTCCATTGCTCACTCAAAAGCAGAATAGAAATCTTATGTTCCTGCATATAGGTATGAAGCCTTACCCGGCTGTCAAAACCCTGGATTTCAAAAGGCAGATGATCTTGCTTTGCCATAAATGCAGTCAATTTTCTGACATATTTTTTGTCCGGATCCAAAACCGCTAAAATATTTGCCATACGATAAATCCTCCGTGAAAGTTGATAAACAGAGTTGCCAGAACAATCGGCAACGAGAAATGAATGTAAAGATGTGAAAATTGAAATTCCTTTTTCTGATATAGCAGGAACGCAATTTTCAGAATTGAAATAACTGCACCAATGGCAATTGCAAGAACGGATAAATTCAGTCCCTGTTCAAATCCCAGATACACAGAGATACAGGTTAACAGCTTGATATCTCCTCCGCCAAGCGCACCAACCAGAAACAGCGGATACAAAATTAATAAAAGAAAAAAGCTGTCAAGAATATAAAAATACCACTGACTGTCACCAAGATAAGCAGATAACCCTCCCATAATATATCCGGTTAAAACCAACCAATTGGGAATTCTGCATTTCCTGAAATCAAATATTAATGCAATTACCAGAACAGCGTATAAAGATACTGTCTGTAACATATATTTTCCTCAAAACGTTCAAAATTTATTTTTATAACATAATCCAACTATTTTAATACGGATAAATAATAACTGATATACCAATTTATAACTCCTTTAAATATAGATTTTTCAAATTGTCAAGAATCTTCAAATTAATATTTATCAAAGATATTCAAATTAAAAAATATTTGACTATCAAAGATAATCGAATTAATAATTTTTGATTATCAAAGATATTCGTCGAGTTTTAATATATCTTTAATAAAATAATAAACTGGGAAACATGTCCGAAACGGACTAGAAATGTTTCATAGATTTATTGTAAGTTGAATTATATAAGACGTTTTTTATCTTGTAAACCCTTTTTTTCAAATTTTATTTTTTTTGTGAAAGTCTTACAAAAAATCACAATAATAAAATTGCATATAGCACGCAAACCCCCGGAATTCCTAGGATTGCGCTTGTCAAAAGGCTGATTGCATTTACCCCTACCAGCGTAGAAATCTGATAATAAGCCAAGATGGAATTTACCAATAAAATCATGGCAACACCGCAAGTCATGCGAACGATAAAACCAATTAAAAATCCGGCTTTTCGTTTTAACGCGCCGATTGTCAAAACCAGCACTAAAACCGCCAGCAATGCCAACATGCTATATCCTTCGGTTTTATTGATTTGCAAAGTATTTGTCAGCCAATCGAAAAAAACAGCCATATCTGTATCCTACTTTAATATTTGATACACTATATGCCTGTTTCTTTTTCTTTATGTCTGAATTTATGAATACACCACTGATTTTTCTATTCTTTCCTTTTCGGATTTGTGTTCCCAATATATATCTTTGTCCGCCGGCTTTTACGAGGTTTCGTGTCTTTCTTAGCGGCATAAGCGAACAAAAATACACAAATCAGAAAAAGGATAAAAATCAAGCAAAATACCCTCGGTTTGCGTCACTTTCAAGGCTGACATTCAAATCTTTTTTTCCATAGGTCAATCCCGCATATACCGTCTGTGTATTGCCCATGACCGGTCCGGATGTATCCTCTTTACTTGCAATGGCAAACGCATCATGGAGTTTTTGCATAATTTTATTGCTTTCCTTTAAAGGTTCTGTTTCATTGTGCAAATCGGCACGAACCAGCAGACGGCTGATATAAATATATAACTTTAACAGCGTGGGCGCCGGCTCATATTCAAAATGCAGAGAGCCCATTAATTCTTTTAGACATCCGCGCGCTCTTTGAATATTGAGGCGGAATTCTTTAAGATCTCCCTGTTCCTGATTGCATATGGCATCCGAGCAATATGTCATGAACATTTCATATAAAATGACACAGAGCTCTGTTTTGTTAGCCTGGGTAATTCGCAATGTAAACTGCTGCTTTAATTGACGATCCATCTGCTCTCCTCATTACTGTAATAACTGAAGAACCTGCTGAGGTCTTTCGTTGGCCTGTGACAATACGGAAATACCGGCCTGGGTTAATACCTGTTCGTTGGAATACTCTGTCATTTCTTCTGCCATATCCGTATCCATAATACGTGAAAATGCATCGGTCAGATTTTCATTGGTTGCATCCAGGCTGTTTGCCGTATGCTCTAATCGATTTTGATATGCACCCAGTCTTGCACGAACGGATGATATGTAAGTATTTGCAGCATCCGTCAGTGCAATCGCTTTCAAAGCGCCTTCTTTTGTTGATAAATCTACATCTTTTAGTCCCAATTGCTCTAAGCCCAATGCCGGAATACGGATTTCCATAATTTCCCCTTCATTGGCACCAATCTGCATTCGCATCGCACCAATTCCGGTAATATCTAATGTCACATTTGATGCAGTTGCAAGTGCCTTATCCACAGTAATATCCACTCGAAAGCTGTCTTTTCCTTCAATAATTGCTTTGTTTCCTTCATAACGGATTGTACAATCAGCAGGGAAAGCATTTGTACTTCCATCCTGTAATAAAGTCACAGATCCATCTGCCAGATTTCCTTCTGCGTCGTATGCGGGGTTGATTGCAGAAATAACATATTGCCCAACCTGTACTTCATCCGAATAGTACGAAACCTTTACTTCCTCCACATCCGCATAACCTTTTAAATCAAAATCTCCGTTTAACAGTTTTTTTCCATTAAAATCGGTATCCGTGGCAATTCTGGTTAATTCCAGCTTTAACTGGTCAATTTCTTCCTGTATCATCTTTCTGTCATCATCGGAATTGGTACCTGTAGCTGACTGAACCGCAAGCTCTGAGATACGATGTACCATATCCTGCATCTCGGAAATCGCACCCTCAGCCGTCTGTACAACGGAAACACCATCGGATGCAGTCTGGGCTGCATTGCTTAGTCCTCGAAGCTGCATGGTCATACGATGCGCAATCGCCAGACCGGAAGGATTATCCTTTGCATGATTGATTTTATATCCGGTTGATAACCGTTCGGATGAGACGGATAATTTACTATCTGTCTGATTCAATGCTTTATTTGCTAAAATTGCGGAAATATTATAATTGACTCTCATAAGCTGTAACCTCCTGCTCCACACTCTGGATAAATGCTTTTGCAATCTGATATAAATCCTTTGTCGATTCGGTTTTTTCATCTTTGTGGAAAGCATTTAAATTCATTGTCTGACTTTGTACACAAGTTATATCGGCACTTTTTCCTGTTTTCTCAAGTATCAGCCCGCAACATTTACCGGCAATTTCCCGATAACTTGAAAGATCTTTTTCATCTGCAACCTGAAGCAGTCCTTCGACTTTTCCTTCCTTTATCTGAAAAACAGCTCTGGCTTTTCCCAAAAATCCGTCAGTTTCTTTTAAGTCTACGGTTACTGTTCCCTTTTTATCACTGTTTACAACTTTGACATGAACCATTGTCACATGCTCCGATAACTGCATCGGAACATAGTAACTTTCCTGTTTTGCGTGCTCACCCCAAAGAGAGATCTGACGCATATCAAATGCAAAGGAACGTACATCAATATGATTTTTACTTTCCTCGCCGACATCGGAAAATTCCTGTAAAGCCCGCTTTGCAAAAGCTTCATAAGCTGCCTGAACACTTTCTTTTCCCGAATCGAAAGAATTCGTCAGTTTTTCCAGCTCATCCAGAAACTCTTTTTCTTTATCCGCATCTTTTAATATCTTACGATAATCTTTAACAAACGCAGCATCATCCGATATCATCTGCTCTGCCATGAGATGATTTGCGGTTGCCGCAATCCCGTCCTGAATCAATCCTGTAAAAGTATCCTCCACAATTTCCTTCATTTGACGCATAAACGCAAGATCAGACTGATAAAATTCTTTCTGCTCTTCGAAATCTTCAAACCCTTCGGTAGACATTTCATGAAGCACCTGTCCTGCCCGGTTTTTATAATAATTCATAATCTGGTCAGAAATGGATTGCTGATTTTTCTGTACTTCTTTTAAAAGCCCATAGGCATCATCAATTTTTGTATCAATGAATCCTTTTTTACGTGTACGAACTGCACTCAGGAGATTCTCGAAATTCATATCCTGATTTTTGGAAACAAGCGTTCCGATTGCCGCATCGTCTCCTTTTTCAATTTGTCGTAACAAGCGGTACACACCAATATAGGCATCTTTTTCTTCCTGCGAAATCTCCTTGTTTTTTTCTAAGCGATAGAGATATTTGCTGTATTTTTCAAGAGATTCTCCTTCATCCTGAAGGGTATCCAGATAATTCGAAAGTTCATCCAAATTGATTTCCATAGGATTCACACCGTCGCGAAGCATATGCAGTGTTTTCTCCGGTGTCAGCTGCTGTATTACCTTTTTTAACAGAGCTTCTGCTTCTTTTACGGCATCCAGATTTTCCTGTGTGATTTCCATCCGGTTATATCCCAAAATCCGTACGGCTTTGCGGTTTTCATCGGATACTTCCATCCCGTTTTCCAAAAGTAAGTCATCCACATTTTGAAAAGCCTTTTTCATGTGATCTCCCAAATCCGCACGGGGACTTGTCATCAATGCTTCGTAACTCTGACCGGCTTTTTCATAATCTGCGGCAATAATTTTTCCTGTCTCATATACATGATCTAAGGTATAGACACGGTTTGCCATCCAGGCTTCCTGAACGGAAACTCCCAGTGTATCCTGTGGCAGATGCTTAATTTCTTCTGTCTTCTCAACAATGTTTCCAAGCTCTGTTGCATGATACAGACTTTCTTCTTTTTCCAGCATATCAGCTAATTGATTTAAAGGCTCTAAATCAATGGAGATTCCCTGTTTTAATAATTTAAGGTTTGCCTGGGCACTCATGGTAAGCTGAATCTGTACCAGTTGCTTTTTGGCTTCCAAAAAAGCATTTTGCTGTTGTTCTGTCAGCTGTTCAATCTGTCCGTCTGCTTGCTGTCTTGACGGTTGTTCAATTTGATTTGATGTTTGTCTTTCTATTTGTTTTCCTATTTGCTGTCCGGTCTTTTCGCCTTCGTTTTCCGTTTGCACCGCAGTTTTTTGCAAATAATCTACTGCCTGAAACAAATTGAAGAGATTGAGACTTTTTCCGCTTTTAATAACAGTAAAGATATCTTCATCGGATACAGCCTGTGTTTTTTCATTTATTTTTATGGATGTGTCCAGATATCCGGCTTCTTCCGTCGGATATCCATTGCCGGTAATCAAATTTCCTTCTTTGGCACTTAATCCCATGGAAACGGCATCTGCGGCTGCTAATGCAACCTGATTCAGATTCAAAGGAAATGTCAATGAATCCAGATGCGCCATATAGTGCAGATTTTTCTCGGTCAGAGGAAGTCCTTTTTCCAATAACCAGGTCGCATTTTCCATGTTTTTGGAGTTTTCTTCCAGACCGGACTGTCTGATAATGTCCCGAATCTGCGATTCCATCGTTGAAACATCATCAATCGTTCCCTTTTTTGCCATATATCCATAGGTTTCGGTATTATAATATCCTTGCGAAACGGCAGTTTCTTTTCCTGCCGTAAAATTTGCCTTATACAAATTGTCAAAAGTCGGCGGTAATTCATTTTCAATCAGATATTTTCTGGCTCCATCCGATAATTGATTCATATTCTGCATCTGAGTCATCTGTGTTGCCATGGATTTGATGTTATCTTCGGTAGCCGGAAGATTTTTGTATTTTAAAGCACTGGCTATTGCATTGGCATATCCTTCGCTCAATCCTGCATCTTTGATCGTTGCAGCATCCAGTTGATCCGTAAAACCGGAAACTTCCACTCCTGCCTTTGCAAGCGTGATTTTGATCTGATCCATGATTGTGACCATTTCGCCCGGCTCACAATCTCCCGGATTTCCGCCGTTTTCCTGCCATTTGCAATAATCCTCATCCGACATGGTATTGGACATGACAACCATATAGTCTTTGCTGTTTTTTTCATCAAAAGAAACTGCTTCATCTAACAACGAACTTTGATTGTCATTGTCACGGTATGCCTGCATGCCAATTCCATCCTGCGAATGATCCCATGCAAAAACCGCCTGTCCTTTAGAAACTTTGTCATTTGTTCCCGGTGCAGACGTTTGGTGTCCATTCTTTACAACCTGATTTTTTTCATATGTATCAATCTGATTAATTGCAATGCTCATAGCGTTCCTGCCTTTATATTTTTATCCCTTTTCAAAACTCAGACTTCGTCTTCGACAGTTGAAAGCAGTCATTATTTTTGTTCGCTCATGCTACAAAGATAGACACAAAACCTCATAAAAGTCGACGGACAAAGATATAATTGTGATCACAAATTCGAAAAGGGAATATTTTTAAAATGAAATACACAAAAAGGGTGAATGCGAATTGCATTCACCCTATATTTCGGCTTATTTTTCTATTTTCATAAGATTAAAACCGGAAAACTGCTGCTCCATATGCAGGAAGATCAAATGTCAGAGAATAAGGTCTTCCATCCACTTCCTCTGCTTTTGCTGTAATTGCAGCCGGAATCTTATTTCCACGTCCTCCGAAGCACTCCTCATCGGAATTTAATAATAATGTGTACTTTTTCTTTTTTGGTACACCGACTTTATAATCTTTCCGTTCCATCGGTGTCATGTTTAAAACAACCAGAATATTATTTTTTCCGGAAGATGCTTTGCGCACATAACTATACGTACTCTGCTCACAATCATCCGCATTCATCCATTCAAAGCCCGCCCAATCTCTGTCGATTTCAGAAAGCGCAGGATATTTGCGATATAATTCCAACAGCTTTGATACATAGTATTTTAAAGAACTGTGCTCATGGTCAGAAAGTAAATTCCAGTCAAGCTCTTTGGATTCATCCCATTCATGGTCCTGTCCAAAATCCTGTCCCATAAAGAGAAGCTTTTTACCGGAATGTGTAAACATATACGTATAGCCCACGCGCAGGTTTGCAAACTTATCCACATAAAATCCGGGCATTTTATTTAACATAGAACATTTTAGGTGTACAACCTCATCATGGGAAATCGGAAGAATATAGTTTTCACTTCCATTATAACTCATGGCAAATGTCATTTTGTAGTGATTGTCCTTTCTGAACAAGGGATCTAACTTCATATATTCGCAGAAATCGTGCATCCAACCCATATTCCATTTGAAAGAAAATCCTAATCCGCCTTCTTTTGTATCACCTGTTACCATCGGCCATGCAGTGGATTCTTCTGCAATCATCAAAGTCCCGGGATTTCTCTTTTGCATGATGCTGTTTAAATGACGGAAAAACTCAATGGCATCCAGATTCTTATTGTTGCCGTATTCATTTGCCAGCCATTCTCCATCCCTTTTTCCATAATCCAGATACAACATGGATGCCACGGCATCTACACGAAGACCGTCTACATGGAATTTTTCAACCCAGAACATAGCATTCGCGATTAAGAAATTACTTACTTCTTTTCTGGCATAGTTAAAAATCTTGGTTCCCCAGTCCGGATGCTCTCCACGTCTGGGATCGGGATGCTCATAAAGACATGTGCCATCGAAATTAGCAAGACCAAATCCGTCTCTGGGAAAATGTGCGGGAACCCAGTCAAGAATGACTCCAATTTTATTTTTATGTAACAGATTCACCAGATACATAAAATCCTCTGGTTTTCCGTACCGTGAGGTTGGAGCATAATAACCCGTTACCTGATATCCCCAGGAGCCGTCAAAAGGATGCTCTGCAATCCCCATCAACTCAATATGCGTATATTTCATTTCCTTCAAATATGTAACAATGCGGTCCGCAAACTCGCGATAATTGTAAAAACCATCTTCATCTTCTCTGGGATGACGCATCCATGATCCGATATGACATTCATAAATGGCAATTGGTTCCTTATTCCAGTCTGTATTGGCTTTTGCATCCATCCAGAGTTTATCGGTCCATTTAAAATTTGAAATATCTGTCACTTTTGATGCGTTACCCGGGCGTAACTCTGCATAATTACCGTAGGGATCTGCCTTGTAAAGCTTCTTTCCATCCTGCGTTGTAATGACATATTTATACAAATCATCTTCTTTTACCCCCGGAATAAATCCTGCATAAATACCGCCTTCTCCCAATCTTTTCAACTCATGCCGGTAAATATCCCAGTCATTAAAGGATCCTGCCACGTTGACATACTTTGCATTGGGTGCCCATACGGCAAAATAAACTCCTTCTATCCCATTTTCTACCGTTTTATGCGCTCCCATTTTGTTATAAATCTCGTAATGACATCCCTGGGCAAATATATATTGATCTGCCTCTGTGATGTAAAGTGGATTTAATTCCTTGTTATTTTCCATCTGCTTACCCCCGTTTATTTATATGAAATCCTTCTCTCGTAAAATAATCATATCATTATCATCATATCGCTTTTTCAAGATAACATCCATGATATGGGAAACACTTCCCTTTTCTGATTTCGCGATTGCTTCATCCACAATATGTTTTACCTCTTCAACCGTAACAGTATGCTGACTGGTCTGCCGATTGGCAATACAGGTATACAATGCCAACATACCCATTTCATCAATGGCATATTCTTTTTCCAAAGCATATTCTCTGCCGAAATTAACCAGACCATCATTATCCAGCGCTGCAACATCAATCCGCAGATTGAAACTATTAAGCGGCATATTATCTTTTGCAAGGAGAGTATCCATTGCCTTTTTACTGTCTTCCATAAAAATAATCAGACCATCGTTATGAGCCGTTCTCAAATAGTCGGCAATAGCAATCAAAGAAAAATCAGATAAATCACCAGCCTGCTCAATGATAAGTGCGCCATTATTCAATCCATTCAAGGTATCTGCGATATTTCTTGTGTTTAACTGCTCTCCTGTAACCTTTGCAACTCGACCGGAGAAATTTTTATTTTCCACAGATACTACTTTAATAATATTTTTAGCCAGTTCAAGTGTGCCAACGCCTTTTTCACCGGTAATAACAATATTGCTTACTGCCGGATCCAAACTGATGTTGTCAATAACATTGGCAATTTCCTCCTGAACTTTTTTTGTCTTTGCAACTGTTCCAAACAATTCTTTTTCTTCTTTGGAAAGTTGTCGTTTAGAAGATTTGGAAAAGGTTTCTTTTTCGACTTGGGGCAAATCGGTTTCTGTCAGATTCTCTTTATTATTCACTTCATCCTTTTCTTCAGTCAAATCGGTAATTGTAAATTCAATATTCGCAAAGGATTTTTTATCATCCTGCGGTTCTTTTCCTTCTTTCTTTTGCGTTTCCTTTTCTTCTAATGCCTCTAAAATCTGGCGTTCAAGATCTTTATCAAATTCCTCAGTAACGGATATTCCCGAAAGATTTATAGGCTCCAATTCCGGATCTTTTAAATCATCTTTGGCCTGTTCCAATGAATGAAGAAGCTTTTCTTCAATATTATTAATCTCTGCTGTGTTAAAAGTAAATTCGCTAAGCTGAGGTTCTTGCGGTTTCTCTTCCTCAATGACAGGTAACTCTTCTGTTTCACCAACCGACTGAATGTCTGTTAACTCCTCAACTTCATCATCTTCTGTGATAAGCGGATCTACCGCCGGTATATTACTTTCATCAAATACTTTGATGGCAGGTGTAATCATATCAATACTGTCAAGCAGACCTTCCTTTACCGGCGCTTCAAACCCCTGAAGCAACGGACCAGTCTGGGCCATGACCTTTTTACGCATTTCATCCAATCGGCGCTCTTCTGCAGCTTTTTTGGTCTCTTCCCAACCTGCCACAATATCATTGAAACTCAACTGTCCTGTAATTTGTTTTTCAATAATCGGAGCATCCGGATCAACCGGCTGTACTGCAGCAACCGGTGCAGGGATGGATTCTTTTACCGGCACAGTCTCGACAACCGGTTCGGGTATAGTTTCTTCTACTTTTATTTCTTCGACAACCGGTGCAGGTATAGTTTCTTCTACTTTTAATTTCTCAACAATCGGCTCGGGAGCAATTTCTTCTTTCACGCCCTCAACAATCGGTTCAGCGATAGTTTCTTCTACTTTCACTTCCTCAACAACCGGCTTTGGAATAATTTCTTCTTTTACTTCTTCAACAACCGGCTCGGGAGCAATTTCTTCTTTTACTTCTTCAACAACCGGCTCGGGAATAGTTTCTTCTTTTACTTCTTCAATAATAGGTTCTGGAGCGCTTTCTTCTTCCTTAATTTCTTCAACAGAAGGTTCAGGAATAACTTCTACTTTCTGAGCTTCCGCAGCAATCATTTCAGAAATCGCTTTTTCCTCTGCTATCGGCTCAGAATCATTTTCTTCTTTACCTTCAAGCATGGATTTTAATAAATCTTCTTCTGTGATAGTTTCTCTGGGTTCTTCGCCCAACACTTTTCTTACTTCATCAATTACTGCTCTTGTTACAGCAGTATCCATAAGAGGTTTCATCTCTTTTGTTGCTGCAATATCCGCTGATGAATCTGCTTCTTTTTCATCGGCTTCCTGCGCCAGATCAGAATCCGGTTCTTCTTTAGAGAGTTCTTTAGCAGAAGTGTTTTCTGACATTGCTTCCTTGATTTCTTCTTCGGTCATATTTTGAAGCGAATCAATTGGCAAAGCACGAGTTGCATCAATTGCACCCATATCTTCCTGCTGCATCACAGCGGCCAGATTCTTAGCAAGCTCTTTTTGTAAATTGATGGTGTTAAACTTGCCCATATCCGGCGTTTTAATCTGAAAATCTTCTTCACCGGATTCGGCCAACGGAATCTGTGGAAGATCAATCTTAATCTCTTCCTCTTCCTTTGCTGCCTCTTCTTCTACTTTCTTTGCGGGAATCCGGGTTGTAGGCGCATTGGATACCTCTACGGATTTAATCTGAATCGGCATAGACGGAATGGTCTCCATGGAAACGGAGGACATAATCGGTTCACTTGCAGATTCCAAAATCTTCTGCGCAGCCGCATTCGCTTTCTCTAGCGCAGCTTCTTTTGTCTCATCCGGCTTTTTAACCACGTAAACATTGGATTCAGATGCAAATCTCTGGTCATATTTCTCCTGCTGGGAAGTTGTCAAAGGCGCATGAAGCATTTTTAATTCCATGGCTTTTATGACATATTTTCCTTCTCCAAACCATAAAATCAGTTCATCACATTCTTCGACACAACGGGTAGCCAGTCCAATACGATGATATAAATATGCCAGTTCATATGCCCATTTTTCGCGGTAATCACGCTTTTTGTATTCCTCTAATACCGCGATACGCTCTTCTAAGCTGACATCCTGCGCTTCATACAGACGATACTGCAAAATATATCGACCGGTATCTCTCGGAGCAATCTGCACAAACTGTTTGTAATATTCCACCGCGGGAATCAAATCTTCCAGCTTGATACTCAATTCACAAAGAGAATAAATAATATTACGCGAATTGGGCAGATGTTCATCCGCCAATAACAGGATCTCTTTACTGTCTTCATAACGCCGATTCATTTTATACAGTTCACTGACTTTACAGAGCATTTTTGCACTTTTTACTCTGCGCCAGTCAATCGTATCTGCAATCTTTACCGCTTCGGCAAATTTCTTCTGTTCAATTAAGGAATTAATTTCTTCGGCACGAACCTTATATTCATACTTATCCAATTGGCTCACCTCACAGTGTCACATACATAATGTGGTATATTTTTACATAATAACCCTATTTTCTAAACTAAATATAAGTTTAGCATAGGTACATTTTGATGTCAAAAGAATAACCTTTTTCTACACAATTTTTCACAATTATTTTTGGTGTATAATTTCATCGGAAAGTTTAGCAAACTGGGAAAGGCTTAATGCCTCTCCGCGTATCGTCGAAGATAAGTTAAGTTTTTCCAAGGCAGCCAGTACATCTTCCTTGGTTATTCCGTATATTCCCGCATTGGATATGGCATTTACCAAAGTTTTTCTACGCTGGTTAAATGCAGCCCGAATCAGGGTAAACATCTTTTTTTCATCCTGCACTTCTACCGGCGGCTTTTCATATCGGGTCAGACGAATGACAGCACTTCCGACATTTGGCCTTGGCATAAAACAATTGGGCGGAACATTGGCAACAATTTCCGGTTTGGCATAATATTGTACGGCCAGAGAAAGAGCTCCGTAATCCTTACTTCCCGGTCCTTCCTGCATCCGGTCTGCCACTTCTTTTTGTACCATAATGGTGATGGAAGACAGTGGAACATGACTTTCAAACAGTCCCATGATAATAGGGGTCGTTATGTAATAGGGAAGATTTGCCACCACTTTTAACGGCTTGTTGTCATTGTATGTGGCACATAAATCATTTACATCGGTCTTTAAAATATCCCCATGAATAATCGTGACGTTATCATAATCAGCCAGCGTTTCCTTTAAAATCGGGATCAAATGATCATCAATTTCCACACAGATGACATGTCTGGCTGTCTCCGCTAAATATTGTGTCATGGTTCCGATACCGGGTCCGATTTCCAAAACACAGTCATCTGCTGTTATTTCAGATTCTATTATGATTTTGTCCAATACATGCGTATCAATCAAAAAATTTTGTCCATATTTTTTTTGAAACTGAAATCCGTGTTTTTGTAAAACCGCAATTGTGTTTGCCGGTATTCCCAATGAAGCCATATGGTTCTCCTTTTATTTCGCTTTTATATAGCTTTTATATCAACTTTTTTATTAGCTTGTATAGTTATTTTTGTATTAGTTTATATAATCATTTTTTTACATTATATAGTCATTTTTGTATTGGTTTCTATATTATCTTTTATATTGACTGTCATCCTTTTGATTTTGTCACTTTAACTTTTTATATAAATTCCTTGCATTTGTATTTGTAATTTCTATTACTTCCTGCTCTGAAATGCCTTTGATTCCGGCAATGGTCTTTGCTACATAGGTCAGGTAAGAGGAATCGTTTCTCTTTCCCCGGAAAGGCTCGGGTGCCAGATAGGGAGCATCTGTTTCCAAGAGAATTCTATCCATGGGAAGCATGTCAACCGTCTCTTTGCATTTTCGACCATTTTTAAAGGTTACTACACCACCGATTCCAAAATAAAAGCCCATATCGAGGTATTCTTTTGCCAATTCCCGGCTATAGGAATAACAATGTATGACGCCACCGATTTCCCCGGCTGCTGCATCTTTCATAACAGACAGGGTATCTGCAGCCGCATCCCTGGAATGCACACAAATCGGTAATCCAACCTCTCTTGCCAACTCCATCTGCTGCATAAACCAGTGCTTTTGAACCTCTCTCTCTGCAATATCCCAATGATAATCCAGACCGATTTCCCCAATCGCTACAATTTTTTCTTCTTTGGCGTATTGTTTCATAAAATCAATATCTTTTTGTGACATATCTCCTACATCATCCGGATGAACGCCTAACATCCCATAGACAAACGGATATTCCTTGGTCAATGCCAAAGTGCGTTTACATCCTTCCATGGAAGCCGCCGCATTGATGACAATCTCCACGCCTTTATCCTTTAAATTGTTTAAGATTTCTGCCTGATCTTCTAAAAATGCCTCATCATCATAATGTGCATGTGTATCGATAATCATTTTCAAATCTCCGATATCAATATTTATAGTAAGAATTTTTTCAAAAAACCCTTGCCAATCGGCATTTATTATACTATAATAACACTTGCGTCGCAAGTAAACGCGCCCAATATGCACCATTAGCTCAGTTGGTAGAGCAGTAGACTCTTAATCTATTTGTCCAGGGTTCGAGTCCCTGATGGTGCACGAAAAAACAGAGTGGTTATTTCCACTCTGTTTTTATTTTTGCCATCTTATATTTTATTTTCTCTTTTCAGATATTCTAAAAAAGAGGTACATCCCTCTACAATATCATCATAGGTCTGTCCAAATTTTCCGGTATACCACGGATCCGCAATATCTCTGCTCGAATATCCCTTTTTATCAGAAAAATCCAGAAGCTTGCTTATCTTGTTTTCGGAATCATTTCCCAATATTCTAGCCATATTGCGGAGATTCATGCTTTCCATCCCGATTAAGTAATCGTATTTATCATAATCATTTTTCTCCAAATGTCTGGCTCGTTTTCCTTCGCAGCATATACCGTGCTTTCGTAATTCATCGCGCGCCGGCGGATAGACCGGATTGCCAATGCCATTCCAGATTTCTTCAGTGCTGGTGGCTGCAGATTCAATATAAAATTGATCTGACAGGCCTTGTTTTTCTACCATGTCTTTTAAAATGAATTCTGCCATGGGGGAACGGCAGATGTTGCCGTGACAGATGAATAATACTTTTATCATAGTAATTGTTTACTCCTTTTTGCCCGGAAATGCCCAGTTTTGCGAGGATTTTCGGGGATTTTGTTATTTGTTCTGAAATGACGGGATGTGGCAAATCAGAGCATATTTTTGCAAGTTGTTACTACCTGTTAGTAGTAAAATTAGTAGTAAAATGAAAATTCTTACTACTAAGGAAAACATTTAAACCACATCTATAATTACTGCCGCATGGTCTGTCATTCCACAATCCATCGGCATAGGATCTATTTCCATATTTGAAATAGATGCATAAACTGCTTCTGAAGCGATTGCATAATCCAATCTTCCTCTATATTTTGCCTCAGTTACTGTATCAGCTGGATTTCCTTTTTGAACCCACACATCCACATATCCATATGTTTTCAATCTCTCCACCAATTGTTTATTGCCTCGAGAAACATCATTTGCATTTAAGTCTCCAATAATTATTACTTTATCATTTTTCCTCGCCTTGCAAAACATCTCAACAGCATTTAGAAACTTAGTATCACTTTCCTGCGGAAAATGTGTACCATTTACATAAATCCCTTCAACAAAATACAAAATAGACCTATTTTCTCGATAACCACTGTTAGGAGATGCAAATAACGTACATTTCATATTTTTATAAAACATCATTGTAAATGAGTATTTTCCGCTCGGTATTGTTTCATCAAAATAAGAAAAACCCATCTCTTCTATTTTTGATATAAAATCTATTCTTTCTAGTGGACTAACTATCATTTCATTAACTATTAAAACATCCGGTTGCTTATCCTCAATATAATTAAGAAATTTATTGAAAACTACATCTTTATCTATAGCACTCCAGTATTTCCAGTCAATACACTCTCTACCAACCCAAGCATTGTATTTTTTATGCTCCATTAGATGATTTTCCAAACCGCCAAAATCATTTATATTAATACTTAAAATTCGCATAAATAACTCTCTCTTTTATTATACCTCTTTCTTTTTAACTTGAAATCTATCACCTGTTACAACAACTTGGTACTGTTCCTCCTCGCTAAATACAACACCTTTAGAACGCATATACTTTTTTATAGCCTCATCATATCCGCGAATTTCTTCAATCGTTGTTATGTTTTTAAGTGCTTCCCCTGCAGATGTCAAAATCACATCTCCAATTGGAATACTCCCGCTTTCGTGCTGAGTTATTTCCATTGTTTTTCCATCAACACAAAGAATCACCTTTTTGTCATTTATTCCTGTTGTAATATACCCCGCAACTGAATCGAACTTTATCACTCCAAGTGTTTCCAACTCATTAATTACTTGGAAAGAAATTCCTAATTCATTCATTAATTCTTTATTTTCGCTATACGGAACTCCCGTCTTCCAATATGCTCCTGTTATTTCTTCGTTTTCAGAAATAGAAATAAGCAAAAATCTCATACTACATAATTTTCTAAAAGCCTTAGCATATGTAGGTGTCATTTCTGACAATATTCTTATCATATTTGGTGGAGTTGAGCCTGGTTTTTCAAATTCATTTGCTAATATTTTTCCCCATATCCACTGGATTTCTTCCGAGCTTACAAAACCAGCAGAATCCATAAATCTTTCTAGCCATTCCTCATTTACGCCAGATTTCTCTGTGAAATCTGTTCCTTGCACTGCATTATTCATCGCAATTTCTGCAATAGCTTTTTGGTTCTTAATTCTCTTAAAAGTCTTCTTTGTATTTAAAACCATAAATACCTTTGTTTCTGCAGGCAAATCAGATTTTTCAATATCTTCTATATACATATCAACTGCTTTTTGTTTTATACCTGCATATGGAAATAACATTCCCATAAAACCTGTTGCTTTGTTGAGTATATTATCTGTTTTAGCTAAATCTACTGCTGTTTTTGCTACGGATGCTCCAGTAATATCCATTATCAACCACTCCTTTTTATCAAAATCTCTCTAAAATATATTATACCTGTAGAAACGACATTTTTCCACAAAAATAACGCTCCAGCCTAAACCGGAGCGTCATCATTCTCCTATATCAAATTGCCTTAAACATTTTCTGCGACATTGGTTTCTCATTCTTCTTCTCAATCTCTGCCTGCGCCTTCCGGAACTCTTCCATCCGTTTCAGTTCTTCCTCAGCATCATCAAATCCGATATGTGTATACACATTCATCGTAACTGAAATATCCGAATGCCCCATGAGGTACTGCAATGTCTTTGGATTCATTCCCGATTTTGCCATATTGGAGCAGTAGGTGTGCCTACAAACATGAGGAGTGATGTTTGGCATCTGCACTCGGTAAATGTCATTGTACCTGCCGACCATATGATTGAATCGGTGCTGCCAATGCATTGCCACCAGAGGCATATCATTTTCATCGTAGAAAAGGAATCCACTATATCCATCAATCACCTTTTCGACCTTGGGTGGAACTCTGTCCTCAATGATTGCCTGAAACATCTGTGCCACATCCTCTGTGATAGGAAGTTTCCTTGTTCCGGCATCCGTCTTTGTGGTTTCAATGATATACCTCATATCCGATGTTCTTTGTAGCTGATGGTCGATATTAACGATTCGCTTTTCCAAATCAATATCTTTCAGTGTCAGACCACAAAATTCCGATATTCGCATTCCCGTGTGGAAAAGTATGTAAACCACTTCATAATATTTACAGTACACCGCATCGTCATGGACAAACTTTAGAAACTTTCTCATTTGGTCTTTGCTAATAGCCTCTCTTGTTACCGAATCATTTACCACAACTCCAGCAAGCTGAAATCCGAACGGATTCTTTACAATAATATCATCATCCACCGCCATCTGAAAGGCAGGTCTAAGCACTCCCCGGATGGTGTGGATGGAACTGTAACTTTTACCATCTTCCTGTTGTAGCTTGATAAGAAACAGCTTTGCATCTGATGTTTTCACACTTCGGATTGTTTTCTTGCCGAAAGGCTCTTTGGCAAGAACTCTTTGCACTGTGACATATCCCTGCTTGGTACTCTGTCGTACTCCCGTCTTGGTTTTGAGGTATCGGTCTACAAGTTCACATACCGTCATTTGGCCATCCGCCATATTCGGAAGTGTTTCTATTTCAGAATTAACCTGTTTCTCAAGTTCCCGGAGTGACAGGCATGGTTTTTTGCCCTTTGGTAATTTGTCTGTTGGCTCTAATTTCCAACTATACACAAAATGCGGCTTGCCATCGATATGATACTTATATTGATATTTTCCATCTGCTCTGACGCTCTCTCCCGGACGAAGAACTCTTCGTTTGGAATCACGCCTTGTCTGCCCTCTTCCTGCTTTCGCCATTATACCTGCCTCCTTAACTCTGGATGGTGCAGTAAATACTTTTCAAAGGCTACACGGATAATCAGCTTGCGTTCTCCGTAGTATGCCAAGAAATCTTCTCCATCCGTATTTTTCAATAAATCATAGAACTTTCTTCGGCTCAAGACGAAATATTCAATCGTCTCCGAAGGGTTTAAAATATCCTTTTCTGCTAAATTAGGTTTTGCCATAACATCACATTCCTTTCTACCAAAAGTGGCTGTTTTCAAGGGTTTATTGGGTTCATCGTATATTCCCTCTACACCCCTGAAATAGCAACTACTTTCAGCAGATAAAAGGAACTATATTTCTGAAGAATTAAGGATGAATTCTTCAAACTTTGGTTTTACAATTAGGTATCTATTTCCGCTATACACTGAAAACACACCAAGGTTATCCTCTGCAAGCCTACGCAGTTTTTTTGTACCTATATTGTAGTAAGGTGCTGCCTCTTTGATAGTGAGCATAAACTTCTCACCAACAGGCAACGCACTATCATTTTTCTCTGTTTCAACCATATGCATTATGCTCACCTCCCTGTCGGAACGGATATCTCCGCCCCGACTAATGATATTTGTATTGGTTATGAAATCTGCATAACCTTGATGGCTTCTCTGTTCACAAGTTTGCCGTCAATATACTCCATCCCAAGGTAGCCCGTCTGGTCATAAAGTTCGAACTTCTCATTAAGCGCTCTGACAGCCAAAGGTCTGCGATTAAGAATCCAATAGTAACTAAAATCACCAAAAACAATAACCTTCTTGCCTGTTGCAATGCTAGGCATAAACTCTGAAATGTACACAGGCTTACCGAGAATGGTATCCATATCCTCCTGCCATAAATAATTGCCGTCCTTATCTTTAAGCTTACGGAGAGCAAGTGCCGTCTCGTCATTCATAAGCCATACTCCATGCTTACGATGTTTTGCCTTTACTGACATATAAAGATTAATGACATCATCGAAAGTAACGTCAGTTGTGGTAACTCCTGTCTCAGCACCCAATGTGTCATTCAAAATACCCACTGGCTGACCTACTCCCGTTCCATTAATGAAGAGATTTTCTTCTGCCCTGCCAAAGACCTTTGCAAATCGTTTTGGAAGGTGTTTCTTGATATCAAACACATTATCAGTAACAAATGCATTCGCTACTTTTACGAGTGACACCACCTTATGTGCCTCTGTCTTAATTCTTGTAAAATCATCTGCCAGATCCGATACATTGATAGATTCTCCTTCCGGCACACATGCGGCCACATCGTCTGACGCATACGCAAGCACGGTATTGTTGGATGAAGATACATTGATACTTGTTGCAAACTGACGGAAGATACTCTCCTTTTCAAGTTCAGCCATATACTTACGATTACTATCGTAAGGAAGAGTAAACATATCTGTTGCTGTTCTGCCACTCTTAAGTTTCTCAAAGTCTGCCGGCTTACCCCTCATTGCCTTGTTCCAAAATTCTGTAGCATAATCCTTGCCACTGTTTGTGATTTCATCAATACCCATTACTGTTCCCTCCTGTGATGAATTGTTGTTTGAGATTGATTCTGTAACCATAGTTAAAATCTCCTTTCTCTACTCTTGAGCAACAATTCCATTGCATCCTCATATGGTGTTGCTCCTTCAAAATTTACTGTGCAATTAGCCTTTACAATCTCATAAATCAAAGACCATTGCTGCGTTGCCTGTTTCATGTAACTCTGGCTCATACTGACATACGGAAATGTGATAGCCTGTCCTGTTGTAGGGTGCTTTGCCAAAAAACCATACTCCGAAATTGCCTCTTCACACTGAATCCAACGTGCAAAACTCATCGCATATTCCTCCACAATTGCAGGTACGAATAAGTGGTCACACTTGCATTCAATAAGCCATCCCCAGGTATTGTTATAGATTTCCTCGGCATATAATGGCTTGCCGTTTTTTTGTTTTGCTTTGATGTAATCATTTGGCTTTGGAATACCTATACCTTCATATGTAGAAGGTGCAGGTATAACCTTTATTGATTTATATCCCGGATTACCATCAGCTAACTTTTCCGATAATGCTTTTCTCGGTCTGCCACCAGTACCCGGCATGGGTCCTCTTTTTCCCATATTTTTTCCTTTCCGGGGTTAATACCCCTAAAACTTTTGTAAGTTATTCGCACGAAGGGGCGGCACCGTTGCCCTGTCATAAAGACCACAGAGATTATGACCGCCCCCTGGGGTCACCCTCTCGTGCTAAACTGTGATGTTGCCACTTGGCTTTGTTTTCAATCCTCTTGCATTGCAAAATGAGGTAAGGTCTTCTACATCCATAAGGTCCAGTGATGTATGACCGCCACTCATATGAAAGTGTGGCTCTTTGGTAAACTCCAACTTGATATCGTCCGGTGTGTAAAGCACAATCTTGTTGTGAAGCTTGAAGTGTTTCTCAAAATAATCCTGTGTAAACATTTGCTTTTCCTCCTAATTCTCTGTTCTCTCTGCGTATCCTTTACTGATACAGTAGCCGATTGCCTCGGCACGGGTTTTGTAGTACATCTCCTGCAAACCATCAACCACATAGTAATGAGGTGGTTCTGCCGCCTTACTCATGAACACTCCGACAAGGCTATTATCCGGTTTCATATACACACGGATGCACTTGTACTTTTCTGTGTCACAATCACCGGGTAGTAAATGTAACTCCTCGGCACTTCCCCAAATCTTGACCATAAGGCTTTCCTCCCTTCTTGCGTTTTCACAATCGGGGCATCTTGTGGCTAGTTCATATGGTGTTTTCTATAGTTATTTTTTCTATAGAATTTACCATTATGAGTAGCCACATATTGCCCCTAGCTTAAGAAATCTACCTTAAGCCTGTATCCTATAAGCATTGTGGTTTTCTCTCCACCAGCTTTCGGACGCTTTCTGACTACTTTTCCGAATTTGCGTAACTCCTGATTGAAGTTTCTGCTGTTCTCGGAGTAACAGCCATTCTCATCACACCACCTTCGGTATTCATCGTAAACCTGTGATGTTCTGACCTCTGCGGTACCATCTTCGATGAGCCTGTCATCGGCAAACTGCGTAACCTTATCACTTTCGTGATAGTAGGCTGCCGTTGCCTCAAGAACTGATTTAGGTGGTTGCAGACCTTCCTTCTGCAAAAGTGCATATCCGTCTAGTAACCAGTTGAGAACTGCACTCTGTACTTCCGGCTTTCTGAATTCTGCCTTTAATCCTTTATCCTGTTCCCAAGGTTCAAAGTGTCTCTCAAACGGCACTATCAGAACTCTGTCACTTGTAAACACTGTCATATCCGTAATTACAGGCAGATAGTTGGTATTCACATATAGCTTGAACTGTGGTCTGAAATCAAAACTGTTCTCATGCAGAAAACGAGCATTCAAGGTATCACTACCCGTCATCGTTTTGACCTGTGCTGCGTTAAGCAGAAGACCTCTGCCCGGCTCGGATATGTTAGCAAATCGTATGCCTGCAAGTCTTGCAATATCTTCTGAAGGGTTCTGGCTGTTTGGGTTATACTTGGTCGCTATGGTTTCTGGTCTTACTGTTGCTCCGTAATCCCCAAGTGTGATAAGAACAGTCTCCATAAGAGTTCCCTTACCATTTCTTGTGGTTTCTCCGAAATAGAAGAACATGCACTCAAACCTTGTATCACCACTCAAGCCGTAGCCCAATGTTTTCTGAAGGAATCTTGCCCTATCCTTATCCCGGCAGGTAATTTCATCGATGAACTCTTCAAAACGTTCCGAACTTGCTGACGGCACATATTCCACATGCGAGATTTTGGTAACGAAGTCATCTGCTCTGTGTTCTCTGAAAGTTCCATCTCGCAAATTAAGTGTTCCGTTCTTACAATTGAAAAGATAAATATCTGCATCAAATTTCTCAATCGACACCGGGTACACGCTTTGAGCATCACTAAGGTAGACCGAACGATAGCCTCTCTGCTGCCACTTTCTCACAACATTCTTAATGAAGTTGTTTCGCATATCTTCGTCCTTGATAGTCACGGAATGAATGAGCAATGCATCAGCTAAATCTTTAGCAAGTTCCATAGCCTTAAGCGAACCAATATCTGCAACCCAGCGGGTGCCATCGTAAATAAACCACTTCTTGCGTTCCGGCACATATCTTGCAATGTCCTTAAACACATCAGCGAAGAGCCTTCCATTGCCAAGGTCACCTTCCTTGTAAAGTCGGTTTGATTCCGGCATGAATTCCATAAGTCGAATCGCAAGTTCGTTGAAGTCCTCACGGGCATTTCCTACATCAACAGGTTTGTAAAACTCTGTGGTTCTTGCTATGGCATTTCGTATGGTCAGATTTCCATAAGTATCAGCACCATGAAGCTCATCCCACTTGTCACGAATAAGAGCAGATTGCCTAAAAAGCCTGTCCATCTGTTCCTCATCACCACCACACCAGAATGCGAGTATCATGCAAAGTGCTGCGTCAGCCTCACTGTGCGATTTTCCTTCCGGTATCTCACCTTCCCACAAGGCTTTTGTCTTTTCTGCATTTTTAGACGCAAGCATCTTCTCGATTACTGATTCATCAGAAAGGTAACTCCCCGGAGCATCGACCTTTGGCTTTTCTGCCGTTGGTCTTACCATGTATTTTTCTGCGATGCCTATAAAAGCCTCTGTACATTCGTTGATGTCGCAATCATTGATTGCATTGCCTGTGGTCACTATGAACTTCGTAGTTACACCCGCCGGATAAATCTCAAGTCCGTATGTGCGATTGTTAAAGTAGTAGCGTTCCTTGTCATAAATAAGACCTGGCGCCCTTGCCCAGATATGAACTCCTGTGCCGGAGATACTAAACTCTGCATAAGTCTTTAGTGCCTCCACAATTTCTGTAGCAAAATCGTTCAGCTTACCATCTTCCACGCAATCATCAATGTCGATAGCAATAATGTCATCGAATAAGCCTATGCCGATTCCGTCATACCCACCCTTATCAATAACCTTCATTACATTCTCAAGGCTTGTGAAATGTTCTGGGTTTGTAGGGTCTGCTCTCGCTCCATTCGTTCTGTATGGCACCTTCTCCTTCTTGGCCTTACCCGGTTTCTGTTCAAGCCTCATCAAGCAGAAATATGGTTTGCCACGTAGCCTGTTTGGAATTTTTGATAAATCCATGTTGTATGCCTCCTTTGTGTTGTTCTCATAGACGTGAAAAGTTACAACCCCTTTCATATTCCTTTGGACAGGAAATCTGATTTTGAACGAAAGTTTTTTATCCTTTCACATTCCTATGGACACTTTTTTCTGAAATGGGCGGAAAAATTATTATCTTTCACATAGCCCTGGACAAAAATATCTAAAATGACCAGTTTTCCCTCTCATTTTTGTTAGTAAGGAATTTGAGCATTTTCCTATCCGAAGGAAAATTTCCTCTCCCCTCTAATCCTCCCAATTACAGTTAGGAGGATTTTGAACTACAGTTTTTGAAAATCATTTTTCCTCTCATATTTCTTTGGGAAAAATATGGTCAAATGGCCGAAACTTTTTATTATTTCTTCTATTCCTTAAAAGAGAAATCTCGTGCGATTTGACGATGAGAATTTTTGATATTTATAAAAAATGCCAAAAATTAAGGAGCAACCTTTTCGGTTACTCCTATATATAGATTCATCACATATTTGATTCATTAATTGCCATCACAGCCGCATACAATTCTTCAACAGACTTAAAACGTTCATTAATGTCTGTACTCGTACCCTTGCGCCAAAATGCTTTAATGGCACCTTCTTTTTGCTTTGAAACATTCGTTTTTCCTGTTAACACAAAATAGCATAATCTTGTTAACGCAAATGTTTCATGCCTGATTTCATAATTTGCAAAACCCACATTAACTAAATCTGGGTCATTCAACGAACCCTTAATTTCTGTCTGCAAACTAGTCAGTGTATTTTCTGGATTCTTAACAAGACCAAAATCACCTAGTTTAATAACATTTACATCCTCATAATGTTTGACAAAAATATTAACTAAACTGATATCCCTATGTAAAATATTTTTCCCATGAATGTATTCTAATCCTTTACATATTTGAGCAATTATTCCCTTTCGCTCTTTTAAGGATAGCTCGGCATTATTTTTCAAAATATACTTATATAGAGTTTCATCCAAATATTCCATTGTGTATTCATTGGCACCTTCGTTATATGCATATGCTTGCACAATATATGGAGAACGTAAACTCTTAAGTATCTGAAACTCCTGCTCAAATCTCTTCATTTCCTTATTGTCTAATGTAGGTAATGCTCTTTTTAAAATTATTGGAATATTGTACGTTGGATCCGTATATGAAAATACTTTTGCGTACGACCCCTCACCCACAGGCTTCATACTTGCATATATCGTTTTATTATCATTCGTAATTGCAACACCTGAAACCAACTCAAATACAGGATTTAAGTCTTCAATTTCGATAGGTTCAAATCCATCTGGAATCGTACTACCTCCCGATTTAACTACAAATCTTCGTGTCCTTCTTATAAAATCATCATATTCATCTTTACAAATCCGAAATGCATATTCAGAAGAATTTAACTTACTTCGAAGTGAATCAATTTTTTCTATAAGAGACAAATAATCTCTACTATCTTGCGCATGAAAGTATCCACCACTATACGCCAATTTGCCATCTTCATCATATGTTGTGCGAATATCAGAATTTATTACAGTTATCCAATTATTCAGATTAGTATGAAATGCTGCTAATATCTTACGTAAATCATCATTAGGTACAAAATCATACATATCATAATAATCATCAAGAAAACTTAAATCATACTCAGAAAACATTCGTCTTAAATAAGAATCTAATTGTGCCACCTATATCATCTCTTTTCTACACTATTATATTTCGCACCATACTCTTCTGCATCTTCATCATTATAAATAATTTCAATACTCTTAATTGGAACTGATGCCAACATTCTATTATCATTCACACACCACTGGTTAAAAAGACTAATTGCCTCTTTTTTATTTTCAGCACAAAAATCTATACTTCCAAATCCATCAATACCATCATATCGAATTAAATATGTAGAAATCATTTTTATCCTTTCCTAGTAGCATTTTTTTCTCTTAGAACATATCCTGAATCTGTTCAAGAATATACTCGTTATTAAACCAGAAGCACTGTTTTGTCATAATATCGCCGTTTGGTAATTCGCTACCATTGCTTCTAGGATTTTCTGTATCTGCGTATCCTATAGACTTCAAATCATAATATACCAATGATGCATGTGGACGAATGGAAATAATCTTATTATATTCCTTCGGAGATTTACACAATCTATATTCCTTACGCTTTGGATTTGTATTTCTTGAGTCAGGGAAATTATTCAACATTCTATTTTTCCCTCTCTTGGTTAATATCAATGTTCCATCATCCTTTTGGTCTTTAACAAATTCAACGCCATCTCGAATAATGTCTCTGATATCTTCCCAACCCTTACGAATGATAGGTTCATCCTCCTGTGGGAGACTCCAGAAACGTGCGCCATAGAATACGAAGTCATCACCCTGTTCTTTAAAAACAGACCATAAAAACTGTCTGTCCACCATTTCCTCATAGACCGTTGACTCTTCCCATTCCTCTTCCATTAATTCTTTAAAATCGAAGGCAGAAAATGAAATATCCTCATTCATTGTCAAGTCGCTATTCACGCGCAATGTCTTTACATATGTATTCGATCTTACAAATTCTTCAGCCTGTTCACTTGTAATTCCTAGCATAGCAAAAGTTGTTCGTGCAAATTCCGCTTTATCAATCGTCTTCTTTGAAGACCACTGCTCAAAATCATCCGGCTCCATTAAAGCTTGTCTTATTTCTGTAACAGTCATTCCTATATATGGATTAAAACGACCTAAAACAATTTCTTCAAAAGTATGCTCCCTAAGTTCATCCGCATCACTTATGATGGCATCATATTGACGAATAATATCATAGGTTTCCTCGTCCTTATCCGGGTCATAAAGCAAATTATTTGCATCAATATACTCGCTAAACAACTGATTCATATATGAAGGCTTAAACGAAAATGCACGTCCACCATTCTTCGTACATGGAGACAGATAGTGTGCCTCACTCTCATGCAAATCAGAATATCTTCCCTCATTTACACAATCCCGAATATATCTATAATCTTGCTCAATCATAGCCATATCCACTTCTGGAATTTTAACATATGCCGATTTATGAAATGGGAACTGAAATGGCGTTCTACCTTGATTAGTTTCATCTATATAATAAACCAACATCATCAATTTACACTTTTCGTAAATATGAGAATCGCAGAATTTCTCTGGTAATTGTTCATTACGATTAATCATTCCTAAAACAAGTCTTTCCTTAACCTTTAATCCGGCTCTAGTTTTGTATATCAGAGGACTTACTTTTAATTCAACTCCAACAGCACCTAAATCGGCTTGTGCTTCATTATCACGTGGTTCATCAAAATAAACTTCCTGAACTAAAAATCCAATTCGTCCTTTATCACCTCTGTGAGATGTTCCATCTTCGTCAGTCCATCCTTGGATACATTTTTCTGCATAGTACTGCAATATATTATCTCGATGTTTACCAAGAACCTCCAATTCATAAACATCACCTACAACATAACCTTCTAAAGCCTTTGCATGACGCAAAATATCTCTTCTATCATGTTTATCATATTCATAAGAAAGTGACATTGTATCCTCCTCTCTACGGCTCTTCATTAGCCATAATATCGTCTAGTACCTCACCCATTCGTGTTATCATTGGAACTACTAACGCATTGCCCATACAAAAATAACGCATTCTCTTAGGCATTCCTGAATTAGTCCAATCATCATCAAATCCCTGTAGCCTTTCAGCTTCAATAGGCGTTAATAAACGAAGTCTTCCAGAACCTGGGTCTGTCACAACATGTGTACTTCTATTTAATGTAGATTCGCTTGTTAACATTGTTCTTCCCGGTCTATCCCAAGGGTCTGGGAATGCAACCGGGCCCTCTGAGAAAGTATATTCGTGACCATCTTTTGTCTTTCTAGGAATTTTCTTTGCTCCTTTTAAATATACCCACTTAGGCTTTTTATCCTCTGTAATATAAAACTCCTCTTCTACATTTTCTTGAAGTATCTGTCTAATCAATATTGGCTGGATTTCTTCTTCAGTAATATCACATGTATAAATATTACCTTCATGCATATATCCGGCTTTATCAAATGCAAAGGCAAAATTATCAGAAATATTAATTATATCTTCATCTGTTGCATAAGCACCTAATGTTCCATTCACAATATCTGTATTTGCGACAATAGGAAAGGCCTGTACCATAAAACCTCTTTGCGAAATTACATCTACTGGTGCGACTCCATTCATATTCTGACCATATACAGTATCGTTTCTATATGCAAATATAAAAGTTCTTCTACGTCTCTGTGCCGCACCATATGTTGCAGCGTTAACAACTCGCCATTCAACTGAATAATTTAAGCTTGCTAAACAAGCTAATATAATACCAAAATCTCTTCCCCTCTGACTTGCAGGAGACTTTAGCAATCTATCTACATTCTCAAATATACAAAAAGCCGGATTCTTAGCAATAATCGTATCTCGAATTTGCCACCACAATACACCCTTCTTACCTTCAATCCCATGTGAAGATGCTAATGTATGAGCAACGCTATAGTCCTGACATGGGAAACCACCTACTAATAAATTGTGGTCTGGTATGGCATTCTTATCCATTAATGAAATATCTTCTCCTGTGTGGTATTCTCCACGCATATCTTGTAAATCACCAAAGTGACCCACATAACAATCATGAGCCCACTGATTAACCTTATCTGGCTCCCATTGTGAAAACCAAGTAGTATTCCACCCAGTTCCTAATCTCTCCATTCCTACACGGAATCCTCCGACTCCTGCAAAGAGTTCGCACATTGTTTTTTCCATTGGCATAAAAAAGTCCTCCTTGGCATACAGCCATCTCACTTATTCTTCGAGTCCGAACATTATCGTATTAGCACCATCGAATGATGGATCATTGGACTCTCGCACTTTTGCATCAAAATAGTCCGTCAGTTCGTTGAACACATATTATTTATTGATTTCTTCACATTCATCCACCATAGTATTAATTGCTTTGCGAATGGCTTCTGATTTTGCAACCTTCATCAGTTTGCAATATGCTTCCAATCTGGCTAAAGTAGCATCATCCATTCGGATGGTATAACTCTTAACCATATTGTTATCTCCTTTTGGACGTCCCATCTTTTTCATAATGCTCTCCTTTCGTGCATATTGACATTATACTTTTTGCATTACAAAAAGTCAAGAAGAAGCCGAACGATCGTTCGTCATTATTTTATAAAATATAACTTCGACAAATCTGCAGTTTACTCACAAATCTAATTCCTACTAACTTTGATTCCTTTAACCCACTTTCGGCATTTTCCGCTTTTTCCGAATTTCGTTTAATTTATCAGTCACCTCATCGGTCACCCTATCAGTCACTCCTACTACTAACAAAAGCGGCCAACCCGTAACTCCTCACGAATTAGCCGCCATATATGCAATATATTGTTCAATTATCATTCCCTAAGTAGTCTTTTACTACTAAGGAATACTCCCAACACATTTGCCTTTACCCCCATTCTGCCTATGTGCCTTAGTAGTCTAAACCGTAGTATTTATGCGGTTTCCCGCCATATTATGCCCTGTCTTGCCCAAGTTTACAAAGGTATGATTTATAGTAAAACTGGAGTGCCGTGGCAGATGAATAAGACTTTTATTTTACCTTTCATAAGTTATCATATCCCTTTAAATTACTGCATTTCTTGTCCTTTACCATATTGCATTTACCTCACATATTTTTTCATAAAATCGTATTTTTTTATAAATATGTGAGATAAAATATGAGGTAAATGTCAACTACGCAGTATGATTGATTTTAATATCATACTTTTCTTTAAATTTCGAGCAACGATTCGGCAGCAAAATTCCTTCGTGTTGTAATCTTCCTGCCACAATTCCCGGATGTATGCCAATTGATTTTGCAAATGCTATAATCTCGGCATCCGACGTAAATTTGTTTGGTGCAAACCTTCTAAATGCTGATACCGGAATAAGATAATTTGTCGCAAAATTATCTGCATCTTCTTCCAGTTTCTCATTTAGCTCTATCATTTCCTTTTCACCACAACTTATAAATATCGTCTTTGTTTTTCTCTGCAATACATGTCTAATCTCATGAAATAGAGAAAACCAAAAAATGTCCGCATCTAATCTTCTATTGTTCATAGCAAGAACAACTCTGTCGTCGTTTATCCACTTAACCGCCCCATTAACTCCAGAATTTTTAAGATTAGGTAATAACACAAATGCCACGCCACATTCTGCAAATATCTCTTTCATTCTTGGTATAAAAACCTCTGGAGATTGTACGGTCATACCTCTAAGTTCTGGTAAAAATGCCTTTAATTTCTCAGCATCATATGGCTTTGTTTCAATTCTATGTGAGAAATTAATTGCGGTTTGAATCCATGCCCTAGAATTAATAATATTCTTTTCATTCACATCGTTTACGCCAGTTCTATAATTAACTAAGAAATCTGGTTTTAACATAATTCTCAAATCAGATACCTTAAACCAACCACAAAGATATGCTATCTTTTCTTTCATTACTTTTGTAATTGGTAACCCTACAACTTCAATAAAATACTTGTAATCTATAAGCTTTACTATTTCTGCTTGCTCATCAAAGTCCTTAGCCTGCTGTATCTCAATCAGCTTCTTATCATAAGTATTCTGCAAATTTAACCATATATCTGGAGTTGTTCCCATCATTGCAGAAAGTTTTTTAGCAAGATCATTTGTTATGTTTGCCTGCCCATTTAATAGATAACTAAGTGTTTTTGTATTAGTTCCCAATCTAGTAGCAAATTCCGCTTGGCTAATACCCATATCTTCAATAACATCTGCAATATAATAACCTGGATGAAATGCCACAATATCCTTATATTCGCTTGTATTACTCATAATGGTTAGACACCTCCGTTACCTTAACTATTTTTATCATTTTACACTGAGCTATTATGTCTCCATCAACAATTTCATTCCCGTTGTCGTCGCAAGGAATCATTGTTACTCAATATCCAGTATTGCCAAGCCTAATACTCCATTCATCTTTTCTATTTCCTTTTAACCTCTCAAAATGAAAAGGTGGATAATTTGCAACGTCCAACAAGGAGTCCGAATTAATAATAAAAGTCTCTGCTGCCTCAAGTTTTTTCTTTACTTGGTCTGGGTATCTCCATTTCTTCTTGTATTCAGAGCAAAACTGTTCTTTTGCAGTTCTATTCTTATACAAAATTGTCATACTCAAATTATTATATTCAGCTCCTTTCTTTATTATTACCATAATGGTAACAATAATATATCATATCCGCTTTTTTGCTTCAAGTTTTCATTACCTTTTTGGTAATAATTTCTTTTAACGCACCGAGGTTAGTCATCATCTTCCCCCTCTAGTTCATTTCTTAATGGTTCGTATAATGTTGGTATCATGATCTAATTCTCCTTCGGTATAATACTTTCAGGTTCTCCCTGAATCCTCTTTATAGTTTCTCGTTGCTTTTCTGACAACTCTGATATCGACTTCTTATCAGATACCAATGCCCACCATACTGTGAGATTTATAGGGCAATTACCACATGTCCTCGGTGACACAATGCCAAATGATCCCATCCTTGGCGGATAATCCCAGCCATCGTTAAATGCTTCCTCCGGCGTCATAATCTCTGTCTTGCCGCATACTTCGCAGATATGTATTAATTTCTTAGCCATTTTCCCTCCTTCCAACTTGAAGTTCCAAATTGGAACTTCAAGTTTTCTATTTATTATTCCAACAATAGTCCACAAAATTTTCAAAGCTATACTTCACTTGATTAT
Organism: Lachnospiraceae bacterium; assembly: GCA_017387565.1. Lineage (GTDB taxonomy): Bacteria > Bacillota > Clostridia > Lachnospirales > Lachnospiraceae > UBA2882. The sequence goes on along the minus strand of JAFOEY010000044.1, from coordinate 40,507 downwards.
TAACATCAAACTTTATGGAATCCTCAAACTTTCTATACCTTTGATCCAGTTTCTCATAAAATCCATTCCAGTCAAAATTCGAATCATCCGTAACATCTAATATCCCCCAGATTTGCTTTCAATAATATCTCCACACTTTTTACATCTATTTTTGTTAGCTAAGATTTCTCTCATAAAATTCTTCCTTTCCCTTGTTTTATCAATAGTTATCTTTATTTTGTGTTGAATTTTTCAAAACAATTGCCTATAATATACTTAACAAGGCAGTCGGAAGGTGAGTGCACTTCACCCGTCCCGGCGAAAATTTATTAATAAACTACTAAGAGTAGCCGTTCCTAAACTTTTTCCAGAGAGCAGGACGGCTACTTCTTATTTTTTACATTCAGAATTGCTACAATCAGTAACGCTATGGTTAAGATTATCATAAATTCCTCATATGTACTCATAAGCATCATCCTTTCCATAAGGCTCGGAACGGATGAGAGCACGTCCCCCAACTACCCGGGTAAGTATATTATATTTACAATTGATACTTAAACTTGAAGTCGCAAATTGCGACTTCAAGGCAACTTCCACTTGAGGTGCCAATTTGGCACCTCAAATTTCACTATATTTCTTGGTTACTTAAATATTCGATAACATATCTTTATCTTCATCTCCGGATTTCTCTATCATCAGGATAAGTGCAGCCAATACGGCATCCTTATATGCATCTTTAAGCACATCTGTCTTTTTTATGCGATTCAATAGAATGAAAGCCGCAGCTTTCGCCACGGCTCCATCCTCTTTTTTCATATATGCCCACATTACAGCCATGAGGATTACCTCCGGCTAACCGGCTTACCGCCCGAACCTTTCTCATGGATTTCAACACATTTCTATGTCTACACGAAAGTTTTTACTTCACCTAAAACCATTCAAGAACAAAATCGTTGAAGATTTACCTTTGACGGTTCAAACAAGACACAAAACCGTTAAGTTAGAGATGTTTTAATACATCATTTTCAAACCAACTTTTTAACTAAAGGTAGGATTCGAACCTACAACCTCATGATTACTAGTCATGTACGCAACCAATTGCGCCTCTTTTAAAGTTAGCAACCCAATTTAATCAGATTTGGTATACTTGTATTTTGTAACGTAACCCTGTTACAGGGAAGCCGGATTTGAGGTTTTCGTAATGCAGGCAAATAATCTTATGCTATTTCAACAAAAGTCGTTGCATTAGATACCTTTATCTGTGTATCCAGTTCTGTCAAAAGTGTGTTACGCTTTTCTTCCAACGCTTCCACCTTCTTTTTGACATCCAGCGGATCCACCAGTTCCGTTGTATTCTCCTTTACATAGGCTTCTACGACGCCCAGAGGCTTTTCGTCCTTGGTCTTACTGTCTTTTCCCAAAATACTCAGGCGCATTTCCTCTGCGGTGGATTGCAACTGACTGTTCTTCCTGTCACAAAACTGGACACGCTCACTATATTCATTTGCCAGCTTTTTCTGAAGTCTCCCTTCAAAATCCGCGTCAGCACCATAAGCGCCCATGCAGCGAAGTCTGCTTCTAAGGGAGATAGCCCCGGCAACCGTAAAGGTTCCATAAGAAGTAGTAATTTCTGTCCTCGCATTGGAAGCAACAATGGCAGCGTCAATCTTTTGGAATCGATCAATCAAATCAACAATCTGTTGATATGCCGACTCCGCTTCCTTGGCATACTCTTCCTTGCTAATTCGTTTTGCATAAACTTTTTCTTCATTTAGCTTAATCGTATCAACAAAGCTTGCCTTAGCAATCTTGTCTGCTATCTTTTTTACTAACAGGTCTCTTTCATCCAGAGCCTGTGTTATCAACATCTTTTCGCTCATAAAAAATCCTCCCTAAAAATTTGTTTCTAAAGTGTTATCTCTAAAAGCAATTTTAAAGGAGGAAATTCTAAATGTCATTGAACTTGTAATTCAATTTGTTTCTGTCAAAGATGTGTTCAAAACAAAACCTAGTTCATTTTTATGCTGCATGTTTCTCATACAGCTTCTCATAGTATTCACGCAATCTCTTTTCCTGTGAATCAAACGTTTCAATAACAGCATCCGATGCTATCGGCGCTCTATTTCCACGCACAATTGCATCAATCGGAACCTGAAACAATTCACTTAGTGCATACAGATTGTCAATCGTTGGCATATTGATACCATCCAGCCAACGGTATACACTCTGCACGCAACCAAGTCCAAGATATTCCTGCACGTCTATCGGTGTAATCCCACGTATGTCCATAATTCTACGTAGGTTAATTCCGGTTTCTCGTTTGTTAATTAAAGGGAACATAGGGCACCTTCCTCCTAATAATATAAATCATGTATCATCCGCTGCTTTTTCTATTAAAGGTCGTTGCATTAGATACTTTTAATCTCCATCACAATACATTTCCACTTTCTATCACCCATCTCATACCATTCCACTTCCCCGGTTTCCCGGAATCCAACGGCGAAATAACAATGATACGCATTCGGATTATTTTCGAAAACGCCCAATGAGACTTTCGTTACACCATATACCTCAAATGCAAATTTCAGTCCCAACTGCAGCATTTTCTTTCCGTAACCCTTACCTCTGATTTCCGGATCTACAATGACAAATCCAAAACGCAATTCGTCGTTTACACCTTCCGGATGTCGTAATGTAAAAAATCCAACAACACGCCCGTCATCCACTGCAACAAAAGGAAAATACCGGTCATTGTCGATTCTTCCATTCGTTGCTTCCTCTAACCTTTGTATGGTAAGCGGATATTCTCCCATGATTCCGGCACTCCATTTATAAAAAGCCTCTTCGTCCTTACACCATGTCACAATCGTTTTTGCATCGTCTTTTCTATTACTCGTAACATATATTTCCTTCGTACTTCTCTCTACTCTATATTAATTGTCATTTTATGCACTTTCTTTTCGTGCTACATTCTTTTCCTAATCTATAAGAAACAAAAATAATCAGTAATACAAATAAATTATGAATATTTCCAATTTTTCACAATCCTCAGATACCGGAAAAAATTGATTGCCGCTCTTACCGCTTCATCCACTAATACGGCCAGAAATACGCCAATGATTCCGAAGCCGCAGATGTTGACAAAAAATGAACTGATTAAAATGATGCCCACAGTTCCTAATAGCTGGGTATATAACATCCAGCGTGTGTCTCCGCTGCCACGAATGGTATTTCCGACAATAATATTTGCCGACTTGGAAAAAAGATTGATTCCCATAAGAAAAAGATAGATGGCACTTGACGCAATAATGGACGCATCCTTGGTAAACACAGCAACAATTTGCTCGGGAAAAACAATTCCCAATATCACCATGAATGCCGATACGATAGAACACAATCCATAAGCGCAGATACAGACACCCTTATACTGTGCCACATCTTTTTTTCCGACCGCTTCCGAAGTCAGAGTCATCGTACTGTTTCCGATGGCACCAACCAGCACAACCGCAAGAATTTCCACACCGAAAATAATAGAATAGATTCCAGCTGCCAGTTCATTGATGTTATTCAACAACCGTATCAAAAACAAATTACCAAAATTCCATGCAAAATCTTCCAAAGCCGTATTTAATCCCAGCTTTGCAGAAGACAGATAAGTAAAGAGCTTTGCTCCTTTGATACTCCGGAAAGTAGGGCGTGTAATCAGCTTTTTATTGGTAAAAAAGACAAATAAAACATACATGCCTCCCACATATTCAGCAATGGTGGTTCCAATCGCTGCACCTGTGATTCCAAGTGCCGGCAATCCCAATTTTCCATAAATCAAAATATAATCCAAGATAATATTTAATCCGGCCCGGATCATTCCGTAAATAATCATCGGTTTTGTATAATTGGAGGTCTGAAGAATGACACTAAGCGACGCCGCCAATCCTGTTAATAGAAAAACCGGTGCATAAAATCTCGCATAGCTTATACAAAGCGGCATCAGATTTTCTGACACGTGCATGATCCGGAAAACATATTCCGATAAGAAAAACCAGAAGAAAAACAGACATACCGGAACAATGTTATTAAACTTAATCAGGGCTCCGGCATATTCTTCCACTCGGTCTCTGTTATTGGCTCCGACATTCTGACTGATTAAAATAGAGGCACCTACAGACAAAGAAAAGCAAAAGGACACGGTTGTCCATATCGATGATGTAACATTGGAAAGTGCGCTCATATATAAATTATCTGCATGACCGAGAAAAATTCTGTCGATCAACATTTGTACCTGACTGATCAGATTGCTTAACATGATAGGGACAGCAATGATCAGCAGTCTTTTTAAATATTCTTTTTTCGCTATATTCTTCATTTTCTTTTCCCTTCCTCTTTTTTACAAAGCTAAGGGTAAAAGACCATTTATCCTTAACTTTGGGCTGCTTTGTATGCAAGCACTTTAATTCTCTCTACCAGGTTTTCAATTTCTGCCACACCGGCAGTATTCTCCTGGGTTGCGGCAGCAACATGCTCCACTGCATTATAATTTCCCTGTGTATTGGAGTGCACCTGTTCCATTCCTTTGGCCACTTCATCACTCTGGGACTTAATATTTTCCACTGTCTTATCCATTTCCAAAATCTGATCAGACATTTGGCTATTGGAGGCGGTAATCAAAGCTGTGGAATTACCAACTTCTTCAATTCTTTCCATTCCGGCCTTGGTCAACTGAACACTCTGCTCCATAACGGAAACAGCATTATCTGTATATTGAACAACTTCTGTTACAATTTTTCCGATATTATCAACGGCTGCTTTTGTCTGCTCAGACAATTTCTGAATCTGTCCGGCAACAACCGCAAATCCCTTACCGTGTTCTCCGGCCCTTGCTGCTTCTATGGATGCATTTAATGCCAGAATATTTGTCTGATTGGAAATTCCGGTAATCACGCGTATAATATCCAGAATTTCTTTTGATTTCTCACCTAATTCCAGAATAACATCCTTACACTGACCCGCGCTTGTATGTATCTTTTCCATGCTCTTCGTTGCATCGTCCATTTTTCCTGATTTTCTTTTGTTGTCAAATTAACCTGTTTTGCTAACTCAGCAACTTGTTCATTCATAGTACCAAGTGCGAGCAACCGGGCATGAATGTCCTGTGTCCGCTCATTCATACCGGTGATTTCTTTCGTATTTTCACTAAAGGACTGCAGCACACTGCCTGTCTCATCCGTAATCTGTTCATTTGCTTTCATAGAGGACTCTGTAATAACAGACAGTTCTTTTACCATTTGCAGCAATTCGTCCGAAGTCTGTTTGGACTGTTCCTGCATCTGCTTCATATGATTCATCATTCTCTCCTGCTCTTCGGCATTCAGAAGATTAGACAACATTCCGGCTGTTCTTTCGCATAACATGGTAAAAATAGCAGCAATGGCAATTAAAACCAATGCCCTTGGTAAAATTCCATATACAAACAATTTATATAAATTTGGGAAATTCTTATCCGGCAGCGTATTCAAAACAAAATCCAGCCACTGTCCGAGCGATACTCCCACAACCGATAATACGGTAGTCAATATATTCAGTTTTTTGGAAAAATAAAGGCTTGCGATGGCAATCGCATAGATATATAGCAAAACAACGTGATATCCTAAGGTAGTTGCCGCAACCGTAACGAATATAACTGCACAGATGATTAAAATATATTTCACATATGGCTGCTGATTTTTTCCGACGAATACAATCAAAGTCGGAATCCATAATAAAATCGATCCGACAATATATGCAAACGTCATGATTCCCATATCGACAACAAAAATTCCAAATACATTCAGCAAATAAACTAAAGTAAACATCACAAATGTAATCTGCATGACTTTTGCTACGGCTCTGTTTGCCTGTTTTTCGTTTTGAATCAAAACTCCACTTTTTTCTTCCATGTATTTCCCTCCAGTTTTTCTATACAATTCCCTGCTTTACTAATTTTTCAAAATTCTATTTTATCTCGCAATTCTCTATTTCTTTGCCGACTTCTGAAAAATCTTTCTTGTCGCATAACACCTTTTTTTACCGACTTCTCAAATACTTTATTTTTATCTCTTGAATCTCCACTTTTTTACCGATTTCCGGAGTATTTTTTCAAACTTATAATTCTTTATCTTTTATTAGTTTCGAAATATCTTATTTCACCTCATACTCTTTACTTTTTAACTAATTCCCCAAATATCTTATCCTTATCATAACTATCATCTACAAATCCCGGAATTTTCTTAATTGCCATGCAATGACTGATGCTAAATCCGGTCAGAATCCTGCCGATTTCTTGCTCCGTATAGGGACATGCCCCTGTCACAATGAGCGTAGCCAGACTATGAACAACCAGCCACATGTCCCGAAAATAACGCTCTGCAGTTTTTTCATCGATATGATATGTCTGTTGCATCGAATCTGTGGCCAGTTCTAAGGATGCATTCATCTCTTCAAAGGCATTGTTTCCTTCGTTCTGATCCGTTGATAAAAACAACAACCGGTACAATTCCGGTTCTTCTTTTGCAAACCGGATGTACTGCATACCAAAACCAAAAAACGGTATATCGCTGCAAAGTCCTTCTTTAACATAATCATCATATATTTTGTGTGCAGCATTTACCACTTCCCGACGGACCTCTTCAATCGTATGAAAACAGGTAAAAACCGGTTGCGTGGATACTCCGAGTTCATTTGCTAAAGATTTTGCGGTAAGAGATGCTATTCCCTTTTTTCGAACCACCTGTACCGCTCTTTCTATCATTTCATCTCTGGAAAATTTATTTCTTGGCGCCATAGTTCTGCCCCTTTTTATTTACTCTCTTATTACAATTTTGTTCCCTCGAAATTTTCATATTCTATCGCAGATACGTTGTCATACAGTCTGTTGGTATAATAACAAACTTTCTCAACCACAAAATTGTAATATGAAAGTTCGTTTCAAAAAATAGTTTTTAATATATATCGCACAATATATATTAAAAACTATTATAATAATCGCATATATGAATGTCAATGAATTACGATAACAAAATATAATGCCCGGTTTCAACTGTTTGAAGACGAAGTCTGAGTTTTGAAACTGGGCATTTAATAGATATTTTGTGTTAAAATATCAACCTTGCCAGTGAATATACCAAAAATGCACAAATCCAGGCAATGACACATTGCATCAGCATAATCACCGCAGCCCATTTTGCACCAAGCTCACGCTTTATGGATGCGATTGCTGCCACGCAGGGTGTATACAACAGACAGAATACCAATAACGCGGCACCGGCAGCAGGTGTAAGGATTTCAAATAAGGCCTCCGACGATTTAAACAAAACAGATAACGTCGATACCACACTTTCCTTTGCAATAAATCCGGTCATCAATGCCGTGGAAATTCTCCAGTCGCCAAAGCCTAAAGGCTTAAATATCGGCGCAATCATTCCTGCAATAACAGCTAAAATACTGTCTTTGGAATCGGTTACGACACTCAGATGCAGGCTGAAGGTCTGTAAAAACCATATGATAATCGTTGCCAGAAAAATAACAGTAAATGCCTTCTCCAAAAAATCCTTTGCCTTTTCCCAAAGTAACTGCATAACATTTTTCAATCCCGGCATTCGATAATTCGGCAGCTCCATGACAAAAGGAACCGCTTCTCCTTTGAATTTTGTCTGCTTTAAAATCATTGCCGTAATGATTCCGACAAAAATACCGGTAAAATACAAAATAATCATGACGATTGCTTCTTTACCCGGGAAAAATGCATTGGCAAAAAAGCCATAAATCGGAAGCTTTGCCGTACAGCTCATGAAAGGCACCATCATAATGGTCATTTTACGGTCTCTTTGTGAAGGCAGTGTACGGCTTGCCATAACACCGGGTACCGAACATCCAAATCCAATCAACATCGGAACAATACTCCGTCCGGATAATCCGATACGTCGCAACAGCTTATCCATGACAAATGCAACACGCGCCATATATCCGGTATCTTCCAACAAAGACAAAAATAAAAACAACGTCACAATAATCGGCAGGAAGCTCACAACACTTCCCACACCTTGAAAAATTCCATCCAAAACCAAAGATTGTATGACATCATTGACATGAATGGCAGTCATACCCTGTTCCGCAAGCACAGAAAGTTTTTCAATCAGGCTTTCCAACAGTTCCTGTAATCCGCCGCCAATGACATGAAAGGTCAGATAAAAGATCAGCGCCATGATCCCAACAAAAGCGGGAATAGCAGTATATTTTCCGGTCAGCACTTGATCAATCCTGCGGCTTCTTTCCCGTTCTTTACTCTCATGCGGTTTTACCACACAGGCACGGACCAGTTTTTTGATAAAAGAAAACCGCATATCGGCGATTGCTGCCGCCCGGTCTATGTTTCTTTCTTCCTCCATCTGACAGATGATATGCTCTAACATTTCTTTTTCATTTTGTGTCAATTCCAGTTTATTCAGAATCCGTTCATCGCCCTCAACTAATTTTGTTGCGGCAAAACGGACCGGTATGTTCGCGGTTTTGGCATGATCTTCAATCAGATGCATAATTCCGTGCAGACAACGGTGAACAGCTCCGTTATGATCATTTTCTTCACAAAAATCCATCCTCCCGGGATGTTCCTGATACATGGCAACATGAAGCGCATGATTAATTAGTTCATCAATTCCCTCATTTTTGGCAGCCGAAATCGGAATGACCGGAATGCCTAACATTGATTCCATCTCATTAATATAGACGGTTCCTCCGTTACCGCGTACCTCATCCATCATATTTAGAGCAAGTACCATCGGAACATTTAATTCCATTAACTGCATGGTCAAATAGAGATTTCTCTCAATATTTGTAGCATCAATAATATTGATAATTCCTTCCGGATGCTCATTCAATATGTATTCTCTGGACACAATTTCTTCGCTGGTGTATGGAGAAAGGGAATAAATACCAGGCAAATCAACAACCTCTGTTAATTCATTTCCTTTGATACAACCGCTTTTCCGATCAACGGTTACTCCCGGAAAATTACCTACATGCTGGTTAGAACCGGTTAACTGGTTAAATAGTGTTGTTTTTCCACAGTTCTGATTACCTGCTAACGCAAAGTGAATTTTGGTTCCTTCTTTTAACGGATGTTCATCGGCTTTGACATGATACTTACCATCTTCACCCAGACCCGGATGCTCTTTGACAGATTTGGACTTTGCCCGTTTTTTCTCCTGTTCATCTGATAATTCCTCAATCTCATGTACCTCAATCTGTCCTGCTTCATCCAGTCTCAAAGTCAGCTCATATCCATGTATTCTTACTTCCATGGGATCACCCATCGGCGCATACTTTTCAATTTTCAGTTCCGCTCCGGGTAAAACCCCCATATCCAGAAAATGTTGTCTTAATGCTCCTTTACCGCCAACTTGATCTATTACGGCAGGCTGCCCGATTTTTAATTCTTTTAGTGTCATGATTTTCTATATCCTGTTAGTCTTCTTTTCTAAACATTTTTACTTTTAACTTCTGCTTTTTTGTATCGCATTTGATTCTATATCTTTATTTCTGCTATTCCGGTCTCGCTTCTTGATTCTACATTCTTGCTTTCCATAAATTAACCAGTCTTATTTAAAATCAAGTGCAAATTTCAGAACTTCTCAGATTTTCGTCTTTATCATATCACAACACCTTTTAAAAAACACGTAAAAAAAAGAAAAACCCATGTTTAAACACAGGTTTTTCATATTAAAAAAATCGCATTATGTAGTACTTTTAGTAATTCTCGCTTCTTACTTCAAAATAGCTCTGGGGATGTGCACATACCGGGCAGATTTCGGGAGCCTTTGTTCCAACTACAATATGACCACAGTTGCGGCATTCCCATACTTTCACTTCACTCTTTTCAAATACCTGAGCAGTTTCAACATTTTTCAATAAAGCACGATATCTCTCTTCATGTGCTTTCTCAATAGCAGCTACGCCACGGAATTTTTCAGCCAGTTCGCTAAATCCCTCTGCTTCAGCGGTTTTTGCAAACTCTTCATACATATCTGTCCATTCATAGTTTTCACCATCTGCGGCTGCAGCCAGATTTTCTGCTGTTGATCCAATTCCTTCTAATTCTTTAAACCACATTTTTGCATGCTCTTTTTCATTATCTGCGGTTTTTAAGAAAAGAGCGGAAATCTGCTCAAATCCTTCTTTTTTGGCCTTAGAAGCAAAATAGGTATATTTGTTTCTTGCCTGTGATTCGCCTGCGAAAGCTGCCTGTAAATTCTTTTCTGTCTGTGTTCCTGCATATTTGTTTGCCATTCTTTTATTCTCCTTTATAAAAATATTAATTTAACAATTTCTTTTACCAATCACTGTCCCAATCGGTTCCGCCGGAATCCCAGTCACCTCCGGAATCCCAATCACTATCAGAATCCCAATCGCTATCATCATTTTCACTTTCGAGCCAATTTTGATAGTAAATGGTTTCTGAAAAATCCGATGCTTCTATGTCGGAACTATAAGAAGATGATTCATAATAATCTTCATGATTTTTTTCAAGTTCCTTTTCTACACCGGTTGGTTCCCAACTGTAATCATATACATCATACTCATACCAGCTGTCATCCAAATGGTAATACTGCTTACCCTGGTATTGATAATATCCGTTTGGTATTCTTGTAACAGTAAAAATAAATGCTGCTACTAATATAACGAAAACAACCAAAAAGCCAAAAACATTCTGTATATCTGAATTTAGCAGCCTATTTACAAGCCCCTCTTTTTTAGATTTCTTTCGTACTACAGAACGATTGGATCTTTTTTGTCTGCTAATCTCTTCCTTTAGTTTTTGGTACAACTCATTTACTGCATATGCTTCATCTGCACCATCATAACGGATTGCCCTGCTGCCATCTGCTTTGTTTTTGTATACAATGAAACGGCCGTTTTCTTCGTAAATACCAAAGGCTTTCGGTTTTTTATAATTCTTACCAATAAAGAAGCGAGTTACCTCTTCCGGTGGAAGATGATGATCCTTATACCACTGTTTTAGTTCTTCTATCGTTTGTGGTGTCTCATAACTAACTCTCTTATAATTCGGATTTTTGGCACCACAGTGAGGACAATTTTCATCGGTATCCGATAAATATTCATTACAGAATTCGCATGTGGTTTTCATTCTTTCCCCTTTAAAAACTCTAAAAATATGAAACGTCTGTTAAAACAACCAAATGGAATAGTGGAAAAGCACTTTGTACATCCTATTAATAATATGATACCAAAGCCGGGATGTCTTAGTTTTCATACTCGCAATCCACCGGTAAAACTATTATAATAAAAATATGCTTTTAAAATCAACCAAAAAAGGAATTTGCTACTATGATAATTGATTTTCACACACATACATTTCCGGAAAAAATTGTGCAGTCAACAATTGCAAAGCTTTCCGCTTCTGCCGACATCAAAAACTACATCGCCGGCACATTGGCCGACCTTTGTTCTTCCATGCAAAATCACGGCATTGACTACTCTGTTCTGTTACCGGTCGTAACCAATCCGGCTCACGAAAAAAAAATTAACCGCCTTGCAATCGAAACGAATGAACATTTTTCAGAATCAGGTATCATCTCATTTGGGGGTATTCATCCCGATAATGAAGATTATAAAAATATTTTAAAAGACCTTTCAAACAATGGGATTAAAGGCATTAAACTTCATCCGGTCTTTCAGAAAACCTATTTCAACGACATCCGCTATAAAAAAATCATAGACTATGCTATGGAATTGGATCTCATTGTTGTAACACATGCCGGATATGATATCAGCTATCCTGGTGCCGATTTTGTAACACCGTCCCACATCCTGCCCATAATAAAAGAATTACATCCCCAAAAACTGGTGCTTGCTCATATGGGAGGCTGGAATTGCTGGGATGAAGTTTTGGATCAGATTGCCGGATGTGACGTCTACTTAGATACTTCTTTTTCGCTGACGCCGCTTCGCTCTCCCAAATCGAAAGCAGCTACTCTTTCAAAAAGTGATTCGGCAGATATAAAAACATCCCGACTCCAGCTTGGAATCGGGGAGTTTCAAAAAATTGTCAAAAAACATGGAATTGACCGCATTTTATTCGGAAGTGACAGTCCCTGGGCTGACCAGGGAGAATGCATCCGGATTTTAAAAAATACCGGTCTTTCCGATTTGGAGCTTTCTAAAATATTGGGAGAAAATGCCGGACAACTTTTAAATATATAATACTTCTTAAATTATAATGCTTCTTACTTGTATGCGACTTATTTTGTAATTCTTTCTAATTATACTGCTAATACTGCTATGTCACTTATTCTTTTGCTATGTAAAATACTGCCCTGCAGATAATAAACAAGTTAAAATACACCCTTTTCAGATTTGTATTCCCGAAAAGGGTGTAAAAATTTTTAAAAGTTATGCATTTCTGCCCAGTTCAAACGCTTTTTTATTTAATTCCAAAAACTTGGGTGGCACATTGGCAACAATTGCATCCTGCCACTCTTCTTTGCTGATTTCCGGGAAATAAATGGATAATCTTCCCATCAATGCAATATTGACAGCTTTGGCAGATCCGGCTTCAATGGCAAGGGCAAGAAAATCCTTTGCATCCACCTTGGCACCTGCTGCCTGCATTTTTTCCACTAAGTTTTCCGGATAAATCTTAGCTCCGGTAATGACCGGCATAGGTTCCATTTCCTGTGTATTGATAATCATACTTCCGCCGGGCTTTAAATATTCCAGCCATCTGGCTGCTTCCAATTTTTCAAAGGATAAAATAATATCCGCTTCTCCTTTATCAATAACCGGAGAATAAACCTTTTCACCATATCTGACATAAGTCACTACGCTTCCTCCGCGCTGACTCATACCATGTACTTCAGATACTTTTACATCATAACCCTGCTTTAAGAGTACATATCCTAACATCTTACTTGCAAGCAAAGTTCCCTGTCCGCCGACGCCGACGATCATAATATTTTTTGTACTCATTATGCTTCCTCCTCGTCATTTTGCGGCAATGCCTTAAATTTACACATCTGAGAGCAGACTTTACATCCAATGCAAAGTGTCTCGTCAATTTCAACCTTTCCGTTTCGTACAGAAATGGCAGGACAACCAATCTTCATGCAGGCCTTACATCCCACACACTTGTCTTTGTCAACCTTGATCGGAGGTTTATGCACCGTTCCCTTAATCATGACACAAGGGCGGCGGCTAATGATAATAGAAGGCTCGTCTGCTTCCAACTCTTCCAGTAAAACCGTCTCCACTTCTGCCATATCATATGGATCCACAACTCTGACACGACGATAGCCGAGTGCTTTACAAAGTGCCTCCAAATCGACTTTTCCGGCAGGTTCACCACGCAAATTCTTTCCGGTAGTCGGATTCTGCTGATGTCCGGTCATACCGGTAATGGAATTATCCAGAATAATCACGGTGGAATTAGTCATGTTGTAGGAAATATCGGTAATACCGGTTATTCCGGAATGTACAAATGTAGAATCACCAATAACACCAACGCTGTGTTTCTCACCTTCCGTGCCCATTGCTTTGTTAAAACCATGCAAGCCGGAGCAGGAAGCTCCCATACAGACATTTAAATCCATGGAATTTAACGGAGCAATCGCACCAAGCGTGTAGCATCCGATGTCTCCGTAAACCATAACATTGTGTTTCTTTAAAACATAGAAAATGCCTCTGTGCGGACAACCGGCACACATAACCGGAGGTCTGCCGGGAATTTCATCTTCAATACGGATAGTCTTAGGCACTTCCATAGCTAAACAATTTTTTAAAAGATTTTGTGAAAATTCTCCGCAGATGGGGAAAGTCTCTTTCCCAACCACATCCAGACCGAGCTTTCTGCAGTGATTTTCAATAAACGGGTCCAATTCTTCCAAAACAATGACTTTATCTACTTTGGAAGCAAAATCTTTGATAAGTTTTTCCGGCATAGGATAAATCATGCCCAACTTTAAAATACTTGCTTTTTCGCCAAATATTTCTTTTGCATACTGGTAAGATGTGGAAGAAGTAATAATTCCTACGGAAGTATCTCCCATTTCCACACGGTTAAATTCACAATCCTCAGCCAAGGCAATCAAATCTTTGGTGCGTTGCTCCACACGAATGTGTGCATTTCGTGAATTGGCCGTCATCATAACTTTGGTCGGATCCTTCACATAAGGAACCTGATTTGGCACAACTCTTTCTCCCGGTTCTACAACACTCTGGGAATGTGCAACACGGGTACAGGTTTTGATAAATACCGGCGTATTATATTTTTCGGAAAGTTCAAATGCCTTTTTTGTAAATAAGATACATTCTGCCGAATCGGACGGCTCTAACATCGGCACCTTTGCTGCCTCTGCATAATGTCTCGAATCCTGCTCATTCTGTGAAGAATGCATGCCCGGATCATCTGCCACACAAATGACCAGTCCGGCATTTAATCCCTGATAAGAAATCGTAAACAGCGGATCTGCTGCCACATTTAATCCAACGTGTTTCATCGCAGTCGCACTTCTGACACCACCTAAGGTTGCCCCATGCGCAACCTCCAGTGCAACCTTTTCATTGGGTGCCCATTCACAATAAATTTCATCATATTTTGCCGCTTCTTCTGTAATCTCGGTACTCGGCGTTCCGGGATAACTGGAAATAACTTTGCAGCCCGCTTCATACAATCCGCGCGCAATCGCTTTATTTCCCAGCATTAGTTCTTTCATTGATAGTTCCTCCAAATTTGTATTCAAATAATCTGATTTTTGTTTGCTATCCATATATCGCATTTATGCATAGCAAAAGCATTCCCTTAATCATATCTAACCCTACCGAATTCGGTGAGAGTAAAATTAGAATGTATCTTTTTCTTATCTTTAGCCCATATTTTCCTGTGCAACCAGTTTGTCCGCACCATATCTTTTACGAAGTGCCGGTTTCTCAATCTTACCGGTCGCATTTCTCGGAATATCCGCAAAAATAACTTCCTTCGGACGTTTATAACGGGGAAGTGCCAGACAGAATTCGTCAATTTCTTCTTTCGTTGCCGTCATGCCTTCTTTGATTTCGATAATGGCAGCAGTTTTTTCTCCAAGACGGGGATCTGCCAGACCAATTACGGCAACATCCTTGATTTTATCATGCTTACGTAAAAAGTCCTCAATCTGTACCGGATAAATATTTTCTCCGCCGCTGACAATGACATCCTTTTTACGGTCTACTAAGAAATAGAAACCATCTTCATCCTGCATTGCCATATCTCCGGTAAGAAGCCATCCATCTTTGATACATTCTTCCGTTGCCTCGGGATTGTTGTAATAACAGGTCATGACACCGGGACCCTTTACGCAAAGTTCTCCGACATCTCCTTTTTTGACTTCATTTCCGTCTTCATCAATGATTTTACATTCCCAACGATAGCCGGGAACACCGATCGCACCAACTTTATGAATGTTCTCCATTCCCAGATGAACACAGCCGGGACCGGTAGATTCTGATAAACCATAATTGGTATCGTAATCATGATTCGGGAAGTATTCTTTCCAACGTTTAATTAAGGACGGTGGAACGGGCTGCGCTCCGATATGCATCAGTCTCCACTGATCAAGTTCATAATCTTCTTTCTTTAAATCACCGCGATCCAGAGCATCCAGGATATCCTGTGCCCACGGAACCAGCAGCCATACAATGGTACATTTTTCCGAAGAAACAGCAGAAAGAATGGTTTCCGGTTTTGCACCTTTTAATAATACGGCTTTACTGCCGGCCACCAGACTTCCCATCCAGTGGAATTTTGCACCCGTATGATAAAGCGGAGGAATACAAAGGAATGTATCATCCCTGCCGGTTGCATGATGTTTTTGTTCCATTTCTGCCGCCTGCGTAAGGCTTTGGTGTTTATGTAAAATAGCTTTCGGAAATCCGGTCGTTCCGGAAGAAAAATAGATTGCACCAAAATCGTCGTCGGTAATTGCAATACGGGGTGGCTGGGATGAACAATCCGCTACCAGCTCATGATAACTTTCTGCGAAACTCGGGCAGTTATCTCCAACATAGATTAACAATCTGCCTTTTGAAAGTCTTTCTGCATTGACTTCAATACGTCCGATGAACTGCGGTCCGAATACAATCATATCTACTTCTGCGAGCTCGGCACAATATAAAATTTCATCGGCATCATAACGGAAATTAAACGGCACGGCAATCGCACCTGTTTTTAAAATACCAAAATAAATCGGCAACCATTCCAGACAGTTATACATAATAATGGCAACCTTATCACCTTTCTTGATTCCGCGTCCCAATAACATATTGGCAAAGCGGTTCGCTTTCTCGTCAAACACACGCCATGTGATTTCCCTGCGGTAAGGCTCAAACCGGGTAGGCTCAATCAGTTCCGATTCCTTCCATGTCGTTCTTCTGGTTTCTTTTTCTTCCGGATTTAATTCTACGAGTGCGACCTCATCCGGATATAATTTTGCATTTCTTTCCAAATAATCAGTTACTGGCATAATCATTCCCCAATCATCTTATCTTTTTGTAATTTTTGCAATTTAAACATTAAAACTTTAACGCGTTAAACTACATAATATAAGGTATCACATGCCCTGCAAAAATGCAATGAGAGCTACTCCTACAAAGATGTTTTTATACTATTTTCTTTGTCATTCTGATATAGTAAAATCAATTATATTGTAAATTGCTACTATAGTTTATCAAATAATTTTTAAAGGAAAAGAGGTAGGTCTTATGAATCCAAGCTTTTTAATTACCGCACTTGCTCAAGCAGCGACTCATAAAGCATCGGAAGAGTATGAAAAGTTTATTTTGCAAAACCTATATATAGATAAAATCTTTTGAATGTTTTATACTAATTTTATATGATGATACCAAGGTCAAAAAGTATTAGTTTGAGACCCGCAAAACATGCGATACTTAATTTAGTGAAACATCAATTTGCAGACAATAAATAAGGAGATTACAAAATGGCCAAACAAAAAATTGCAATCATTACCGATTCAAACAGTGGTATTTCTCAAACAAAAGCAGAAAAATATGGTGTTTTCGTCCTTCCCATGAAATTTAATATTGACGGGGAAGAATATACCGAAGGCATTTCCATCAGTCATAACGATTTTTATGAAAAACAACAAAGCGGATCGCAAATCTTTACATCACAGCCATCACCTGCAGATGTTATGGATATCTGGGATCGGGCATTAAAAGACTATGATGCTGTTATTCACATTCCCATGGCTTCCGGCTTAAGCTGTTCTTACTCTACTGCAGCAATGTTGGCAGGTGACTATGACGGAAAAGTTGTTGTCATTGACAATCAGAGAATTTCCGTTTCTTTAAAACAGGCTGTTTTGGATGCCAAGGCTTTGGCCGATGCCGGAAAAGACCTGATCGAAATCAGAAATACCCTGACCTTAACCAAAAATGAAGCTTCCATATATATGATGGTAGATGATTTAAAATACTTAAAAGCGGGCGGTCGAATCAGCCCGGCAACTGCAGCAGTCGGCTCCATGCTCAACATCAAACCGATTTTATCCGTCAATGGCGGTTCCATTGAATCCTATGAAAAAGCGCGCGGAACAAAGGCTGCAAAAAGGGCTATTTTAAAGGCTTTGGAAAAGGATATGATACGTAAATTCCACAGTGAGGATATTAATGATTATCATCTTTATACGGCAGCAGCCTTAAGAAGAGATGAGGCTCTTGCCTGGAATGAAGAAGTACAGGAGTATTTCGGCAGAAGAAGTCATATCGAAGCAATTCCCTTAAGTATTGCAACACACGTTGGTGTTGGTACATTCGGTGCCTGCCTGTGCAAAAGAATTAAATTATAAATAATTAGAAAATATTGAGTAAGGATTTTATCTAGATAAAAAAGAAAATGGACGGTTGATTTCTCAGCCGCCCAAGTGTATAATTTGATCAAAGGTAATCGGATGTGACTCCGATTTGCCCTCAGTGATTTATAATGTAAAAAGGATTAGCACTTCACTTTGGTCGGTTGGGTGCTATTTCTTTTTGTCAATGCGTGGTTTTATAACTGTCTCTAACTATATTATAGACCTCTTGATACGGCAGTTGATGCTCTTTACAAATCTTCACAACACTTTCATATTCCGGATAAATTTTTGTTACATCTCCCAAATGGCATACCTTAACCAAAGCATCTCCATAAGGAGTCTGTACTTTTTCGATATTCCGTCCCAATACAGAACGCTCTACTCTGATACGGCGAATACCAATGGTTGTTGTTTCTTCAAAAATAATCTGTTCCAGTTGTGCTATTTTTTCTTCCTCACATATGACATTCAACTGCCAACCCGGACGATTCTTTTTCATATAAACGGGCTGATAATGCACATCCCTTGCACCCGCTTCAAAAAGTCTTTCCATGGTATAACCCAGCACTTCACCGCTACAGTCATCAATATTGGTTTCCAGTTTAAAAATGAAACCTTCCTCAAAAATATCACCCACAAAAGTATCCTTATTTATATATTTATTTGTATTTACATTTTCATCCGTGTTATCTGAATGCTTTTCTTCAATTAACATAGCCCTTAGAATGCTCGGTCTTTCATAGGTTCTTTTTCCGACTCCGAGCCCGGTCTTTTTAATAATAAACTGCTTTGGTAATTGATCCGATGTCCTAAGCGCTGCAACAATTGCAGCTCCGGTAGGTGTCACAAACTCTCCCTGTACATCCATAATCTCAACGGCTAAATGATATGATTCCATAATATTTGCGGTGGCAGGAACCGGAATGGGCAAAATTCCATGTTGGCAACGGACCGTCCCTGTTCCTTCACAAAGCTTTGGAACAATTACATTTTTGATTCCCAGATTGTCAATACAAACGGCAACCGCAATGATATCCACAATGGAATCAATCGCTCCGACTTCATGAAAATGAACCTGATTTATATCCGTAGCATGTGCCTTTGCTTCCGCCTTTGCCAAAATCTGAAAGATCTTTAATGCCAGAGAGCGGGCATTTTCCGTCATTTGTGTCTGCTCTATTATTTTTGCTATTTCTGCCATACCCCGATGTTCATGGTGATGCAGGTGATGGTGTGTCTCTTCTTGATGTGAATGAGTATGCTCAATATCCTCACCATGTGAATGAATATGACTATTCTCATCAGCAGTCTCACTATGTGAATGAGTAAGTCCATACTCAGCATTCTCACTGTGCGAATGGCTATGTCCATGCTCAACATTCTCACTGTGCGAATGGCTATGACCGTGCTCAACATTCTCGCTGTGCGAATGGCTATGGCCATGCTCCATATCCGCACTACACACATGGACAGAGTCGTGCCCATGTAAATATTCCATATCATGATCATGATTTTCATGTGCAGAATCCAATACAACACAAAAATCGCAGCAATCAATACCGGCTTTTTTTACTCTGGATATTTCAACGAAAAAACCTTCTGCCGGAATGCTGTTTAAAACATTTCGTAAAAGTTTTTCATCTGCACCCAAATCTAAAAGCGCGGCAACCGTCATATCTCCGCTGATACCCGAATTGCATTCCAAATATAATGCATCTGATACATACATAAAACCTTCTCCTTTAATAGATTCCCAAATCTTCTGCCTTAATTCTCTTATATAAAATCTCATACTTGTTATCCGCAACACTAGATTCATATAATATTCCTACAGATCCATCGGATAACTTTGACAAACATGAATAGCCAAAAGATTCTTGTCCGTTTACCGAACAATAATTTGTCACGTTCATGCCATAAGAACTATCTAATTCAACCGTTATAATCATTCCACCAAGGCGTTCTTCCGTTCCACTAGTAGGTGTCGATATCAATATCGTATTTTCATTATATTTTATGGCACTCAATTGACAGTATAATGCTTTTGTAATTCCGGGAACTGTTCCACTACCTCCAACATTCCAACTACCATTTGCAAATATGTAATCTGTATAAGATAAAACACGATAGCCATCTCTATAGAACATTCTGATCTGTGTCGGATTTAATTCCACTATAGCAGCTTCACTGCTGGGATGGTCAAAACCGGTAGCTTCCGGTGCCCGATTCCATGTTTCTCCATAATCATTGGAATAAATAAAACTGGCCGTCTGATTTCCCTGTGTTGTCCTGTAGCAAGGAAAAATAATCGTACCATCTGATAAAACCGTACCCCGGCCACATCCTACACTATAACCTTGTTCATACAGTTGCTTAACATTCAATAATTTAGGTGTCGACCAGTTTAGACCGCCATCCATTGATTTTGTTAAATATAAGTATTCGGTAGGATAAACTGTGAATGGTGAATCAAATATGTTAAATAAATTGGAATCATAGTCATTTCCACGGATATTGAAAAACTCATCTACAGTGTATCCTTCTACTTTTTCCCCGGAATATGCGTAGATTTCACCATTCTGCAAATAGTAATTATACATTAGTTCCCCAACTCCGCTCAGCATAAGCCTGCCACTTTGATCAAATCCTGTTCCTGTCTCCGGCAAAGTAAATAAACTACCATAAAATGCATAACCGGAAGGTAGCAGATCAACTAATAAATAGACCGTATTTCCATCTGTAGCAAGTGCCGGATCTATAAAGGACGCCGTATATTGATCATTAATCCTTCCGTTGTTACCTAAATAATTCGCAAAGGATTGATGCCAATTATTTCCAAGATCAGAAGAAATGGAAACAACCGTATCGGTTCCTCCCCCATCGATTTGGGATTCCCATCTTGTATCGGCCGCACTAACAATCGTTCCATTATTTAGAGAGATCATCGCAGGAATCCGAAAGGAGCCATCTCCTAAGGATGGATTTAAAAAAGGTCTTGCTTCCAAATTTGCACTAACATTTGTTTTAGATGCAATTCCGGTATATTTTACATATATTTTCCGAAATTCTGCCGAATTGGCAAATCCGGCTATAATCGTATCCCGGCTCATACCGGATTGTAGTTTTGTAATCCAATATGTTTTTCCTTCATCGTCATAAGTTCTTCCCAAAAAAGTTCGATAAAGAGTTTTAACAAATTCCTCATCTGAAACCTGTTTATTTATATATTCCGAACTATGGAAGAATTTTTTTGCACAATCTTCCGGTGTAATTTGATTTTTATTTAACAAATAAGCCCAGTATTCAATACCTTCCACATCACCGTTTCTTTCCAACACTTCAGCATATAAACGCGATACAAAACGTCTTACTCCGGCATTATATATATTGGAACCATCCGGTTCCATAGTACCTCTTGCAATGTTGTAAGTTTCACATATTTGCCCAAACTCTTTTGAATTGACAAATCCGCTCAGCACTTTCGTTCTTGATGTCCCGTTTTCCAATAAATTCATCCAGTAGGCTTTTCCATCCGCATCAGGTTCCCTGCCAAAAAAGGTATAATATAAAATATTCAAATAGCTTTCATTACTGACATTTCGATTCTGAAACTCTTTGCTGCAAATAAAACCTCTTGCAAGTGTTGCTCCATCCGCAGACTGTGAACTCAATTGTTCCACCCAGTACTGCAATCCTTCTTCTTCCGGAGTTCGATTCAACACAGCTCCATACATTCTTTCCACAAAATCGTACAAGTATCCGTTATCGTTTTCCTCCAGCATTTCTGATTGGTCAACAGGAAGCTCCGGTTCCATATCTTCAAAATCATTTTTTAAATCATTCTCTGATACAGTTTCCATGCTTTCTTCTGTGTTATTAAGATATTCCTCTGCATAAACGGATCTTGAACAACTTAAGAAAACGGCACAAACACAAACAATCCCTGTCAATATTATTATCTTTCTATTTTTTATATATTGTTTCATTCATACTCCCGGTCCGATATCCGGTTAAATCCAAAGATACATAGGTAAAACCATATTCCTTGAATGCATCTATGATTTTTTGACGAACCGTTTCCTCCATAAGTTTTTCAAATTCCTGTGGTAATATCTCAATTCGAGCCATCAAACCGTGAACACGGACACGAAATTGCCGAAAACCAAATTCATATAAAAGCTGCTCTGCTTTTTCTACCATCAAAAGTTTTTCTTCTGTAATTTTCTCACCATAGACAAAACGGGAAGCAAGGCAGGCATAAGACGGTTTATCCCACGTTGGCAAACCCAATTCTTTGGACAAAAAGCGAATTTCTTCTTTTAATAGTCCCACCTTCTTTAGCGGACTGAGGATGCCTAGCTCCTTAACAGCTTTCATTCCGGGCCGGTAATCCTTATCATCGTCCATATTGGAACCTTCCGCGATATAAGAGATCCCTTTTTCGAAAGCAAGTGCCTGAATTTCTGAAAAAAGTTTCTTTTTACAAAAATAACATCGATTAGGAGGATTGGTTTTAAAAGCCTCCGTTTCCAATACATCAGTCGGACAAAAATATTGTCGAATCCCTTCTTTGTTACAAAATTCTACCGACTCATCATATTCTCTTTTCGGAAAAAAATCTGCAGTTACAGTTACGGCAACTGCCCTTTCTCCCAGCACATCATGTGCAACTTTTAAAAGAAAAGCAGAATCCACCCCTCCGGAAAAGGCAACAGCAATACTCTGCAACTCCATCAGATATTTCTTCAATTCTTCTAATTTAGCATAGGCTAACTCTTCATCTGTCATGAAAACTCCTCATGTAATCTGGCATCTTTCTTGCCCGTCTGGCGGAATTTTATATATTCTGCGCACAGACTGTATACGAACGTCAGCACTTAATGAGCAATTTATTGCGAATTTAGTACTGTTACATTCGTATCCAAGTGAGAACGCGTCTGTAAGTAGAATATATAAAATTCCGCCAGACGGGCAAACAAAAAACATCTACTTTTCTGCCAAACGGTTAATCTGCGTTGCCATATAACCGGCACCATATCCATTATCAATATTTACAACCGCAACTCCATTGGCACAGGAATTGATCATGGTAAGTAAAGCAGATAACCCGTTCATACTTGCACCGTATCCAACCGATGTCGGAACAGCAATGACCGGATTGCTGACAAGCCCTCCGATGACACTGGCAAGTGCTCCTTCCATTCCGGCTACCGCGACAACACAGTTGGCAGACTGAATATCTTCCACTTTGGATAACAATCTATGGATACCGCTGACTCCAACATCATAAAATCGCTCAACCTTTGCACCAAAGAATTCTGCGGTCTGGGCAGCTTCTTCTGCCACGGGAATGTCTGCGGTTCCTGCCGTGCATACTGCAATTTTTCCAATATGATTTTTATCCGGCTTTTCGTATTTTAATATTTGAGAAACTTCATCATACGTTATTTCCGGTATCACCGCTTTTACAATTTCATATTGATGCTTTGTTGCCCGGGTACCAAAAACCTCCCCATGTAACTCAAACATTTTCTGATAGATATTTACCAGAAAATCATCAGGCTTTTTACTGCAAAATATTACTTCAGGAAATCCGGAGCGAATTTCCCTGTGTGAATCCAGCTTTGCAAACCCTAACTCTTCAAAAGGCTGTTTTTTAAAGAAACGCTCTGCCTCTTCAATAGTTATTTCTCCACTTTTTACTTTATTTAAAATTTCTATCGTTTCCATCGATTCACCCATTCATATGTTACCTTTATCTTTTTTATCTTATAACAAGTTTTGCAGAAACTCAACCGCACAACTGGAGACAACCACAACCGCACAACCGATCACAACCGAGGACGGTTCTTTTGTCATACAACAACTTAACCGGAGCATTTTTTACTTCGTTTGGCTCATCATGTATAACAAAACAGGCCATTGCATATTGCAACAGCCTGTCAAAAGGTATCTAATTTATTCTGTTTCCAGTATCAAGTCCTCATCCTTGATTACTTTCATATCTTTACGGTTAAACAAATCATACAGACAAGGTACTACAAACAACGTCATCAACGTTGCATATAAAAGTCCGCCGATACAAACAACAGCTACCGGCTGCATCATTTCACTACCCATTTCTCTTGCCAAAGCCATATCAAACAAACCGAGAATGGTTGTTAATGTTGTCATCAAAATCGGTCTCATACGGGTAACGCCGGCTTCAATGACAGCCTCTTGTTTTTCCATGCCTTCCGCACGCAACTGATTGATAAAATCTACCAACACAATACCGTTATTTACAATAATACCGGTCAGCATGACAAAGCCCATCATTGAAATGACACTGACATCCATTCCACATATCAGCAAGGATAAAAATCCTCCCGTAAAAGCAAGCGGAATCGTAAACAAGATGATAAAAGGCGACTTCAAGGACTGGAACTGTGCTACCATTACCAGATATACCAATACAATTCCCAATAAAATCATAAGAACAAACTGTTTCATTGCTTCCATGATTTCCTCATTTTGTCCATTGTATTCAATCGACATACCTGCCGGCAATTCAAATTGGTCAAGTGCTTCTTTCACATCGGCAGTTACCAATGTTACATTGTATCCTTCCTCAATACCGCAGCTTAAAGACAGATAACGCTTTTGGTTTTGACGATTAATCGTTTGCAAGGATTCGCTTTCCTTAATCTCAGCAATATCCTTTAACTTCACGGTCTTCTTTTCGCCTTCTTGATCTGTAGTTTCGAATTCATATTTTTTCAGTTCCGAAAGGGAAAGCTTCTTTTCATCATCTTTTTGAACTAAAACGTCATAGCTATCTGCATCCATGGTAATGGATGTTGCCGTTGCCTCAGACTTGATTGCACCGGCAAGTTCCTGGTAAATCTGGGCAACTGTAAGGCCTTCTTTCATTGCCTTTTCTTTATCCACGGTAATCTTAATGGCAGGAGACGTATCTTCCAGACCGTCGGAAACATTGGTTGTTCCTTTTACACCTTCCATTATTTTAGCAACCTCTTTGGCACTTTCCTGTAAGGTATCCATATCATCACCATACAAATAAAGTGTTACACCTTCTCCGCCGAGCATGGACATCATACTTCCCATTCCACCATCGGCCTGCGCATCAACGGTACATGCGTATTTTTCTCCCAAGGCATTAATCTGATCTGCCAGCGCATAGGTATCGATATTTCCATCCTCTTTCAGCATGACATACAAGGTTGTACTCGGACCGTCAGAAGATCCTCCACCCATCATAGATAAGGTACTTCCTTCACTCTGTGCCATGGCACCTACACTTTCAACGCCATCCATTTTCAAAACTTCTTCTACAATGTGATCGGATGCTTCCACCAAATCTGCAAAGCTCTCTTCTTCTGATACCGTAATCGTTGCAGACATCTGATTAGAAGACATATTCGGCATAAAGATAAATCCTTTTGCAATCGCTGCAACAAAACTAAATATCAAAAGACCAAGCGCAATTCCAAGGGTAATCAACTTATGGTTTAATGCAAGTGCAATCAGTTTCCGATAGCCTCCAAGTAATCTGCCCATAATCGGCTGTGATTTTTCTTTTGTATTCTTTAATACCCGGGATGCCATAGCCGGAACAAGTGTCAGGGAAATAATCAGGCTGGCAATCAAGGCATAACCCATGGTAAGAGCCAGATCCGTAAATATCTCTCTGGTCAGTCCATCCACAAATACAATCGGTAAAAATACACAGATGGTTGTCAATGTTGACGCAATTACCGCTCCGGCAACCTGTGATGCTCCGGCAACTGCTGCCTTTAAAGCACTTTCTCCTTTTGCAATCAAACGATAGGTATTTTCGATTACGACAACCGAGTTATCCACTAACATACCTACTGCAATCGCCAGACCGGACATCGAGATCATATTCAAAGTAATTCCGGAAAAATACATCAGTACAAAAGCAAAGATGACACTGATCGGAATCGAACAAAGTGTAATAAACGTCGGTCTGATATCCTTTAAGAATAAAAACAGAATAATGATTGCAAATAACGCACCCAGCAACAAACTTTTTAAAATGGAATTGATGATCATATAAATATAATCACCCTGATCCATCATGGTTGAGTAATGGAAACCTTCATATTCCTCTGTCAGCTTATCAAGACGTTTGGTAATATTATCTGCGACCTCAGCTGTTGCATAAGTAGACTGTTTGGTAAAAGAAAGCATAATACCATTGGTTCCGTCAATATTAGCATACACATCACCACTGTTATCAGACAAAAATACATCTGCCACATCGGATAAATAAATTGGATCCAATCCATCCAAATGCATATCCATCAGTAAGAGATTGTTGATTTCGTCTTCATCGACAATCTCATCTCCGACACTGACCATATACTGAATACCATCTTCTTCGATATAACCGGCAGGCATTGCAAAGTTCTGTGCAAACAGAATCTGCGAAATCATATCCATCGTAATAATATTGTCTAAGTCAGCCTGCTCATAAGCCTTCTCTTTTGCTTCTTCAAACTGATCAAGACCGGCATCCAGTTGTGCCTGAGCACTTGTTAACTGGAATTCGCCCACTAATAACTGCGTGGTTGCCTCACTAAGCTGAAGAATGCCCAAAGTTTTTTGTTGTTCCAAAAGCTTCTGGCCTTCCAAAAGCTGCATGCTTCCGTTTTCAATCTGTGCCAATCCATTATTGATTTGTTCCAGTCCTGTATTAACCTGTGCAAGACCGTTGTCCAGTTCTGTTAACGCATTCTGCACATCACTGCGCTGCATGCCCTGTGCACTAAGCGCCTGATCAATCTGGTCTAATCCACTATTTACCTGTACTAAGGATGCCTCAACCTGTGAAAGCTGACCTTCCAAAGTTGCAATTGTTGCATCCAGTCCATCCCGGTTCGTTCCGGCTGCGGCAAGCTGTGCATCAATCTGTACATAGGCAGTTTCCATAGCCTGATCGTAAGCTGTCTGATATGCAGCAGCATATGCCGCCTGATATTCGGCTGATGCCTGAATGGTTGCAAGCAGTTCCGGCGGAATTTCTGCATCTTCTGCAATTCCATAAGCCGCTTTCATCTGATTTAAAATAGCTGATTCTACCTGTGGACGCACCTGCGACTCCACTAATGCAGGCATATTATCAACAGCCGTTTTTGCTTCCTTAAGTCCGGAAATACCACTGGTAAGCTGTGTCTTGGCATTTTCCAGCTCTGCCTTCGCACTTTCTGCCTGCTTGATACTGTTTGATAATTCAGTTAATGTTTTTTTCTTTTCCTCTAAATCTTTTTTTGTTTTTTCTAACTCTGTTTTTTTCTCCTGAAGCGGGATCTTGACTTCCAAAAGCTGACTGCTGCCGGAAGTAAGCTTTGTGGAAGCATTGGCTGTTTCTTCTGCCATGCTTTCCTTTCCGGCATTTAATTCATTTTTTCCTTTGTTAATTTTATTTTTTCCGCTGTTGATTTCCGCCTGGCCATCATCCAGCTCAGATTTTGCATCTGCAAATTTATCATCCAGTGCTGCAGAAATTTTTTCATTTACAGCATCTATTTTGTCCTGATTCAAAACAACATGAACCTTCGTCTCAACCAGACCGGAAGAATCAATACTTGCTACACCTTCCACACCTTCCAGTTTCGGAATGATTTCATCATTCATAAAATTGGAAAGCTCCTGTGTATCCATTCCTTCCATTCCGACTGCTGTTACAGCAACCGGGAGCATAGACGGGTTAATCTTCAATATGTAAGGTGTTCCGACCATATCATCCCAACTACCGGAAACTGCATCGACATCCTGCAAAATATCTATCGAAATGGTATCCATATTCACATCATCTTCAAATTCCAATGCAATCATAGAATAGTTTTCACTAGAAGAAGATACAACATTTTTGATTTTGTCAAGTGTTGCAAACGACTGCTCCAACGGTCTTGATACTTCCAATTCCACCTTTTCAGGAGTTGCACCCGGATAAGTTGTGATTACCAAAACATACGGTAAGTTCATATTTGGCATTAAATCGGGAGTCATTTTTGTATAGGAAACAATACCTAATACAATAATAGCAACAACCGCAACAAATATGGTATAAGGTTTTTTTACACTAAATTTAGACATGAGCTTTCTCCTTTGATTTAAAACCTATTTTCATTATTTCTACTTTTTTCTGATATTTTTCCATAACCTCTTCTTTTGGTTCTTCCATAATAAAAATCCTTACTATAGATTCTTTTACAAGCATAAGTAGCATTTCCCATACAACCACAACATCTTCCATATCATATGCCTGATAGTATTCGTTTTTCATGGTTACCGTGACTTTCTCAAACAATAATCTTATGTCTTTTTCAATCGGAGAATCCTGATTACAGCCTTTACATTGACTCATTTGGGAAAAGACATTTTTACAGACATAGATAAAAGGTGTTTTCATTCCGATGTCAATAATAAAATTTAATCCATCTTCAAAAAACTGAAACATATCTCCTTTTTTTTCCTGAAGATATCTCTTTGTTTTTGTTTTTATCTGTTCCGCAAAATCCGATAATAAGAATGTCTGCAAATCCGCTTTATCTTCAAAATACTGATAAAAACTGCCTCGGGAAATATCGGCATCCTGAATAATCCGATTAATGGAAATCTCATCAAAAGGTACTCTCGCAAACTCTTTTAAAGCCGATTCAATGATTCTTTTTTTCTTGTCCATCGGCAAATTAAAAAAACGCTCGGACGGCATAAGATTCTCTTCCTTTCCCTATCATAAAATCTATCATCATTTCACTTTTTATAATAATAAACTAAGCTAAGTGATTGTAGCAGCTAATTAGTCATTGTCAGATACATTTGTGTTTATCGTATTATTCTCCTTGCTACAGCATAAAAATGACAGGGTGTCACATGACAACCAGTCATCATTATGGGGGAAGATATTGTGAATGTCAAGAAATCTATTTCATTCTTTATATTTAATTAATAAAAATCCCTGTTACAGCTACCATTGACCTTTGATTTCATTTTCGATACAATAGACTACAGAATTATTGCACTTAAAAGTGCTTTCTATAAAGAAAGGAAGAAATACCATGGCAAAAATTATACTTACGGGTGACCGTCCCACCGGAAAATTACACATTGGTCACTATGTGGGTTCTTTAAGAAGACGTGTTGAGTTACAAAACAGTGGCGAATTTGATGAGATTTATATTATGATTGCAGACGCTCAGGCACTTACCGACAATGCCGATAATCCCGAAAAAGTCCGCCAGAATATTATTGAGGTGGCACTTGACTATCTCTCCTGTGGATTGGATCCTTCTAAATCCACATTGTTTATCCAGTCACAGGTACCGGAGCTTACTGAGCTTTCTTTTTACTATATGAATCTGGTTACCGTTGCAAGACTGCAGCGTAATCCCACCGTAAAAGCGGAAATCCAGATGAGAAATTTTGAAAACAACCTTCCGGTTGGTTTCTTTACTTATCCTATCAGCCAGGCTGCAGATATTACCGCTTTTGATGCAACCACCGTTCCGGTTGGAGAAGATCAGGAACCCATGATTGAACAGACCAGAGAAATTGTTCGCCGCTTTAATTACATTTATGGTGACACTTTGGTAGAACCCAATATTCTTTTACCGGAAAATAAATATTGTCTTCGTTTGCCCGGCACGGACGGAAATGCAAAAATGAGTAAATCCTTAAACAACTGTATTTACTTATCCGATCCGACGGAAGTAGTAAAAGATAAAATCAAAAAAATGTTCACAGACCCCAATCATTTACGCGTAGATGATCCCGGTCAGGTCGAAGGCAACCCGGTATTTATTTATCTGGAAGCCTTTGCAACCGATGAACACTTTAAAAAATTCTGGCCCGAATACGAAAACTTAGAAGCAGTAAAGGCTCATTATACCCGCGGCGGTTTAGGCGATGTGAAAGTAAAGAATTTCCTTTTTGCAGTTATGGAAGATATTCTCACTCCCATTCGTGAGCGTAGAAAAGAATATGAAAAAGATATTCCGGGTGTATTGGAAATCTTACGTCAGGGCAGTATCAAGGCTGAAGCAAAAGCTGCTAAAACACTTTCCAGAGTAAAAGATTCCATGAAGATTAATTACTTTGACGATCAGGCTTATATTGATGAGCAGGCTAAAAAGTATTCTGCTGAATAGTTTCTTTGCTATAACGCCATAAATCATTTATATCGAATTTAAATGGTTATTCCCTTTTCGGTCATTTATGGTCGATTTCTCTATTAAATTTATACAAAAGACGGATTTCATTTTATTGAAATCCGTCTTTAAAATTTTTTCTTTTCAGATTTATGTTCCCAATATATATCTTTGACCGTCATCTTTTACAGGGATTAAATCCGAAAAGAGATAATATTTATTATTATTTATTCCTCAGACTCTTCTTCCAGTTTTTCCTGTCTTTTTTTATATATGGCAGAAGAAATCGTCAATGCGATAAAGCATAAAATCATTACCATTAATCCGGAGAAAATGCCTGCTGCAACGGAACCAACCGGTTTATGATAATTGCGATAACTCATAACAAACTGTACAACACCCATAACCACTCCGGCAACTAAGCTCATAAATATATTATCTTTAAAAGAAGGTCTTAATTTACGATCCCATATTCCTTCTTTGATACAACCTGCTACCATATATAACGCAATAGCCATGAATACAATCCACTCTGCTGCCATATATCTCCAGTCATTAGTGGGTCCGTAAAAAATTAACTGAATAATCAAGGATACACCCAGTCCCCAGAAAGCCAGCCAGTATCCTTTACTTTCAATATGCAATAATTTCTGTTCCTGCATTTCGTCTAAATTATTTTTTCTTTTCATCTTAATCTTCCTCCCAAAATAATTCGTCTAAGGTTTTTCCCAGTTCCTTACAAATTGCCAGACATAATTTTAATGTCGGATTATAATCTCCCGATTCAATCATACCGATAGTCTGTCTTGTGACACCAATCCTCTTTGCCAAATCAGTCTGGGAAATATCCTGTTCCATTCTTGCCAGTTTCATCTTTAAGTTTTTCAATATTTCCTCACCTCAGATTTCCATATTTCTTTTTCTTGAGTTTAATATACAACTATAATTTGCATATGTCAACTATATTTTGCATTTGATGTTTTAATTTTACACTTGGATATTATTTTTGACTTTAATAAATGTTAAAATACTATCCTATTCACTTTTTCGGATTAGTAATCCCAGTATTATTCAAAAAGTGAATATATTGTTCTTTTTACCAAAGTTGCAGGCTTTTTACTCTGCTAACATTTCTCACTTTTTTATTTGCAACTATAGAGCTTTAGAAATATAGCAAGTCGTCCTTGCAGAACATGATATATCTTTGCCCGCTGGCTTTTACGAGGTTTTGTGCCTTTCTTAGCAGCATAAGCGAACAAAAATAATGCCCGGTTTCAACTGTTCGAAGACGAAGTCGGAGTTTTGAAACCGGGCATTTAATATTATATCAAATTATTCATCAAGATATTTCTGATATTTCTCGTTAATCTCATCCTGATAAACGAATGCAACAATTCCGGGACCGGTATGAGCACCAATTGCACAACCGATACGGGTTTCCATAAAGCCTTTGACATGTAGCTCTTCCTGTAAAAGAGTTTTTAATTTTTCATAGCTTTCCGGCTCCATGCCATGTGCCACGCCGATAATCTGTCGATCAAAAGCCGTACCTTTTTCTTTTCCAATGTCCACAATCCGTTTGATTGCTTTATTCCAGCCACGTACTTTTTCAGTCGCCTGCAAGGAGCCATTTTCATCAACTTCAATAATAGGCTTTATATCCAACATGGTGCCGGCAATTGCGGATGTTCTGCTGATACGTCCGCCTTTCATCAGATAATCCAGAGTTCTTACGGCAACCGCATGCTTCATGTGATCGCAAAAATACTGTGCTGCCTCAATGATGAGTTCCTTATCTGCGCCGTTTTCCTGCATTTTTAAAAGCTTATATACGACCAGACCAAATCCCATGGATGCACATTTGGAATCGATAATCGTGATTTTAAAATCAGGATATTCCTCCAAAATAGTCTCTTTTGCTAAATTCGCAGCCTGAAATGTTCCTGCTATACCGGTCGAAAAACAGATATACAATACTTCATCCTTTGCCTGTGCAAATGGTCTGAAATGTTCTTCAAACATATACTGGCTGACATGATAGGTTTTGATATCCTTTCCCTCTGCCTGAATCTTATAAAATTCATCCGGAAAAATCGTCTCTCCGTCAAAATAGTCTGTTCCTTCAATAGTGACCGGCGTCGGAATCACATGTAAGCTGTATTTTTCAATCATCTCTCTTGATACGTCCGATGCAGAATCGGTAATAATTTTGAAAGCCATGGATATGTATGCTCCTCTCTTTCTTTTGGAAATAATCGTAATGGATTTCGAATGTTATAGGATCGCAAGAGCACAAAGTGCATAACAATCAGTTGGTATCATGGGGTCAAAATATCTTTTGACTCCAATATCATTATATATACAATCGATTCTATATATCATCTATTCTATAGGCTTGGTTACTTCGCAAAGCCAATCATACTCTTCCTTTGATAAACACAAACCTATTTTATCACAAACTTGTCGGTGATAGGTATTTAAAATTTCCTTTTCGTGAAAATTTAATAAAGTTTCGTCAATTAATTCCCGGTCAAAAGGAACATAGGTTAATGCTCGAAAGCCCCAAAAGCCATTTTCTTCCTCCACACATTCCAGCAGACTTTCTAACCGAATTCCATATTTTCCTTCAAAATAAAGGCCCGGCTCATCCGAGGTAATCATACCGGGAACCATTGCCGTCAACGAAACCTTGCCATCTCCCTGATTGGTACGAAAAGCATTCGGCCCCTCGTGCACACTTAAGATATAGCCCACACCATGACCGGTCCCGTGATTAAAATTCAAGCCTTCTCTCCACAAAGGCTCTCTTGCAATCGCATCCAGACTGTTCCCGGTTACACCCTTTGGAAATTTGGCATCCAGCAAATGTAAATGTGCTTTTAATACCAGTGTATAGTGTTTTTTCTGTTCAATTGTCACACAATCCGGTTCTGCCATTAAAACCGTACGCGTGATATCCGTCGTCCCACAAAGATAATGGGCTCCCGTATCAAACAACAAAAGATTATCCGTACCAACTTTGGTATCGGTTTCTTTTGTGGCAGAATAATGTACAATTGCTCCGTTTGCGCCATATGCCATAATCGGATCAAAGCTTTCTTCCAAAAAAAGCTTTTGTCTTTTACGATACTTTAAAAGAATTTCGGCTAACTGCATCTCCGTTAAAAGCGGCTCCGTCCAGATACCGTTTAAAACAGCATCCCGGTAATTTTTGAGAAAGAATAAAAATTTCGTTACCGCAACACCATCATAAATATGAGCTTCTCTCATATTACGCAGTTCTGTTTCATTTTTGACAGCTTTCATTTTTTCAGAAGGGTTAGGCTGAAAAAGAAACGTATTACCATTTTTAGTCAGAGCTTCTATCAGTGCAGTATTTACAATCCGGTTATCCAATACGATATTCTGACCATGAACTGTCTTCACAAAATCATATATTTCTTCATAAGGCAAAAGCCTTACCTTGTCAAACTCAGACCAATTGATATCCTTCATGGCATGTTCATCTGCAAAAAGCAGACACTCATTCATCGTAATATATAAATAAGATAAAAATACCGGATTACAATGAACATCATTTCCCCGCAGGTTTAAAATCCAAGCAATATCCTCTAAAGAAGTCACCAGATGAGCTGATGCATGGACTTTTTCCATTTCCTTTCGAATATCTGCAATCTTGGAATCGGATTCAGATCCCGCCTGATTGGCAGACAATTCCCAAACCGGATGAAAAGAGATAGCCGGTCTTTCTGTCCAAACACGGTCCACCAGGTCAAAATGACTGTTAATCGTGATGCTTTTGCCTTCTAAAGAAAACTGCTCTTTCAGTTTTTCTGTAAAATCAGCACTTACACATCGGCCGTCAAAACCCAGAACATCCCCATCAGCCAGATTCTTAACCAGATACTCTTCCACCGAAAGCACTCCCGGTTCATTCATCTTCATTAATTGAATTTCCGTATCCTGCAACTGATTGGCAGCCTGTATAAAATAGCGTCCGTCCGTCCAGAGACCGGCAAAATCCTTTGTGATAACCAAGGTTCCGGCAGATCCGGTAAATCCGGATAAATATTCCCGACACTTAAAATGATCACAGACATACTCTGAGCCGTGAAAATCATTTGTCGGGATATAATAAGCCGTAATATGTTCTTTTTCCATCTCTGCCCGAAACGCAGATAATTTTTCAGTAACTGATAACATCTCTTTATTCCTTTATTTATATGATTTAGTTAATTTTTCCACATATCTATGTTGTCTTCAACAGTTGGAATCATGATGTAAAAATATTTGATTCCAAAATACCAACGGATTGCTGCGCACTTTGTGCTCTCGTAATCCTAAAACAATTTTAAATCAAATGCAATTTTGTCAATATTCCTGCCAACTTCTTTCCTTTTGGCATTGCCAGAATATCATCTTTATTTAAAACTCCCAATTTCAAAATCAGAATTCCATATACAAAAGCTGCGGTGGCAACAGAAACCAGCAAGGAAACTACATTACTCTTTAAAACAGCGAAGAGTAGCTTATATACATAGTAAGCGACAATGCCCATGATAACAGATGCCAAAAAAGGCAGTGCAAATATTTTTTTCATATCCTGCTTATAATCTAAATACTTACGAACGGCTCTCTGATTTAGTATACACATCAGAAATGAATAGACAATGGTAGCAATCGCTATACAGTATAAGTTCCAATCTGTGAAAATTAAACAGGGAATTAATACCAGCGTCTGTACAACCAGTGAGATTGCCGCATGGTAAACCGGCGCGGTAACTTTTCCGATTCCCTGCAAAACAGCATTTGTCAGAGTTGATAACGAGTAAAAAACAACGGTGACGCTCAAAGCCCTGAGCAATGCGCCGGCAAGAGGAATATTGGTCTGACCCGGAAACAGAAATGAAACCACAGGCTCTGCGAGTACAAAAATTCCGACCATGGAAGGAATTGCAATTAACATCGTTGTTAAAATAGCCGTATGGACTTTGCTTCGGGTCCCTTTTACATCTCCCGTTGCATATTTTCCGGATACACTCGGGATCATGGCAGCCGACATGGCAGAGGCAATGGCAATGGGAATATTGGAAATAACCACTGCTTTTCCGGAATAAACGCCATACCAGATTGCAATCTGGGAAACATCCACATCCTTCATCAGTTTCAAGATTTTCCGATAGATGGTTTCATCCAAAGATGTGCTGAAATTGTAAATAAACGTACTTAAAATAAAAGGTGTCACTAAAGAAAAGATGATCTTAAAAATTTCGGAATACTGTAGAACTTCCTTATGCTCATCCTTTTGTATTCTTTCTTTTATTTCTTTTTTATGCAATCCATACATAAAAGTCATAAAAGCTAACGCAATTAAAACACCGGCACCGGTACCAAGGGCACTACCCATTGCTCCGTAAACTGCCTGTGTGGAAGGATCCCTGTCAATAACCAACTGCTTTAAAAGATATGCAGCCATAATACTGATAATGGCATTTAATATCTGTTCCAAAATCTGGGAAACCGATGTCTGAACCATGGTTTTGTGGGCTTGAAAATATCCACGAAGTACCCCTAACAGACCGGAAACAAAAATAGTGGGAGAAAAAACACGAAGAACCATGACCGCATTTTGTTCCACCAAAAAACCGGCTCCGAAAAATGCAAACAGACTGGCACATCCGCCCACAACAATGACATAAATAAATGCACAGTAGAAAATTCTCTGCGCATTTTTGTACTCCTTTAGCGCTAATTTTCCCGCAATTACCTTGGAAATCGCAGCGGGAATCGAGTATGAACTGATCAGCAGAATAATCGTATAAATATTATAAGCCGATCCGTAATATCCGTTTCCTTCATCTCCGATGATTGCAGCTAAAGGACTTCTATATAAAATTCCGATGATTCTGCAGATAATTCCGGCCATTGCCAGAATTCCTGCCTGCATGATGAACCCATCACTCTTTTTTTCGAGACTCAAATTATTCTTCCTCTTTTTTCTTTTTCCGATAATACATCAGATATTCCACTTCACCCAGGTCTTCGTGCACGCTTTCTTCCTTTTTAATCAGTCCTCTGTTTTCATAAAAGGTCACCGCACCATAATTATTTTCAAAAACATGAAGTGTAAAGAAATCATTATCTTCCTTTATATAATTGAGCAGTCTGGTACCGATCCCGGTTCCGCGATACTCTTTATCGACAAACAGACCATCCACATAACCATTATCCATGCCGATAAAACCGACAACATAGCCATCGATTTCATAGACATATACTTCCGAAAGCGGAAGATTCCTTTTCACATAATTGAAATTTCTATCCCAATAAGAAGGACTGATAAAATCATGTGCTTCCAGATTTCCCTCATACCAGATCTTTAAAACCCGATTTAAATCCATATCATTAAAGCTTCTTATGATATCCATTCGTATTTCCACACCTTTATATTTGCAATTTATTCATTGAATGCATAAGATGCCACTAACACCTTTTAATCCTTATAAAAAATAACGCAAACCATTTACAGTATTTTGAACGCTTAATCCTTGTATACATTATATGCGAAAGAAATTCTTCTGACAACCCAGTCGGATAAACGCAGATAATGGAAATCCGACAACGGTATTGTAATCTCCAATAATTTTTTCCACCAAAAAAGCTCCTATTCCCTGAATACCATAAGCTCCTGCCTTATCCATGGGTTCTTTTGTGGCAACATATGCTTCTGCTTCCTCTTTTGAAAAAGGATACATACAGACTATGGTCTCCTCTACAAAGCAAAAACTATCATCCTCAATTATTTTTCCGTCTTTATCCAGACAAATCACACTGACTCCGGTTAACACTTCATGCTCTTTCCCGGACAGAGCCATAAGCATGTCCACGGCATCCGCTTCATTTGCCGGTTTTCCCAAAATTTTCTGATTTGCGGCTACTACTGTATCTGCACCGATGACAATGGTCTTTTCATATTTTGAATCCAAAGCCCATTCGAATTCAAAATATCTGTCCGCAACCTCTTTCGCCTTTTGCTCTGAAAGACCTGCAACTACCTTCTTGGGATCACTTTCTTTGACAATTTCTTCACCCTCGCTTTTTATCACCGTGAACAAAAGTCCCATACGTTCAAACATTTCTTTTCTGCGCGGCGAACCGGATGCAAGAATAATATTTACTGATTGGTTCATGATTTTCTCCTTATGCTTATATTCATACTTATATTAACCATAAGAACTTTTTTAATTACTAATGTCTATATTAATTTGCTTCTTTCTTAACATCTTGTAATCATCTAATTTAATTAATTCATTATTTATTAATTTCGAATCATAAGTATCTTTTCAAAATCGAACAAAGCATCTACATACTACCACTCTGGACAAAGAAGCTTTAAAAATAACTGCACCGCCTACATATCATTGAATTCGTGAACAGGTAGATAATACAGTTATTTTATAAAAAGGGATTTAGGGAGTTGGATTCCTAAATTAAAACCATAAGTATCCTAATTATTTATAACTTTTAATTTTCCAAATATCGCCCGAATTAAATTGAAGTTCTATATTAATAATATTACCCGAATTAAAAACATCACTTGAAACTACATATGTTCCCTTTCCCCACTCTTCTTTATTTGTAAACTCAATTTCAACGAATTGTCTGATTATAATTTTATTTATTTCATTTTTAGGAGTAAGAAATTGCAGTAAAATAGTTCCTTTGGGATAATCAATTTCAATTTTCTCCATTTTACAATCATGTAAAGCCGAGTCACCAAACAATTTTTCTATATCCATCATAAATTCCTCTTCTATTTTTCAAAAGTATCTTCTGGCAAGAAATGTGTTTCACCACTACTATTTGGTAATCTAGTGTTTCCATCATCTCCAATGACATGGTAGTGCGAACCATATTTTAAATCCTCATCCCATTCAAAAACAGCTTTTTTGCTTTCATCTATCCATTTAATTATTTTCCCATTTTTTGTTTTGAATGGTCCGATTTTTGTTAAGCCTTCTGGATTACTTGGAAATTCAATTATATTAGAATCACTACCACTCTGGTATGCTAAACACATAGGAACCAAAGCAGTCTTTTCTATCTATTGCTTATTATTCATTCCTATAACACAATGATCCTGTAATAGATAGAGGTGTGCGTCACCACTCTTGAAGCACTTGTGACTTCGTTCATTGAGACTGCTCCCTCTGCTTTGCAGGATTTTGCGTATTAGCTGGATGTTGGCAGCATTTGTGCTGTACTTCGTATCTCGAACCAGATTGTAACCCGCATTGAAGTGAGGATTCTATCTACTTACAATACTCAGAAGAAAGGATTTTAATTATGTACATCGTAGGCATTGATATTGGCAAAAATCATCATGAAGCTTCCATTGTTTCACCTGAAGGGAAACAAATCGGACATTCGCTTCGTTTTGCAACTACACACAAAGGTGCTGATTCTCTTATGAGTTTTATCTTCAATAATATCGGCAATTCCTCTTGTATCTTCGGCATGGAAGCCACTGGGCATTACTGGTATCCGATTTATTCATTCCTCAAAGCCAGAGGATATACCATCTATGTAATCAATCCCATCCAGTCTGATTCCCTCAGAAAGATGTATATCCGGCAGACAAAAAACGATTCCATCGATTCTTTTCTGATTGCAGAAGTGATACGATTCGGTCAGTTTACCACCACTTCTATGGCAGACGAAAACATTCTTGCCTTGCGGCAGTTATGCCGTTACCGTGATTCTGTGATTTCTTCCAGAACCGAAATAAAACTCCGCATCAGCACGATTATGGAGCAGATCTTCCCAGAGTATGAAAAACAGTTTTCTTCTCTTTGGCTGAGCACATCCATGGGCATTCTTGAAAAATACCTCACCCCTGAGAACATTGAGAATGCACCAATAGATGAGCTCTTTGAAATCATAAAAGATAAGAGCCACAATAAGCTTACCATGAAAAAAGCGATTTCTATCCGGGAAGCTGCAGCTGATACCTTTGGTATTAAGATAGCACAGGATGCTTTCTCTTTCCAGTTAAAACAGCTCATTGATCGGATGAATTTTCTTGATAAGCAGATTGAAGCTCTTGACTGCCAGATTCTTGAGTACTACGAGAAGTTTGATTGTTATCTTCATACCATTCCCGGGATAGGCATGATTGCTGCTGCAACCATTCTTGCTGAAATCGGTGATATAAACAGATTTAAGAGTTCATCTGCCTTAGTTGCCTTTGCAGGTATTGATCCAACTGTACGACAATCCGGTGAATTTAGCAGCACTCATAATCACATGTCCAAACGGGGTTCACCTTACTTACGGCATGCCATTTTTCTCGCTGCAACCACCTGTTCTTTCCATAACAGCCCATTGAATGCCTATTATAATATAAAAAGAAACGGGAGCAGGGAAAGCACCACTTAACTGCCACCGGTGCAGTGGCAAGAAAGCTTACCACCGTAATCTATGCCGTATTACGGGATGGTAAGCCTTATGAGCCTAAAAGTTCTTGTTAATGTCTGGTAGTAAGACTAGGATTTATGCCTGCCTGTGGGGAGGCTTAATTGTGGTGCCTAAACTTGTCTTCCTATAGCAATATCAGCTTCCCTCTGAAGTTTTGTTGTTATAGGGCCCATATATTTCTTAGCTTTTTCCAATATAATTTTATCATTACCCAATATTTCCAATACCGTTATAGAAAAAACATTATTAAGATATTCTTCTGAATCAATACATACATTCTCAAAATAGTCAAATATTTCTTTTAATTTTTCTTCATCCTCATCTTTTTTCAAAAGTTCAATAACTTCTGGCATAATGATTTCCTCTATAACAATTGTGTCTAACCCTTCAAAATTATCTTTCATACGTTCATTCACATTATTACTGATATTTGGGAATAAATTAATCATCATATTAAGAAAATCACCAATCATTAACAATATTCGTTCTCCTCCTATCACTCAAACAACTTTATTGCGTACTCTAAATCGTCTCTCAAAGCTTCAGCTATATCTAAATCATTTAATCCTAATGTTCCTGAATTAATCATTTTATTTATTTCATTTAATCTACCCTTTGCTTTTATTAAATGCCTTGAATTACCTTCATAGAATTCTGAAATTAACGCATCAGCTGTTCCGCCATCACCTATAGATGCACCTGGTCTATATACCTCATTAATATATGTCGCTAATTTATTATCTTGAACCGTTGAAAGTAATTTCTCTCGATTAGTTCCTGTCAATTCTGGTCTATCAGATAATAATTGTGAAATTTTACTACTTGACTTCCCATAGCTGGTCTTATATCCCACACTATCCGGTTGAGCTATTGCTTTCTCTCCTATTGGATCGAACTGTTCCTTATAGTATTGATCAAATATATCATCATATAATTTTTCTGTCTCTTCCAATATGTCATCAGCATTTTGCCCAACTGCTT
>JAFOEY010000043.1 GCA_017387565.1 Lachnospiraceae bacterium | reverse complement strand
TTCATCATTCTAAAGTTGTAAAAATAGTTGGTGAAAGTTATCGTTTAAAGGAAAGAGGTGATTTACTCGCAAAGAAACATCAGTAGTACCTGT
Organism: Lachnospiraceae bacterium; assembly: GCA_017387565.1. Taxonomy (GTDB): domain Bacteria; phylum Bacillota; class Clostridia; order Lachnospirales; family Lachnospiraceae; genus UBA2882. The sequence goes on along the minus strand of JAFOEY010000043.1, from coordinate 7,955 downwards.
ACATTTTTTCGGCGTGAAAAATGTACAAAATTTAAGCGTGATTGACATGGGGGACAAGCTCTATACGGATAAGAAAGAAGCCGGAACAGCCCTTGTGGAGATGTGCAAAGAAATAAAAACAGTCAATGCCCCTGCGGTCATTGGCGAATATGCAGGTTTTAAGATGGCAGTATCCTTTGATGCATTCAACCACAAATTTGTGATGAACCTGAAAGGTCAGCTTTCCCACAATTTGGAAGTCGGTTCAGACCCGATTGGAAATATTGCCCGTATCAACCATGCACTGGAGTCCATGCCAAAGCAGCTTATGGAAGCACAGACAAAACTTGAAACTGTGGAGCATCAGCTTGAAACCGCAAAGGTGGAGGTAACCAAGCCTTTTACGCAGGAAGCGGAGCTTGCAGAGAAGTTAGAGCGTCTGTCTGCATTAAATGCCCTGCTTAACATGGATGAAAAGGGAAATGACGGGATTGATATGGATGATGAGCCGGAAGCTCCAAAGAGCGAAAAAGAGGTTGCAGACCGTCTGGCGAAGAATACTCCGCTTGCAGAGAAAACAGTGGGTATAGGGCAGGATAAGAGCATCAGGCAGTATGCAGATGTACCTGCAGAAAGAGTATCCCTGAAGGCGAAGCTGGAGGTGATGAAAGCAAAGGTTGCAGGAGGAGATACAGAAAAGCCTATGCCACAAAAGGTAAAGGGAAAAGAAGAAACCTTATAAGAAAATCTGAAGTTTTTTTATTTTTATTCCCAACTTTATTCCCAACATGTTATAATTATTTTGGTTGGGAATAAAAGTTGGGAAAAGGAGCATACTAATGGATATTAAACAAATTGTTTTAGATTTATGTGCCTTAAGTGATGAACAGGAATGGTTTGAATTTAAGGAAAACTGGTTTCAGCCTGAGGCATTAGGCGAATATGTATCTGCCCTGTCAAATGCGGCGGCTTTTCATTATAAAAAATATGCGTATTTCATTTGGGGAGTAAATGATAAAACTCATGAAATTGTAGGAACAACATTTAACCAGTATTGTGAATATAACAAGGAACCGTATCAGAATTATCTTGCGAGAAATCTGTCACCAAGCATAAATTTTAGTTTTGAAGAAACAGAAATTTATGGAAAGAGAGTCGTTGGTCTGGTAATTCCTGCGGCAACCGAAATTCCTACGGCATTTAAAGAAAAGAGGTTTTTAAGGATAGGATCATCAAAATGTAATATGAAAGATTACCCTAAGAGAGAAATTGAACTTTTCAAAATACTTGATGGAAGAACGGAAACGATAGAAACGGTACCGGCGAAGTATCAGGACCTTACATTTCAAAAACTCTTTGGATATTATGGTTCAAAAGGGATTGTTTTAAATCAAAAGACGTTTATTAAGAACTTGGGATTAAAAACAGAAGAAGGAGAATTTAACATTCTAGCACAGTTATTATCAGATAATTCTCATTTTCCGCTTCGTGTATCTATTTTTGATGGAGAAACAAAAGGCTCTAATCTTTTCTCAGTGCGTGAATTTGGAAATGACTGTTTATTATACAGCTTGGACGAGTTATTGCGTTATGGGGATGTGTTGAACCTAATCCAGACGGACGAAACAGACAGGGTTGTTGAGAGGAAAGAGGTTCCTTTATTTGATAATAAGGCATTTCGTGAGGCTATCATAAATGCCGTTCTGCACAATAAATGGGTGGAAGGAAATGAGCCTATGATTTCGGTTTTCTCTGACCGGATAGAGATACTATCGAGAGGAACACTTGCTCCGGCACAGACCATGGAGGGATTTTTCTTAGGAGAATCAATCCCTGTAAATGAAAAGTTGTCCGAGATATTTCTTCAACTGCATATAAGTGAGAAATCCGGACGAGGGGTTCCTAAAATTACGGAAATGTATGGAAAAGATGCATTTTCATTTAGGGAGAATTCCATTGTTGTTACTATCCCATTTGAGAGAATAAATAAGGTTGGGAATAAAGTTGGGAAAAAGGTTGGGGATAAGAAACCTTTAAATTCCAGAAGACAAAAGATTATTGCAGAAATGAGAGATAATCCGAATATTACAACTGCGGAACTTCATAGCATATTAGGCGTGAGTGAAACAGCAGTAGAAAACAATATATCATTTTTAAGAGAAAATGGGTATATAGAGCGGGTTGGTTCAAAAAAGGCAGGATACTGGAAAGTATTATAGCAGTTTAATTTTAATAGTGTGATTATGCAGAAGGCAGTCCATAGCGGGCTGCCTTTTGTCGTGCAAAAAATGAACATATGGAGGTTTATTATGGCAGACGAAAATATGAATACAATTCATATAACAGAAAAACAAAAAGTACAGGAAATTACAGACAAGTTGGAGGAAGGATTAAAGGAGCTTTTTGAGAGTGAAAAGTACAAGACTTATCTTTCCACCATGTCAAAATTTCATAATTACAGCTTTAACAACACTTTACTTATCGCCATGCAAAAGCCGGAAGCAACACTTGTAGCCGGATATAAGGCATGGCAGAAGAATTTTGAAAGACACGTCAATAAAGGAGAAAAGGCAATCCGTATTCTTGCCCCTGCACCTTACAAAATCAAAGAGGAACGGGATAAATTGGACCCTGTGACAGGAGAGATGATGTTTGATGAAAACGGTATGCCCCAAAAGGAGCAGGTAGAGGTCACAATTCCGGCGTTTCGTGCTGTGTCTGTATTTGATGTATCACAGACAGACGGAAAACCAATTCCGGAAATGGAAGCACAGGAACTTTTATCAACAGTGGAGGGATATGAGGACTTTGTGCAGGCACTTATGAATGTTGCCCCGGTTCCCATTGGATTTGAGGATATTCCCGGCGATTCCAAAGGATATTTCCATACAGAGGAAAAGCGGATTGCGGTGCAGGAGAATATGAGTGAGAGCCAGACTTTAAAGACAATGGTTCATGAGGTAGCTCATTCCATGCTTCACAATAAGGAAATCAATCGGGATGATTTGATGGAAGCGCCTGCAAAGGACAGAAATACAAAGGAAGTAGAAGCAGAAAGCGTTGCCTATACGGTATGCCAGCATTTTGGCATAGATACCTCTGATTATTCCTTTGGTTATATTGCAGGGTGGAGTAGTGGTAAGGATATGAAGGAACTGAAATCTTCTCTGGATACCATACGAAAGACAGCATCGGAGCTTATTACAGGAATTGAGGGAGCATTAAGGGAATTGCAGCTAAATCGTGAGATAGAGCAGGAACAGAGTAAAGAGTGTATCCTGCTGATACAGAATGAAGATCTGACGGAGTTCAGCCTTGTAAATGTCCGTGGAATGGATACGCAGGAGCTTGTGGCTGCTCTTTCTAGCATTAGTGAGGATGATAAACTCAGCATACAGGCATACTTGGAAAGTAAAGGTGCATGGACTACGGAGCTTGGCAATGAGAAATCAAGAGAATTTGAGGAATACCACCTTGATGTCCGTTACAATTTTGATACGGATGAGATTACTGATGTAAAAGCAAAAATGACTGAACAGATTGACAGTAACCTTTCTGTGATGGGACAGGCAGAGCAGCTTATCAATCAGTTGGAAGCTGAGAAAACCATATTTACATCAGATGAGCGAAACCTGATTGTGAATTATGCTTATAAGCTTGATGATATGGACAAGACAAGGGAACTTGCAGAAAAACTGGCATATCAGCTTGAATATGCACAGCAGGATGTGGGTCTTACTATCATAGATGCACAGGCAGAGATTGATGCACTTCCAGACCCGATGATTGGTCTGTCTGAAATGCGGGAGTACGGTTATACATGGAATGAAATGCTGCCACTGACGCAGGAGAAAGCATTGGAATTGTTTGACCATGACTTGCCTGTGTATCTGTTACACAATGATGGTTCGGAAACCACTGTAGAAGATAGAGAACAGATTACGGAGCATGAAGGAATTTCTGGCATTGAAAAAGGCGATTGGGAAAATGAAAGAAAACTTCGTTCCATGCAGGCTGAACTTTCGGACAATCAAATAAATAAGGAAGCGCAGCTTTTGTATGGCAGCTCTGACAAGTACGGTATTTATCAGTTGAAGCATAATCAGGAGTTGAATCATCTGCGGTTTGAAGGTACAGAGTCTTTGAAGCGTATGGGTATTACAAAGGACAATTTTGATGCTATTAAGCCGGAAAATTATGAACTGATTTATGTAGGAAATCTGTCTGAACTGCAAGAGCAAACACAGGGCGAAACGCTGGAAGCAATCTATGAGAAATTCAATATAGCTCACCCGGAAGATTACAGAGGGCATTCACTGTCTGTCAGTGATATTGTGGTCCTGCATCAGAATGGGGAAAATAGTGCTCATTTTGTGGATTCCCTTGGATTTACCGGACTTCCTGATTTTATGCAGACTTTGGAGGGAGTAAAAGAGCAGGAAGCGGAGATTGACACCTCTGGACAGGATGTCCAGAAGTCAGAGTCGGAGAAACAGGAGCCGGAGACTTCAGACAACACATTGGAAGATGGGGATGAGATCATTGACCTTGGTGATGAAAAGGAACAGGTGCTTGCAGATATGAAAAAGTCCTTGGAAAACGGAGATGAAGCAGAACTTGCCTTTCAGATTGCAGACCGCTATATCAGTATCCAAGAGGTGGATGGAGGCTATGATTATTCCATTATGGGAGCTGATTATAAGGAGATTGACGGTGGAGTTTATGACAATCCGGATGTGACAATTAGGGAGGCACTGACAGACATCATAGATGATTTGAAATCCGCTCCAGACCATAACGGAGCGAAAGGGAGTATTAAGGAAAAGGATGAACTGATACCGATTGATTATGATGGATTGATGGAAAAGGTTGAGGAAGCCAACGAAGTTGTACCAAAAGATCAAGAGAGCAGCATCATAACGGATTTCAGGGCAAAGACCAATGAATTGTTCCATGACATTAGTGAAATGAATCCGGCAGAAATTGAGGAAACAATAAAATGCCATGTGCAGGCAAAGATTGATGAGTATGATATTGATGCCACAATCATTGATGCAGTTGTTGTAGGAAGCAGGTGTAGAGGTTTGGAGAAGGACAGCTCTGATCTTGATGTGGTAGTGGAACTTTCCACGAATGAGAGAGAGGATGATTTATTCAATGCGATTAATGAGGATGCGTTACATATCGGTGAGGTAAAGGTTGACATCAATCCGATTACTGCCCAGCGTACCGGGACACTGGAAACGTATCTGCCACAGGCTGAGGAGTATCTGGAAAGTATCAGACAGGAAAGGGAGCAGGAGCTGACACAACAGATACAGACACAGGGCGAAATGGAGAAAGAAGAGGTTGAAGTAACATTGATGGTATCCGAGTGTGGAGAGTTTCATAATTTGGGTGAGTTTTATGAGAATATTCCTACTGTGGAGGAAGCAATCGCTATCTGGAAGCAGATACCACCGGAGCGAATGCATGGTATCCCTGCAATCGGCATCAATGTTCACAGACCGGGCGAAGAAAGCTATATGGATGATGAGGTTGACCTGTTATCGGGTAACCGGATTGATTTGGAGATATTAGAACATATCCCGAACATAACCAGTGAACCGAAGGCTATGGAAGTCATTGCAGAGCTTGTGGCAAAGTTACCGGAAATGGAGATAGATGGTGTCATGTCTGAAGATATGGAAGCAAAGGTATGGGAGAAACGTATGCCAGATTTGGAACCTGCAGAACAGCTTGCTGTTGAAATTGACCGTTTTAGCCATGATTATGATGTTTATTCCTACCGTAACAACAACCCCAATATGACGGAGAGCGTGTCAGAGATTTCCGAGATGATAGTTCAAGGGAATACGGAGCCTATTACAGACTGGTTGAACGAGGTTATTTCCGAGGGAGCTTTGCCGGACGAAATGCAAAGGGCAAAAGTATTGCTGGAAAAATTGGCTGAATACAAGCCTCTTGCCAAGATTGAAGAAATGGAAGAACAAAATTATAACATGATTGACAATGTGCTGAATAATGGTGCAGAGAAAGCACAGAGGGAAGCAAACAAGAAGAATCAGGAACAGTCTGCGGTAAAAGTTTCCTTAAAAGCTCGATTGGCTGAGAAAAAAGCACAGGTGGAAGGTTGTGGACAGGAACATGAAGTACAGGAAAATACAAAGAAAAATCAGAGGGAGATATAAGCGATGAATAATAAATTTACAGTAGAAGAAGTCAATTTAATCTGCGTTTTTGAGTTTAGGAGCAGGACAAAGGTTATAGGTGGTATTAAAAAAGCGATTAAGCATTTGGATGATGATGAAATGGTAGAATTGTCAAATCGGGTAGTTGCCAAGTTGGATGATATGACAGATAAAGAATTCGCAGAGATGGAGTTTGTAGTAACGGAATAGAAATAGTTTTGCTGGCAGAGCATGGATATGGATCCTGACTTTTGGAGTTAAACGTTAAAATATGGTGCTAAGCCACAGATTAAAACCTATGGCTTAGCATTTTTTTTATTTCTCCCTCATTCAAAAAATAGGAAGTTAGCGGCAGCTTACAAAGAGCAGCGAATTCTTTGATGAATGTTGTTCCCCTTGAAAGATTTATATATTTTCTTTCAGATATTTTTGCAACTCTAAAATCATGGACAAATTCAAATAATTCTTCAGAAGAATAGTTGTTTTTTAATATCTTGAACTGTAATAATCTTGTGAGCAATACTGCAAGGTAACAGATAAGAAAATGCCCGACAATGGTATTTTCCTTTTGAAGATAGACTGGTCTTGCATCAAGCTGTGATTTCATGATACGAAATGATTCTTCTATTCGCCAAAGGTTGTGGTAGGCATCATAAACATCTTTATCACTCATTGAAATTTCAGAAGTAACTAGCATGTTATAACCCGCAAGTTCAAGAGATTTTTTGATGAGATCTTCGTTCATGGAGACTTTGATTTTACCGTCGGTCTCATTTCCCTTTTTGTCAGTAGGAGTAAAGGTAACATATTTTGCAGAATCACCATACTCTGACTTTTTAGCCTGTGATGCCTTTAGAAGTCTTGCTTTTTCTACTTCCTTATTTATTTCATAAATTTGTTTTTTGGCTAACTTAGGATTGTAAGTAACGATTCTTTTTTCAGTAATTTTGAATTTTTTATCTTTTCCAGTGGTTGAGTCTCTAAATTTGTATTCGAATTCATCCACACATTCTTTAATGCGGTAAAGAACTTCGCCACTAGCGTTTTTAATCTCTCTATAATCATTTGGAAGAAGAACCCATGTTTTCTCAACTTCAGGAAGTTGCTTTACTGATTTGGAGAAAATGTATCCATCTCCATTCTTAAGAGCGTGAAAGATATTTTCAGCACAATTTAGCCCTTTATCCGCTATCTGAATCGTTCTGCCGGACACAGAATTTCTGTTTTTAAGATCTTCGATAATGTTTCTAATAACAGGTTTTTCACTTTGATTACCTGGAAATAATTTCATACCAATAGGTATCTGATTCGCATCGAGTAGAAGTCCTAAACCAACGATAGGCTCTTTACGGTTTTCTTTCGATGGTCCTTTTTTTCTAAAATCATCTTCTTTATCAATTTCGAAATAAAAGTTTGTACAGTCAAAGTATGTATGAGATGTATCGAATTTGTACATCTGCTGAATTTGATGGTTATAAATTTCAATAATCTTTTCATATTCACAGCCAATATATTCTAGTCCATCATAAAGCTGATTCAGAGAGAAATCATAAGAATCAAAGAGTTTAGGAATTACCTCGTCATAAGTTTTTGATTTGGAGCATGGTTGAATTAATCTTGCATAAACGAGAGAGGACATCATATCAAAAATATTGAATCGGAAATCTGTAGCAGTCTGCATTAAATCGACATATTTCTTTACAGAAAGCTTGTCATTGATATTTTTCATGGGAAAATAGCCAATCAGTTTTTCAGGCGAATCCTCAGAAATTTGTTTGGCTTTTT
>JAFOEY010000042.1 GCA_017387565.1 Lachnospiraceae bacterium | reverse complement strand
CATATATATGCCTGCCTTTCTGGCAGCTGTCAGGTATATGAAGTGTAAGACAAAATACTACATTTGTTCAAGTGGAAGTAGGTGAAAGACTAAAATCTACTTTATCCCCTTCAAAGTGGAAATAAACTTTTCACTTCAGTTGGCTGTTTTTCTGTAAAAGTAAGGCAATTCTAATTTGTCATAATAGAAAAGATGTGATAAAATAAATCGTAGTGCGTATGGAAGCGGGGAGAATGAATGGCAAAGCAGGAAATAGAGCGCTTGCCCGAAGATCGGCGTAAAAGAATTGAACGGTTAAAAAAGATCATTGTAGGAACCGTAATTGCTGCAATTGTTATTCCGGTTATGCTTTGTATTTTTTTAGGAATCCGTTTACATATTGTAAAAAAAGATTTGGACAATTCGAAAGCACAGATGGAAGAAATGCAGGCGGAGCTTGACCGCTATACATCTGTGGTGGAGGATTCTGTACTTGTGGAAAGTCAAAATAATCAGCAGTCTGTAACACATACTATTGATGGGAAAGGATCCGGTATTAACAGCAGTACAACACTGACAAGTACCGGAAATGAAAATGCTAATTCCAGTCAGGATGCTGAGAATGCTGACGGAAAGAAAAGGGTATACCTGACCTTTGATGATGGTCCGAGTGATAATACCGAGGAAATACTGGATATCTTACAAAAATATGATGTAAAAGCTACTTTTTTTGTTGTTGGTAATACTTCCGAACATGGACAGGAATTATTAAAAAGAATTGTAGAAGAAGGTCACAGTATCGGTATTCATTCCTATAGTCATAAGTATTCAACCATCTATGATTCGGAGGAATCATATTTTGAAGATTTCAACAGATTATCCGATTATATTTATGATACAACCGGTGTAAGGCCGCAAATTTGCAGGTTGCCTGGCGGAAGTAGTAATACCGTCAGTACCATCAGCATGGCAGAACTTGTTCGTTCTTTGAATGAGAAAAATATTAAGTGTTTTGATTGGAATATATCCGGTGGTGATGCAAGCGGACAAAAGCTTTCCGCCAGTGCAATTACGGATAATGTATTAAAAGGGATTGATCGTTTTCAGACGGCAGTGGTATTGTTACACGATGGTGCGGATAAGGACAGTACCGTTGAGGCGTTGGATATGATTTTAAAAGAACTGACAGAAAATGATGAAATTATCATAGAAAAAATTACAGAGAATACTCCTGTAATTTTGCATATTTCATTGTAAAGACTAAGGAGGAAGAGCGATGGGTTTTTTTCAGGATTTAAAAGAAGATTTATCGTTGGCAATGAATGAATTGCTTCCAAATGATGGCATGGATGAAGAAATTGAAAATCCGGAAGAAAAAAAGAAAAATTTAAAAGAGAAAGATACCGACAAAGACGATAAGGCATTATATGATACAGTAGAAGATAATGATTCGGATGCAGAAGCATTTGCCAGAGAACTAATTGATGCAGCGCTGCAACCAAAAGCATCAAAAGAGACAGCGACGTTAACGGTTGAACAATTGGTAGCTGCGGTTGAACAATCTGTGTCTAAAGAAGTATCGGATATGATTGAAGATGAGATACCTGCAAATTATGACATTATGAAGGAACTCAATGAACCGACAGAAGTGGCTGTAGAAGAAACCGAAGAGCCGGTAATGCCGGAGGAAGAATTTGTTGAGGAAGAAATTACAGAACCGGAGGAAGAATTTGTTGTGGAAGAAACCACAGAGCCGGAGGCAGAAGTGATTGCAAAAGAAGTTGCAGAGCAGGAAGAACCGGCAGAATCGGTTATGGAAGAAACTACAGAACCGAAGGCAGAAGTGATTGCAAAAGAAGCCGCAGAGCAGGAAGAACCGGCAGAAGCGGTTATGATAGAAACCACAGAACCGGAGGCAGAAGTGATTGCAAAAGAAGTTGCAGAACCGGAGAAAGCAGTGCCCATGGAAGATGCTGAAGGGACTGAGAAACCGGGAGATATACAGGAAGCAGTAGAAACAGTACCAAAAGAACCGGAGGGAAAGGAAATGTTGATCCGTAATGATAATTCCTTTGAAAAAGAAGTGTATGAGGAAATTATGAAAGAAGATACCGGAAAAGATAAAGTAGTGAAGAATGAATTGGAAAAAGCCGTAGACGAAGTGGTAAGTGAAAGGGTAGAATCAGTTATGAGTCAGGATGTTTTGGACGAGACGGCAATTGTAACAAAGGGAATGAAAGTGAATGGTGATATTTCCAGTCAGGGTTCCCTTGATGTTCTTGGCAGTATTAAAGGAAATATTGAAGTTTTAGGAAAATTAAATGTTGCGGGAGAAATTGAAGGAAATTCCAATGCGGCAGAAGTTTATGCAGATTCAGCCCACATTACAGGTGAAATCCATGCAACCGGCACGGTAAAGGTTGGAATTAATTCGGTTATTATCGGTAATATCTTTGCAACAAGTGCTGTTATTGCCGGAGCTGTAAAGGGAGACATTGATGTTCACGGCCCCGTTGTTCTCGATTCCAGTGCAATTGTTATGGGTAATATCAAATCGAAATCTGTACAGATGAATAACGGTGCGGTGATTGAAGGTATGTGTTCTCAATGCTATGCGGATGTCAGTCCGGCATCATTTTTTAAAGATATTAAATAGACAGGCGATGTATTCCGTTGGTATCATTAGGAGTATAATACCTTTTGACCCCAACATCATAATATTTTTTCAATAAAAGAAGGTAAGACATATGAAAAGAATTATGTTAAAACTCAGTGGGGAAGCACTGGCAGGTGAGAAAAAGACCGGTTTTGATGAAGAAACGGTAAGAGGAGTTGCAAAACAGGTAAAGCAACTGGTGGATGATAACATTGAAGTCGGAATTGTTATCGGCGGAGGAAACTTCTGGAGAGGCCGTACGAGTGAAAATATTGATCGCACAAAGGCAGATCAGATTGGTATGCTCGCGACGGTTATGAATTGTATTTATGTATCCGAAATATTCCGATCTGTTGGAATGGAAACAGAAATATTGACCCCTTTTTCGTGTGGATCGTTTACAAAGTTGTTTTCCAAAGACCGGGCAAATAAATATTTTAAACAGGGAAAAGTAGTATTCTTTGCAGGGGGAACAGGTCATCCTTATTTTTCTACAGACACAGGCGTATTATTAAGAGCTATTGAAGTAGAGGCTGAAGTTGTCTTGTTAGCAAAGGCAATTGATGGTGTATATGATTCAGATCCAAAGGTTAATCCACAGGCTAAAAAATATGATGAACTATCTATTGAAGAGGTGGTTGAGAAAAACCTTCAGGTTGTTGATATGACCGCTTCCATTATGGCAAGAGATAACAAAATGCCTATGTGGGTTTTTAGTCTGAATGAAGAAAACAGTATTGTGAATACCGTGAAAGGAAAATTTAACGGCACGAAAGTGACGGTTTAGGAGGATAATAAAAATGGATGAAAGATTAAAAGTTTATGATGAAAAAATGCAGAAAGCGATTGATTTTCTGGCTTCGGATTTTGCTTCGATTCGTGCCGGAAGAGCCAATCCTCATGTACTCGACAAAATAAAAGTAGATTATTACGGAACACCTACACCGATTCAGAGTGTAGGTAATATCAGTGTTCCTGAACCGAGAATGATTCAGATTGCGCCTTGGGAAAAGAGTTTAATCAAAGAAATCGAAAAAGCCATTATGATGTCTGATGTAGGTATTACACCTTCCAATGACGGAAATGTTGTTCGTATCGTTTTTCCGGAATTGACAGAAGAGCGTCGTAAAGATTTAGTGAAAGATATTAAGAAAAAAGGTGAAGAAAATAAAGTTGTGGTAAGAAATGCCCGTCGTGACGGTAACGATGCCTTTAAAAAGCTTGGAAAAGGCGAAATATCTGAAGATGAAGCAAAACAGCTTGCCGATGAACTGCAGAAATTAACAGACAAATATATTAAAACCATTGACCAAATGGTGGAAGAAAAGTCAAAAGAAATTCTGACAGTATAATCAGATCATAACAAAGGGGGCATTCTGCCCCTTCTTTTGTGTTATGGCACTAATCCGATTAAAACCATGAGCGGTGGTTGTGACGGTTTTGGTGACCACGCTTTTTGAAATAGTAGAGAATTGGCAAAATTGGAATATTAGAAGAGGAATCGGAATATGAATGTACCGAATCATGTTGCAATTATATTAGATGGAAACGGAAGATGGGCGAAAAGCAAAGGGATGCCCAGAAATTATGGGCATGCACAGGGTAGTAAAAATGTAGAGATTATATGTGAAGAAGCATATAAGATGGGAATACAGTATTTGACTGTCTATGCGTTTTCTACCGAAAACTGGAATCGTCCCAAAGAAGAAGTCGATGCATTGATGAAACTTTTGCGTAATTATATGAAGACCTGTCTGAAAACGGCTGAAAAGAACCGGATGTGTGTACGTGTCATCGGCGACAAGAGTGGATTGGATGAGGACATCCGCAATCGGATTGATGAATTAGAAAAAGCAACCGTAAACAATGATGGTCTACATTTTCAAATTGCGCTTAATTACGGAAGCCGTGACGAAATAATCCGTGCAGTTAAAAAAATTATGCTGGATACAAAAAACGGTGTGATTGATTTGCAAGATATGACGGAAGAGTTATTTTCAACTTATCTGGATACTAAAGGTATTCCGGAGCCGGATCTTATGATTCGAACCAGTGGCGAAGAACGTATATCCAATTTCCTTTTATGGCAGCTTGCATATTCGGAATTTTATTTTACGGATGTTCCGTGGCCTGCTTTTACAAAAGAAGAATTGGAAAAAGCGATTGCAGTCTATAATGCAAGAGATCGTCGTTATGGAAATGTTAAGGAGGAGTAGAAATGTTTAAGGCCAGATTTTGGAGTGCCGTTGTTTTGGTACTTGTAATCGGAACGGTTCTGACTTTAGGAGGATCTTGGTTATATCTTTTTACTCTGGCAATTTCTGCCATTGCTTATTTTGAAATGACAAAGGCGATGAAAGTCAGAGGAGAAATGAAAAAGCCTTGTCTGATTGAGTGGTTTGGTTTGTTTGGTATCATTGGATATTATCTGATTATTTATTTTGCAAACACAGAAACGTTTGTTATGTTAACCATCACTCTGACGATTGTTTCTATTTTATTTGTATATGTATTTACATTTCCAAAATATGAAGCAAAACAGATTATGGCTGCTGTATTTTCTTTTATCTATGCACCAATCATGCTGTCTTATTTATATATGACCAGATGCTTGGAAAATGGATTCTATATTGTATGGCTCATTTTCATCAGCTCCTGGATTTGTGATACCTGTGCTTATCTGGTTGGAATGGCTATTGGCAAGCATAAGTTAGCACCGATTTTAAGTCCGAAAAAATCAATAGAAGGTGCTGTTGGTGGTGTAATCGGAAGTGCTGTTGTAGGTTTGTTATATGCTTTTGTCCTTATTCGCGCCGGAGCCAGCAATGAAAATATGCTTTGGGTATTCCCGGTTATCTCGGCAGTTGGAGCTATGATTAGTCAGGTCGGTGATCTTGCCGCATCAGCAATCAAAAGAAATTTTAACATCAAGGATTATGGCAAGCTCATTCCCGGACATGGTGGTATTATGGATCGTTTCGACAGTGTGATTTTTACTTCGCCGATGATTTATTACATGGCTGTTTTATTATTAAAATGATAACAGAAAAATACCTTTTTGCCCTACAATATCATTAAAATAAATACGTATGAAATAAACAAAGAGAGATAAAATAACATTATACTGTGATAGAAGTATGATATTCTGTCAGATGAGGATAAAAAGATGAAAAATATTGTTGTTTTAGGTTCTACCGGTTCCATTGGAACACAGACTTTGGAAATCGTTGATGCATATCCGGACAGACTGCAGGTTGTTGCGCTTGCGGCCGGAAGCAATGTGGAAAAAATAGAACCACAGATACGCAAGTATCATCCGAAAAAAGTGGTTATGTTTGATGAGGCGGCTGCGAAAGCTTTAAAAATAAAAGTGGCAGATCTCGATGTGACGATTCTTGCCGGAATGTCCGGTTTAATTGAAATTTGTACCACGGAAGAGGCGGATGTTGTTTTAACGGCAGTTGTAGGAATGATTGGTATTATGCCTACAATTGAAGCAATAAAAGCAGGAAAAGATATTGCGTTAGCCAATAAAGAAACTCTGGTCACAGCGGGACATATTATTATGCCACTGGCAAAACAAATGGGAGTATCCATTTTGCCGGTTGACAGTGAGCATAGCGCTATTTTTCAATCGTTAAATGGGGAACCGAAAAACAGATTAAAGAAGATTTTATTAACGGCATCCGGAGGCCCATTCAGAGGAATGTCAAAAGCGCAATTGGCAGATAAGACTGTAAAGGATGCACTAAAGCACCCCAACTGGTCGATGGGACCTAAGATTACCATAGATTCTGCAACGATGGTAAATAAAGGATTAGAGGTTATGGAAGCAGGCTGGCTTTTTGATGTAAATTATGATCAGATTCAGGTTGTAGTACATCCTCAAAGTATCATACATTCTATGGTAGAGTATGTGGATGGTGCCGTTATCGCACAGTTAGGACTTCCGGATATGAAATTACCCATTCAATATGCGTTGTTTTATCCGGATCGCTTACCGATGAATACAGAGGGAATTGATTTCTTTCAACTTGGTCAGGTTAGTTTTGAGAAACCCGATTTGGAAACTTTTCAGGGCTTAAAACTGGCTTATGAGGCTTTTAAAAAAGGCGGAAGTATGCCTACTGTATTTAATGCCGCTAATGAGAAAGCCGTCAGTCTGTTTTTGCATGAAAAAATCAGGTTTCTGGATATTGCGGACATAATTGCAGAAACGATGTCGAGACATCAGGTAATTGCACATCCGGATGTTGAACAGATTTTGATGACAGAACAATGGTGTTATGAACAAATAGCAGAAAGGTGTTGCTGATTTGGGAATTATATTTTTTATTTTAATTTTTTGTGTTGTAGTTGTAGCACATGAATTTGGACATTTTATTGTTGCAAAAGCAAACGGAATACATGTAGTGGAGTTTTCCATCGGAATGGGACCGACACTATTACACTTTGATAGAAACGGCACACGCTATTCGTTAAAATTACTGCCAATCGGCGGGGCATGTATGTTTGAAGGTGAGGACGGATTAAATCAGGATGATGCCGTACAGTCCGGAGAGCAGGGATCAGAAACTGCTGATTTTGCCAATCAAGGCAAATATGGAAAAGCCTTTCCGGATGCACCGGTGTTTGCCCGAATTGCAACAGTCCTTGCCGGTCCGATTTTTAACTTTATTCTTGCTTTCTTTTTATCACTTTTTATTGTTGGCAGTATCGGAACGGATCTTCCGGTTGTAGGAAATGTTTTGGAAGGTGGGGGTGCTGAGGCGGCAGGTATTATGCCCGGCGACGTGATTGTAAAGTTGAATCGTCATAACATTCACCTGTTCCGTGAGATTTCTATAGAGGCCATGCTATCGGATGGCAGTCCGGTGTATGTCAAATATGAAAGAGATGGAGAATTGTATGATACTGTCCTGACCCCTGTATATTCAGATGAAGCAGGCAGATACTATTACGGCATTTCCATGACCGGCGGTTATACAAAGCTTTCTCCGCCTAAGGTTATTTTATATAGCGGATATGAGGTAAAATACTGGATTGATACGACTATTAAAAGTCTAGGTATGTTGTTTAGCGGAAAGGCCGGCGTAAAAGATTTATCCGGTCCGGTCGGGATGGCAGATACGGTAGGTGACATCTATAATGAATCGAAATCAGACGGAGCATTTTACGTTTGGCTGAATATGCTTAATTTTGCCATTCTGTTAAGTGCCAATCTGGGTGTTTTAAATTTGATTCCGTTCCCCGCTCTGGATGGTGGAAGGCTTTTCATATATCTTATTGAACTGATCAGGCGGAAACCGTTGCCACTTGAAAAGGAAGGAATTATTAATTTTGTTGGTTTTGCACTGCTGATGTTATTGATGGTTGTTGTTTTATATAATGATATTGCAAGGATTGTTACCGGAGGGTGACAATCCTTTTTTATCTTCCTTTCGGATTTACGCTCTCAGTATTTTGTAAAATGTGAATATATTGTTAAATACCGTGAACGCAAATTCAAATGAGAGTTTTAAGTTCTATTTTCATATCTATTTCATATATTTAAAGGACAAACATAGTTTGTACACGGAGGATATATGAATAAATCAGATCAAATCAGAAATATGTTTCCCAAACAGTTTCACAGTATGCTTTCAGCTTTAAATCAGATTGAAAATGAGCTGCAGGAAATCCGGATAAGAGTCAATTGTCCCTGTATCTTTGTGATTGGAAGAATGGAATTTTTTCCGGATAAAAACGGAAGATTACATAAAGAGATGGAAAAAGGGTTTGTCTTTTCCAAAGAAGATGTTGATGTTTTATTCAATCACATCTGTAACTATTCTCCATATGCGTATGAAAGTCAGCTTAAGCAGGGATTTTTAACTGTTGCGGGAGGTCACAGAGTTGGTGTATGTGGACAGGTTGTACTACAGGATGGAAAGATTTTATTGATGAAACAGGTACAGTTTCTGCATATCAGGATTGTGCATGAAATTCCGGGAGTGGGAAATGAGATACTGCCATATCTGTTTGATCATGGACAGTTCCTGAACACTTTGATCATTTCATCTCCGGGAGTTGGCAAGACCACGATGCTGCGGGATTTAGCAAAAAGTCTTTCGGATGGTAACCGATATGCAGATGGAAAGCAGATTTGTATGGTAGATGAACGATCGGAACTGGCCGGTTGTTATATGGGGATTCCGCAAAATCACGTGGGAAAAAGAACGGATGTCTTAGATGCCTGTCCAAAGGCAGAAGGGATGATGATGGCAATAAGGTCTATGGGGCCTGAAATAATTGTCGTGGACGAACTGGGACTACAAAGGGATTATGAAGCAGTGGAGAAAGCTTCGGTATGTGGAATTAAAATTCTGGCATCGGTACATGGTGACAGTCTTGATGAGATATATTCGGAAAAGAATGCATTTTTTTCAATCATAAAGAAGGTATTTCACAGATTGATTTTACTTCGCTGGGAAAAAGAAAATGACAAAACGAAAAAGCAGGTATGGAGTATTTACGATAACGCACAAAAGCTTTTGGCGAAGAGAGGGTGATAAAAATGCGGATAATCGCAGGAATACTGGTCTTGTTGTCCGGTGTTTTTTTAGGATTTGAGAAGGCTTTTACATATGAAGAAATGCATGTAAATCTACAACATTTCATGAAAATTATTGAACTTATGATTGCCCAGATCAAGACGGAAGGGGCTACACTTCCCGAAGCAATTTGCAAGGTTTCTTTCAGGCAGGATGGAGCAATCGGAAAAGTTTTACAGGATGCTGCAGCATCTATCAAAATAAATGAAGGAAAAGAGTTAAATTTGATTTGGAAAGAACAGATGAATCATATGCCAATGGCTCTGCCGACAAAAATCGAAAAAGAATGGATACATCTGTTTGATCAGACCGGTTTTTATGACAGAGATGCACAGCTGAAGCAATTGCAATATGTGTACGAGATCATGAAGGATGAATATGAACAAATGGATAAGCAAAAAAAAGAAAAATGCAGATTGTATCAGTCAATGGGGTTTTTAATCAGTTTATTTGTGATTATTTTACTTTGGTAAAGGAGTGTTCCATGGGTGTCGGAATTTTATTTAAAATTGCAGCGGTGGGGATTCTGGTTACGTTGTTAAATCAGGTTTTAAAGCATAGCGGAAAAGAGGAGCATGCCTATCTGGTAAGTCTCTGCGGATTTATCCTGGTGCTTACATGGGTGCTTCCTTATCTGGTCGATTTATTTCGCACAATGGAAGAGTTGTTTTCATTTTAGGAGACGATTGCATGATTAAAATAGGTTTATTAGCGATTGTTGCGGTTGCTATAACAATGTTCATCAAGCAGACAAAACCGGAATATGCTTATATTTTTTCATTATGCGTCGGTGTTTTTCTGTTTATGCTCTGTATGGATTCTTTTCTGAATATTGCAGATATGATTCGACTGGTTTCTTCACAAATTGAAAATGCTGATGCATATATTTATACGCTTTTACGGATTGTCGGAATTTCTTATATCAGTGAATTTTGTGGAGAAATGTGTAAAGATGCGGGATATGCTTCAATAGGCAAAGGTGTGGAAACGGCCGGTAAATTCAGTGTACTGCTGATTGGTATGCCTATTTTTCTGAATTTGGTTGATGTAATAAAGGAGTTTTACTGATGACGGATACTTTTGTGGAAGGAATGGATTTTACCAATATAGATCATTTTCTGGATCAGATTTTTGGACATCAGTTTATTTCTTTTGAAGATTTGTTGGAAGAGTTGATGCATGGTGATCTGGATTCAATCAAAGAAATTTCCTTGCAGTATTTTAAAGATGTCTTTTTCGGAAATTTAGAACAATGTAAAAGCTTGTTCCTTGGAATTTTTCTGCTTGGCATTTTTGCATTGCTGTTACATGGACTGTCTGATTTGTTTTCTGATAAAAAAATTACAATTTTTTCGGGCTATTTTATATTTTTATTTGTTTCTTTGATTTTAATGAAATGCTTTTTGCGTTCTTATGAGCAATGTCTGACATTTCTTGAGGAAATGAAAAGTTTCTGCGCAATCCTGATGCCATCTTTGTGCATGGTGCTGGGAATTTCAGGTGGTCCTGTTACAGCTGCCGCGTATTACGAATTTCAATTACTTCTGCTATTCGTAATTGAAAATGTCATGACCATATTTGTGATGCCGATGGCAAGGCTGGTTTGTGTTCTGTATGTTTTAAATCAGTTACCTGAGGGTAACCGTTTTGGCGGAGTTATTGCACTTTTAAAAAAAATTATCATATTTCTGACCCGTTCCGCTATATTTGCTGCCATTGGAGGAAGTATGCTGCAGGCAGGACTGATGCCGGCTATAGATGGGGTACAAAGTAAAATGATTATTAAGACGGTTTCTTTGATTCCAGGATTGGGAGATTATGCAACGACAATAACGGAAACTGTATTAAGGGGAGCAATTCTGGTCAAAAACAGTATTGGTTTCATCGGTATTTTTATCTTGTTTATTATGTGTTTTAAGCCGGCAGTCACAACCCTGATGTATGGATTTGTTGTCCGGTTAGCATCGGCTATTTTGCAGATATCAGGCGAAAAAAAGTTTACTGCACATGTATGGAAAATGGCAGACTGCTTTTTTTTACTATCACGTATCCAGTTGTTTTCAAGTGGTATGTTTTTTATTGCCATCGCTGTTGCAACCTTAGGGATGAATTCAGGTCATTAATATAGTGAATGAAAAAGTGTCTGAAAAAAGTGTCTGAAAAAATCGTTTGAAAAAAAGTGTCTGAAAAAATCGTCTGAAAAATGTTTTGTAAAAGTGCTTGAAAAAATTTATGAATGTATTTTTCGGTTAATAAGGGAGGCATTTTATGAATGAATATATCAGGAACATCTGTATCTTTGTTTGTTTGTGTGATTTTATTTCCCAGTTGTTTTTGTCGGAAAAGTTTATGGGCTTGTATCGGAATATTTCCGGAGTTTTTGTGATTTTATTTTTACTTTATCCGTTTGGCAGGCAATTTATCGATATCACAGAATTTTCGGATCAGGAATTAATGACACAATTTGAAGAAAATCTGCAAAAAAGCGGTCAAATCTGGGATATCCGGTCAGAAAATATGAACGAAATCAGTGAAGAATCACAGAAATTGTTGGAGCAGTATATTCAGGATGCAGTAGACGAATATGCGGAAGATGAAACTAAGACAGATAATTTTGAGGAAGATAGTCTTAAGACAGATAAATTTAAGACAGATTAATATGAGACAGAAAGTTTTGAAACAAATAGTTTTGATGTAGATAGTTTTGGGTCAGAAAATTTTGAGGTAGAAGAATGAAACAATTAAAAATAATCATCGAAAAATTGGGAAAAGACAGACTTGCAATTTTATTAATCGGAGGGCTTTTACTACTAGTTGTTACGATTCCTACAAAAAAAGAGGATGAACAGTCTGTATTATATGCAACAAAACAGAATCAGAGTCAAAGCCAGACCGGAAGCAGCAATACGTATAAAAGTGGTTTTAAGATGTCAAAAAATGCATTGGAAACTTATGATCTATATTCGGAATATTTGGAAAAGAAGTTGTGTTCAATTCTGCAGAATATGAATGGGGCAGGGAAGGTGGAAGTCTTTATCACATTGCATGATGCCGGAAGTACCATTGTGGAAAAAGATATTTCTTATCGACGGAATAATGACAGCAAAAATGAAGGTGGAACTACGACTTCTTCCGCAGAATATGAGGATACGCAAAAGACCGTATACACTGTGGATGAAAGCGGAAATGATGTTCCCTTTGTCACAAAACAGATTTTACCGTCCATAGAAGGAATTCTGATTGTCGCAGAAGGCGGAGACAATGCAAAAGTGAAAAATCAAATGAAGGAGGCTGTGTTGTCATTATTTGAATTGGATGAGCATAAAATAACAATAGTAAAAATGAAAAGCAAAACCGGGTAAAGGGGCATAACTATGAAAAAAGAATTTTCAGTAAAAAAATTATGGAAGAGAAATCAGATTATGATTACAGCTCTGGCGCTCATGATTGCCATTGCCGGATATCTGAATTTTACAGGAAAACAAATCGATGAAGATGTATTGTTTACAACTTCGGCTCAGTTTGAAGAAGCTGATGCAGAAACGGTAGAAGAAACCATGAACAACAATTTGTTAGAGGATGCAACCGTGACCTATGATGAGACATCTTTATATGATATTTCCGATGAGGATGATACATATTATACGGAAATAGAAAGTCTGGATGAAGATTTTGACGTTGCTTCCATGGAAGGAATGGATGAAGAGGAAGCTGAGATGTTTGCTGATGCAGATTTGGATATGTCGGATGAAACGATGGAAACAAATGCGGAATCGGCTTCTGCTGTCATAGAGGAAATACCGGAAACAGAACAGGCAGATAGCAGTTCTCAAAATGTTGATATTCCCGGAGAAGCGGTGTTTACAAATACCATGTCCGTAACTTCGTTAGCAGAGGCTAACTTGATAAAAGAACAGACAAGAGCACAAAACAAAGCGGTACTGCTTGATATTATTAATAATGAAAATGTTTCGGAAGCAGCCAAGCAGGATGCCATCAACAGCATGATTGCCTTGACAGATGTGGCACAGAAAGAATGTGATGCAATGGTTATGTTACAGGCAAAAGGTTTTTCGGAAAATGTGGTGAGCATTAATGGAGAATATGCGGATGTCTGTATAGGAATGAATGAATTAAGTCAGGTTCAGATTGCCCAGATTGAAGATATTGTAAAAAGAAAAACAGGAATACCGGCGGAAAACATTACGATTTCTCCGGTAGGACAGAATTAAAATCCATACTTTATACAATTTATGGAATGTGGTATAATTTATCTGTCTTTGTGTAATAATATCATACTAGAGTCAAAAGTTGCCCGATTAGGGCAGATTTCGAATGTTTTTAGGATTGCGAGAACAACAAATGGAGTAGCAATCTGTTGCTAAATCAGGGTTGCTAAAATTGCGTGTCATTGAAGCAATCCATATACATAAAATGATGAAGATACGAGGAGATAACAGTATGAAACGAGTAATTTTAATCGTATTGGACAGTTTTGGAATTGGAGCGGCTCCAGATGCTGAAGCTTTTCACGATGCAGGTACATCTACGATCCGATCATGTGCCAAAAGCCCATTTTTTAACTTACCCAATCTGAAAAAAATGGGATTATTTAATATTGACGGTGTGACAGTAGGACAGAAAGAACCAAATCCGATTGCCGGATTTGCCAGAATGAAAGAAGCTTCCATGGGAAAAGATACAACCATCGGTCATTGGGAAATTGCGGGAATTAAGTCTCTTCGTCCGCTTCCGACATATCCTGACGGATTTCCGAAAGAAATTCTTGATGAATTTTCCAAACGAACAGGTAGGGGTGTTTTATGCAATAAGCCTTATTCCGGGACGGAGGTTATTAAAGATTATGGTGATGAGCATGTTAAGACCGGGGATCTGATTGTTTATACATCTGCCGACAGTGTTTTTCAGATTGCTGCCCATGAAGATGTGGTTCCCGTAGAAACCCTGTATGAATATTGCCATATAGCAAGGGAAATTTTGCAGGGCGAGCACGGTGTCGGTCGTGTGATTGCCAGACCGTTTATCGGAGAAAGCGGCAATTATACCCGTACTCCCAGAAGACATGATTATTCCTTGAAGCCACCGCGGGATACGATGTTAAATCAGATACAGAAAGCCGGAAAGGATGTTCTTGCAATCGGCAAAATCAATGATATTTTTGCAGGAAGCGGAATTACGGAATTTGTGTATACCTCCGGCAATGAAGAGGGCATTGATAAAACACTGGAATATTTAAAAAGAGATTTTGATGGTCTTTTATTTGTTAATCTGGTGGATTATGATATGTTGTATGGTCATAGAAGGGATATTGACGGGTATGCCAAAGCACTGGCTTATTTCGATGAAAAACTGCCGATGATATTATCCGGATTAAAGGATGATGATGTACTGATGTTGACCGCAGACCACGGATGTGATCCGGGATATCAGCTTTCTACGGATCATACCAGGGAATACACCCCTTATATCTTTTATGGGAAAAATATTAAATCCGGCAATTACGGTACGAAAGATACTTTTGCAGACATTGCGGCAACCGTATTACATCTGTTGGATTTGGAAAATAATACAGACGGAAAGAGTCTGTTATAACATTTGGAGGAACGATTTGTGAGTAACCTTGAGCATGAAATAAACAGAAGAAGAACATTTGCGATTATTTCGCATCCCGATGCCGGTAAAACGACATTGACAGAAAAGTTTCTGCTATATGGAGGAGCCATCAATCTGGCAGGAAGTGTAAAAGGAAAAGCAACTGCCAGACATGCGGTTTCCGACTGGATGGAAATCGAAAAAGAAAGGGGTATTTCGGTTACCTCTTCAGTACTTCAGTTTGAATATGATAATTATTGTATTAATATTCTGGATACTCCCGGACATCAGGATTTTTCGGAGGATACTTACCGTACTTTGATGGCAGCTGATTCCGCAGTCATGGTTATTGATGCATCAAAGGGTGTGGAAGCGCAGACCAGAAAACTGTTTAAGGTCTGTGTCATGCGTCATATCCCGATTTTTACATTTATCAATAAAATGGACCGCGATGCTAATGACACCTTTGATCTTTTAGATGAAATTGAAAAAGAACTTGGAATTGCTACATGTCCCATCAACTGGCCAATTGGTTCCGGTAAAGAATTTAAAGGGGTATATGACAGAAAGAGCAAGAGCGTCATTACTTATTCTGATACTCAGAAAGGTACAAAAGAAGGAGAAACACAGGTAATTCCGGTTGAGAACAGGGAAGAGTTGTTAAACCACATCGGACAGGCTGCAGAAGATAAGCTGATGGAAGAAATCGAACTGCTTGACGGTGCCAGTGCTGAATATGATCTTTCATTAATTCAGAGCGGCGATTTGACACCGGTATTCTTTGGTTCAGCACTTACCAACTTTGGTGTGGAAATCTTTTTGAAACACTTTCTGGAAATGACAACAACACCGCTTCCCAGAAAGTCTGATATCGGATACATCGATCCGGTAAAAAATGATTTTTCGGCATTTGTTTTTAAGATTCAGGCAAATATGAATAAAGCGCACCGTGACAGGATTGCATTTATGAGAATTTGTTCCGGCAGGTTTGATGCATCAGCTGAAGTAAAACATGTACAGGGAAACAAAACGATGCGACTTTCACAACCCCAGCAGCTAATGGCCAACGACCGTAAAATTTTAGACGAGGCCTATGCCGGTGATATCATTGGAGTGTTTGATCCGGGTATCTTTTCCATCGGAGATACCATTTGTATGCCAAAGGACAAGTTCCGTTATGAAGGTATCCCGACTTTTGCACCGGAGCATTTTGCAAGAGTGCGTCAGCTTGATACTATGAAAAGAAAGCAATTTGTAAAAGGAATTACACAGATTGCACAGGAAGGTGCCATTCAGATTTTTCAGGAATTTAATACCGGAATGGAAGAAATCATTGTTGGTGTTGTTGGTGTTCTGCAGTTTGATGTTTTGAAATTCCGACTGGAAAATGAGTATAATGTAGAAATCAAACTGGAAAATCTTCCGTATGAATATATACGATGGATTGTGAATAAAGATCTGGACCTCAATCAGATTTCAGGTACATCCGATATGAAGAAAATCAAAGATTTAAAAGGAAATCCTTTGCTTTTATTTTCCCATGAATGGAGTATCGGCATGACACTCGACCGAAATAAAGGTTTAGAGCTTGCCGAATTTGGAAAGAACGATTAAGTTTGGAGAAAGAATGAAAAAATCAAAATCAATTATCTGTTTGCTCGCTTGTCTTGTCCTTTTGTTAAAGGGCTGTGTTTTTGGGGTTGATAATGCAGAAACGCCAACTTTTCAAAACATTTCTTCAGAAAATGCAGATATAGAAACATCTGATGAAGAAATGTCCGATGAAGAAATCTCCAGTGAAGCAATATCCGATGATAAAACATTGGAACAGAATGTTACACTTAAGGAGCATGTTTCAAAACTTTTGTCGGAAGAAAAAGAAGAAAACTCTGCCATTATAGAAGAGAATAAAGATGAAGAGCCGACAACAGATGAATATGATGAAAAGGGATATTGTTATTCACAGCTTTCCGAAGAAGAAAAGACTGTTTATAATGAGGTTTATCATGGTGTCACAGAGCGATTGGAAGTATCGGTGTCCACATTGTCTGCGGAGTTTTTGGACAAAGTGTTTAACTGTGTGCTCTATGATCATCCGGAATTGTTTTATCTGGATGGATATCAGTATACGACCAGATCCAGAGATGATGTTACGGTTTCGTTATCCTTTAAGGCAAATTATATTTATGATGAAGAGGAAACTAAGGAATATCAGCAGAAACTGGATGGTGAGATAGAGGCACTCTTACTTTCAGCTCCAATGCATGGAAGTGATTATGATAAAATAAAATATGTTTTTGATACCATTATAACCAATACGGATTATGTTATGAACTGCGTAGATAACCAAAATATTCTTTCTGTATTTTTATATCATCAGTCTGTCTGTAACGGATATGCAAAAGCAACACAATTACTTCTGAACAGACTGGGGATTGAATCGGTGGTTGTGAACGGAACTGCTGATGGTGAGTCCCATGCATGGAATCTGGTTAAGGCTGACGGAGCCTGGTATTATCTGGATACAACATGGGGAGATGCCGACTTTAAGGACAACCGTTATCAGGAAGTAAATCCCATTAATTATGACTATTTTATGGTTGATTCCCAGTCACTTAGTAAAACACATACGGTCGACAGACTGGTTGCATTGCCGGATTGTGTTGCAAGAGAATGCAATTATTATATACATGAGAATTTGTATCTAAATGGTCTTGATCCGGAACAGATTGGTGATATTTTTGCCAGAGGATATGATTCTGGGGCGCAGGTTGTACAGTTTAAGTGCGCAAATGATGCGGTATATGATGAAATTTACAACTACCTGGTAGATGAGCAGCATGCCTTTGATTATTTGGACGTGGATAACCATATTACCTATGTTGCTGATGATGACGCGAATACATTTTGTTTTTGGCTTTTCAATTAAGGAGTTTTTTGCTATAATGAGGTTCAAAGTTATTTTGCGAATCTCAAAGTCATACTTTTTTATGTGAGCATGATAAGTATGGCCTTTAGACCAGGGTTTCACATATAGGGAAGGAGTATTCTATGGAAAAAGAGTTGGAAAGAGAAGCTTATACCTTAAAAGAAGATGGTAACGACGGTGTTGTTTCCATTGCGGATGATGTTGTTGCGATGATTGCATCGATTGCTGCAACGGAGGTTGATGGAGTTGCTTCCATGGTCGGTAACATTACCAATGAGCTGATGAGCCGCGTTGGCATGAAAAAATTAACCAAAGGTGTTAAGGTTTCTGTAATAGACGGCAAAGTCAATGTGGATCTGGCAATTACTATTGATTATGGTTACAATATTCCCGAGACATGTCAGAGTGTCCAGAGTAAGGTCAAAGCTGCTATTGAAAATATGACCGGTTTAGATGTTGATGTTGTGAATATCCGCATCGGCGGCATTAATATGAAAGATTGATTTTTACCGAGGAAACATCATGACCAGAAGAAATTTAAGAATACAGATATTTAAGCTCCTGTTTCGTGTGGAGTTCAATCAACCGGAAGAAATGCCGGAACAGATGACCTTGTTTTTTGATACCGAGGAAACCATTGATGAAGCCGCACAGGCAGAAATACAGGAAAAATATGAAGCAATTGCCGGAAAGCTTTCTGAGCTTGACCGGATGCTTAATGAAAAAGCTACCGGATGGACGACGGCGCGTATGGGAAAGGTTGATTTAGCCATATTGAGGCTTGCGCTATATGAAATACTGTACGATGATAAGGTTCCGGCTTCCGTTGCCATAAACGAAGCTGTAGAAATTGCAAAAAAATTTGGACAGGATGAATCGCCGTCTTTTATTAACGGTATTCTTGCCAAGTTTGTTAACTAGAGGATGATCATGAAAAATGTTTATTCTGTATCATGGGTAAATGCTTATCTGAAGGATATGATTTCCAATGATATTCTTTTAAAGTCCTTGTATGTAAAGGGTGAAGCGAGCAATGTGAAATATCATTCCTCGGGTCACCTTTATTTTACATTAAAGGAAAAAGATGCCATTATCCAGTGTGCCATGTTTTCAGGCTATCAAAAAAAGGGACTGAGTTTCCGGTTAAAAGACGGAGATGAAGTGATTGTCCGATGCAGCGTTGATTTATATGAAAAGGGTGGAACCTACAAATTAAAAGTTACAGAGATGTATCCGGCCGGTGCCGGAAAAATTAATGAGGCATATGAAAAACTTAAAGCCGAATTAGAAGAAATGGGGATGTTTGATCCCTGTTATAAAAGAGAGCTTCCGCAGTATGTAAACCGTATCGGTGTTGTGGCTGCATATCCCGGAGAAGCTGTGCATGATATTATTGAAAATGCAACCAAAAGAAATCCCTATATCGAAATTCTTGTTTATCCGTCTTATGTCCAGGGAGAACAGGCTGTGCAGAGTATAGTAAACGGAATTCATGCACTGGAGAAAATGGAAGTTGATACCATTATTCTTGGACGTGGCGGGGGTTCGGTAGAAGATCTTTGGGCCTTTAATGAGAGGCTTGTTGCAGAAGCCATCTTTAATTGTGAAATACCTATTATATCTGCAATCGGACATGAAAAGCAGGTGCCTATCGCTGATCTGGTTGCTGATGTCAGAGTATCGACACCAACAGCAGCTGCTGTTGCCGCAACACAGGATGTTTCTGAAATTTTTTTACAGTTTGAGGCATATGAGAGACGATGTTTTCAGATTATGAGCCGTAAGGTTGGAATAATGAAAATGCAGCTTCAAAGTAATGAGAAACGACTGCAGTCATTGTCACCCAAAAATAAATTAAAAGAACAAAAAATACGTCTGCGTCATTTCGAAGAACGTATGGAACAAAATATGAAGGTGCGTCTGGAAAAAGATAAGTACCGCCTGCAACGAAATGCAGACAGGCTGGAACGTGATTTCAACCGGTGTTT
Organism: Lachnospiraceae bacterium; assembly: GCA_017387565.1. Classification (GTDB taxonomy): domain Bacteria; phylum Bacillota; class Clostridia; order Lachnospirales; family Lachnospiraceae; genus UBA2882. The sequence continues at coordinate 43,008 of JAFOEY010000042.1, read as the reverse complement.
TGTGCAGTATAAACATCATTTTGCAATTCTTGCCGGTAAGATGGAATCAGTATCTCCTATGAAAAGGCTTGCAAGTGGTTACGCTTTTGTAAAAAATGAAAAAGGAAAAAAGATAACAAGCGCTTCACAGTTGCACAAACAGGATGTTGTATCACTGCATTATCTGGATGGATTTGCGGATGCGGTTATCAAAGATGTCCATATGGATTTGGAGGAGAAAAATGGCAACGAAAAAGAAATTGAACATAGATGAGATGTTTCAGAAAATTGAGGATCAGATTCAGATATTGGAAAGAGAAGATGTTCCCTTAGAAGAATCACTTACAGCATACGAAGAGGGAATGAAATATATTAAGTCGTGTCATGAAGCAATCACCGGAGTTGAAAAGAAGGTTATGCTGATACGTGAGAATGGAGAAACAGATGAACTTTAAAGACGAGCTGAATCAAAAAGTGAAAAATATTGACAATATGATTTTTTCAAAGCTTCCTAAAGAAGAAGGGCCTCAAAAAACATTAATTCAGGCTATGCGCTACAGTGTAATGGCAGGTGGAAAAAGATTAAGACCTTTATTAATGCAGGAAACTTATCGTTTGTTTGGTAAAGAGGATTCCAAGGTGTATCCGTTTATGGCTGCGCTGGAGTATATTCACAATTATTCTCTGGTTCATGACGATTTGCCTGCGATGGATAATGATGAATATCGGAGAGGCCAAAAGACGACGCATGTTGTTTATGGTGAGGATTTAGCAATTCTTGCCGGAGATGCCCTGTTAAATTATGCATTTGAAACTATTGCCGAGGGAATGGCAGATTATCCGTCAGATGCCGATATGGTAAGAGCGTTTCGGATTTTTGCTAAAAAAGCCGGGATTTTCGGAATGGTTGGTGGACAGAGCGTAGACGTCATCAATGAAAATAATAACAGCGAGATGAATATGGATGATATTCTGTTCATCCATGAAAATAAGACGGCTGCTCTAATTGAATGTGCATTGATGTGTGGGGCTGCGTTAGCAGGTGCTAACGATGAACAGATTTCACAGATGGAAAAAGTGGGTTCCAATATTGGTCTTGCATTCCAGATTCAGGACGATATTCTGGATGCTACCGGTTCTTTTGAGGAATTAGGAAAACCGATTGGTAGTGATGCAAAAAATCAAAAGGCTACCTACCTTTCTCTTCAGGGAATGGAAAAATCGGTGGATGATGTAAAGCGTCTCTCAAAAGAGGCTGTTGATATTCTTGGACAGATGCCAAACCGCAATGAATTTCTGGAAGAACTTGTTATGTCCTTAGTAGAAAGAAGAAGTTAATTTATGAAACAATTGGCTTAGTATAATGATTTCGGAATATAGATGGAACAATCGGTATGGATTGTGATTTAAGAATTTAGTTGTAACTAATCGGTAAGGATTGCAATTTAATAATTTAGATGGAATAATCGATATGGATTGCAATTTAAGAATTTAGATAGAACAATCGGTAGGGATTGCAATTTAAGAATTTAGATAGAACTAATCGGGTAAGGATTATGATTTTAGAACAAATACAGAAAGAAAATGATATCAAAAAAATAGATCCCAAGGATTATAAATTGCTGGCAGAGGAAATCCGTAAGTTTCTGATTGAAAAAATCAGCGAAAACGGAGGTCATCTTGGCTCTAATCTGGGAACTGTTGAACTGACAATGGCTCTGCATCTGGTGTTGGATCTGCCAAAGGATAAAATTATCTGGGATGTCGGACATCAGTCCTATACACATAAGCTTTTGACCGGACGTCGTGATGGTTTTGATTCATTGCGAAAATTTGGAGGCATGAGTGGTTTTCCAAAGCGAAAAGAAAGTCAGTGTGATGCGTTTGATACCGGACACAGTTCTACATCGCTTTCTGCCGGATTGGGACTGGTAAAAGCCAGAGATATCCTGCATGAAGATTATAAGGTTGTATCCGTTATAGGAGATGGATCCTTAACCGGAGGAATGGCATATGAAGCCTTGAACAATGCCTCCCGTATGGGCTCCAATTTTATGATTGTATTAAATGACAATAATATGTCGATTGCGGAAAATATCGGCGGAATTTCCAATTATTTAAACGGGATTCGAACCAATGAAAAATATCTTGGATTGAAGGATAGCATTTATTACGGTTTAAAGGATGGCTCCAAACAGAGTCAGAAAGTTGTAAAAGGCATCCAGAACGTAAAAAACAGTATTAAACAACTGGTGATTCCCGGAATGTTTTTTGAAGATATGGGTATTACCTATCTGGGTCCGGTGGACGGACATGATATCAGAGCCATGAGGAAGGTTTTTAATGAAGCTAAAAGCGTTAAAAATGCGGTTCTGATTCATGTGATTACACAAAAAGGAAAGGGATATGAACCGGCGAGAAAACATCCTTCCAGATTTCATGGTGCCGAGCCTTTTGATATTGAAACAGGCATTCCGAAAAAGCAGAAGGAACAGGCTTCTTATACAGATGTATTTGCAACGGTTATCAATAAACTGGCTGAAAAAGATGATAAAATTGTCGCTATTACGGCAGCCATGCCGGATGGCACCGGTTTAAAACGGTTTTCCAGTCGTTATCCGGATCGCTTTTTTGATGTCGGTATTGCGGAAGAACATGCGGTTACCTTTGCTGCGGGGTTAGCGGCAGGCGGTTTAAAACCGGTGGTTGCTATTTATTCCTCTTTTTTGCAGCGTGCCTATGACCAGATTGTGCACGATGTATGTATTCAAAATCTTCCGGTTGTATTTGCGATTGACCGGGCAGGTCTTGTAGGCAGTGATGGCGAGACGCATCAGGGTATTTTTGATCTTTCCTATTTGTCCGGCATTCCCAATATGCATATCATGGCTCCAAAAAATAAATGGGAATTATCGGATATGTTGAAATTTGCCGTTCGTTTTGATGGACCGATTGCTATTCGTTATCCCAGAGGGACGGCCTGTGATCTTATGAAAGAATACCGTGCTCCCATCGAATATGGTAAAGCCGAGCTTTTACAAACAGGAAAAGATATTGCGATTTTAGCAGTCGGCAGTATGGTTGAAACAGCACATAAAGTTAAGGAACTTTTAGAAGCCGATGGGATGAATCCTACACTAGTCAATGCCCGTTTTGTAAAACCGATTGATACGGAAATGATTGACCGGCTTATGGAAAATCACAGTGTCATTGTGACGATGGAAGAAAATGTCTTATGCGGAGGTTTTGGTGAAAAAGTTTTAACCTATATACAGGATAAAAACAGAAAAATGCAAGTAATTCCCATTGCACTTCCGGATGCTTATATCGAGCACGGCAATGTTGATTTGCTGAAAAAAGAATTGGGTATTGATGCTGAAACGATTGCCGGGCGAATTAAAGCAGAAGTAACAAATACCAATACAATATAATGATGTTGGATTTAAAAGATATACTTTTTTATTTGAGCATGAAAAGTATGACCTTTTAACTCTGGAATCATATAATAAAACAGAGATAATATTAATCAGAAAAAAGAGAAACATAAATGAAAGAACGTTTAGATATTCTTTTGGTAAAACGAAATTTGGCGCCGTCCAGAGAAAAAGCAAAAGCAGTCATTATGTCAGGCATTGTTTATGTGGATGGACAAAAAGAAGATAAAGCAGGATCTGTTTTTGAAGATACGGTCAATATTGAGGTTCGGGGAAATACCTTACCGTATGTCAGTAGAGGCGGTTTGAAGTTAGAAAAAGCTTTTGAGGTTTTTCCCATACAGGTGAAAGATTATACATGTATCGATATCGGAGCCTCCACCGGAGGGTTTACGGACTGTATGCTACAAAACGGAGCTAAAAAGGTATATGCTGTTGATGTCGGTCACGGTCAGCTCGACTGGAAACTGCGCAATGATGAACGTGTTATCTGTATGGAAAAGACCAATTTCCGCTATGTGACCAATGAACAGATACCGGAAATGTTAGACTTTGCGGCAACAGATGTTTCGTTTATCTCGTTAACCAAAATTTTTCCGCCTGCAAAGGCTTTATTAAAAAAAGATGCTTATATGGTCTGCCTGATTAAACCGCAGTTTGAAGCCGGTAGGGAAAAAGTAGGAAAAAAAGGAGTTGTGACGGATCCTAAAGTTCATAAAGAAGTAATCGAACATGTGGAATTATTTGCCGCATCCATAGGGTTTGAAGTCGTTTCGCTGGATTTTTCCCCGATTAAAGGACCGGAAGGAAATATTGAATACTTGCTGTTGTTAAAAAATGTATCGGATACAGAGACGAAGGCTCCATTATCAGAAATTGAAGCGGTTGTGACTGCTTCACAAAATGCACTTTCACATAAGTAGGATGAATATGAAAAAAGTATATATTATTACAAATACGGCAAAAGATCCGTCATTATCCGTTACGCATAATCTTGTTTCTTTGTTGAAAGAATATGAGATAGAGAGTGTTTTGGCACCAAAACCGCTTTCGGATGATGTTGAGTGTATCCTTGTTTTGGGCGGAGATGGTACCCTGTTAAAGGCGGCAACGGATTATGCAGATAAAAATATCCCATTTCTTGGAATCAATTTAGGAACTCTTGGCTTTATGACGGAGGTCGAAATCAGTCAGATGGATTCTGCCGTTCGTGCACTTTTGAATCAGACTTATACAATAGAAGAACGTATGATGTTAAATGGGAGTATCCAATTGGGATCAGGAGAAAGTTTTTTTGGTCATGCCTTAAACGATATTGTTCTGACAAGAAAAGGATCTTTGCGCATTCTCGCATTTGATATTTTTGTCAACGGTCGTTTTTTAAATAGCTACAAGGCAGATGGTATGATTGTATCAACACCGACCGGTTCGACCGGATACAATATGTCTGCGGGGGGACCCATCATCGAACCGAAAGCAAAAATGATCTTACTGACACCGATTTGTCCGCATACACTAAATGCAAGAAGCATTGTTTTGTCTGCGGATGATGAAATTGTTATTAAGATTACAAATGGCAGAAATGGCGAAAAACAGGAAATGGAAGTGAATTTTGACGGCTCCGTAACAAGGAATCTGATGACCGGAGATGAGATTAAAATCACAAAATCCGAGAAAGTTACGCAGTTTATCCGGTTAAGTCATGTCAGTTTTTTGGAAATATTAAATAAAAAATTTAACGATTAAAATAGTTTTTCTTTTTGGCTGATTTCATATAAAATGATGTTCGGGGATTGTGGATATTGCAAATCAATGAGAAATTCCCGTTACATCAGTGAGTATGAAAAGCACTTTTAATTTATCTTACGCAGATTCATAATTGGGAGAGATGATGCAAAGATAAGGAGATAAAGGATGTTAGATAGTATACAGGTAAAAAATGTAGCTTTAATTGATGCTGCTGAGGTCGAATTTGGAAAAGGACTGAATATTCTGACCGGAGAAACCGGTGCCGGAAAATCCATTTTGTTATCATCGGTGCAATTGGCACTTGGAGCAAAGGCGGATAAAAGTCTGATCAGACAGGGAGCGGAATATGCGTCCGTTACTTTGTCTTTTTCTCCCGGCAAAGCTCAGAGAGAGCAATTACATAATCTGGATATTGATTGTGAAGATGATATTCTGATTTTGCAAAGAAGAATATATCCGAACAAAAGTGTCTGTAAAATCAACGGCGAAACGGTTGTTCAAAAAACAATGCAGTCTGTGGCGGAACTATTAATTGATATTCATGGTCAAAGAGAACATCAGGCTGTACTAAAAGCTTCTGTCCAGGAAGAAATGCTGGATGCTTATTGTATGGATGGTATCTTAGAGGATTTGGAAAAAACAAAGCTTTTATATCAGGAATACAAAGCTTTGGAAAAGCAGTTGTTTGAGTTGGAGGGACAGGATACAGACCGGGAAAGAGAACTGGATTTTGCCAGATTTGAATTGGATGAAATCGAGAAAGCTGAACTAAAACTTCATGAAGACGAAGAACTGCAGGAACAATATGAACGCTTATCTAATGCTAAAAAAATTGAAGATAGTGTCGGTAATGCCCATGAAGTGTTATGCAGTTCTAATCAAGGCATTTTAAACAGTCTTTCTTTGGCACTTCGCGATTTAAGTCAGGTTAAGGATTATGATACGGAGTTAGCTGATGTTTTTGAACAACTGTCGGACGTTGAGAACAGTTTGCAGGATTGCAGTCATTTTTTAGACCGCTATCTGGATCGTTTTGGATTGGAGAACGGTGACTTAGTGGCTGTGACTGAGCGGCTGAATCTGATTAATCATCTCAAAGATAAATATGGAAAAACACTGGAAGATATTCTGCAATATGCAGAGCGTTTATCCGAAAAAATTGAGCAGATTGAGAATCGGGAACAATACCTTATTGATAAGCAAAAAGAATTAGAGCAGATAAAGACTGAATATGAAAGCTATTCCAAAAAACTGCACAAGATGCGAGTGAAAATGGCTGAGGAATTGTCCGATAAAATGATTCAGGCACTTGCCGAACTCAACTTTGAACAATGTCAGTTTGCCGTTGACTGTGAATACAGAGAAAATCAAATGAAAAAGAACGGATGCAGTTATATTACATTTATGATTTCTTTAAATTGCGGTGAACCGTTAAAGCCCTTGTCAACTGTTGCCAGTGGCGGTGAATTATCAAGAATCATGCTTGCTTTTAAATCTGTTTTTGCAGATAAAGATCAGACGGAAACGCTTGTATTTGACGAGATTGATGCCGGCATCAGCGGAAAGACGGCATGGAAAGTTTCGGAAAAACTGGCCGTTTTACGAAATCATCATCAGGTCATCTGCATTACACACCTACCGCAAATCGCTGCGATGGCAGATGTCCATTTTTGCATTGAAAAAACAACTTCCGATGAAAGGACAAGCACAACTGTAAAAAAACTGGATGAAAATGAAAGCATTGCCGAAATCGGAAGATTATTGGGAACCGATCAATTAACCGATGCTGTTTTACAAAATGCATTGGAAATGAAAAATATGGCAAAGCAGACAAAACAATACTAAAGTAAAAAATCAAAACATTGAAACACTAAAGAAGGAGAATAAATCTCCTTCTTTTTTTTGTCAATTTTATGTTGTTATTAATACATGAGGTGTTTTTATGAAGAAATATAAGATTTGTTTATATATTGCTTTTATTTGTTCGGTCTGTATGGGCATTGTTCTTTTTGAGTATCTGTTCTATCGCCAAATTCCGGATGTCATCTATTTAAAGGATGGAACCGTGGAAGAATTTGAATTTTCTTTGCCGGTTACCGGAGAAATCACAGAAAATGTGCCGGCTGTCGAGACATTTGGAAATACACAAAAGCCATTAAATGAGAACGATAAATTGATATCTTATCAAAATCAGAAGAAATCAGAGCATGGACAATATATTTGGAAGATTAAGCTGTTTGGAATGTTTCCGTTAAAGGATATCAAACTTGAGGTTGTTGAGGATATGTATGTGTATCCTATTGGCTGTCCGGTCGGTATCTATGTGAAATCGGAAGGAGTTTTAGTGGCAGGACTTGGTAATGTAAAAACCACACCGACAACGGAAGAATGTCCCTGTAATCATATTTTGCAGGCTGGTGATTATATTTTGGAAGTTAACGGACAAGCTGTCAGTTTAAAAAATGATATCATCAATCTGGTCCGGGAATCGCAAGGGAATCCTGTTGTACTAACCATTCGTAGAAACGGAGAAATCAGTCAGGTGGAGGTTTCGCCGGTTTTGAATTTGGAAGGTGTATATCAGATTGGCGTCTGGGTGCGGGATTCGGCGCAGGGAATCGGCACACTGACTTATGTAGATGAAGATGGTGATTTTGGCGCATTGGGACATGGCATTAATGATATTGATACGGCGAAGCTTTTAGACATTGACTATGGAGGTCTGTATGAAACAGAAATTGTAAGCGTAAAAAAAGGTACGACAGGTGAACCGGGAGAAATATCCGGTGTCATTCGCTTTTTAGATAGTGCTAAAATCGGATCTATAGAAAAAAATACGGCCAATGGTATTTATGGAAAGGCAATAGAAGATGAAACGGTGGTGGATTTTGAATCGATAGATAAATATCCGGTTGCATTAAAACAGGAAATCCGTCTTGGGGATGCCCAGATGGCTTTTATGTCCGGAGATGAATGGAATTTATATGACATAGAGATAACGAATATTGATTATAGTCAGAGCGAAGGAAACAGAGGACTGGTAATTAAAGTTACGGATCCCGAACTGATTAATAAAACGGGAGGAATTATTCAGGGAATGAGTGGTTCACCAATTTTGCAAGATGGTAAATTCATTGGAGCTATAACTCACGTTTTTGTCAATGATCCGACAAAGGGTTATGGAATCTTTGCGGAAACTATGCTAAAATAAAACTTCGCAAAGCACACATGAAAGGGAGTTCTGTATTATGAGATTTGAAACCAAAAACAATTTACGCTATTTTAACTTTGAAGAAGTTACTATTATGGATATTGAGGTTAGTTCCGGTTGTGTAACATTAGTATTGAAGGGATTGATTGTTAAGGGAAATAATCCGAATAATGAAGAGTGTGTGGATCGATTTGTGGATATGGCAAATCTGCGGTTTGTAGGCGCCAGTATTACCAATGTAGTAAAAGAAGGATATAAATACTACGATGCAAATGGTAATTTATTAGAAGAAAAAGCCGATGAACCTGTTTTGCTGACCAATATTGATGCACTTCTTAAAAAGTGTAAAGAAGTTGCTTTATATGATGTGGTTGCTTTGTCCGAAAGTGACAGCGGTTATGTATATCAGGTTGGGATTGATTTAAATGAGGATGATACCTATTGGATTGATATTTCTTGTGAGCGGACGATTATGGAATGGGATCGATTTATGAACAAAGTTATGTAAAATATATGGAATATCATATGATGCGGTTCTTAATTTGAACATTTTCATTTCATCATATGATTTGTTTTATTGTGACGATGTTTCATAAAATATTGTGTGACAATGTTTCATAAATCAGTACCTGTGACAATGTGACAATGTTTCATAAATTAGTCCTTGAAATTATAAGTTTGATATGCTATGATTACCTTTGTGTGACATAAGGAGGTCAATCAATGAGTACATTACGTTTAGTTTTAACGATTCTTTATATTATAGACTGTATATTTTTATTAGTATTTGTATTAATGCAAGAAGGCAAATCACAGGGGCTGGGAGCCATCGGTGGAGGTAACGAAAGTTATTGGTCCAAAAACAAAGGCAGATCCAAGGAAGGCAAGTTAGTTATGTTTACGACAATTTCTGCTGTCTTGTTTATGGTATTTTCGGTGGTATTAAATTTAAACCTGTTTTAGACAAAAGCACTCTTCATTAAGAGTGCTTTTTTAGTAGGAAAAAGATATGAAAAATTTTGAAGAAAGAAAAAAGACAATTGAACAGTTTGTTTTAAGTGAACTCTATGTTCCCATGAAGGAAAAAGAGCTGGCAATCATGCTTCAGGTTGATCCGGACGACCGGACCGAATTTAAAAGAGCTTTGGAAGAACTTCTTGTGGAAAACCGTTTGCAGTTGACAAAAAGAGGTAGATATATTAAACCCGAGGAAAAGATATTAACCGGTACATTTATTTCCAATGCAAAAGGTTTTGGTTTTGTTGAGGTAGAAGGGCATGATGAAGATTATTATGTGCCGGAGAGCAAAGTAAATGGTGCTTTTCATCAGGATAAGGTAACAATCCGTCTTTTGCCGGGGAAGCGTGGGAAAAGACAGGAAGCAGAAGTTATCCGGATAGTAGAAAGGTCTGTGACATCCGTCGTCGGTATTTTTCAAAAACAGAAGAATTTCGGATTTGTTGTTCCCGATAATTTAAAGATTGCGCAGGATATTTTTATTGCAAAAGAACATACAAACGGTGCCGTTGATGGTCATAAAGTTGTTGTTGAAATTCTGAATTATGGAAAAGATAATAAAAATCCTGAAGGAAAGATTACCGAAATACTTGGTCATATCAATGATCCCGGGGTCGATATCCTTTCAATCGTAAAAGGCTTTGATTTGCCTATGGAATTTCCGGAAAAAGTATTGAATCAGGCTGTCCGGGTATCTAATCCGGTATCAAAAGCTGATATGGAAGGCAGACTGGATTTAAGAAATGTTTTAATGGTTACCATCGATGGAGAGGATGCCAAGGATTTGGATGATGCAGTCAGTCTTACCGTGGATGAAAATGGATATCACTTAGGTGTTCACATTGCGGATGTGTCCAACTATGTACAGGAAAACTCCGCGTTGGACAGAGAAGCTTTGAAGAGAGGAACGAGTGTATATCTGGTAGACAGGGTTATTCCGATGCTTCCGCATACCTTATCAAACGGAATCTGTTCCCTGAATGAAAAAGAGGACAGACTGGCACAAAGCTGTCTGATGGATATCAATGAAAAAGGTGAAGTGGTGGACTACCGGATCGAAGAAACTGTGATTAACGTAGACAGACGTATGAGCTATCGCGTGGTTGCGGATATTCTGGAAAATCATGATAAGGCTCTTTGCGAAGAATACCGTGACCTTGTCCCGATGTTTGAAGAAATGGCTAAGCTTGCTGCCATTCTTAGAAACAAACGTAAGAAAAGGGGATCCATTGATTTCGATTTTGAAGAAAGTAAGATTATTTTGGATTCAGAGGGCAGACCGACAGATATTAAGCCGTATGAGCGGAATGTTGCCACAAAATTGATTGAGGATTTTATGTTGATAGCCAATGAAACCGTGGCTTCACATTTTTATTGGCTTGAGACGCCGTTTGTCTACCGGACACATGAATCGCCGGATCCTGAAAAAATAAAGAAACTGGCACTTTTTATTTCCAATTTCGGATATCATCTGAAATCGTCACAGGATGAAATTCATCCGAAAGAATTGCAAAAGCTGTTGGCTTCCATAGAAGGAACGGAAGAAGAAAACTTAATCAGCCGCCTGACACTACGCAGCATGAAGCAGGCAAGATATTCGCCGGATTGTACCGGACACTTTGGACTGGCATGTCCATATTACTGTCATTTTACTTCACCTATCCGCCGTTATCCGGATTTGCAGATTCACAGGATTATCAAAGAATATCTGCGAGGACGGCTGACAGAGGAACGGATGGAACACTACCGGAGCATTCTCGATACTGTTTGTAAAAAATCCTCCGAATTGGAACGACGTGCTGATGAAGCGGAGAGAGAAACCGAGAAGTGTAAAAAAGCCCAGTATATGGGAGAGAGGATTGGCAAACATTATAAAGGTGTCGTTTCCGGTGTGACAGCATGGGGAATCTACGTGGAATTGGATAACACTGTTGAAGGACTGATTCATATTTCCAAAATTCCGGGTGATTACTATATTTTTGATGAGACGAATTATGAAATATACGGAGAAAAGACAAAACAGACATTTAAACTCGGTCAGACCGTCGAAGTTATAGTAAATGATGTTGATTTTGTTTCAAATACGGTTGATTTTTTACTGTATGATGAGGAGGAAGAGGAATGGCAAAAGAATCCTTGAAACTGGTAGCAAACAATAAAAAAGCATACCATGATTTCTTTATTGATGAAAAATATGAGGCCGGTATTGAACTGCACGGCACGGAAGTAAAATCACTACGCATGGGAAAATGCAGTATTAAAGAGGCTTTTGTACGAATTGAAAATGGGGAAGCATTTATTTACGGTATGAATATCAGCCCCTATGAAAAGGGCAATATTTTCAACAAGGATCCGTTACGGATTAAAAAACTGCTTCTTCACAAAGTAGAAATCCGTAAGCTGGGCGGAAAAATGTCTGAAAAGGGATATACCATCGTTCCGCTTCAGGTTTATTTTAAAGACGGAAAAGCGAAAGTGGAGATAGGTCTTGCAAGAGGTAAGAAACTCTATGACAAGCGTGAAGACATCGCCAAAAAGGATTTACGAAGGGAAACAGAAAGAGAGTTTAAAATACGTAACTTATAATTGTATTTGCTTTAATTGCAATATCCGGTTTTCATAGTAAAAAATAAGTAAACTTGTAGTCTAATTCTTAGAAACAGGTTGACTTACAATGTTGTTTCAGTTATATTTTAAAACGCAGGGATTATCTCTGATGATACAATTTCATATTAGGGCCAGTAAAGGTTTCGACAGGGGTTTTGCAGCTGGAGAAGCTATCCGCATGCAATGCGTTAAATGGCAAAAATAAATATAAACGCTGAAGATAATTTAGCATACGCTGCCTAATTGGCAGCTGTCCGACTTAGGGCACCTACACTTTAAGATGCGGGCATCGACTATGTAGGAAACGACATGGCTTAAGCTTTGCGGTCATGGGCGTATTATGAAGCTACCAAAGTCAAAAGGGTGTTTGTTCCCGTTTGATCAAGGGAATGTCAAAAAACAGACTATGATAGTAGAAGGACAGGGAATAGGCTTTTGGACACGGGTTCGACTCCCGTCTGGTCCACTTTGGTATTCGTAACCGAACTCTTATTGTTCGGTTTTGACATCGGGCATCCCACTTGGGTATCCGTAAAAGAACATCCATGTGGTGACAGGTTTTATCATAAGGGTACTACATTTATCAGCAACCTGCAAAAGAGGAGTATGTGCGTGAAAGTTTTGGATTATATCAATAAAAAAAATGCAGATCATACGATTTATATTGTTTCAAAAAACAGTTTTGCGGTTGTGAGTTCCGATAATTATGCGGCGCAACAACGCAAATTATACGCATCAGCTGTTCAGCATGCTGAAAATCAAAACAAAAAGGGCAGAAACAATAAACGTGGGAAAAACAATAATCCCAATACTATTTTTTATGGAAAGGTTCAGTATCTGCTTAAAAACAAAGGAATGATGTCATGGATTTCCAATATAGAAATATTAGAGGAAACCAGTTATCCTTCCGAAACAATAAAGGCGAAAAAAGAATATACAATTCCGGATTTGGAATTAATAGAGATTTGAACATGAATGATAAAAAAGGGTTATACTTTCCATGTTAGCATGAAAAGTATAACCCTTTAATCATGGTATCAACGGATTACTACGCACTTTGTGCTCTCACAATAGATAAACATTCGAAATCCGCCCTAATCTGGCTTTTTTCTCATGTTTATCTATTTGGATTTGTATCAAATTCGGGATTATATTGATAGAAGTTGACAGGATCAAGATTTTCCTGAACTCTTCGTAATGCTTCTCCGAAACGCTGGAAGTGTACTATTTCCCTTGCACGTAAAAAGCGGATTGGAGCGCAGACTTCCGGATCTTTAACAAGTCGCAGAATGTTGTCATAAGTTGTGCGGGCTTTCTGCTCGGCAGCCAGATCTTCGGTCAAATCAGTAATGACATCTCCTTTGGATTGGAATTCGCATGCATTAAACGGTATACCACCTGCCGCCTGCGGCCAAAGTGCCAGCGTGTGGTCCACGTAATAAGGTGAAAATCCCTGTTTTTCAATTTCTTCCATACTCAAATTCTTGGTAAGCTGATAAACAATGGCACCAATCATTTCAAAATGCGCCAGTTCTTCCGTTCCAATATCGGTCAATAATCCGGCAACTTCTTTATAGGGTATGGTATAGCGTTGAGAAAGATAGCGCATGGATGCACCAAGTTCACCATCCGGTCCACCATATTGTGTAATGATTACTTTTGCAATTTCTGCATTGGGAGTTTTAATATCAATGGGAAATTGCAGTCTTTTTTCATAGTTCCACATTTAACACATACCTCCTTCCCAGGGTAACGGCATTTTGGCCCAGCCCCAGTTTTTATTGCTGGAAAAAGTTGAATCATAAAGAGTAAGAGGGCCATATAATGATGCATATTCTTCTTTTAACTTACGTAAAATAGTCATATATTGTTTGACATAGGATACGGCGTCTTCATCATCCGGGTGAGTATCCAGATATTCGCTCAATTCCACGATGGCGAAATCAACCATGGATATTTCTTTTAGTATATTTTGTTGTCTTGCTCTATTGGGACTGGTCATAGGATCGGAATATATCATTTTCTGCGCCTCCCTTCGAAGGGTTTGGTGAGTTCCGGAAACAGTGTTCCGATTGCAAAAGCTTCTTCCAGATTTTCATAAACCTGTTCCATGTTTTGCCAGGGAACATATGCCATTCCTACCGGAAACTCTGTTTTGTTTTTGAAAAAATCGGTTTCTTTCATAACCTTTCCTTTCGATATCGTTTTATTAATAATTTATGTAGAATAGACGAAATGTGAAACAAAATCTTCCCCCTTTTCTTGCATAAAAGAGGAGCTTGTGATAAACTTAACATAATACTTAATTTTTAATCATATATTTGAAAATATTCTAACTTTGTTGTTTACAAATTTTTATTCCATGATTATAATTATAGTAGTATATAAATCCAGATTAGTGAGATTTAAAATAATTGCAATAGGGAGTGAACACATATGAAATGTTTAATCTGTGGCGGTGAGTCAGCTGGTGAGGTTTGTAATCAGTGTATCAGACTTGAGAAAATCATGTTTCAGAAAGAATGGTCTTTTAAAGCTGGTCTGATTGGTAAAGCAGAAGATTTAAGAGTTGCGGTTTCAAATCTTCGTATCAGTGGAAGATTACCTATGTCTGACAATCCAAAAGCATTAAATACAAGAGTTGATAACGTATCTCATTATTTGTTAAATGTTAAATCAGTTGATGAGACTACATATTCAGGTAAAAAAGCAATTATGGTTACAATTGAAAATCCTGCTACGAAATTTACAAGATATCTGTATCTTCCCAATTTGGATGATATGGCAGGCTTAAAGGCTGCAATCAATGATGCAAAGACAAAAGCTGAGACCCTGACAGATCGTATTCGCCAGCAGAAAGGTCTTGCACCTGCGGGAGGTTCTTCTGCACCGGCAGCTTCAGCTGCTTCTGCACCTGTAACGACTTCTGCACCTGTTTCAATACCTACACCTGTTGAAAAAGTAGAAGATGTTTCAACAGTAGCATTATCAGGAATGGCAGAAGATTTATCTGAATTTGAAACAAAAATCAAGAAATTAAAAGTATTACGTGACAATGGTATTCTGAGTGAGGAAGAATATATTGAAGAAAAGAAAAAGCTGGTTAGCATTTTCTAAGTATATTTATATAAACTTATATTTAATATCAGAATAATTTAGATTTAAACTGTCAGGTTTTTGCCTGGCAGTTTTTTATGTTGGGCGTCTTGATTTTCTGCTGTGTTTGTGTCAAAATATTAACGAATGTAGGAGGTCTCGCATGAGAGGGATAGATACTGAAGTTCGTAAATCACGAAAAAGAATATTTAAAGAAGTTGCTAAGCTGGCATATGATTCAACCAATCTGATTGATGATATGGAAGCACTTCCTTATAAAATTGTTGATAATATTGATCCGGATAGTACAGATGATGTATATCGCAAGCGCGCAATCGTAAGGGAGCGTGTTCGTCTGGCAATGGGAATGTCTTTGCGTCCGGAAAATGCACCGGTTCATGTGTCTGAGGGTGTTGAGGAAAGTAATATTGCAGAAAAATATTACGAGCCACCGCTGATGCAGGTTATTCCGTCTGCGTGCAATAAATGTCCGGAAAATTCTTATATTATTACGGATCGTTGCATGGGATGTACGGCTCATCCCTGCCGTGAGGTTTGTCCGCGAGGTGCGATTTCCATGATTCATGGAAAATCACATATTGATCCGGAAAAATGTATTAAATGTGGTAAATGTAAGGCCGTGTGCCCATATGACGCAATTTCGCATCAGGTTCGTCCATGTGCGGCTGCGTGCGGAGTCAATGCGATTAAAAACGATACCTATGGACGAGCATGTATTGATAGTGATATGTGCGTATCATGCGGTCAATGTATGGTAAGTTGCCCATTTGGTGCGATTGCCGACAAGTCACAGATTTTCCAGCTGATTAGGGCAATTCAAAGCGGTGCCATGATTATTGCACAGGTTGCTCCCGCATTTGTCGGTCAGTTTGGTCCTGATGTAACACCTAATAAATTAAAAAAAGCATTAAAAATGCTTGGCTTTGCAGATGTATATGAGACAGCTATCGGTGCAGACATGGGAGCGATGGCTGAGGCACATCATTATGTGGAAAAGGTTGCAACAAAAGAACTGCCATTTTTATTGACCAGCTGTTGTCCTTCCTGGTCCATGCTTGCCAAGAAATTTTTCCCGGAAACCATTGGCAATATTTCCAATGAATTGACGCCAATGGTTGCAACTGCCCGTGTGATCAAAAAAGAACATCCCGATGCTAAAATTGTTTTTATCGGACCTTGTGCGTCCAAAAAGCTGGAAGCATCCCGCAGAACCGTTCGTTCTGATGTGGATTTTGTCATTACCTTTGAGGAATTAAGCGGAATATTTGAAGCAAAGGGCATTGTTTTATCAGAGATAGAAGATGACGAAGTTTTGGATGGTGCTACCGGAGCCGGAAGAGGTTATGGTGTAGCCGGAGGTGTTGCAAGTGCAATCGAATCCGTCATCAGAGAATATTATCCGGATGTTGAAGTCAATATCGAACATGCGGAAAGTCTTGCAGAATGTAAAAAGATTTTAATGCTGGCGAAGGTTGGCAAAAAGAACGGTTGCCTGATTGAAGGTATGGCATGTCCGGGAGGATGTGTTGCCGGTGCGGGAACCTGTATCGGAATTCCGCAGGCTACAAAAGCAGTCAATACATTTAAGGCAGAGTCGGATGTGAAAATACCATCTATGGATGCCATGAAACAGGAGGAAATAGAATAATGACAAAGATTAGAACCCGTTTTGCACCAAGTCCTACCGGACGTATGCATGTGGGTAATTTAAGAACTGCTCTTTATGCTTATCTGATTACCAAGCATGAAGGCGGAGATTTTATTTTGCGTATCGAGGATACAGATCAGGAAAGAGAAGTAGAGGGAGCCGTTGATATTATTAAACGTACTTTATCTGCTACCGGACTGATACATGATGAAGGTCCCGACAAAGACAAGGGTTATGGTCCTTATGTTCAAAGTGAACGTCAGGCTCAGGGCTTATATCTGAAATATGCAAAAGAGCTTGTAGAAAAAGGAAAGGCGTATTATTGTTTCTGCGATAAAGAGAGACTGGAAGAATGCCATAAAGTCATTCAGTTAGAAAATGGTGAAACCAAAGAAATTAATGTATATGACAAGCATTGTCTTTCTCTTTCTAAAGAAGAAGTAGAAGCAAATCTTGCTGCCAACAAGCCTTATGTTATCAGACAAAACGTTCCGACGGAAGGAACCATAACTTTTCACGATGATATTTATGGAGATATTACCGTAAATAATAACGAATTAGACGATATGATTTTAATTAAATCAGATGGTTTTCCTACCTACAATTTTGCCAATGTTGTAGATGATCATTTGATGGGAATCACGCATGTTGTCAGAGGTAACGAATATTTATCTTCTTCGCCCAAATATAATCTGTTATATGAGGCATTCGGCTGGGAAGTTCCCATTTACGTTCACTGTCCGCTGATTACGGATGAAGAACATCATAAATTATCCAAAAGATGTGGACATTCTTCTTATGAAGATTTGATTGAGCAGGGATTTGTATCCGAGGCAGTTGTCAATTTTGTCGCATTGCTCGGCTGGAGCCCGGAAGATAATCAGGAAATCATGTCACTTAATGAATTGATTAAGGCCTTTGATTATCATCATATGTCCAAATCACCGGCGGTTTTCGATTTTGGCAAACTCAAATGGATGAATGGGGAATACATCAAGGCCATGGATTTTGACCGTTTCTATGAAAGAGCACTTCCATATATCAGACAGGTGATTAAAAAGGATCTGGATGTGAAAAAAATCGCAGAAATGCTAAAGACGCGTATTGAAATTTTCCCGGATATCCCGGCTTTGATCGATTTCTTTGAAGAGTTACCGGAATATGATGTTGCGATGTATACACATAAAAAGATGAAGACGAATACGGAATCTTCGTTGCAGGTGTTACAAGAAATATTACCTGTGCTGGAAGCACTGGATGATTATTCCAATGACAGTATCTATGCAACGATTTCTGCTTTTGTGGCAGAAAAGGAATATAAAAACGGATATGTGCTCTGGCCAATCCGTACCGCTGTATCCGGCAAGCAGATGACACCTGCCGGTGCTACGGAAATCATGGAAATTATCGGCAAGGAAGAATCCCTTGCACGTATAAAAAAAGGAATAGAACTGCTCACTAATGCACAATAAAGAGCAGCAACAGGCAATTCAGTTCGGAACCGGACCACTGTTAGTATTAGCAGGACCCGGTTCCGGCAAAACTTATGTCATCACACATCGCATTATACATCTCATATCTGAGTGTAAAATTCCCCCAAACAATATTTTGGTAATTACTTTTACAAAAGCTGCGGCTTTGGAAATGCAAAATCGGGCGACTTCAGCTTATAAACCATGTTCTTATGTGCAGTTCGGAACCTTTCATTCGATTTTCTATCATATTCTGAAATTATCAAATCCCAATAGAACCTATCAATTGGCAACCGACCAGGAACGAATATCCATTATAAAAGAGATTATCCAAAAAGAAGATTTTTTTGAAAAAAATGCCGATCTTATGCAGGAAACAGAAAACTGTATCAAAGAAATCAGTATTTATAAGAATTCATGTTTTACGGATCTAAAGAATACGGACGATGATGCAAACAATACATACAAAATAAATATGAAAACAAATGCAGAAAACATAGATAGTGAAAGAACGGGAATTTTATCAGAAAAATATCAAAATGTTTATAAATTATATGCAGAATGGCTTGAGGATAATCAGAAACTCGATTTTGACGATATGATTAAATTATGTTATCAACAATTGAAACAGGATGTCCGTTTAAGAGAATATTGGCAAAATCGCTTTTCACACATATTGATTGATGAATTTCAGGATATTAACCAAATACAATATGAAACCATCCGTCTCTTAAGTAAAAATCAGAATATTTTTGCGGTGGGAGACGATGATCAGGCGATTTATTCATTTCGTGGTTCCAATCCGGAGCTGATGAAAAAATTTGTGCAGGATTATCAGGCAAAAACCATATGTTTATCCTGTAATTACAGAAGTCATAAAGATATCGTGGAAGCATCCATGCATTTAATTTCACACAACAAAAATAGGTTTGATAAGCGTATTGTTGCAATTAATCGGGAAGATAACAGCATTCGTCTTTTACAAAAGCCATCAAAGAAAGAAGTGTTATCTGCAATTCGAAATGAAATCCAACATTATAAAAAACAATATCCGCAAAAAACACAGGCTGTTTTAACCAGAACCAATCATCTTGCCTATGCCTATCAAAATATGGCATCAGAGGAATGCGAGGACCGGATATTGGCGTTGGATATGCTAGCTTATCTGCAGTTTATCAATTGTGGACAAAAACGTTCGGATTTTTTAAAAATTATGAATAAGCCGGTGCGATATATTCCTTTTGGAGTATTGGCAGAGCCGGTTGTCAGTTTTCCTCTTTTGAAAAAAAGATTAATCGATAAACCATGGATTACCCAACGTCTGGCAGAATTGGAAATGCAGACGGAATATGTAAAAAAACTGGATTTACCGGGGCAGGCAAGATATATTTATAAAGCCATGGGCTATGAAACATATTATAAGGAGAATGTGAAAAGAAATGATTACAGAAAAATCGAAGATAATGCATTTGCTATTTTTGTGGGAAAATTGAAAAACTGTAATAGTCTGGAAGAATTGAAAAGAGACTACGAGACAGATAAAAAGTCTGTACAAATGACAGAAAACTTTTTTGTGATGACTTATCATGCATCGAAGGGTTTAGAGTTTGACCGGGTTTATCTGCCGGATCTGGAATATGGAAAAGTACCGCATGGAAGAATGCTGACCGAAAAAGATTTAGAAGAAGAAAGAAGGATGTTTTACGTAGCATGTACCAGAGCAAAGGAGAGCCTCTGGCTTTTGCGTGATACAAGTCAGATCGGCTCTCCGTTTTTGCAGGAATTAATTGATAAGAAAAATGAATAGGCAAAATTGTTAAGCAAGATAATATGCTCAAATGATGGTCTGAGAGAACTAGATTAATTCGTCGAATTCACAGTTATCCAGATACTCATCAAATGCTTCTTCCACTTTTTCATATTCTGCATCATCTTCAATATAGATTAATTCCGGTTCTTCGTTGGGATCATCCGGATTTTCTTTATAGCCGTAAAACCAGACTTCACCATCTTCGTTTTCGCCGTTTTCGTCAAGGGGCATCAGTGCAATATAATCTTTATCTTCCACCGTGATAATAGTTACAACCGCACAATCTACACTTCCGTTATCAAGTTCAAGAGTAACGATCATTTCTTCCCCATCAATTTCTTCAATTTTATTTTCATCAGCCATGTTATTTCCCTCCATGTGTTTTCATCTGTTTTGAAAATTGTAGCATAAGTTTTGGAGAAAGTATATGGAAACATAGATCCCAAGTTACACTTTTTCATGCGAGCATGAAAAGTATGACCTTTTTACCCAGATATCATCATATTATTGAATAATTTGTATCATTTGATATATTATAAAAGGAGATATATGAAGCATATTTATACAAATGGAAAAAGAAATGAAGCTAAATTAACATATGAACAAAGAAAGGAATGTTTGGAATATATTGAACTGCTAGGATTTAAGCATGATATTTCATTTTCAGAATACAGTAATACTGCTTTTGTATTTGTATCAGAAGGTGAGAAATATTGCAGGCTGGTAATTGGTACTGATGTGTACCCGACAGATACACCTACTACTCCAAATGCATCAATTTCATATAGAGGTGCAATTGCCCATGAAATAATTGGTCATTATGAAGCATGGATTGGAGATTTTGAATGTACTAATCGTTATATTGATGAGGCTCAAGCTAGTATTCGGGCAGCTAGATTTGCACCGGATTTATCAATGGAAGAGAGAATAAATTTAATAAAAGATGGACTTTTAAGACTTCATGAGGGTAAAATTAAATTAAAAGATGCTCGTAGACAAATGCATATAAATGAGAGGTGACAAAGTATATGAATACAATTACAGATTTTAAAACAATAAATGTATTGGAGGTTTTATATGGTGAAAAAACTACTTTAGTATGCAAAAAGGAAGAAATTGAAACTACGGGACAATTAAGAATTACAGATTTACATGGAAATTCTTATATAGCACATTATAATTTATCCATGCCCAAGCAATGCTTTACAAGTAAAGATATTATGTTTCTAAATATTGATGATAAATCAATTTCACTTGATTCAAAAGTAGAGTGTATATGAGAAATATGCTATAATAAACTGATTATTTTTATGTGATAATAGTAAAAATGATTATAATAGATCCAAAACACAGGAGAAAAATAGTGGAAGAAAGCTTACGTATCATAAAAGGGCAATTGTATCCGCTGGGTGTGCACAGAGTAGACGGTGGAATATCAATTGTCAGTGACATCAAAGGAAAAAAGAATAGCGGGATCATCCTGCATGTAAATAATAACAGGATTAAGAAAGAATATAAGATTTTGTTTACACCGGAATATCTGGTAAATGGATTGTATTGTGTTTTTCTTCCGGATTTTCCATATAACAATTTTGAATATCAATTTTTTGCGGATGATGAACCAGTCGCTGATAAAAATGCTCGTCTGGTAAAAGCGTCTTCCAAATTCGGTGATGCGACAATAAAGCATTGTGATGTTGTATCTCAGTTTATTTCCGAACCCTTTGATTGGGAAGATGATAAAATGCCGGAAACACCATATCATGATACAATTATTTACAAGATTCATATGCGCGGATTTACCAAACATGCGTCATCTCGTGTATCGGCAAAGGGAACCTTTTCCGGTTTAAAAGAAAAAATCCCATATTTAAAAGAACTGGGGATTACGGCAGTCGAGACCATGCCGATTTATGAATTTGATGATGTTATTTATAATCCGTTATTTTCACAGATAGAGGATAATTTGCTACCTTATCTTGACCAGGAAGAAAATGCATGGAAGTATAAAGTGAATTTCTGGGGGTATACGGACGGTTATTATTTTGCTCCAAAAAGAGCCTATTCTGCATCGAATCGGCCTGATTTGGAATTAAAAGATCTGATTAAGGCTTTTCACAAAGAAGGGCTGGAGTTTTTGGCTGACTTTTATTTTCCATCGGAGATTCCACAATGGTTTATCCTGGAAGTGTGCAGATACTGGGTCAGAGAATATCATTTGGATGGTTTTAAACTGATGGGATGCAATCTCCCCATAAAGCTTCTTACAACCGACCCGTATTTAAAACATACCAAACTGATTTTTGAATCGTTAAACGGTACGATTTTGGAACCCGTTTCCGAATACAAAAATGTGGCTGTTATTTCCGGTGGTTTCCTTTATGATATGCGTAAGTATTTAAAGGGCGATGAAGATATGCTTCGTACCGTAATGGGAAGGCTTAGAGAGAATCCTTGTGAGTATGCAGTTTTAAATGAAATCACGTCATATCAGGGCTTCACATTAGCGGATCTGGTTTCTTATGAACGCAAGCACAATGAGTTAAATGGAGAAGAAAACCGGGACGGAAGTGATTATAATTTCAGCTGGAACTGTGGTATTGAAGGCAAAACGAGGAAAAAGGCCGTTTTATCTTTGCGTGAGCAGCAAAGTAAAAATGCACTATTTTTGCTTTTAAGCGCACAGGGTACGCCGATTTTGCTTGCGGGCGATGAATTTGGTAATACGGCAGACGGAAATAATAATCCATATTGTCAGGATAATGCCATCAGCTGGCTCAATTGGAAAGAAACTTCTTATGGTAATGCATTATTGGATTTTACAAAAAAAATGATTGCTTTCCGTAAAGCGCATCCGATTTTGCATATGGAAGAGGCATTTAGACAAAGTGATTACCTTTCTGCCGGTTATCCGGACTTATCGTATCATTGCGAACAGGCATGGTATACCGGAATGCAGAATTATAATCGCCATTTTGCGGTTATGTATTGCGGAAAGTTTGTTAAAAAAGATATCATGTCAGATACAGAGACAAATGCAAATACAGATATAAAAGAAGATGTAAAGATAAGTAACAAAGCAGAGGACAATTTCATTTTTGCCGCATATAATACGCATTGGATTGATCATGAATTTGCCCTCCCGACATTGCCGGATGACGAAGAATGGACATTTGCTTTATCAACCTGTCCGGATACGAAGGTGGAACTGCATCTTGAAAAGAAAGACGGACGGGGAGAACATATAAAATTGCCGCCACGTTCTATGGCAATCTGTATTGGTATCAAAAAAGAAAACGGTAAAACACCATTGATGGAGAAAAAAGATGAAAGCATTACAACATCTAAAGACGATTTGTTATCATAAATATCTGGTTATGCAGGGATGCTTCAAGGTTGGACTTTACAGACAGGGAATTTGTCATGATTTGTCCAAGTTTTCGCCTACCGAATTTATGGTTGGAGCAAAGTATTTTCAGGGAGATCGGAGCCCAAATAATGCTGAACGGGAGGATATTGGTTATTCTTCTGCCTGGTTACATCATAAAGGAAGAAATAAACATCATTTTGAATACTGGATTGATTACAGTGCACATGAAATAGAAGGCGGTATGGCTCCGGCACCGATGCCGGTTCGTTATGTAGTGGAAATGATGATGGATCGCATTGCTGCATCAAAAGTATATTTAAAGGACAAGTATACAGATGATGCGCCGCTTAAGTATTTCAAAAAAGGAATTGACTGCGCCATGCATCCCAAAACCAAAAAGCAGTTGTATATTTTGTTAAAAATGCTGGCAGACGAGGGAGAAGAAAATACTTTTTGGTTTGTTAAGCATGTTATTTTAAATAAATAAAAATATAAATATGATACCAGGGTCAAAAGGTCATACATTTTATTAATCCGTTGGTATCATGATATTTAATCATTTATATCGGATACAATCTTATGTAAATATTCACATTTTCACAAAGTTCGCATAGGTTATGGTAAAGGAGAGTGAAAATATGAATAGTATCTGGTGGATTTTAATTTTGTTATGTTGTTGCAATCACAATCACTGCGACTGTGACGACAGAGATGATTGTGGTCGCAGAAATGACTGTGGTCTCAGGAGAGACTGTGATTGCAGGAGAGACGACGATTGCCGGAGGGACGATGATCGCAAAAATGATTGCGGATGTAAAAAAGAATACCGTCCTGACCAAATGCAGACAATGCCTTTCCAAAGAGGAAATGACGGATCAAGTCGTTGCTGTGAAATGCAGTCAGATGAATAATTTTGCTTAACAAGATTTTTGATACATGCTATACTTTTTTTAACAGCTATGGCTAATAGATAAGATATGAAACGGAGCGATACCCAATGAGTAGTAAAGACAAATATGTAGCTTATGTTTCCACTTATACAATGAATGATAATCATGGAATTACCATTTATGATGTGGATGTCAAAAATGGACGTTTTCAAAAAAAATCGCAGGTTGAGATTACCAATTCCTCTTATTTGACAATTTCACACAACCAGAAATATTTGTATTCCATTACCGACTTCGGAGTTGAATCATTCAAGATTTTAAAAGACGGAAGTCTGGAATTGATTAATCACGCATCCATTAACGGAATGAGGGGATGTTATTTATCAACGGATTATACAGACCAATTTTTGTTTGTTGCGGGATATCATGATGGAAAAATTACGGTATTAAAGTTGAATGAGGATGGTGGTGTCGGAGCAATCACTGATGAGATTTTTCACAAAGGTCTTGGAAGTATTGCGGAGCGAAATTTCAGACCACATGTCAGTTGTGTGAAGATGACCAGAGACAATAAGTATCTGATGGCTGCAGATTTGGGGATGGATCACACCAATATTTATCAGTTAAACCACGAAACCGGTAAATTACGACTGGTAGATGTAATTAGAAGTGAACAGGAGTCGGCACCGCGCCATATCAAAATGACAAAGGACGGAAAATTTGTTTATATTGTTCATGAAATAAAGAATTATATTGATGTATATTCTTATGAAGAAATATCTGATGGTAATCCGGAATTTAATAAAATAGCTACCTATCCTACATTAAATCATTATCATGCCGGAGGATCTGCAGCCAGCGCATTGAATTTTTCAGAGGATGAAAAATATCTGTTAAGTTCTACCGCAGGAGATAACAGTGTTGTTTTATTTAAGATTGATCACAAGACCGGGAAATTAAATAAGTTATTCTGTCTGCCAATCAGTGGAGAATATCCCAAGGATGCAGCATTATTCCCGGATAACAAAAATCTGGTTTCCCTCAATCATGAATCAAATACCATGACATTTTTCCATGTGGATACCACAAAGGGCGTGATTGCGATGAATGGAAAAGAGTTAAAAATCGATCGACCCAATTGTGTGATTTTCCACAAACTGGATTGCGAAGAGTAATTAAAAAAGACGGAGCGTTGTAAAATTACAGGCTTCCGTCTTTTTTTGTTTTTCTTATCATATTTAGCTGTGAAATTTGTATATTCTATTACAAACACATTCTCACTTTTATAAAAACGTAACAGTACAACATTCGTTATTTCTTATATATTGTTTTTAAATAGTCCATACGTGAATTCATATTTTCCATCATGAGATCGAGAACGGTAAGAGCCGACATAGCCTCAACAACAACAACTGCACGTGGAACGATAATCGGATCATGTCTGCCTTTGATGTTGATATCGATTTCATTGAGGTCTTTATTGACTGTCTGCTGGGTTTTGAAAATGGATGGCGTAGGTTTGAAATGTGCTCGTAAAACAATATCGTCACCGTCGCTAATTCCACCAAGGATTCCACCGGCATGGTTGGTCTTTTTACAAATCTCTTTCTCATCATCCGATAAAACAAAAGAATCGTTATTTTCACTGCCTTTTTTCTGTGATACCTCAAATCCATCACCGATTTCGAAAGCTTTCACAGCTCCGATAGACATAATCGCCTGTCCCAAACGGGCATCCAGTTTATCAAAGACAGGTTCGCCGATACCTGCGGGAACATTTTTTATAACGCATTCGATAACGCCACCGGCTGAATCAGTTTCTTTCATACACTGTTCCAAAAAAACGGATGCCTCTGCATCGGTTTTTGCGTCCGGCATGGCAGTCGGTGTGAGAGTAATCAGAGATTTATCGAAACGGTCGTATTGAATCGAAATGGGACCTATGGATTTGGTGTATGCATAGAGTTCAATTCCCAGTTCTTTTAATATTTTTATGGCAATGGCGCCACCGGCCACACGTCCGATTGTTTCACGGCCGGATGAACGTCCGCCACCCCGATAATCACGAAAACCAAACTTTTCATCAAAGGTATAATCTGCATGACCGGGACGGTAATAGGATGCAATTTCACTGTAGTCTCCGGAACGCTGTGAGGTATTTCTCACAAGCATTGCAATCGGAGTACCGGTTGTTTTTCCTTCGAATACACCGGATATAATCTCAACCAGATCTCCCTCGGCACGTTTCGTTGCATAGCGGGAACTTCCGGGTTTTCTTCTGTCCAAGTATGTCTGGATGTCCTCTTCGCACAGAGCTAAACCAGCGGGAACACCATCAACAACAACTCCCAGACCTTCTCCGTGTGATTCGCCAAATGTTTGTATTGTAAAGTGTTTTCCGAAAATAGAACCGGCCATTATGTTTTCCTCTCTTTAACTCTTATCTTGGTATTTGCAATTTATACTCATCCATTATATAGAATTTTTAAATCTGTCGCAATAAGGAAAGATGTTTTATATTGACAATAAATATGTAATATGTTACATATATCATATAGGTAATATGTTACATAAGTGGCGCATAGGTAACGGTTTATATTTTGATAATGCATTTGGTGGTACATAATTATGTTTTATGCATTTAGATAATTTATTTTATAAAAATAAGAAAAAAGGAGGGGCTTTATGGATTATAATGCAATGGTTCAAAATAGCAATGTTGAATTTGGACAGATGCCGCCGGGAACCTTTTTAATTGGTTTACTTAGTGCCTTTGATAATTGTTTTCAGACGGTTGCGGATTCATTTTTTGAGGAGATTACTTGGAAACAGTTTTTTGCCATCATCTGCATTAATTTATGCAAGGACAATCCTACCATAAATGAATTATCGGATATCATGGCAAGTTCACATCAGAATGTCAAACAGATTTTATTGAAATTAGAAAAAAAGGGATTTATAGAAATACTGGCTGACGAGACGGATCGAAGAAAGCAGAGAATTGTTACAACAAAAAAATGTATGGATTTTTGCAATAAAAATGACAAAGCTAGTGAAATAAAAATGAATCAGATGTATGAAGGGATAACGGAAGAACAGATTATTACAACAATACAGACAATATTACAAATGGAAAGGAATTTAAAAAAATCATGAAAACAATAATAGTTTATTCATCACAAACAGGATTTACCAAACGATATGCCGACTGGTTGGCAGAGGAACTGCAGGCAAATGTCATCACATTAGAGGAGGCCAAGAAGCAGGATGCTCAATATTTCGATACGGCGGATGTTATCATATATGGTGGCTGGGCCATGGGCGGAAAAATTGTAAACAGTGAATGGTTTACACAACGTATTCCTGACTGGAAGGAGAAAAAACTGGTACTTTTCTGTGTGGGTGCAAGTCCCAATGAAAATCCGGAAGTTGATGTGGCTCTTCATAATGCATTGACTGACGAAGAGCGTAAGTATGCGAAGGCATTTTATTGTCAGGGTGGAATTGCCTATGAAAAGATGAAACTGCCTATGAAATTGACTATGAAGGCATTTGCATCCATGGTAAGAAAGAAAAAGGATGCAACCGAACAGGAAAAAATCATGGGAGAGATGCTTTCAAAGTCTTATGACATAGCAGATAAAAAGTATATCAATCCGATTGTAGATTATGTGAGAGGGGAATAGGTGCATTTTTTATAAGCATTTTCCAAAAATAATATATTGGTTTCCATATTCATCAACTTGACGAGAAAACGGACGTTAACTATAATGATACTAGGATTGCGAGAGCGCAAAGTGCGTAGCAATCCGTTGGTATCATGGGGCAAAATATATAGTAATATAGTTCTCAAATGAAAGGATGAAATTGATGAACGTAAGAGGAATGAAGGCCAGTGATATAGAGAAATGTGCTGAAATATTGTGCGCTGTTTATAATAACGAGCTTTGGATGTGCAGATGGGATAAGAAAACCGCCGTAGAGTATCTGATAGATTTTTTTGAGTATAGAAAATTTGTTGGATATGTTGCAGAAGAAGATGGTGAATTATTGGGTGGAATCTTTGCACATGAGAAGGTATGGTGGAATAATTCCGAAGTATATGTTGAAGAGATGTTTGTAAAACCCGATAGACAGAGAATGGGGATTGGAACAGTACTGCTACATAAGATTGAAGAATATGTGAAAGAACATGGTCTTGCCGGGATAACATTATCTACCAATAGATATGCACCGGCACCAAAATTCTATGAGAAAAACGATTTCATTCATTGCGAACATGTGATTTTTATGGCAAAGGAAGTATAAACAATACCCCGCGGAAACTAGATGACGGAGCAAGGGAAAAGGAAATAAGCCGGATATATCCCGTGAAAATATACTGGCGGGGTAAACACAGGCAGAGTTCGAAAAATGTACCCCGAAAGACATTTGATAAACCTAAAAGAAACTTGACAAAACCAAAATATAATTAACAATCTCAAAAAAGAAAAATGATGAGGAGCAATACTCATGGACAAGAAACAAAGTATTTCATACATAGATGACGGAAAATCTTTTGACTGGGGAAAGACTTCCGCAGACTATGCAAAATATCGGGATATTTATCCGGATGAATTTTATCAGTACATATTAAGACTTGGTCTGTGCAAAGACGGACAGCAAGTTCTTGATATTGGTACAGGAACAGGAGTTTTGCCACGAAATATGTATCGATACGGAGCAAAATGGACGGGAACGGATATCGCAGAAAACCAGATTGAACAGGCAAAAATACTTGCTAAAGAGAGTGGCATGGATATTGATTTTTTTGTCTGCAAAGCAGAGGATGTGGATTTCCCGGACGAAACATTTGATGTCATAACTGCCTGCCAGTGCATCTGGTATCCGGATCATAAAATTACTGCCCCCAAATTTGCCAAAATACTTAAGCCGGACGGCAAGTTCCTGATTTTATATATGGGATGGTTGCCCTATGAAGATCAAGTTGCCTATAAAAGTGAAGAGATTATCCTAAAATACAATCCGAAGTGGACAGGTTGTGGTGATACTGTACATCCGGTATGGGTTCCGGACGAATATATGGAGTATTTTGATTTGATATCACAGGAAGAGTTTCGTGTAGATATTCCTTTTTCAAGAGAGGCATGGCATGGAAGAATGCGAGCATGCAGGGGCGTAGGAGCTTCCATGTCACCTGAAGAATTGAAAAAATGGGATGAAGAACATTGGGAAATGCTTATGGATAATACAAATGAGGAATTCTATATAAAGCATTATGTTTCCATTGCAGAGTTGGAGCGAACCCAGAGGGCTTATTTTAGTTGAAATAAAACTTCAAATGGCATAGATTGAACATATAAGAACTGGCAGAAAGGTAAATTTACAATGAAGATAACCTATATTTATCACAGTGGATTTTTGGTGGAAACGAAAGAATGCTATTATCTGTTTGATTATTATAAAGGCTCTTTGCCATCTTTAGATACGAATAAGCAGATTTTGGTTTTTGCCAGTCACAGTCATAGAGACCATTACAATAAAGAGGTCTTTTCTCTTTTGAAAAATATGGGAATGAAACATGTGACTGCCGTGCTTGCAAAAGATATTTCGCCTAAGGTATATCCTGACAACGTGGAGATTCAAAAGGTTAGATTTCATGAAACCTATGAACTGCCGTGCCACACAATTTTAAGAACATTACATTCTACGGATGCCGGCGTGGCTTTCTTGGTGCAATGTCCGGAAGGAAATATCTATCATGCAGGAGATTTAAACGACTGGGTATGGGAAGGAGAAAGCGAACAGTATAATAAACAAATGACCGGAAACTATCGCCATGAGATTGATTTGTTGAATACTTACTTGAAAGAAAATGACAAGGACAGTACGCTGGATGTAGCTTTTCTGCCACTGGACCCGAGACAGGAGCAGGATTATGCAAAGGGAATGCTTTACTTTTTGAAAAAGATTAATGTACAGCATATCTACCCCATGCATTATTGGAATAAACCGCAGATTATCAGCCGATTTTTAAGGGAATATCCGGATTATTCTGAAATCATCATGCAGACAGAGGATGTAAATCGGATTTGATAAAGTAAATGAAATTTGAAAGAATTTGAAAGAATGATAAAGAAGAAAACTATGAATGAGATTTTAATAAAACAATTGGCAATTGACTTTTGCTGTACAACCGAAATGGTTAAGAAGTGAGAAAAAATAACTGCTAAAAATCAAAAAACATGATAGAATAATCAATGCATGTTAAATATGTGATTTATATGGTGGAAGCATGAAAGAAAAAACAAAAGAGAAGTCTTGTATTTTTGGGAGTTTTTTTGAGAGATGGCTTATCATTTTTTTTGCTGTTTTTCTTTTTGTTTGTAATTGCAGTGTGACGTGGTCTGCTTTGCAGAATTATTTTTATGGAGAAGAAATTGTAGGCGGCGAAGCTGTTATTGAGACTTTTTCGGATCAAACATCAGAACAAATAAAAGAACAGGCTAAAGAACAAACTACAGAACAAAAAATGCAATCTGCAGAACAAGCAATTGGACAAGCATCTCGTGAAAGTAATCAAAAAGAAAAAGGCGCGGAAGAGACGGAACAACAGATTGATTCGTCAGAAGTGGATTATTCAGAATTCAGAGCAGGTGACTGGCGTTTGATTTTGGTCAATAAACAGCATCCGATACCGGATGATTATGAATTAAAGCTTGGAAGTATCAGCACTCCGCGCGGTCGAATGAAATGTGATCGAAGGATCATTTCTGAACTGAATAAGATGTTTGAGGATGCGAAAGAAGATGGAATTAATCTGGTTGTTTGCTCACCTTACCGACCGAGCAGCCGACAAGATTATTTATTTGATAAAAAAGTTAAAAACTATATAAAACAAGGAAATTCCTATATGGATGCTTATTATCTGACGGCGCAGGCTGTTACAATCCCGGGTGCCAGTGAGCATGAAATTGGTCTTGCCCTGGATATTGTTTCAGATAAGTATTCCGGCTTAAATGAAGGCTTTGGAGCAACGGATGCGGGAATATGGCTTGAAAAACACTGTACGGAATATGGTTTTGTCATTCGTTATCCGCTTGGTAAAGAAAGTATTACCGGAATTGAATTTGAACCTTGGCACTTTCGATATGTAGGGAAAAAAGCTGCAAAAGTTATGAAAGAACAGAATCTTTGTCTGGAGGAATTTACGGAATTGGTAAAGGAAAATTCACCCGATAAATGATTAAAGTTGTAAAATACCTTTTGACATTCATATAATTCGTATGAAACAATAAAAGAAAGTTAGAATGAAACAGGAAAGTTAAAGAGAAATGCATATGTATGAATTATTAAAAACAGAAGGACGTGCAAAACGAGGTCGTTTTCATACGCCTCACGGAGTGATTGAAACCCCCGTTTTTATGAATGTGGGTACGGTAGCTGCCATTAAAGGTGCCGTTTCAACAGAAGATTTAGAAGGCCTTGGAACACAGGTGCAGTTATCCAATACCTATCACCTTCATGTGCGTCCCGGTGATGAAATTGTAAAAAAACTTGGCGGTTTACATAAGTTTATGAGCTGGAACAAACCGATTTTAACTGATTCGGGAGGATTTCAGGTTTTTTCACTTGCAAAGCTTCGTAGCATCAAAGAAGAAGGGGTAACATTTCAGTCTCATATCGATGGCCATAAAATTTTTATGGGACCGGAAGAGAGTATGCAGATTCAGTCAAATCTGGCATCAACGATAGCAATGGCGTTTGATGAATGTGCACCGGCACTGGCTGATAAAAATTATGTGGTAAAATCTGTGGAGCGTACAACCAGATGGCTTGAACGCTGTAAAAATGAAATGGCACGGTTGAATAGCCTAGATGATACGATTAACAAGGAACAGATGTTGTTTGGTATCAATCAGGGAGCAATCTATGATGATGTTCGTATTGAACATGCAAAGCGCATTGCAGAGTTTGATCTTCCGGGTTATGCAATTGGTGGTCTTGCTGTTGGGGAAACTCATGAGCAGATGTATCATATATTGGATGAGACAGTTCCATTTCTGCCTCAGAATAAGCCAACCTATTTAATGGGCGTCGGAACGCCGGAAAATATTTTGGAAGCGGTTGATCGTGGAATTGACTTTTTTGACTGCGTATATCCGACCAGAAACGGCAGACATGCCAATGTTTATACGGCACATGGCAAGTTGAATCTATTAAATGCAAAATATGAACTGGATGATAGACCAATCGAAGAAGGCTGTCAGTGTCCGGCGTGTCGCAGATACAGCAGAGCCTATGTCAGACATATGCTAAAAGCCAAAGAAATGCTTGGTATGCGTTTTTGTGTCATGCATAATTTGTATTTTTACAATCATCTGATGGAGCAAATCCGACAGGCACTCGATGAAGGCAGATTTTCACAATTTAAAAAAGAAATGATGGATTCTATGAAGAAACAATAAATTTAGATGACAACAGATTGCTATGCACTTTGTGCTATTGCAATCTTGGTATAATTCTAAAAAACTTATGAAATTCACAAAACTACTTGAAGAAAAGCAGGGTTTTGTGTATGATGTTTTTTAGTTGAATTTACAGGAGGTCCAATTATGGGAATTTTATTATCAGGTACAGCTGATGCAGCAAATGCAGGAATGAGCCCAACGAACACCGTTGTTTATATAGTTGTATGGATTGTAGCAATTGTAGCGATGTTTTGGTTGATGGGTGGCTCACAGAGAAAAGAACAGAAGAGAATTAATGCAATGCTCGCTGAAATGCAGATTGGTGACAGTGTTTTAACGACAAGCGGATTTTACGGTATGATTATTGATATTACAGATGACACTGTTATTGTGGAATTTGGTAGCAATAAAAACTGTCGTATTCCGATGAGCAAAAGTGCAAT
Organism: Lachnospiraceae bacterium; assembly: GCA_017387565.1. Lineage (GTDB taxonomy): Bacteria > Bacillota > Clostridia > Lachnospirales > Lachnospiraceae > UBA2882. The sequence continues at coordinate 9,790 of JAFOEY010000042.1, read as the reverse complement.
TGCACAGATTGAAAAAGCCGGCGCACCTGCTCCTGCAGAAGATAAAAAAGAGAAAAAGAAAGATAAATAAAAGCGTTATTTCGCTTATTGGGAAATGACAGGTAATGGCTATGTGATGTTCGCATAGCCATTTTCTTTTGGGAGAAAAAATGACATTTTAGTAAAAACCTTTGGTCTTTTGGAGCGCAATAACCATGATTTATATAAATTATTACACCAGGTTATAGAATGACTAATTAGTATGAAAAATGTTGATATTTGAAACGGTTTCTATTATGATAGTATGATATAGGGGTCAAAAATTATCTATATATTTTTGAACATATGATAAAAGCGTTAAATTATGAAAAATGATTGCATTCTGATAAGATATCAATGCTAAAATTTGGAATGATGATCATTTAGAAAGATGAGGATAGATGATGAAATTAAATATTGTATGTATTCCAGGTGATGGAATTGGCCCGGAAATTGTGAATGAGGCTAAAAAAGTTCTGGATGCTGTCGGAGCAAAATTCGGACACGAAATGGATTATACGGATATTCTGATGGGAGGGGCATCTATTGATGTTCATGGTGTTCCGCTTACGGATGAGGCGATTACAACAGCAAAATCGGCGGACGCGGTGTTGATGGGGTCCATTGGCGGAAATACCACAACCAGCCCTTGGTACAAACTGGCACCCAATCTCAGACCGGAAGCAGGCTTATTAAAAATCCGCAAAGAGCTGAATTTGTTTGCCAATCTTCGACCGGCAGTTTTGTATGATGAACTTGCATCGGCATGTCCGTTAAAAGAAGAAATTTCAAAAGCCGGTTTTGATATGATGATTATGAGAGAGTTGACCGGCGGTTTGTATTTCGGTGAACGTAAGACAGAAGAGATTGACGGAAAAATGGTCGCTGTGGATACACTGACTTATTCCGAAGATGAAATTCGCCGCATTGCCATTAAGGGATTTGACATTGCGATGAAGAGACGCAAAAAAGTCACTAGTGTTGATAAAGCAAACGTCTTGGATTCTTCCAGACTTTGGAGAAAAATTGTTACGGAAGTGGCTAAGGATTATCCGGAAGTCACACTGGAACATATGCTGGTTGATAACTGTGCAATGCAGCTTGTTAAAGATCCGGCTCAGTTTGATGTGATTTTGACGGAAAATATGTTTGGTGACATTTTATCGGATGAAGCAAGTATGGTAACCGGTTCCATCGGTATGTTAGCATCTGCATCATTAAATGATACTAAATTCGGTTTATATGAGCCCAGTCACGGAAGTGCACCGGATATTGCCGGAAAAGACATTGCCAATCCGATTGCTACAATTCTTTCCGCCGCTATGATGCTTCGTTATACCTTTGATCTGGATAAAGAAGCAGATGCGATAGAAAACGCAGTCTCCATGGTATTAAAAGAAGGCTATCGTACCATTGATATCATGCCACAGGACGAAGCGCAAAGAAGTAGCTTTACTCTGGTGGGCTGCAAACAGATGGGAGATTTGCTGGCACAGAGAGTGTAATCGGATCAAAAGGTATTTTGATCCCATGATACCAACGGATCGCTACGCAATGTGAGCATAAAAAGTATGACCTTTTGACCCTGGTATCATATTGATATACATATATAATTGAAATGTTTTAGAAAATATAAGTTTTGAGATTTGTTAAGAAAAAGGCAGGTAATGATAATGAAGAGTGATAATGTTAAAACAGGGATGGCGCAGGCGCCTCACAGAAGTTTGTTCAATGCATTGGGCTTTACCGAAGAAGAAATGAAAAAGCCCATGGTAGGTATCGTAAGTTCATACAACGAGATTGTTCCCGGACATATGAATCTGGATAAAATCGTTAATGCCGTAAAATTAGGTGTTGCAGAAGCAGGCGGTGTGCCGGTTGTATTTCCTGCAATTGCTGTTTGTGACGGAATTGCCATGGGACACATCGGAATGAAATATTCTTTGGTTACCAGAGATCTGATTGCCGATTCCACCGAATGTATGGCTTTGGCACATCAGTTTGATGCTTTAGTCATGGTTCCTAACTGTGATAAAAATGTTCCCGGTTTATTGATGGCTGCTGCACGTATTAATGTGCCTACCGTATTTGTTTCCGGTGGTCCGATGCTTGCCGGTCATGTAAAAGGTCAAAAAAGAAGTCTTTCTTCTATGTTCGAAGCAGTAGGTTCTCATGCTGCCGGTACGATGAGTGAAGAAGAAGTTCGTGAATTTGAAGAAAAGGTTTGTCCTACTTGCGGCTCTTGCTCCGGTATGTATACTGCAAATTCCATGAACTGTTTAACAGAAGCATTAGGTATGGGGCTTGGTGGTAACGGAACCATTCCTGCCGTTTATTCTGAGCGTATCAAGCTTGCAAAGCATGCCGGTATGGCAGTTATGGAAATGTACCGTAAAAATATTCGTCCCCGTGATATTATGACAAAGGAAGCAGTTTTAAATGCACTGACTGTGGATATGGCACTTGGTTGTTCCACAAACAGTATGTTACATCTTCCTGCAATTGCACACGAAATCGGATTTGATTTTGATATTGCATTTGCAAATCCGATTAGTGAGAAAACCCCGAATCTCTGCCATCTGGCTCCTGCCGGTCCGACTTATATGGAGGACTTAAATGAAGCAGGCGGTGTTTATGCCGTTATGAAAGAACTGGCCGATATCGGATTGTTAAATACAGATTGTATGACAGTAACCGGAAAGACCATTGGTGAAAATATAAAAAATGCAGTTAATAAAAATCCTGAAGTAATCAGACCTGTCGACAATCCGTATAGTAAGACAGGTGGTCTTGCCGTATTAAAAGGCAATCTGGCTCCTGACGGTAGTGTTGTTAAGCGTTCCGCTGTTGCAGAGGAAATGCTGGTACATGAAGGTCCTGCCAGAGTATTTGATTGTGAAGAAGATGCAATTGCTGCCATTAAAGGTGGAAAGATTGTTGCTGGAGATGTTGTTGTCATTCGCTATGAAGGTCCGAAAGGCGGTCCCGGTATGAGAGAAATGTTAAATCCGACATCTGCGATTGCCGGAATGGGTCTTGGTGCGAGTGTTGCCCTGATTACAGACGGTCGTTTCTCCGGTGCATCCAGAGGAGCTTCCATTGGACACGTTTCACCGGAAGCAGCTGTAGGCGGACCGATTGCGCTTGTAGAAGAAGGCGACATCATTTCAATCAATATTCCGGAAATGAAACTGGATTTCAAAGTATCAGATGAAGAATTAGCAGCAAGAAAAGCAAAATGGCAGCCTCGTGAGCCAAAAGTAACGACTGGTTATCTTGCAAGATATAAAGAACTTGTTACAAGCGGTAACAGAGGTGCAATTCTGGAAGTAAAGAAAAATGACTAATTTAAGGAATGTCATAGTAACTAATTCAAGAGATGTCTAAATGATACCAACGGATTACTACGTACAAAGTATGACCTTTTGATTCTGGTATCATACTACATATAGTTATTTAAAATATGTATTATAATTAAGGGAGAGTAGAAAATGCAATTAACAGGTTCAGAAATTGTAATTGAATGCTTAAAAGAACAGGGCGTTGATACGGTTTTCGGATATCCGGGAGGAACCATATTAAATGTATACGACGCATTATATAAACACAGTGATGAAATCAGACATGTGCTGACTTCCCATGAACAGGGAGCTGCGCATGCGGCAGACGGTTATGCAAGAGCTACCGGAAAAGTTGGTGTCTGCATGGCAACCAGTGGACCGGGTGCGACCAATTTAGTAACCGGTATTGCTACGGCATATATGGATTCCATTCCGGTCGTTGCCATTACCGCAAATGTTGTTCTTCCTGCGCTTGGAAAAGATTCCTTTCAGGAAGTAGATATCGCCGGTGTTACTATGCCGATTACCAAGCACAGTTTTATTGTAAAAGATGTTACAAAGCTTGCCGATACCATTCGAAAAGCCTTTTATATTGCACAAAGCGGCAGACCGGGACCGGTTCTTGTTGATATTACCAAAGATGTTACGGCAAACACGACCGAATATACCAAAGTAGAGCCGCTTAAAATTGAGAAAAAGAGCAAATATACCGCTGATCAGATTGATGAAGTAGCTAAGATGATTAATGAGGCAGAAAAACCGTACATTTTTGTCGGTGGTGGTGCAATTCTTTCCGGTGCTTCTGATGAAGTAAGAGCACTTGTCGAAAAAATTGATGCACCGGTATGTGACTCCTTACTTGGTAAAGGCGCTTTTAATGGAAATGATTCTCATTATACCGGAATGCTTGGTATGCACGGTACCAAGACATCCAATCTCGGTGTATCGGAATGTGACTGCTTAATTGCTCTCGGTGTCCGTTTTTCAGATCGTGTTATCGGAAATCCGAAGAGATTTGCTGAAGGTGCAAAGATTATACATATAGATATTGATGCTGCAGAAATCAATAAAAACATCAAAACAGATGCCGCTTTAATAGGTGACTTAAAAGAAATTCTGTTAAAGCTGAATGAAAAGGTAAGTAAAACAGAGCATAAAGACTGGATGGCGCATATTTTAGAATTAAAAGAGAAATATCCGTTAAAATATGATGATTCTACTTTGAGTTGTCCGTATTTTATTGAAGCTTTGGATCAGGAGACAAAGGGAGAAGCCATTATTACAACAGATGTTGGTCAGCATCAGATGTGGGCAGCACAGTTCTATCACTATTCAGAACCACGTACATTTTTATCTTCCGGCGGTCTTGGTACTATGGGATACGGACTTGGAGCCTGCATTGGAGCAAAGCTCGGCAGACCGGATAAAACGGTTATCAATATTGCGGGCGATGGCTGTTTCCGCATGAATATGCAGGAATTAGCAACTGCTTCCCGATACAATATCCCAATTATTGAAGTTGTTATCAACAATCAGGTGCTTGGTATGGTAAGACAATGGCAGACGCTTTTCTATGGTCACCGTTATTCACAGACGATTTTAAATGATTCGGTTGACTATTGCAAAGTTGCGGAAGCTTTGGGCTGTAAAGCATTTAAAGTTGAGACAAAAGAAGATGTACCCGTGGCAATTCAGGCAGCACTGGAATGTAAACAGCCTGCTCTTATTGAAGTTGTCATCCATGAGGACGATAAGGTATTCCCCATGGTTTCACCCGGTGCACCAATCAGTGATGTATTTGATGCCGATGATCTGGCTGAAAATAAATAAATAGAAAGTCTCTTTTTCAAATTGTGCATCTTCCGAATTTGCATATTCTATCACAGACGCGTTCTCACTTGTATGACAACGTAACAGTACTAAATTCGCAATAAATTGCTCATTAAGTGCTGACGCCCACATACAGTCTGTGAGTAGAATACGCAAAGTTCTCCAGATGCACAATTTAAAAAAAGTAACAAAAAAGGTACAAAAGATGAAAAAGGTCATTACAGTTTTTGCAATTGTCATTTTTACTCCGATTATACTTTGTCTGGGCATTTATTTGTTTATGTCATGGAGATATCAAAGCAGGTATATGAATGGTGTAATGATTAATGGTATATATGCGGAAGGCATGACACCGGTGGAAGTAAATGATAATTTGGTTGAAAAGACTGAAAAGGCAACTTTTTCTGTAGAAGACAAATTCGGAAATGTAATAGAGATACCTATTGATGAAATGGATTATACCTATTCTTATCTGGATGATTTGAAACGGATTTTGAAAAAACAAAATCCGCTTATGTGGGGAATTTATTTAATTAACGGAACAGTTCAAAATGAAACGTTAGAGCCTAAAGGAACTTGTGATGAAACACAATTGCGGGAGTATCTTACCGGGATGGATCTGATAAAAAATCAGACAGATCCAAAGAAAGTAAAGGTAGAGATTGTTCGAACGCAGGATGGTTATAAGCTGATTGACGAAACTCAAAATCTTTTAGATGTCGATTTAACGGTTGATACCATTGTCGACGCCGTTTTGGCAGGAAAACCCAATGTCAATCTGGAAGAAGAAGCGTGTTACATAACCATGGAATACACGGAAAAAATGAGAAAAACACTCAGGCTCTGGAAAAAAATTGATGACCTGCAGAGTACAGAAATTGTCTGCCGTTTTTATAATGGAAATGAGAATGTGGATGCTTCCGTGATTGCTTCCTGGATACAGATAGATGAAAATGAAGATTTTGTCATGGACGAAGATGGCAACCTTCTGATTGACGAGGATGCAGTCGCAAAAACGGTGGAAAGATGGGCCGAGAAGCATGACAGTGTTGGTGGTCCATGGACATTTCATCCGACCCGAGGTGGTACGGTTACCATTGAAGAGGGAACCTATGGTTATAAGTTAAATCAAAAAAAGCAAAAAGAATATCTGATTGGATTGGTTAATGCCCAAAAGAGTGAAACCTCTGATGCCATCTACAGTCAAAAGGGGTGGGGGAAAGGAACAAGCGATATCGGCAATACCTACATTGAGGTGGATATGACGAATCAGATGCTTTATTACTATGTCAAAGGAAAACTAAAACTCAAAACTCCGGTTGTAACCGGATGTACGGGCAGAGGCAACGGAACACCGGAACGGGTATGCTATATTTATTATAAACAACGTAATCGTGTTTTAATCGGTCCGGATTATCAGACACCGGTTTCATATTGGATGGCTGTCTATAATCACATTGGTATTCATGATGCAAACTGGCGTGGAAAATTTGGTGGAGAAATATATAAGACAAACGGATCACACGGATGCATCAATACGCCGACTTCAGAGGTAAGTAAGCTTTATGATATGGCAGAAGTGGGCACACCGGTCGTAATGTTTTATTGATACAAGTTATCTGCTTGCGACGAATAAATGTGACATGATTTTATAATACTAACAGTTTTATATATTTTTAATGCTAACAGTTTTTATATATTTTCTTGACGAAAATTTTATACAAGACTACAATGGTTCTTGGAGTGTGCATTTGCACATTCTGTAACATAGATTAATAATATAATATAGAGGAGGGACTCTAAGTGTCTAGAGTATATAACTTTTCAGCAGGTCCGGCAGTTTTACCTGAAGAAGTATTAAAAGAAGCTGCAGATGAGATGTTGGATTACAAAGGAAGCGGTATGTCCGTTATGGAGATGAGCCATCGTTCAAAAGTATATGACAACATCATTAAAGAAGCAGAAGCAGATTTAAGAGAATTAATGAATATTCCCGATAATTATAAAGTGTTGTTTTTACAGGGCGGTGCTTCGTTACAGTTCGCCATGATTCCCATGAATCTTATGAAAAATAAAAAAGCCGGCTATATTGTAACAGGACAGTGGGCGAAAAAAGCATATCAGGAAGCTAAAATCTACGGTGAGGCTGTAGAACTTGCTTCCAGTGCAGATAAGACTTTTTCTTATATTCCTGATTGCAGTGATTTGGATATTGCCGATGATTTAGATTATGTATATATCTGTGAAAACAACACTATTTATGGTACAAAATATAAAACGTTACCCAATACAAAAGGTAAAACTCTGGTAGCAGACCTTTCTTCCTGCTTCCTTTCAGAGCCTGTTGATGTAACCAAATATGGTGTGATTTACGGTGGCGTTCAGAAAAACATCGGACCTGCCGGTGTCGTAATTGTGATTATCCGTGAAGATTTAATTACAGAAGATGTACTTCCCGGTACACCTACCATGATGAAATATAAAATCCATGCAGATGCAGAATCTTTATATAACACACCTCCCTGCTATGGTATTTATATTTGCGGAAAAGTATTCAAATGGTTAAAGAAGATGGGTGGCCTTTCTGTCATGAAAGAAAAGAATGAAGAAAAAGCCAAAATCTTATATGATTTTCTTGATGAGAGCAAGATGTTTAAGGGAACGGTTGTAAAAGAAGACAGATCATTAATGAATGTTCCGTTTGTTACCGGTGATGCAGATTTAGATGCTAAATTTGTTAAAGAAGCAACAGAAGCCGGATTTGTAAACTTAAAAGGGCATAGAAGTGTTGGCGGTATGAGAGCATCTATCTACAACGCGATGCCCAAAGAAGGCGTAGAGAAGTTAGTTGCATTTATGAAAGATTTCGAAGCAAAGAATTCATAAATGAAGTGCATCAATTTGTATAATTTTTTAGGATTTAAATGGTTCATATTATGATGATAATGAGCCGGTCAGATATCAAAATTATCATGGAACAGTTTGTTTCAGGAAAGAAGGATTATAAAAAATGTATCAGTATTATTGCTTAAATCCCATTGCCCAGGTTGGTCTTAACCATTTTGGAGAAGGATACACAAAAACAGAAGATATCAATGAAGCACAGGGTATCTTAGTAAGAAGTGCAGATATGCATTCCATGGAGTTTTCTGATAACCTTTTGGCTGTTGTCAGAGCAGGTGCGGGTGTTAATAATATTCCTTTGGATGAACTCGCAAAAAAAGGTGTGGTTGTATTTAATACACCCGGGGCAAACTCCAATGCTGTAAAAGAACTGGTTCTTTGCGGAATGTTATTGGCATCCCGTGATGTTGTTGGTGGTATTGAATGGGTAAAATCACAGACTGATAACCCCGATGTGGCAAAAGCTGCAGAAAAAGAAAAGAAGAAATTTGCCGGTACTGAAATTGACGGTAAAAAGCTTGGTGTCATCGGACTTGGTGCCATCGGTGCAAAGATTGCCAACGCAGCCATTAATTTAGGCATGGAAGTATATGGATATGATCCTTACCTTTCTGTAGATGCAGCATGGAGTTTATCACGTGCCGTTAAGCATGTTGTTAATGTAGAGGATATCTATAAAGAATGTGATTTCATTACAGTACATGTACCGGCTTTGGATTCTACAAAAGGCATGATCAATAAAGCTGCCATTGATATGATGAAAGACGGTGTTGTAATCCTTAATTTTGCCAGAGATGTATTATGCAACGAACAGGATGTACTCGCTGCCATAGAAGAGGGCAAGGTTCGTAAATACGTAACAGATTTTCCGAATACTATTACAACCGGTAAAGCAGGCTGTATTGTAACGCCTCATATCGGTGCTTCTACAGAAGAATCTGAAGATAACTGTGCGGTAATGGGCGTTAAAGAAATGGTTGATTATTTAGAAAACGGTAATATCACACATTCTGTTAATTATCCTGCCATTGATATGGGAATTTGTTCAAAGGCCGGTCGAGTTGCCGTATTCCATAAAAATATTGCCAATACCATTACCAAGCTTGCAGCTTGTTTTGGCGATGTAAATATCAACATTTCTGATATGACAAATAAATCACGTGGTGATTATGCAGTATCCATGTTTGATATTGAAGCACCTGCAACAGACGATGTAATTGAAAAATTAAATGCAGTTGAAGGTGTATTCCGTGTCCGTGTTGTAAAATAAGGATGGTTATGCAAGTCGTTCTTGCAAAAATACATATCTTTGCAGCCTCGTACTTCGGTTTTTAGACTTTCTAAGCTACATGCTCACAAAAAATATTATATGCCCGGTTTCAAAACTCAGACTTCGTCTTCAAACAGTTGAAACCGGGCATATTTTTGTTCGTCATGACGCTAGGAAAGTCACAAAGCCTCGTAAAAGCCGGCGGACAAATATTTATATTTTATACAGTTTTTATTATGAAAATTTTACATATAATGGTATGATATATATTGTAATAAAATGATACTAGGGTCAAAAGGTCATACTTTTCATGCTCGCATGAAAAAGTATGACTTTGGGACCCGCAAAACATGAGAAAGTAGCCCGATTAGGGCGGATTTCGATTGTTTACGGATTGCGAGAGCACAAAGTGCGTAGCAATCCGTTG
>JAFOEY010000041.1 GCA_017387565.1 Lachnospiraceae bacterium | reverse complement strand
TGCTACGCACTTTGTGCTCTCGCAATCCGTAAACAATCGAAATCCGCCCTAATCGGGCTACTTTCTCATGTTTTGCGGGTCCCAAAGTCATACTTTTTCATGCGAGCATGAAAAGTATGACCTTTTGACCCTGGTATCATCTTATTATTAAATATAAGACATTTTTATAATTATGCAAGAAACAAACAATCATTTTAATGGTATTTTTTTGTTTTTTACCATTAATATAATTGTTTTTGCTGAAAGGTATATCCCAATCGAACACTTGACAACTGCATCAACGAAAGTATCAATACACTTCATGCTCTTGGCATCAATACAGATAGTTTTATCTTAATCTAAATATCACATCTACATGCAAAATGCAAAGTAGTTCCAATTGAAAAGACCATTTGTCAAATATCAAATGGTCTTTTTATTAATATAATCACCAATCTGCTTTTTCATTACAGAAACAATTGCACCCTCATTCTTTCGTTCAATAGAATCTGCTTCATAAGAATCTGATGAAAGATATGCCATCTCCCATTCTACAATCTTTTCAATGGCATTTTTTACATTCCAACGCGGGCTCCAGTCAAAGGTTTTCTTTAACTTTGTACAATCCAGTTTTAAAAAATTAGCCTCATGCGGTCCGCCATCATAGCGATTCGTCCATGAAACAGTTTTATCTGTTTTTTCCTTCCAGGTATCGCAAAATAAAGTGACCAGTTCTCCGGTTGTATAACAATCTTCATCATCAGGACCAACATTGTAATTCCCTGCATAAGAAATGTCTTCATACTGCTTTTGGCAAATCATAAGGTATGCCATAACCGGCTCTAAAACATGTTGATAGGGTCTTGTAGAAAACGGATTACGAACAATAATATCTTCTCCCTTTTCCACTGCTCTGATACAATCGGGAATAATGCGGTCTGACGCAAAGTCTCCGCCCCCAATGACATTTCCGGCTCTGGCAGTAGAAATTGCAATTTTGCGTCCTTCTTTTTCAATCTGAGGTCTAAAGAAAGAATTTACATAACTTGATGTAACCAATTCCGAACAGGACTTGGAATTGGAATATGGATCATAGCCGTTTAATTCCTCTTCTTCACGATATCCCTGCTGCCGCTCAAGGTTTTTGTATACCTTATCTGTTGTAACATTTAAAAACGATACAACACTTTTGGTCTGTCTGACACATTCCAATACATGAACCGTTCCCATCACATTGACATCATAGGTATAGACAGGCTCTTTGTATGATTCACGTACAATCGGCTGTGCTGCCATATGAATCACAATTTCCGGCTGAACCTCTTCAAACACCTGTTTCAAATGTTCAAAATCCCTGATATCACCTGATACGGAATGAATCTTTTTTTCAAGTTTACATAACTCAAAAAGGTTGGGTTCCGTCGGCGCTTCCAGTGCATATCCGGTAATCTTTGCTCCGACATGTAATAATGCCATGCACATCCAGCTTCCTTTAAAGCCGGTATGCCCGGTAATCAGTATTTTCTTATCTTTGTAAAAAGACAAATCCATCATATTTTACACCCTGTCGTATTTTTTCTGTTCAATTTCAACTCAACTGTATATTTTCCCGTATTTATCCGTATTTTGTATTACTCATACAATTTCAGAATTTCACAAATACCATCCTCAAACTCCGTTTTCGGTTCAAATCCCGTATCTTCCTTTAATTGGGAGATATCGGCGCAAAGGTACATGACCTGTTTAGGGGCATAGGGAACTGCTCCCAATTCAATATTCGCATGTGGATTAATTTGATTTCTGAGTATCTGAATGTATTCCGATAACGATCTTACTCTTCCGCTTCCGATAGGATAAATACTGCCATGTTTTCCTTTTACAGCAGCTAATAACAGGGCATTTGCCGCATCGGCACTATACAAATAATCCCACTGTTGTTCTCCTTTGGTAAACTGTGCACTTTCGCCATTACGCAGCTTGGAAATCGCACTCATAATCATGCTGTTTTTTGAATCATAAGGACCATATACACTTAATATCCTTGCCCAGATGTGCTTTATGGAAAGTTTTTCACATAATGCTCCGGTGGTCTTTCCTGCCTGCAATTTGTACTTGCCATATTCATTTTCCGGAAAAGTAGCCGTATCAGCGGTTAGCTTCCCTTCTACTCTGCCGTATTCTGCCTGGGAACCGGCAAAAACAAAGGTATTACATCCCAGTTTTTTAGCTAATCGTACAGCATCCATTGAGTAGGCTGCATTTTGCTGCTGCAATGCTTCATCATTGCGCAATTCTCCGGCAGTTCCATTCCACGCCATATGAAAAAAAATGTCATATGGATTACTGTCACATGTTTCTGAATGAGATAACAGCCCGGAATTCAATCCGGTTGCATACTCATCCAAATTCAAGTATTCAACTTTTAAAAGCCTGTTCACCGTTTCTGCAATATTGTATTGTGAAGATAATGTTGGCATATCTATTGAATTCAGATATTTACAATTCGATGATTCACAATTCAGCCTTTCATTTTGTTTAATTTGCAGCATGCGACACACTTCATCTGCAAGCAGACCGGCTCTTTTGGAACCACGATGGCAAATGGCCAGCACCTCAATATTTTGTTTTATACATTCCGCAATCAAAGCATGTCCAATTGCTCCGGTAGGACCGGTAATAACAACTCTCATCTGCCTTCTCCTATAGCTTCTCTTATGATTTTTGCCATATAGTCAAGCATTTCGTTTGTCATTCCGGGATATACCCCAATCCAGAAAGTGTCTCTCATGATTCGATCGGAATTTTGTAAATTGCCAACAATGCGGTATCCTCTTTTCTCCTGTCTCATCTGATCAAAGCAGGGATGCTTTGTTAAATTTCCTGCAAATAGCATTCTCGTCTGAATTCCATGTGATTCGATATAAGATACCAATTTGTTTCTGTCAACACCATCCTTGCAAGTTAACATAAATCCAAACCAGCTCGGATTGGAACCTTCACAAGCAACCGGTAAAATGAAGTAATCTTCCAAATCCTTTAAACGACTATGTAATCTTTCAAAGTTTTCTCTTCTTTTTTCTGTAAAAGACGGCATTTTCATAAGCTGTGCACATCCGATTGCAGCCTGCATATCGGTCGCTTTTAAATTATAACCAAAATGCGAATACACATATTTATGATCATAGCCCAAAGGAAGCTCTCCATACTGTCTGTCAAACCGGTGTCCACACAAATTATCCTGTCCGGAAGCACAGACACAGTCTCTTCCCCAATCACGAAAAGAACGAATACACTTATGCAGAAGCGGATTATCCGTATATACCGCTCCACCTTCCCCCATTGTCATATGATGCGGTGGATAAAAACTGGAAGTACCAATATCGCCAATGGTGCCGGTCATCTTGGTAATCGTCTGACAGCTTCCATCTGCCTGCATGATTTGCACATCATAAGTACTTCCCAACGCGTCACAATTATCTTCAATCAGCCATAAGTTATGCTTTTCGCAAAAAGCTTTTACCGCATTTAAATCAAACGGATTTCCTAAGGTGTGGGCAGCCATAACCACTTTTGTCTTGTCAGATAAAGCCTGTTCAAGCTGTGTCACATCCATATTGTACTGCGGTATTGTGACATCAATAAAAACCGGAACGACTCCATATTGAATCGCAGGTGTAACCGTAGTGGGAAAACCTGCTGCCACTGTTATCATTTCATCCCCCGGTTTTACCTGCCTGTCGCCCAAAAGCGGTGAGGTCAGTGCCATAAAAGCCAAAAGATTGGCACTGGAGCCGGAATTTACAAGGGAGCAATATTTTACCCCTAAATAGTCCGAGAACTCTTTTTCAAACTGATTGGTGTATTTTCCGCTCGTCAGCCAGAAATCCAATGCAGCATCAACCAGATTTGTCATCTCTTGGCTATCATAAACTCTGGATGCATAAGGTATTCTCATTCCCTCTGTAAATTTTTTTCCTTTTTTATGATATGTATCACAATAGGCAGATACCATATCAAGAATCTGCTTTTTTGCTTCCTGCTCAGATGTGTTTTCAAACATGATATTTTTCCTTTAATTCGATTTTTTCATTTTAACTCTTTTGAACTTAATTTGAGACCAATAAAATTTGTAATCTTACATAATTGCACACTATAAACAAATCTTAATCCCATACTTTCCATGGGGCCTTATTGTTCTGCCACATATCCTGCAATTTTTCCAGTTCACGCTTAGTATCCATACATTGCCAAAATCCATTATATATGTATGCTTTTAGTTCGTTTTTCTTAATGAGTTCTGCGATAGGCTCTTTTTCAAATACTGTATCATCATCTTTTAAGTAATTAAAGATTTCCGGCTCCAATACCATAAATCCGGCGTTGATACGACTTCCATCACTGACATCCTTTTCACGGAAATTGCGAATGGTTTGATTGACATCAATGTCTAAAATTCCAAATCTCTGTCCTAAAGATACAGCCGTAATTGTTGCAGTCTTTCCATGTGAGCGATGAAACTGCAACAATTTATTGATATCGATGTCAGAAACGGCATCTCCATAGGTTAACATAAATGTTTCATTTCCAATGTATTTCTGTATTCTTTTGACGCGTCCACCGGTCATCGTATTTAGTCCCGTATCAACCAAAGTGACTTTCCAGGGCTCTGAAACATTATTGTGAACTGTCATCTGATTGTCATTGGTAAAGTCAAAGGTCACATCACAATTATACAGATAATAATCGGCAAACCATTCCTTAATCATATGTTGTTTATATCCACAACAAATCACAAACTCATTGAATCCATAATGAGAATATTGTTTCATAATATGCCACAAAATTGGTTTTTCACCAATTTCAATCATCGGTTTTGGCTTTAAATGACTTTCTTCACTGATTCTGGTTCCGAATCCACCGGCTAAAATAACAACTTTCATAGTCTCTAAACTCCCCTGTGTGGCAATATTTTATATCTCAATTTTGTATCTCAATATCAAATCTAAACAGCTAAAATTTTAAACAATAAACTCCACTTTTTATTTTATTATGACTGCATTTTTTTGTCAATTTGGACCAACAATAAAAAGGGTATCTGATCAGATACCCTTTAACATTTTCTAAAAACAGCCTATACCATTTTTAACAACTATACTGAAAATCTTTTACAGTCCATATTTTTGCATAATCGCTCTAAATTCTTTAGAGTAAGCAAAACCTTGTAATACTTCATCTCTTGATTTTCCATTTTTTAATTGTTTGAGCCAATATTCATATCCCTCTTGGTCATATTCCCGATCCAAAAATGTCCGATATAATACTTTGATATACTCACCATCACTCAGATTTTTATTTTGGAATTCCTTCGAATGGAAAAATCCCTTTGTTGATACATTGAGAATAGTATCTTTTCCATCTAAAACAACGCCACACCAATAATTTAATCCATCTACATCATATGTTCTTCCCAGAGCCTTTGTATATAATCTTGAAACAAACTGGGTTAAACCAGTATTTTTATCCCTGTTTTCGGATAAACCAACCGTTCCTCTTTCAATACCATATTGACTACATATGGATGTGAATTCTTTTGATTCGGAAAATCCTTTAAATACACATCGCCTTGATACGCCGTTTTGTAACAGACCTACCCAGTAATTACGACCTTCTTCATCAGATGTACGATTCATCATAGTTACATAAAGTAATTCAACAAATTCTTCATCTGTATAATTGTGTGCTAAAAATTCTTTACTGAAAAAGAAACCTTCTGCAGCTTGTGCTCCACTGATTGTTTTACTGTTCAATAAATCAAACCAATATCGAACTCCGTCATCGTCAGGCTCTCGTAACAGGCAGTTTTCATATAACCGAATCACAAATTTAACTACATCATTAACATTTACATCCTGTTGCTTTTCTTCACCCTTCAAAAAATCATTCAGGTAATAACCGGCCGCCTGTTGTAATTGCGCATTAGGATGTACCTCATCGACATAATAATTAGCATAATTACCAAGTGTAATTCCAAAGTGTGAATAAAAATCAATTGTTGTTACACCAAATTGTGAACAAACAGATTTAATTCCATTTACATATGCCGGATAATAATAGCCATTTAAATTAGGCTTGTTTTGTAATTGTTTATAACAGGGAAAAGGTAAAATGACATAACTCTTTACACCTGCATTATTACATTGGTTCAGTACTGTCTTCAATGCCCCACAAGTTGTCAGAGAACCAATACTTGTGTTATTTCCGATTGTACATGAAATGCTAAAATCATTTACACCAAACAGAATAAATACAGCATCATAATCTGACAAATTGACACCTTCTAATTCTGTCATAATATTAGGAGTATGAGCTGTCGCGCAGGTAGCTCCCCCTATTGCTTTGTTTGTTATAGATGCGGAATTTACTTGAGAAAAATAATAGATATACGGATTCACATAATTTCCACTTCTATCATTATATCCACAAGAAATGCTATCTCCTAAAAACAAATATTTTTTGCCGTCAGCTTCCGTCTGCAGGGTATCCTGATTTTTAGGAACAGCAGATAATTCTCTTTGCAATTCCTCTTCTGTCAGATCCCATTCCGGTTCATCATCAACATTGTCCGCTTGTTCTTGAACTTGTATTTGTTCCTGTACTTCTTCTTTCTCTTGTTCCAATTCCTGTATTCCGTTGTCAGACAACGTTGTTGCATTTACCGGGACTGAAAACAATAACGCACCAATCAGCAACCATAACCATATCATTTTTCCAACTTTTCTCATACTCCCACTTTCCTTTTCACAATTTTCTAAATAGCATTATGGAATATAGCTATAAATTCAATACGCCATATAAATAACATAAATTCTATATAACATAAATCGAATACAGCAGCATTCCAATAATGTATTAATTTTATTAAAATAATGTATTTTTGTCAAATTATGGGAAACACTAATTACTTTTACTTAGTGCGATAAAAACCGTTTATCTCTTCGACCATTCCTTTTTGCTCCATATCTGCTAATTCAACTATTAGTTTCTGGAATTCCACACCGTTCAGTTTACATAAAATATCATCCAGTGATTGAAACTGCAGATCCAGTTGTTCATAAATTTCTTTTTGTATGGAATCGAGTCTATCATCTTTTTCAATATCTACTTTCCATTCGTTACAAAAATCTTTGCTTTTCCTATCACACTTTGCATGTAAGGAATGTTTATAAAGCGAATGGGAATAGATTTCACTCACAAATTCATCCATATCCCATATAATACCGGCTCCCTGCGCAATCAGACGATTGCAACCGAAGCTTAATCGGTCATTTAATCTGCCGGGGATGGCATACACATTTTTTCCTTGTTCCAATGCTCTTTCCACCGTAATTAAGGTTCCGCTTTTTTCCTTTGCCTCTATCACTACGATTGCATCTGCCAGACCACTGATAATCCTGTTTCTCATGGGAAAATGATTCCTCTCTGCCGGTGTTTTGGGAACAAACTCACTGATAACACCGCTATGACACTCTCCGTTTGCCAGTCTTTCATATAAGTCATAATTTTCTTCCGGATAACACACATCCACTCCGGAGCCCAAAACGCCAAAGGAACAACCTCCATTCTCCAGTGCCGCCAGCTGACCAATCCCATCAATTCCACGTGCAAGGCCACTTACAACACCTATATCATTCTCTGCCAGCTTTTTGCCCAATTGTTTTGCCATCATAGTTCCATAGCCGGAACAGTTTCTGGAACCAATAATGGCAACCAATGGCATATTTTCATCCGGTAATTTTCCTTTTACGAACAATGCTGAAGGTGCGTCGTCAATCTCTTTTAATTTTGTTGGATAACCATCTAAGTATTTGGGTACACAAAAGATATGACTGGTTAAGATTTGTTGATACTGTGAAAACACATCCCATTCCTGAATGTGTTTTTCCATGAATTGTTTTCTGGCCTGCTTTAAATCGGATAATGGTCCGACTAAATGTAATTTTTTATATAAGTTGCTTTTTAAGCTGCCTTTTATTAGTTGTACATACATTTCCTCATAACTATGATATATACCATACAGCTTTTCAATTGTTCTGGCGCCTACGGATGGCATTGTTTCCCAAAAATATGCATATGCACACTCCGTATGCCAAGCGGTATTTCTTTCGCTTGTTTTTTCATCTGCATTATGACCATTTGCTTTTTGATTTTTTACATTTTGACTAATAAAATTGTGACTATAAATATTTTGTTTATTTTCATTTTGTATGCTGCCTTGTTTTTGCAAAATAGTGCCGCAATTGCTATTTTTGTCGATTTGACTTTCTTCTTGAATATTCCTCTTTATCATAAATTATGTAAACCATTTGTGCATACATCTCTCTCAGATTGCTCATTGTACGTCCCCTTTTTGCAAATTTGCTTATCTAATTTTCATTTGAAAGTTCGTTTCACTTCCATTTTTATAAATTCATTATTATTCAGCCTTCATACATTCTTATAAATTCGTTCTTATAGACATCGACGGATGATTTCCGGATCATTTAATGCATACTCTAAAATGCGGCTCAAAATTCCGGTATAACCTTTCCCCAGAGATTTTGCTTTTTTCATTGTTTCTGCGGATACTCTTAATGTTAACACCTGCTTCTGTCTTTCTTCTCTTTTTTCTTTTGCAACTCTGCGAAACTGCTCCATCATTTCCTCTGTAATTTCAGGCGAATCCTCATCAAATACAATATCATGTCTTTTTGCCTTCTCAATTTCCATTAATTGTTTTTCTGTAATATCACCGAGTTTTTCTACTTTAATAGTTTTCTTCATAATATAAATTCCTTTCCTTTCTTGTTGCTAACCTTGCCGATATGATACGAATTCTTGTCTTTCGTAATGTATAAACCACGACTAGTACTTCCTCTACCAACCCGATTGTGATATATCTGTCTTCGTTCATACTATGTACTATATCGTAATAATCCAAACGATTTTCATCCAGAAATACTCTGGCTGCAGTTTCAAATGATATATGATGCTTTTTAACATTTACATCATTCTTATTTGTATCCCATTCTATTTTCATTTGTTACCTCCATTATATACATTTTGTAATACTTTTTACAATACTTTTTGTTATATCTTTAATGTACTTTTTTATACATTTATAAATGTTTTAGGATTGCGAGAGTCGTTTATACCTGGGGTAAATTACCTTTTGACCGCAACAGCATAATTACAAACTTATCTATCCAACAACCCGCGATAGGAAACAGCTTCTAATATGTGTTTCTCATCTATAATCTCTGCACCATCCAGATCCGCAATTGTCCTTGCAACCCGTAAGGTGCGATGATATCCCCGCATACTTAAATTTTTGGTATTATAATAATTCTCCATGATTTTTTCCGCATGATTTGTCATACCACAGATTTTCTCCATTTCTTTTACCGCAATCCTTCCGTTATAAACACCAATTCCATTTCGACTCTTCTGTATTTCTCTGGCTCTGACAACTCTTTTACGAATACTTTCGCTGGTCTCCTCCTGTGTTTTTTCCTTCATCTGTTCATAGGAACTGCGTAAAACATGTACACATAGATCAAAACGATTTAATAAAGGTCCCGATATACTATGAACATATCGATCGACTTCTTTTGGACCACAGTTACAGTGGTTTCTATCCGGATAATATCCACACGGGCATGGGTTCATGGCTGCAACAAGCATAAAATTGCAAGGGTAAATATAACTTCCGCTTTTTCTCGTAATCACAATTTTTCCTTCTTCCATAGGTTGTCTGAGCATATCCAGTGTTTGTCTTTTAAATTCCGGTAATTCATCTAAGAAAAGTACGCCATGATTTGATAAAGAAATGATTCCCGGCATCGGAACAATGCCTCCACCCACAAGAGCCTGCGGTGTAATGGTATGATGTGGACTTTGATATGGTCTTTCCCGAATAAACGGAAAATCTTCATGAAGTAAGCCGGCAACACTATATATCTTAGATGTTTCCAGCATTTCCTCTTCCTCCATGGGCGGTAAGATACCCGCGATTGCAGTAGCAATCATGGATTTTCCGGTTCCGGGAGGTCCTGTTAACAGTAGATTGTGAAATCCAGCCGCAGCAATCTCCGCGGCACGTTTTGCTGCTTTTTGTCCTATGATATCACTAAAATCAAGTTTTGTTTTTTCTTTTGTCTTAGTTTCGGTTTGTACTATGTTATCTTCTCTGATATTGATTTCATTATTATCTTCTTTATTGTTTTCTTCATTTTTTTCTCTCTTTAGAGTTTTTCCCGGCGTAATTGCATCAGTATCTATTTCAATTTTCATTTCATCTATCACGCCAGTATTTCTTTCACTATATCCTTCTATATTTCTATCAGTATTTGCTCCTATACTTTTATCAGTATTTGCTCCGACACTTTTATTGTGATTTTTCACACTCTCCAAAGAATTCTGAAAAATCATGATCAATTCATTTAAATCCTGTAAAGGAACTGCCTCTATTCCTTTTATAAATCCTGCTTCCCTGCAATTATCCATTGGCAACAGACATTTGCTTATTCCTCGCTCTTTTGCTTTTAGCAGAATTGGTAAAATTCCACTTACTCCACGAATTTTCCCATCCAGTCCCAACTCTCCGATTGCCATCCAATCGTTTTCTTTGGGAAGATTTATAATTCCCATGGAAGCTAATATTCCTATTGCAATCGGAAGATCAAAAGCTGTCCCGCCTTTTTTGATTCCTGCAGGCGACAAGTTAATCGTCACTCGTTTGGGTGGTATCGCATAGCCTATGTTTTTTAAAGCTACACGTACACGCTCCGCCGATTCTTTTACCTCATGCCCCAGATTTCCAACTAAATCCATGCATGGCAGTCCATCTGCCATATCAATTTCTGCCGTAACAAGATATCCTTCGACACCATTTACAGCTCCTGTCAATAAAGATTTAACCATATTGTTTCTCCTCTTTTCTTTGATTATATTTTTTGTTTTTTTCTCTTTCCTTTTCCCGATAGATATCTTCCGCGGGGTGTAGTCGGTTTGCTTCCTCTTTCCCTGCCCCGCCAGACATTTCCCGCGGGGTGTGGTTGACTTGCTTTCTCATCCTCTGCCCCGCCAATCATTTTCCGCGGGGTATGGTTGACTTGCTTTCTCATCCTCTGCCCCACCAATCATTTCCCGCGGGGTATGGTTGACTTGCTTTCTCATCCTCTGCCCCACCAATCATTTCCCGCGGGGTGTGGTTGACTTGCTTTCTCTTTCCTTACCCCGCCAATCATTTCCCGCGGGGTATGGTCGGCTTGCTTCCTCTTTCCTTACCCCGCCAATATGACGCATTGATAAAATAGTGCATTTTGAGCAAACAAGCCCTCCTAACAAAATAATTTCCAAAAAAATATTAAATTTAAAAAACTTGAGATTATTTGGCAGAACTGCCAATGAAAAATTAGAAGGTTCCCGCCTATATAAAGGCGGGAACAAATACAATCAAACACTCAAACACTCATACAATCAAATAATCTGATAAAACCTATCTTAAAAATTTAATAATAAGTATGGAGTCACCAGATATTTTGCCAAAGAAATACAAAATTTAGAATACCTGTGTACGCATCTTTTCCGGATCACGTGCGTACTGAATGCAGCTTTCTTTTGAAATCTTGCGTTCCATATACAACTTCATCAGATAATCATCCAATGTTGACATTCCTTCACGTTTACTTGTCTGAATAACAGATTGAAGCTGATGAGTTTTTCCTTCACGAATCAGGTTGCGGACAGCTGAATTTGCATGCATAACCTCAAATGCAGCAACACGACCGTTTTCGGTAATATTCGGAATCAATGTCTGTGAAATAATACAAACCAATACGGCTGATAACTGTACACGAATCTGCTGTTGCTGATGTGTCGGGAACGTATCGATAATACGGTCGACAGTAGAAGCGGCATCCATGGTATGCAAAGTAGATAATACCAGATGTCCGGTTTCAGCAGCCGTAATTGCTGTTGAAATGGTTTCAAAGTCACGCATCTCACCTACAAGGATAACATCCGGGTCTTCACGAAGTGCACCACGAAGTGCATTCGCAAAACTCTGTGTATCCTGATTTACTTCACGCTGGTTAATCATAGACATTTTATGTCTATGAGTATATTCAATCGGTTCCTCGATTGTAATAATATGCGCATCACGGTTTTCATTAATTTTATCAATAATAGAAGCCAGAGTGGTTGATTTACCGGAACCGGTAGGTCCGGTTACCAAAATCAAGCCTCTTTTACGCTGATATAAATCTACAACCGACTGTGGAATACCAAGTTTTTCAGTTGTAGGAATTTCTGTTGTTACAGTACGAAGTGCGATACCAATACTACCGCGCTGCTTATAAACATTGACACGATAACGTCCGATATTGGGATAACCTACAGACATATCGTATTCGCCCATTTCCTCAAAACGCTCTCTCTGCTTCGGTCTTAACAAGTTAACTACAAATTCCAATGTATCATTTGGCGTCAGTACCGGCAAATCCATTTTATGTAAGTGACCATTCAAACGCATAATCGGCGGTACGCCTACAGTAATATGGCAGTCAGATGCACCTGCATTATATGCAATTCCTAAAATTTCCTCTAACGTTGCTGGATATCCCATTTTTTTCTCCTTTACCTTCCCTGCTTTTTACATTGTTGTATCTTCCTCAAATCTTGCCCGTAGTTTGCGCAAAGCTTTTTTCTCAATTCTGGAAACATAACTTCTTGAAATACCTAGTATCTGACCAATCTTGCGCTGCGGCATCTCCTCTTCCCCATCCAATGCATATCTGAGTCGAATGACCTGCAGTTCTTTTGGCGTTAGCGTTTCTACTAATATTGCACGAAGTTTTTTAATATCATCCTGACGAGACATTTTCTCAAATGCATCGGTATCCTCCGCACAGGTAATGTCAAGAAGGCTAATCTCATTGCCCTCTTTATCAATACCGACCGGTTCATAAATCGATACATCCTTCGAGGATTTTTTCTTGGCTCTTAGCATCATCAACAGCTCATTGTCAATACAACGCGCTGCATAAGTTGCCAACCGGTTCCCCTTATTTCCATCATAAGTCTGGATTGCTTTAATCAATCCGATAGTTCCAATGGATATTAAATCCTCCGGGCTCTCATCCACATTTTGATATTTTTTTGCAACATGCGCAACCAGCCGCAAATTTCGCTCTATTAAAATCTGCCTGGCTTTTTCGGACGCCTCTTTTTCGCCCTCAAAATACATGCGGATATAGTAAGCTTCTTCTTCCTCGCTTAAGGGTTGTTTAAATGTTATCATCCAAAATCCCCGAAAACGGTTTTACTATATTCTATGCTTAAGGCTTAATTAAGGTTTCACAACATATTTATTATACAAACTATACTTTCAAAGTGCAAGTTTGTTCTGTTCAAATTTTTTACCTTTCTGCAAATTTCGTGGGAACATAATTGTAAAAAAGGTTCTACTTTTTTCTGTCTTTAAAGGCCCAAAATTTATTTAGAATAAAATTAATTGGTATGGTAATCAACAAAGTAACAAGCGGAGCAATGGATTCGGGAACATGTAAAATACGAACCCATATCACCAATAAAACATTTTCCAATACAAGGCCCGTTCCGGCATATGACAAAAAAGTTTTCAAAAAAGCCTGCCACAATGATCTTGTGCTATTTTCCTTTTTGACAAAAACATATTTATTATTCCAGTAAAATGCGTTGATCACACTGACCATAAAGCCAATAACACTGGCAATCAGATAATGACATCCGGCAAAAATACAAAGCAGATACGTAAAATAATGTATCAGGGTATTAGATACACCAACAATTCCAAATTTAATAAATTGTAAAAAAGCATCCCATTGTTCATCAGATAAAGATATCCGAAATACTTTTCGAATAAAAAAATCCAGAATAAAAACAAGTATTTCCCACAGTTTGTTGAATAATTTAACCATCTTTTAATTTTCCTTATATCAAATATTCATTTATTTTATCTATAACTTATATAAATGATGTTGAGTGTCAAAAGGTATTTCCCCTATGATACCAATGGATTGCTATGTACTTTGTGTTCTCGCAATCCTAAAGTCATACTTTTTCATGTGAGCATGAAAATTATGACCTTTTGCCCCTGGTATCATATAAATTTTTCAAAAACCCAGTTGCTGACATCCATACCAAATTCTGTCAGTGCAATCCGATCTTCATCCGGATTAATCAAAAGCAGTCCATCTTTTTCAAGTTCCGCCAGTTCTTTTGAAAAACGTTCAAAAACCGAACAACCGAATTCCGTTTCAAATCGCTGTATGGAAACGCCTTTTATCATTCGAAGTCCTAAGAAGAAGTATTCTGCCATAGCATCCTCTATGGACAGTTGTTCTATTTCATCATACTGTTGATACAAAACATCTTTGATACTGTTTTCTATTTCAGATTCAATAGTATTTTTGTTAATTGCTCTGGGTGCGCAATTATAGTTATTATCGGAAGCAGTAATAGATCCTTTTACCAAATGACATCTATCTGATTTTTGTAAAACATTGTTTGTGGATAACCATAACAAAATATATTGTTTCATATCAGAGATATTTTTTGTCCGACACCCATGAATAAATGAAGAGGCTCCCAAGCCGATACCAAGATATGGCACTCTTTTCCAATATCCACTGTTATGTCTTGATTCGAATCCAGCCTTTGCATAATTAGATATTTCATACCGAAAATAACCGGCTTCCTGTAAAATCCGTTTTGTCTCATGATACATGGCTCGATCCGTTTCCTCGTCGGGAAGAAGTTCTTTATGATTGGCGTATTGCTCATAAAACGGCGTGTTTTCTTCAATAATCAGACTGTACGAAGAAATATGTTCCGGATTCAATGCAACAACCTTATGTAAACCATCAACATATTCCTCCAGAGATTGTCCGGGAAGTGCTGACATACAATCAATATTAATATTTTGAAAACCTGCCTGTCTTGCATTCTGATATGTCTGCAGGAATTCCTCGTAGGTATGAATTCTTCCTAATAGCAATAACTTGTCATTTTGTACAGACTGCAATCCAATGCTTAAGCGGTTAAAACCAACTTTTCTCAATTTATGTAAACCTTTGTAATCAATCGTGGCCGGATTGATTTCTATCGTAATCTCCGCATCCGGATGTACATCGAATTTTCTCCGAATCAAATCTAGCAGTTCTGTCAGCTGCTCCGGCAAAAGGACAGAAGGAGTTCCGCCTCCAAAATAAATCGTTTCCAGTTTTTCAGGCAAGCTCTCTGCATAAAAAACGATTTCATTTTTTAATGCCTGCACATACTGTTTTTTTACAGTATCGTCCGCAGGCATTGATAAAAAATCACAATAATTACATTTTTTTACGCAGAAAGGAATGTGTACATATAATTCCACAGTTTTCCCTCTTTTTATAATTTACATGAAACTTTTTTTATAATTTTTATTTGCGTGTTTCTGAAGAAGTTTGCTATTCTACTCACGAACTGTATAGATAAACATCGGCACTCAATAAGCAGCTTACTACAAGTTTATTTCTGCAAATCTATTACTATATATTTATTACTGCGGATTTTGTATTGCCTTGTTTACTTTTTATCATCCAACTTCAAAACACTCATAAACGCAGATTGCGGAATTTCTACATTACCGACCTGTCGCATACGTTTTTTACCCTCTTTCTGCTTCTCAAGCAGCTTCTTTTTACGGGTGATGTCACCACCATAGCATTTGGCAAGGACATCTTTGCGCATTGCTTTAACGGTTTCTCTGGCAATTACTTTTCCACCAACAGCAGCCTGAATAGGAATCTCAAAAAGGTGTCTCGGAATTTCATCTTTGAGTTTTTCACACATCCTGCGGCCTCTGTCATAAGCAGAATCCTTATGAACAATGAAGGAAAGTGCATCCACCTCTTCTTTATTAATTAAAATATCCAGTTTTACCAGTTCGGAACGAACATATCCTTTTAATTCATAATCAAAAGAAGCATATCCTCTGGAGCGCGATTTTAACGCATCAAAGAAATCATAGATAATTTCATTTAAAGGTAAATCGTATTTTAATAAAGCTCTGGTTTCTTCCATGTAATCCATACCAAGATAAACACCACGGCGCTCCTGACACAATTCCATGATAGAACCGATAAACTCCGTTGTAACCATAATCTCAGCCGTAACAATCGGTTCTTCCATATAATCAATTTCTGAAGGATCCGGTAAATTACTGGGATTGGTTAACTCAATCACTTCACCGTTGGTCTTATAAACTTTATAAATAACACCGGGTGCCGTTGTCACCAAATCCAGATTGTACTCCCTCTCTAAACGTTCCTGTATAATTTCTAAATGCAACAATCCCAAAAATCCGCAACGGAAACCAAACCCCAATGCGATGGAAGTTTCCGGCTCATAATTTAGGGAAGCATCGTTTAGCTGCAGTTTTTCCAAAGCATCTCTTAAATCCGGATACTTTGCTCCATCTGCAGGATACATTCCGCAATAGACCATGGAATTCACTTTTTTATATCCCGGAAGCGGCTCTGCACAAGGGTTGTCCGCATCGGTTACCGTATCTCCGACTGCCGTATCACGCACATTTTTGATGGATGCGGTAATATAACCAACCATACCCGCAGACAATTCATCGCACGGAATAAACTGACCGGCGCCAAAATAGCCCACTTCAACAACATCGGCAGTAGCCCCTGTTGCCATCATCCGGATACGGGTTCCTTTTTTTACGGTACCGTCAACCAGACGGCAGAAAATGATAACACCTTTATAAGAATCATATAACGAATCAAAAATCAAAGCAGACAAAGGTGCATCGGGATTGCCCTTTGGTGCCGGAATCTTTTGTACAACCTGTTCAAGCACTTCTTCGATGCCGATTCCATTTTTTGCTGAAATCATAGGAGCATCCTGTGCTTCAATGCCAATAACATCTTCAATTTCGTCCTTGACACGCTGAGGATCTGCGCTGGGCAGATCAATTTTATTGATAACCGGAAATACATCCAAATCGTGATCTAATGCCAGATAAACATTGGCTAACGTCTGTGCCTCAATGCCCTGTGCAGCATCTACAACCAAAATAGCACCGTCACAGGCTGCAAGCGCGCGGCTTACTTCATAATTGAAATCCACATGGCCCGGCGTATCAATCAGATTAAAGATATACTCTTCCCCATCCTTTGCCTTGTAAACAATACGCACAGTCTGCGCCTTAATGGTAATTCCTCTTTCTCGCTCCAAATCCATATTATCCAGAACCTGTTCCTGCATCTCACGACTGGTCAAAAGTCCTGTTTTTTCTATAATACGGTCAGCCAACGTTGACTTCCCGTGATCTATATGTGCCACAATACAGAAATTGCGGATTTTACTCTGATCAATATGTTGCATAATTCTCCTCCGATATGAAAGCCTATCGTATTGAATTATAGCAAAATTCCTTATGGTAAGCAATAATATGATGTAAGTGTCAAAAATACAATTATTCTTCTCCTTTAAGAACCATAGCAAGAATATGTGCCAAAGGCTCTGCAGCATTCATTGCCTCCTGTACGGTATTGGTCTGTGCACCGACCTCAATCAAAAGACTCTTGGGGCGGTAATGCATATTGTATCGGAGTCCTTTTAAATAAATATTCCTTGCAAATCCCGGATAATACCGGTCTGCCGCCAGTTTCATCTGAAATGAAAACGCAAGATTTTCTTTGATATACGGATTTTTCAGATAGTCAATATCTCCCGTTGCATTCAGATAACTAATTCCATTAAAAAACATAAACTGTGCCGTCTCGCGACCTCCCACTTCCTGCACCAGATGCGTTGTTTTGGCCACTCCATCGCGATGTAAATCAATAATGACCTCTATACTTGGATTCTCTGCAAGTATCTTTTCAATCGCGGGTGCCGATACCGAATATGCATAGTCGCGATTCGGCAAATCATAAATACCGGTATCATGTATGACATTAAATCCATATTCTTCTCTGAGAATTCCGGCAAGTTCTTCACCCACGCCAACGATTGTCGTAGACAGATCTCCAGCCACGCTATCAACAAATCCCTCCTGGGAATGTGTGTGATAAATTAAAATCTGAGGAAGCGAGTTATCCTGCTTCATCGTGGCATCAAATGTTAAAAACTGATTGGCATTTAGTTTCTCAGCCGTCACACTCGTTGTAGGATCAACTGTATAATAATGTTGTTTATGGTATGAAAAATCCTGTAAAGCATCATAATCCGGTGTAGAAACAGGCTCCCCCTGTTTTATAAAAGCGGGGTTTACAGCTTTTTGATTTTCCGCTAACATCAATTCTTCCAAAGACGGCATCGGTTTTATAGTTTCATTGGTATTTTCAGACAGACTGTTTTCCAGATCATTATTTTGAGGATTACTATCGTTTTCCCCATTATTTCCCCCATTATTTTCACCATTGTTTCCATTTACTCCATCCGTTTCCTTCCACTTTTCATCCGACAAATCCTCCGCACGGTCTTCTGTTTCCTCTGAATTATCCGTTTCTTTTCCGAATTTTTCCAAAAAATATTCCTTTGCCGTATCGTCCAAATTGCTTTTGCTTTGAAC
This sequence comes from Lachnospiraceae bacterium, assembly GCA_017387565.1. Lineage (GTDB taxonomy): Bacteria > Bacillota > Clostridia > Lachnospirales > Lachnospiraceae > UBA2882. The sequence continues at coordinate 1,273 of JAFOEY010000041.1, read as the reverse complement.
TTCCATATAGGATGGATGCTTCAGATAAAAACCGTAATTTCCATCTACAAAAGAAAATGCCATTTCAGACAATGATATATCGTTTTTTCCAAATGCATCATTTCCAAAATAAGTCTGGGAAAAGACCATATTACAAAACTCTTCTTTATAACAAAACGACAGTAAAATAAATAAACAAAAAAAGGTACAAAGCGCCAATCCCTGCTCGGGGCTGCCGATAACTTGTCTTTTCCGATATCGATAATGCCTTCTTCTCATATACTCACCACTTAAATATATGTCCGATGGCAATTATCTATGACCATGTTGTCCCGAAAACATACAAGACAAAAATTCCTTTTAGGATTTGCGATCCCAATTTATATCTTTGACCGCTTCGTACTTCGGTTTTTAGCCTCTCTAAGCGGCATGCTCACAAAGTATTATTAAATGCCCGGTTTCAAAACTCAGACTTCGTCTTCAGACAGTTGAAACCGGGTATTCCTTTTTGTTCGCTTATGCCGCTAAGATAGGCACAAAACCTCATAAAAAGAAGTGGTCAAAGATATAAATTGGGAACGCAAACCAAAAAGGGAATTACAATAAAAAAACCAACCGACGGGTTAATTCGGTTGGCTTTACATACGTTTCATTTCTTTTCAATCGGGATGACGGGCCTGATTGAAAATCTACCATAAATTAGTTCATGCCGTTAACAGCTTTTGTTAAACGAGAAACCTTTCTGGCAGCATTGTTTTTATGATAAATGCCTTTAGAAGCAGCTTTGTTGATTGTTGAAGTTGCATCTGTTAATGCAGCTTTTGCTCCTTCTGCATCTTTTGCTTCAATTGCAACGTAAACTTTTTTGATAGAAGTTTTAACACCAGATTTGATAGCTTTATTTCTATCAGCTTTTGTTCTGTTTACTAAGATTCTCTTTTTTGCAGATTTGATGTTAGCCATGACTCACACCTCCTAATAATATAATCATATCACTATGCCGGTGTCACAATCATCCAGACACGGGCAGACAAATGCGAACACACGCATATTATAATAGCGGAAAGCCTATTCCCTGTCAATATATAAAATCAAGATTCTTTCAAGTTTCTTTAAGTTTTTTGTATTTTTTCACATTTTATGATACCAGGGTCAAAAGGTCATACTTTTCATGCTCGCATGAAAAAGTATGACTTTGGGACCCGCAAAACATGAGAAAGTAGCCCGATCAGGGCGGATTTCGATTGTTTACGGATTGCGAGAGCACAAAGTATATAGCAACCCATCAGTATCA
>JAFOEY010000040.1 GCA_017387565.1 Lachnospiraceae bacterium | reverse complement strand
TTCATCATTCTAAAGTTGTAAAAATAGTTGGTGAAAGTTATCGTTTAAAGGAAAGAGGTGATTTACTCGCAAAGAAACATCAGTAGTACCTGTACATTTTTTCGGCGTGAAAAATGTACAAAATTTAAGCGTGATTGACACTTTGGCAATATACAAACAAAGGTGTACTCTTATCCGTTATTTTTGCAAGGACCTTCTCTATCTGTTGGAGAGGAATATTCTCACTATTCTCAATATGTCCGGATTCATATTCTTCCTTTGTTCTAACATCTAATAATACAGCTTTTTCTGTTTTCAGAAATTCCTGAACTCCTGCATTGATATCGGCTTGTTTAAAAAATCCGAAAATACTCATTGTAACATCGCCTCCACTTCTGCCTTTGGTCTAGCACCAACAGCTTGTTTTACAACCTTTCCATCTTTAACGAGTACAATGGTTGGAATACTCATCACTCCAAAGGCTTGTGATAATTCACCTTCCTCGTCCACATTTACTTTACCGACTTTTGCTTTTCCTTCGTACTCCTCTGCCAGCTGTTCAATAATTGGTCCCATCATCCGGCATGGTCCACACCAGGGTGCCCAAAAATCAATCAGTACCGGGATATTGGATTTCATCACTTCGTTTTCAAAATTTTCTCTTGTTATTTTTAATTCAGCCATTTGTTAGCCCTCCTATTTTTAATTTCAGTAATCATTCCTGATTTCTAAATTCATTATATAGATTAGGAGTTCTCTTTTCTGTGACTAAGTCTCATTAGCCGACAATTTTTTTCAAGCCTTCAAAATCTTTTATAAGAATCGCACCTCTGTTAAGCTCTATTAGCTCATCTGATGCAAATTGTTTCAACATTCTAGCCACTACCTCTCTTGCTGAATTGACTTCTTTTGCAATGGCTTCCTGTGTCATTTGAATCTTCTTTTCTCCGGTTTTTTCATAAACAGACAGTAAAAATCTTGCCATTCTCACATCAAATCTTGCAAACAATATTTCCTGCATCACCCATACAACGTCAGAGAATCTTTTCGTCGCAAGTTCATAGGCAAAACATCTCACATAGATATTACTATCCATCAGTTTTTGAATCATGCCGGAATGAATCGCCAAAATCTCTGTCTCTTCTTCTGCATATAGCTGTACATCCAGTGATATTCCTGTAATCACGCAGGACGCTGACATAATGCAACATTCTCCACTTCCGATATGAAACAAAGTAATCTCTCGTCCTTCTTCATTTGTGATATAAACTCTGATAGAACCCTTTTGTACATAAATCATTCCAAGACACGCATCTGTCATTCCGTAAATATAGGAATCTTTTTTGTAAACGCGTAAAACAGCACCACTTAACAGCTGTGTTTTCTCTTCATCCACAAGTTTCTTCCAAAAAGGTATTTGCTTTATTACTTCACTAATATCCATCATTCATCCCATCCAGCATCAACATAGATTAATGACAGTTATTTCCGCAACCATGACTGCCACAGGTATGTCCACCTTCTCCATGCTCATGGTCATGATGGTCACAACGTACATCCGGATTATATCCAAGTGTTCCATTAATTAAAGCAAGAACTGCTTCATCTGCATTACCGGACACTCCACCATAAAGCTTGATACCAGCTTCCGCAAGAGCCATCTGTGCTCCGCCTCCGATTCCACCACAAATCAGAACCTCAATGCCCGAATCCGAAAGCAAGCCCGCCAGTGCTCCATGACCGCTTCCATTGGAATCAATAACCTCTGCTTTTATAATCTCACCTTTTTCTACTTCATATACCTTAAACTGCTTAGTATGTCCAAAGTGCTGAAAAATTTCTCCGTTCTCGTAAGTTACTGCTATCTTCATATCTTTCTGTCCCTTCGCTATTATATTCTTTTCTAAATCTTCTGCATATCTCCGGCATGGTCTTTCACAACAAGCTTTATGTTTTCCGCTACAGATTCTATAATTTCCGCCGGATATCACTAATTGTTTCCCATTCACAATACAGTCCGAAATTTTATATCTTGCTCTCTCATATATTTCTGTGACTGTCGTGCGTGAAATATCCATAACTACAGCGCATTGTTCATGATTCTGTTTTTCAAAGTCTACAAGCCTTATCACTTCATATTCATCGACAGAAAGAACCACACTTTCAGGATTTGTAACTCCTTCCGGTTCAAAACATGAATATTCCGGTTCACTACATACTCTTCTGCATCTTTTAGGTCTTGGCATTATATCACCTCTTGTTTCCGACATATGTTGATTATAATACTATTTGTAATATTTTTCTACAAAAAATATATGAATAAATATGTTTTCAACAAATTGTACCACCATAAAGATCCGCATCCACGATCAGATGGTCACCCGGCTTAAACAGTTCCATCACGGTTGCAATGGCTGCCATTCCGGATGAAAAAGCAATACATAAAAACAACCGCCTGCTATAACTAAAAGCTATTGCAGACGGTTACCCATCATCTCGAAAAATCATCTGTTAAGACTGCAGAATCAGTTCTTTCACCAATGCCGCACCTTTCACTAAATCTTCCATCTCAATATATTCCTGAACCGAATGTGCGTTGTTCATTCCGCAAGAAAGCACCACACCATCAATTCCCTGATTTACAATCACATTGTTATCACTGCCGCCAAAGGTTTCCGTCAATTCCGGTTCTACCCCGATTTTTTCACATGCACGACAAAATCTCTGTACCACACCGCAATTTTTTTCTACCGCATAGGCCTTAATATTGATTTCATGAGAAAAAAGCAATTCCGCGTTTTTATTCGGTCCCTGTGCAGTCTCAATGACGTTTTCAAATATCTGTTTTGTTTCCTCCAACATTTCCATGACTCGTTCATGATGATAACCACGGATTTCTCCTTCACAGACGCAGTTTTCGGACACAATATTGGTCATGCTTCCTCCGTGTATCAAACCAATATTGAGTGTGGTCTCATCCTCCATTCGTCCCTGTCTGACTTTTGAAATGCCCTCAGCCATCAGGGCAATGGCATTGATTCCCTTTTCCGGTGCAAACCCGGCATGGGATGCTTTGCCCTTAATTTCAACCTTAAAAGACACAATGGATGGTGCACGCAGAGCTGCCTTTCCGACATGCCCGCTAAAATCCAGTATATATGCCTGTTTGGATTTTACGACTGAAAAATCGAAAACCTTACTTCCCTTATCATATAATTCTTCTGCGATCGGAAATAAAATCTCAATATCTCCATGTGGAATATTCTTATCCTGCAGACAGCGAATTCCTTCCAAAATCTCTACAATTCCGGCAACATCGTCGCTACCCAATACGGTCGTCCCATCAGAAGTAATTTTTCCGTCTTCGTGGAAAACTGCTTTTTTGGAAACACCCGGATGAACGGTATCCATGTGAGCCACAAACAGTGTCGAAGTCCCCTGCACAGTTCCTTTTAAAAAGCCGTACAGATTCCCTGCATTTCCTCCATAGAGTTCCCCGGCTGAATCCTCGAATACCTCAAACTTCATTTCCTTTAAAATATTTGTTAAATAATCAGCCATTTGACGTTCCGAAAAACTGACAGAATCAATCGAAACCAATTCCTCAAACAATTCCCGGATTCGTTTTTCATTTGGATTAATCGTCTGCATGTTCGTCCTCTCCAATTCTTAACAACCGATATAATGTGGGGTCAAAGGCAAACTCTTTTCTGATTGCCTCAACCTCCTGTAAATACTTTTCTGCAGCATTTTTCGGCATCATCGGCCGCTTTACCGCCCGAATCATGATATTTTTAGGGGTATGTTCAAAGTCAACAAATTCTAAAAGCTGTGTCCTATAACCACAATATTCTAACAGATTTCCCCGGATAGCATCCGTGGCAAGGGCGCTGAATCGTTCTTTAATAATCCCGTATCTGGATAAAATGCCCAGATTTTCCGGTTTCATCTGTCCGTTCAATTCATGCTGACAGCAGGGAACCGAAAAGATCATGCGCGCATTCCAGGTAATGGCATTATATAGGGCAAAATCCGTGGCGGTATCACATGCATGTAAGGTAATAACCATATCAACATCGAAAGGTGCCTGAAAGCCATCAATATTTCCCATTTCAAAATGTAAATGATCATAACCATACTTTTGGGCGGCGCGGTTGCATTTTTCAATCACATCTTCTTTTAAATCCAGTCCAATCATTTCTACGCCAAGATGCATGACCTCGGTTAAATAATAATACACCACAAACGTCAGATAGGATTTTCCACATCCAAAATCAATCACATGAATACGCTCAAGTTTTTGTTTGGAAATCTCATCATTCAAAATCTCGATAAACCGATTAATCTGCTTATACTTATCATACATGGAGTTTACGACTTTTCCCTCTTTCGTAAAGACTCCCATATCCATAAGCGGCTCTATCTGCATACCTTCCTGCAAAATATAATTCTTTTTCCGGTTATGGCTCTCTTTTTCGGATACTGCCACAATCCGGTCGTTTGCATTTTTATTTACCTTGTAATTACAGCTTCCCTTTTTGGAAATCAACAGCATATGTTCCTGCGTTTTCGAAAAAGCATTAATCTGCTTAAAGTTACCTTGCGCTAACTCAAGCATCTTCGAAACTACCATATCCGTTTGGATGTTTTCATGAAACACCTGCTTTTCGGTATATCCGGCAATCTGCCAGCCATCCTTTTTAGCTTCCAGCGTAATTTTTCTGACAGCCTCCGATTTTAGCCTCGGATTGCTGATAATCACCTTTTCAATCTCATCTTTAAAAATCAGTTCCAAATAATATTTTAAATCATCCATAAACGTATATCCTTTTATAAGATTGCAAATATATCATGTAAGCGTCAAAAATTTGATGTAACTGTCAAAAGCGTAATTTGCGAATTCGTTTGCACAAAATCATATAATCATTAAGCAATCCATTGATATCATAGCGCAACTATATCAAGGCTTTATCCTTAAACTTTAAGATTTCTTCCAGATACTTCTGTCCCAACGGACTGATATTCATTCCCTTACGAATGAGATAACCCACTGTCATAACTTCATCCGAATCCAGTTTTACGGCACAATATTCCGAACCGTTTAAATCCTCACAAAGAATCCCTGAACAAAGAGTATATCCCTTTAGTCCAACCATCAGATTTAAAAGAGTTGCTCTGTCGTTTGCACGAATTAACTGTTTATATTCATAAGTCGATAAAACTTCCTCCGCAAAATAAAAGGAATTATTACTGCCCTGGTCAAAAGCAAGGCAGGGATAGTCATTGAGTTGTTCTAAGCTAACCAGTTTTTCTTTCGCAAGCGGATGTTTTTTCCACATATAGGCATAGATACCACAGTTTAACAGCGGATGAAACTCCAGATTGTTCTCCGAAAAAATCTTGGATAGTACATTTCTGTTAAAATCATTCAGATACAAAATTCCGATTTCACTCTTAAAATTCTTGACATCCTCAATGACATCATTGGTTCTTGTTTCGTATATTGCAAATTCATATTCATCCATGCCAAACTGCTTTACCATCTCTGAAAAAGCATTGACCGCAAAAGCATAATGCTGGGTGGATACACTGAACTTCTTTTTCAATTCCTTTTTGCTGACGTATTTCGCTTCCATCAGCTCATACTGCTGCACAGTCTGTTTCGCATATCCGATAAACTCTTTTCCTTCCGGAGTCACGGTAATCCCACGGTTCGTTCTTCGAAACAACTCAATCCCGATCTCATTCTCCAGTTCTTTAATGGCTGCCGATAAACTTGGCTGTGAAATAAACAGCTTTCCGGCCGCTTCGTTCATGGAATTGGATTCTGCTACCGTAATCACATATTTTAATTGTGTAATCGTCATACCGTTCTTGTCTCCTTATCTGATAATTTTCCTTTTATCATTTGTATTCTTTAGAAAGTATATATTATAAGTGCGTAGCAATTCGCTGGTATCATGGGGGCAAAATACTTTTTGCCCCCATGATACCAAACAGGCATTTGTTATAGCTATATTCTATAACAAATGCCCAAAATCTCAAGAATTATGATACTCTGCCAATTTGAGTAATTAAGATTCAGATGCCTTTAAAGCCTGTTCTAAAGCAATAGAAAGCTGATCCGGGCATGATGTCGGGCGAAATCCGCATTTAATTCCACGCAGCCTTTTAATAGCCTCGTCTACCTTCATGCCGGCCACCAAAGCACCTACCCCCTGCGTATTCCCGTTACATCCTCCGACAAACTGCACAGATTTAATGGTATCCTGCTCTAATTCCACCGTAATATTCTGTGAACAAACTCCAACCGGTTTATATTGATAAATCATTTCATTTTCCTCCTTCTTTTCGATTCTTTCCTTTTGCACTTTCGACCCTTGCAATTGATGCAACCGAATTGCTACGTTGTACTTTGCAAGCATGAACGGCTTTTGCACTTTCGACCCTTGCATCATTGACATTTTAAAATACAATGGATGATTATTCAAGCACATGTTTTTCTTGCAAAACTCTTAATATTTGCTCAGCTAAAACCGCATGTCCTTTCTCATCCATGTGTTCTCTGTCATCATCACTCGGATTTACAAAATCAGATGCTGCCAGAAAATGAACCTGCTTTTGTTTTGCAATCTTTTGGTATTCCCTTTTTAATCCGATAGAGATATCCACTGATTTCTGACTAAATTCCGGATCGAACTGTTCTTCCCACACATCCTTTCCCAAATGTATAGGGGAAATAATCAAGATTTTTTCCGGCTCTATGTAACGTAACAATTCATCCACACACTGCGATACTCCTTTGGCAATGATATAGGGTGAATTATGATAATAAGCTTTACAATCGTTGGTTCCAAGCATGAGGACAGCAGCATCAACCGGATACTGGGATTCTAAAATAAGTGGAAGGGTTGCAAGACCTTTCCTGCCTTTTCTGTAAAAATCCTCGAATACGGTTGTTCTTCCACACAATCCTTCTTCAATGACATGTACATCTGAGCTGCCTAATTTTTCCTGCAGGATGCTGGTCCATCTGATTCCCCACGGATAGCGTTCCTTTGTTCCGGGGATTAACCCCCATGTATTTGAATCGCCATAGCACAACAACTGTTTCATACTCTTTCCGCCTTTAACTCTTTTCTCTCAGTCCTATGAAGCGGAATATCCATTCCCTAATCAATAGCGTTCCTGCTTCATTGTCCTCTTCAATCTACACCATTTTATTGTTAAAGGCAATTATATAAGTTTTTTAACTGGTTATAGTTTTTCTTTATATTGAATTGCTATATCAATTCGTTTAATTATTTATTTTTTTCATTCATTTCCGCATTTTCACAACATATACCACATCATTTCCTGCTTTTAGCCTATTCAGTATCCACTTCATTTTTTACTGCATCATATACCATTTCCAATTCTTCCAAAACCATACAATGCGGAATCGTATTGTGCTTTACCGCTTCCATGCATTGTTCCAAATCCATCCATAAAACGGCATCAACTTCCTCAGGCTGAAGGATAAAATCCTTCTCATCCTGCGAAAGCCACAAAGCAAATACTCGTGAATATTGCCGGTCACAAAATACCTTTCCTTTAAACTCATCATCCCATAAAACCAGACGATCTCCACAAAAAATCAAGTCTTCTTCAGATGCAGTTACCCCAAGCTCTTCGGTTAGTTCCCGGAGAGCCGATTCCACATATCCACATCCTGCCGGAATATGACCTGCACTTGAAATATCAAAACATCCCGGAAAGGACTCCTTATTTATGCTTCTTTTTTGAAGAAGAACCTGAATTTTTTCTTCTTTTTTCCGTACAATCCAGACATGGGATGTCCGGTGCATAATTCCCTGTGTATGCGCTTTTTCTCGTTCAACCGTCTGTCCGGTCGGATTCCCATGTTCATCAACAATATCCAGTATTTCTGACACTACCTATTCTCCTTCTGCATTTAGCAGTTTCATTTCTTCCTGCTTTTAGCAGTTTTCGTTCCCTCCTGCATTTAGCAACTGTCGTTTATATCTCTTTTTCCTTGATGCCATCAGTTGTTATTCCTGCCACTTAGAGTATTTTTCCGCCTCCGATTACAACATCTCCATCGTAAAATACCACAGCCTGTCCGGCTGTTATGGCCCTTTGCGGTTCATAAAAAGTCAGGCGGACTTTTCCATCTTCCAAAGGTTCCAACAAAGCATCCGCTTCTTTTTGTTTATATCTCGTCTTTGCTTTGCATTGCATCGGCTCAGTCAGTTTTTCAATTGAAATCCAGTTTAAATCATTGGCTTCCAGAGTTGTTGTAAACAAATCTTCATTTTTTCCCAGAATGACCCGATTCTTTTCCATATCTTTTTTTAGCACATACATCGGTTCTTTCAAAGAAAGACCCAGACCTTTTCTCTGTCCGGTTGTATATCGGATTAAGCCCCTATGCTCGCCTAATACCTCTCCTTCTTTGTTTACAAATTCACCATGTGGGAATTCCTTTTCACAATACCGTTCAATAAAAGAAGCATAATCACCATCCGGCACAAAACAGATATCCTGACTGTCCGGCTTATTCGCATTCACAAAATGCATATCCTGCGCCATCTGTCGTATCTCGGTCTTGTGATAATTCCCCAAAGGAAAGAGTGTATGGGCAAGCTGCTCCTGAGTCAGATTGTATAGCACATAGCTCTGATCTTTGGATTCATCCAGTCCTTTTTTTAAGAGAAAACGACCGGTCGTTTCATCTTTTTCAACCCTTGCATAATGGCCGGTCACGACGTAATCATAGCCTAACTCATACATGCGGTGCATGAGTTTTTCAAATTTCATATACCGATTACATTCTATACAGGGATTCGGTGTTCCGCCCTCCATATAGGTACGGACAAAGCGCTGAATCACTTCTTTATCGAAATCCTCACTGAAATTCAGAACATAATAGGGAATATCAAAAGACTGTGCAACCGCTCTTGCATCAGCTACATCGGAAACAGAGCAACAGGTCTTTGTCGCATCATCCCGAGTATCCTGATTGTCGTACAGTTTCATGGTAATTCCCATGCAGTCATATCCCGCATTTTTCATCAAACAGACAGCCACCGAAGAATCAATTCCTCCACTCATGGCAATTAATGCTTTCTTTTTTTCTGTATTTTCTTTCATTTTCTGTTCCATTTCCTGCTTTATATTCTGACTTATTTCCTGTTTCATAATCTATTTCTTTTCCTGATTTATTTCCAAATCTATATTCATCTCTATTTTGCCGATTTTACAATTCTTTTCTCAATCCTTTGGGATAATGATTTTTAATCTGCCCGTTTGACAATTTTCCCCATCCTGCCGGAAAACCCTCCACGCAGACCATACAAAATCCCTTTTTTCCAAAAGCATCCTCCACTGTTTTGTCAGCAGAGGTAAACAATTCTCCTTCCCGGATAAAAAAGCTCTCTCCTCTAAAATAGCCGTTTACTCTGCTATCATCAAGTGGCAAATTCACATATAGCTTTACATCTTCCTTTTTTAAAGCCAAAGCCAGTGCATGTGCCGGTTCGAATCGATCCTTTTTGAAGGTACCAATCTGCAGCCCCGGACGCTCTACTTTTATTCCGTTAATAGAAAAAATCCCCTGAGGAAGCGCATACAAATTATCTCCATACAAGATATATTGTGCCTCGGAAAGTGTTTCTATCACTTCCGTTTCCAAAGCTTCCCGATATACCGTTTCCAAGGATTGTTTTTGATCTTTGGTCAAATTGTCAACGGTTCCTTTTTTTGACGTCTGCTTTCTTTTATTTTTCTTTTTGGACTGTGCAATCACCTGCTCTGCTTTACCATTTTCACAGCAGACAATCGCATCATCACTCGGATTATGGCAAGTCTCTTTTTTCTTTAACACAGCGACATAATGACCTTCGCCATGCAGTTTATGTGGCCATAAACGATAGGTGTATTCCAGTCCAAAGTCATCCCCGTCCTCATTTACCCATTCCGGTCTGGCCGAATCAAAGAAAGGAGAATCCACTCTTTCAATTTCAAAATCGGGATGAGTTTTCAAAAAATGTGCAATTGACATTTCGTCTTCCTCCGGCGAAAAAGTACATGTCGAATAAACCAGACGTCCTCCCGGTTTTAGCATTACAGCAGCTTTTTTCAGAATGTCGGCCTGTCTGTTTGCACACATCTTAACCGAATCCAAACTCCACTCTGACATGGCATCCGGATTTTTCCGAAACATACCCTCTCCGCTACAGGGAGCATCCACTAAAATTTTATCAAAAAAGACCGGAAAATGAGCCGCCAAAGCCCCCGGCTCTTCATTGGTTACCAGCGCATTTCCAATTCCCATCCGCTCAATATTCTGAGAAAGGATTTTGCATCGGGCCGGATGAATCTCATTTGCCACAAGCAGCCCTTTTTTCTGTAAAGAAGCGGCAATCTGTGTTGATTTTCCACCGGGTGCAGCACATAAATCCAAAACCTTTTCTCCCGGTTTGACATCCAAAAGAGCAGCAGCAGACATCGCACTCGGTTCCTGAATATAATATAACCCCATTTCATGAAATACATGCTTTCCAGGGCGCATATTTGTATCATAATAATATCCATTCTCAGCCCAGGGAACACGAACCATTTCATCCATTCCCAAAACACCCAGTACAAATCGGTAAAACGCTTCCTTTTCTTTCACATCATTCGAATTCTGTTTTAGAGAATTTATACGCAATGCCTGATATTTTTGATTTTCATAACAATCAATAAACGCATCCCACTCATCCTTGAGCAGTCGCTTCATCTTTTCTTCAAAATCCTTTGGTAAAACAAACTCTGCCATATTCAATTCCTGTTTTTAAAATCTTATTTATCCTGTCACATTATAATAAATCAGTTCTTTAAAAGCAATTGCTTCAAAGTCAGCCATTGCTGTCCAGCCTTCTCCCGTTCTTGCGATTTAGTAAAATCTCTATAATGTGCACAATTGTCATAACTGTCAAAATCCCTGCGGAAATCAAAATTGCATATCCTAACGTCCGCAATCCGTAAGCTGTAAAATTACTCCAATCTTTTGCAATGGCATAGCGCATGGTTGCATACAGGCTACCACCGGGAATCAAAGGCATGGCAGCCGTAACGATAAAGACAGTTGCCGGACATTTCAATGTCCTTGCCAGAATTTGTGCAAATAGGGCAACTGCTATCGCGCCAAAATAGTATCCCCAGAAATCCGCTAAACCTATAGCTTCAATAGCAATCACAATACTCCATCCCAACATGCCAACCAGAGCACAAAAGACCAATCGCTTTCCTCTGACATTAAACCAAAGACTGTACCCCAAGGCTCCGAGACCGGCCGTCAGAATACCCACCCACAGGATGGTTGGCGGTACGTCCAACTCCGGTGATGCGGTTGCAGCAAATCCCCATGCAATGGCTATACTTAAAACAATGGCCTCACTGGACCTGAGCAGTCCGGACATCGTATCTCCACTGAAAACATCCCGGATAGCACTAGTCAGCCCGATTCCGGGTATCAAAAGCATAATATTTCCAATATTGATCATAGCCGGATGGACCGGGAAATTTGCGGCAAAGACCAGATTTGATAAAAGACCACCCAGAAGGCTGCATAAAACAACAGCCAGATATTTATTTACCTGCACCCTGTTTAAAGCGGCCTGGACAATACACAATACAACTCCAATCATGGCTGATATGATACCATCCAGCATGCTCCCACCAAAAAAAACAGAAAACGCAGCTGAAATCAATGCCCAACACCCGATGATTCCCCAAAAAGAGTAATGCGGCACCTCTTTTGCTTTCTGAAGTTCATCACGAAGTCTTGCCGGTGCCATTCTGAACGCACAGGCACGTCTTGACAGATCATTTAGTTCGGAAAGCACGGTCATATCAAATTTCGATTCTAAAATTCGTCTGGTCTGTGTAACCACGCCTTGTTCACCGAAATCGGCCGTTGCAATGATACAAGTGGTAATGGAAAAAACATCCACTTTTTTTGCCCCATATGCTTTACATAAGCGGCAGATCGTATCTTCCACACGATTTACCTCACCGCCACATATCAACATCTGCTCCCCTAAATCAAGGGCAGCCGATAATAATTGTCCTGTTTCTGTACTCTGCTTATTTTTGTTACTATCCATTTCCATATCCTTAGCATACTTGATGCATGATTTGATTCTATCTTTCCGTTTTCCTATCTGCAAAAGAAAAGCAGAGCCAAAGGTCTTCCATGACTGGCTCTGCATCTGGCTCTATACTAATGTTCATTATCACATATTTCCTTGAAATTCACAACAACATTCTTTCTGTTGCTTATTTATTTTACACCCTTTTCGGATTTGTGTCCCCGATATATAAATTCAATTTTCTTTGTACTACTGTTATGATACTGCCTGTGATACGAAAGTTTCAATACTATCAGCCTTAATCGCGATCTTAAACCAGCTTTTTAACATATCGATATCTGTAACTGCATTGATTTTCTCCACTATATCGTCCGATACAGTTCCTAATTCATTTAATGCATCCAAAATATCTTCTCGACGTGTCGCAAGTGTTGCCTCTGCACGGCCTTCTGCACGGCCTTCTGCACGGCCTTCTGCTCGTCCTTCTGCTAATCCTTGCTCTTTACCTTCGGCATGCCCCTCTTTACGAGCCTCCGCCTTTGCATCCATTGTCTCAAAATCAATATATTCTCCCCATGTCATATACCGATACCTCTCTTCCGGTGACGTCTTTACTTTTGTCACATATTTGTGCAGTTGTTTTGTCAAATCTGTCGTTGCATTCTCTTCTCTGCTGTTTGCGATATACTTTAGCAAAGCATCCAATTCACTGTCTTCACCATCGGGAGCTGTCGTGATAAAATAATAAAAGTCCAATCCGTCCGGATAGGGTATAGTGGTATCCTCTTCGCACATGTTGTGAAAATGATACTGTGTCTGCCCTTTCCCAAACGGATCATAGTCTAAAATATTAATCACGCACAGATCCGGCAGTTTGTTGAAATCTCTTTCACCCGAATACAGGTTTTGGGCATCAATCTTTGCCTGATTGAACCGACTCCTCTTAAAAAGATTGTCTGCATTTTTGTGATGTGGTTCGAAATCATAAACCTTATCAGGCAGTTCGTTTTCCTCCGGTTTGTGGGAAAAGGACTGCATTTCCACATCCATGCGGATTCCTCGCCCAATCTCGTCACTCCCCGGAATGATTTTTTCAGCATGCACCCGGACATGGGCGACTTTTTCATGCAAAAGTCCCTCAGCTAATAGTCTTCCGTACGCCGGTCCACCTTCCAAATCAGATGCCAGTGCCAGCACCAAAAAATTGTCCATCAAATCCAGTTCTTCAAATTTCTTTTTACTCATAAAAACCTCCTTACCGGCGGAGCCATGAGTAAAAATAGATTTTCAAAACAAATCTAACTCCGCCAACATATAAAATTATTTCTCTGTGAAAAATGTTGGCGAATGCCAAGATATTGCTGAAGATGTGATTTACAGCAGAT
>JAFOEY010000039.1 GCA_017387565.1 Lachnospiraceae bacterium | reverse complement strand
TCGTTTGCCACTGTTGACTTAAGTGTAACACTAAATTCCTCTTTCGTATAGAAAAAAATAGCATTTACTCCATACTGCAAGAGTAAATGCTACTTTGTTATTAAGCATTTTCAAAGTGGAAATAAACTTTTCACTTCAGCATTATCACAAAAATCTTTATTTAATCAATAACATCATTATATATGACTGATAAAATCTATAAAATCACTCTAATTCTTCATATTTTTTATATCCTTCTCCATAAATCTCATTTGCGCTGGTTTTAATTAAAAATGCTGACGGATCTATTTCTTTTACAATTTGTTCCAGTTTGGGAGCCTGTGATTTTCTTGTTGCACATAGCAGAATTTTCTTTTCTTTTTTTTCATAGGCACCTTCACCGTGGAGAATTGTCACACCGACATGTAGTTTTTTCATTAAGCAATTGGAAACCTCGTTGGCATAATTGGACACGATAAAAAATAAAGAAGCCTCATCTTTACCGTATAATACGAGATCCATAATATAAGAGGTCACAAAAACCGCAATTCCGGCATAGATACCCTTTTCTATACTTTTAAATATAAACATAGCAGCAAAAATAATGATACTGTCCAAAATCAAATAAAGACTTCCCGTTTTCATATGTGGATATTTTCTACGCAAAAGGCGGATTACAATATCCATTCCACCGGTTGTTGCACGCATCCTGATGATAAATCCAAGGGAAACTCCGCTTAGCACAGCTCCGGATAACGTTGCAGCTAAAGGATCCGTCGTCAGTGCCGGCAAAATCCCCAAGACATTTGTTGAAACCGAAATTATCGCAAGAGAATACATAGTCCACAACAGAAAGGATAAGCCAAATTTTTTCCAGGCAATTAAGAGTAACGGTATATTTAACAGAAACACCCAGGTTCCGGTTGGGATTGGCGTAACATAATTCAACAAAATCGAAATACCGGTAACACCTCCTGGTGCCAGTTCATTTGGATCGAGTAACAAAGCAACCGCAACTGCATATATGAATGAAAGGACAGAAATAATCAGAAATTTTTTCATCAAAAAAGCCTCCTATACTTATAGCATGGAGACTTTTTCATGAATTATTCAAATTTCATATTTTAACTGATTATGATACTTTTTCATGTGAGCATGAAAAGTATGACCCTTTGACCCTAGTATCATGATTATTTGATTAACAAAGATTTTCCTGTCATTTCAGCAGGCTGTTCTTTTCCCATCAATTCAATTAATGTAGGAATGATGTCAGCTAAGCATCCGCCTTCACGAAGCTTGTAGGAAGGATCTGCATTAACAAGGATAAAAGGAACCGGGTTGGTTGTGTGTGCTGTAAACGGAGCTCCTGTCTCGTAATCAACAAGCTGCTCTGCATTACCGTGGTCAGCACAGATAAACATCACACCGCCAACTTCTTTGATGAATTTTTCCAACTCACCCAGACATTCATCAATAACCTCAACAGCTTTTACGGCTGCATCCAACACACCGGTATGACCTACCATATCCGGATTTGCAAAGTTACAGATGATAACGTCATAATATGCATCTCCGTTTTCATCTTTTGCAGTAATGGCTTCACTTAACTTATCACATACGGTATAAGCACTCATACGGGGCTTTTCATCGTAAGTTGCTACATATTTGGGAGAATTAACCAAAATTCTTTCTTCTCCTTCATTCGGTTCTTCCACACCACCATTGAAGAAGAAAGTAACATGCGCATATTTTTCGGTTTCTGCGATACGGGCCTGTCTCATTTTATTTGCTGCCAGCCACTCCCCAAAGGTATTGGTTACGGAAACTTTATGGAATGCAACATCCTTATTGGGAATAGTAGGATCATATTCTGTGAAACATACATAATATAAATCCAGTTTTTTATCACGGCTAAAAGCTTTATCTGCGAAGAAATCATCTTCACAACAGAAGCATCTTGTAATCTCTCTTGCACGGTCAGGACGGAAGTTGATAAATACCACACTGTCCTTATCCTGAATTGTTGCAACAGGTGCACCGTCTTTCATAATAACGGTAGGTTTTACAAATTCATCTGTTTCGTCTCTGTCATAAGATTCCTGAATGGCTCCGGTTGCACTAGAAGCCTGTAAGCCTTCTCCCTTAACCAGCGCATCATATGCTAACTGCACACGGTCATAGTTGTTATCACGATCCATTGCATAATAACGACCGGATACGGAAGCAACTTCTCCAACACCGATTTTTGCCATTTCAGCTTCCAGCTCTGCCACAAAATCCTTTCCGGAAGCCGGAGGTGTATCACGACCGTCTAAGAAACAATGAACATAAACCTTATCCAAATCGTTCTTTTTGGCCATTTCCAACAAGCCATATAAGTGTGTTAAATGACTGTGTACACCACCATCGGAAATTAAACCGAAAGCATGAAGTGCAGAATTGTTTTTCTTGCAGTTTTCAACAGCTGCAACAAGTGCCGGATTTATAAAAAAAGTACCATCCTGTATTTCTTTGGTAATACGGGTTAATTCCTGATATACGATACGTCCTGCGCCCATATTCAGATGACCGACCTCAGAGTTTCCCATCTGTCCGTCCGGAAGACCGACTGCCATGCCGGATGCATTTCCTTTTACAAAGGGATATTCTTTCATCATACGGTCCATAACCGGAGTTTTTGCCATTGCAACGGCATTTCCTTCGGTCTTTTCATTTAATCCGTAGCCGTCTAAAATTAATAATACGGTAGGTGCTTTACTCATTCTGTTTTTCTCCTTTATTATTTTAAATTGATTTAGCCCTATTAGGGCGGTTTTCAAATGCTTTTAAATAACCACGGATTATTATACTACTTTATCCCCAATTCATGCAATCATTTTAGGCTCATTCTTTCTCTCTTTTCGGATTTGTTTTTTCAATATATATCCTTATTCGCCGACTTTTACGAGGTTTCGTGTCTTTTTTAGTGGCATGAGCGTTATTCTTTTTCTAACTCATCGAGTTTATAAAAGGCAACCTTGGATATTTTGATATCCTCACCTGTTTTTGCATCAGAAATGGATAAGGTAATCGTATCATGAGTTTCAGTCAGCCAATTTGCATTGGTTCCGACCGGAAGTAACAATTCTCCGTCTTCTAACCATGCTTTTAGACTACATTCCTCTTTTTCTTTTCCCACACAATCAAAGCTCACGGAAAGATTTCCACCCGTAACATCGTCTATTTTTACATACAAGAAATCCGCATTTTTACCTTCTACCGGACGATCCAATTGAAGATGAAAGTTGATATCCTCACTATTTTTTACCGTTTCACAGTTTACCTTTATATCCTCATATGATTTATGCAAATACTCCATATGATTTAATGATTTTGCAAAGGACGATGCTACTCCGAAACAGTTATAATCCTGCACCCAGACAGAAGAATCATAATCCCCTGTACTTCCATAGATGGACGCATACAATTTATTTGGTAAAAACAACTCCAGATCGGGCGAATAGCTATATCCCTGCTCCACCAGATAACGATATAAATAATACTCTTCCAAAGGGATAACTCCGGTACGCACAACGGTATGTTCAGGATCGATTAATGCAAGCTCTTCTTCTACCGCTTCGCGACTGCGCGCAATCGATGTGCGACCGGAATACACTGCTTTTTCATTAAGAAGGAAGTAAAAAAACTGACTCTGTTCGAATCCCAGTATTTTTACATTAGGATCAAACAACCGCAAATAGTCCATGGTAAACTGTACCTTGTTTAATTTTCCTATCAGACTCTGAGAAACATATCCGTTTCCAATACGCTCATACTGAATATACGGATTTGCTTCTTTGACAGGATCATCAAGCAAAATATAATCGTCACGCAGAGTATATGGCATCATTTTGCTCTGATATTCCGCAATCACATAAGAATTTTGATCCGTGGTTCCTTCCAGCTTTGGAAATTCATAATCCTGGCATTCCTCGAAAAATATGAAGGGGATACAAAAAGCAAAAGCCATCAAAAATGCACAATTTTTCTCACCAAGTAACTGTTTCCCATAGCAGATTAGAAAAACCAAAAGAAAAACACCGCTGATGGAAAGCAAAACAAAAACAGAACGCGAAAGCAAATTGGCTACCCAGTCTTCATCCATACATACCATGGTGTATGTATAGCAAATGCAGATAAGCGGTGGCACGCAGCTTAGCATAAAATATTTATCATTTAAAAAAGCATGAAAATCTTTATCACTCCGCTTTATAAAACAACAAAGCAGATAAACAGCCACAACGACTGCCAATATACCAAAAACAAAGCGAAACAGATAGTAAATCATGGAATATCCGCCAAATCCGGACAAAAACGGCATAAACCACTCCGGAACCTCAGACTGAAAAATATTCATGCCGTCAACTGATATGGTCTGCCCACTCATAGATAAAACATGCTTAAGCATCCGGTATAAAAGCGGAACACAAAAAGCAATGATAATCAAAAGAAATAATAACGGAATAACATACTTTTTCTTAAAATCCGGCTTTTTTACAAATGCTATAATCTGCAACACAGCAAAAGGAAATGCCCCCAATAACAACGCTGCTCCATAAAGCGGATAATACAGGCCATCCAAAAAGCTGACAAACACATAGCTCATCAGCCACAAAGCTTTATTTTCAATCAGTTTTTTATCTGATAAGAGCAACACGGTCGGTAATATAATCCAACCGCGACAATAAACAGGCATATGAAACAAAACAGCAATCATCAATGCCCAGCTTCCTCCTATTTTTTTATATAATAGGAACATGGTAATTGCTTCAAATAACAGTGCAAAAATCACAAAACTCATGTTATACGCATTTGCCTGTCCATGAAACATCACACGATTAATAAAGCCCAAAATCATCGGAAACAATCCGGAAGCCGGAGCATAATCTTCATAAGCCTTCTGTCCCAATTCCACAATCTGTTGCCATGGTAAAATCTGCTCTCCGTGATGGTGCAGATCAAAAGGTAAAATCATTGCGGGAGACATATAAGAAACAAATGAAAAAATCGAAAAAACTGTCGAAAAATAAATTCTAAACGAAGAATTAGTTTCCTCGTTTTCTTCATTATGTTTTTTTGCTCCATATAGCATTTGATAAACCGTAATACCTACCAATAACACAATCATTAAAATGATAAACATAACAAATGATTTTGGAAAAGGTACTTTTTCAATCATGCTTCCGTTTTGATAGGTGTTTTTCAGATATAATAGAAACAAAAAAGGGATAAATAACTGAATCATATTTCCGACTTTTTTCAGAGAAAATCTTTTTATACATCTATTTGTTAGCACGAGACTAAAATAGATTACAAAAGCTAATAACAGAACTTTTTTGTCACTCAAAAAATAATTTCCGAAAAAAACAGACAATACAACTGCAAAAACTTCCATTCCAAAATAAATGCAAGCAAAAAAAGCAATCTGTTCAAGGCTTCTCTCTTGAAAGATTAGAATAAGAACGCTGACAAAAACTGTAATCACCAGAAAATATAGATTCAGCGTATTATAAATCAACAGATGTGTACAAAACGGCAGATAAATAAGAACCGCATAAAGAATCCACTTTCTATACCCGGACAACGGAAGCACTTTCTTTTGTTCTTCCATAAAAGACAAGACTATGGTTATCGCAATGCCCAAAAACAACAAAATCCAGAACAAATGCCACTCTCCGACTTTATTTGTTCCTAGGTAAGCAGCCTCACCTACGAGAAAATCCGTATATGTATTATCAGAATTTGTAACATACCGATAACCAAAATACGCTAATATGCTAATCAGTATTGTCACAACGGAAATAATCGTCCAGATATTCAAAACTTTCTTAACAGGATTATTCTTTCTCATTTGTCCACCCTCAGAGAAATAGTAGCACCAAAATTTTATATTTACAAGTAGGTTTTGAAAGGATAAAATGATGTTTATGCAGATTAGAAAATCCGATTGTTTATCTTCTAAACAGGATTCATGTCTGGCATTTAAGAACCGAAAATATACAAAATACATAGCTAAGGAAGGAAACCTATGATTACAATATTGAGTAATATCTTTATTAAAAACAAAGATCAATATCAAAATCCCAATACCCGTTCCGCTTACGGAAAACTTTGTGGCGGATTTGGTATTTTTTTAAACATCTGTCTGTTTATCGGCAAATTGATTGCCGGGCTTCTTTGCAATTCCATTGCCATTATTGCCGATGCAGTCAATAACTTATCTGATGCAGCATCTTCCGCTATTACTCTGATTGGATTTAAAATATCCGAGCAAAAGCCTGACAAAGATCATCCATACGGACATGGACGTGTCGAATACATAGCCGGTTTACTGATATCCATTGCCATTGTATTTATGGGATTTGAATTAATCAAAAGTTCTTTTGAAAAAATTATTCATCCACAGGAAATGACGTGTGATATGATTACTGTCGCCATTCTTGTTGCATCCATTTTAGTAAAAATATACATGTTTTCTTATAACCGTTCCATCGGCAAGAAAATCGAATCGGTTGTGATGTCTGCAACTGCCACCGATTCATTAAGTGATACGATTGCAACATTTGTTGTATTACTCTCCACTTTAATTTATCAATTTACAGGCTTAAATATCGATGCCTATTGTGGTGTCTTAGTCGGTTTCTTTATTTTATATTCCGGATGCAATGCTGCAAAAGAAACCATTTCTCCTCTTTTGGGGCAGCCTCCAAAACCGGAATTTGTGGATCAAATCAAAGATCTGGTTATGTCCCATGAAGAAATACTTGGTATTCACGATATGATTGTACATGACTATGGTCCGGGACGTATCATGGCATCTCTTCATGCCGAAGTCGATTCCAAGGGTGATATTATGGAAATCCATGATTTAATTGACCGGATAGAGAATGAAATTCAGGAACAATGCAATTGTCAGGCAGTTATCCATATGGATCCCATTCTGGTTAATGACCCTTATACAGATGAATTAAAAGAAAAAGTCAGAAAACTGATTGATGAACTGGATCCCAATATTCATTTCCATGATTTCCGGGTTGTAAAAGGTCCTACACATACCAATATTATTTTTGATATTGTGCTCCCCTTTGACTACCAATATAAGGATGAATATGTACTGGATTTTATCCGCAACAAACTCTCCGCTCTTGAAGGGAATTTCAACGGTGTAATCAATATCGACAAAGGTGATTTGTAAAATGTATTAATCCCAAATATATTATTATGTCAGTCTTTACTAATAAAAAAGACGTTTCAGGAAACGCACAACCTGAAACGTCTTTTATTTTCATCTTTTATAAAATATAATCATTTTCCATTATAATTTGAATAAATATGAACAAACCATTATCTATGCAAAAAATGCATTGATGTCCGGAAAACGTTTTTATATCATATCATCGAATGACTAAATCACAAAAATCACTCGACCACTATTATGCATTAACGATCTGACCAAAATCAGGCTTTAATGCAGCACCACCGATTAATCCACCATCGATATTGGGTTTAGCCAGTAATTCAGCTGCATTTCCTGCATTCATGGATCCGCCGTACTGAATACGTACAGCTTCTGCTGTAGCATCATCATAAAGCTCAGCAATTGTTTCACGAATCATCTTACATACTTCTTCAGCCTGGTCTGCTGTAGCAGTCTCACCTGTACCAATAGCCCAGATAGGTTCGTAAGCAATAACCAGTTCTTTTACCTGATCAGCGGTTACACCATCAAGATCCCATGTAATCTGTCTCTTAATCCATTCTGTATAAGTACCTGCTTTTCGAAGAGCAAGTGACTCACCACAGCAAAGGATAGGTGAAAGACCGGAAGCGAATGCTTTTTTCACTTTCTGGTTGATTAAGATATCATTTTCACCAAAGATATCTCTTCTTTCAGAATGTCCGATAATGATATATTTTACGCCTGCTTCTTTTAACATAGGAGCAGAGATTTCACCTGTAAAAGCACCTTTATCTTCAATATAGAAGTTTTCAGCACCAAGCTCTACATTTGTTCCTTTGATAGCTTCTGCTACGGGAACGATATCGATTGCAGGTACGCAATATACGACATCAACATCAGGATTAACTACTAAATCTTTTAATGTTGCTACTAATTCAACTGCCTGACTGGGAGTCATGTTCATTTTCCAGTTTCCGGCAATAATTCTTCTTCTAGCCATTGTAATGGTTCTCCTTTTTATATAATATTTGCGAGCGATACGGATTGCTCCGCTTCGCTCTCGCAATCCTGCCGGTTTTCGCAATATTTTGCACTTCGTGCATATTGCTCAACCGTCATATTCGTCAAATATACAGTGTATTACAAGCAAGCTTGCATACACTGTATACTTTCCTCATTATTATCGCTCTTTTCGTTAAGTGCTTATTTATACGACTCCACTAAATTCGAACTGCGTCTTCGACTTGTTCTCATTAAGTGTCGCTGCATAGTTCGCACTAAACTCAAACTTCACCTTCGGTTCGTTTTCGTTAAGTGCTTATTTATCGTCAGCTACTACAACACCGGGAAGTTCTTTACCCTCTAAGAATTCAAGGGAAGCTCCACCACCGGTAGAAATATGGCTCATCTTGTCAGCAAAACCTAACTGGTTACATGCTGCAGCTGAGTCGCCACCACCGATAATTGTTGTTGCATCTGTTTCTGCCAAAGCTTTTGCTACAGCGATAGTACCTTTTGCAAGTGTAGGATTTTCGAATACACCCATCGGTCCGTTCCATACAACTGTCTTAGCTTCTTTTGCAGCCTGTGCAAATAATTCCTGTGTCTTAGGTCCGATATCAAGACCTTCTTTGTCAGCAGGGATCTTAGTAGAATCAACATATTCAACTTCGATTTCAGCATCGATTGGATTCGGGAAACCATCAGCAACTGCTGTGTCAATAGGAAGTAATAATTTCTTTCCTAATTTTTCAGCTTTTGCCATCATTTCTTTACAGTAATCAAGCTTTTCATCATCAACTAATGAGTTACCGATTTCATAACCCTGTGCTTTTAAGAATGTGAATGCCATACCACCACCAATGATTAAAGTATCGCATTTTTCAAGTAAGTTATTGATAACATTTAATTTATCAGCAACTTTAGCACCACCAAGGATAGCAACGAAAGGACGTACCGGATTCTCTACTGCATTTCCAAGGAAGTCGATTTCTTTCTGCATTAAGTAGCCTACTGCATTCTCGCCGCCTTTTTCAGAGATGTATTTGGTAACAACAGCTACGGAAGCATGAGCTCTGTGAGCAGAACCGAATGCATCACATACATACACATCAGCAAGATCTGCTAATTCTTTTGCAAAAGCTTCGCCTGCCTCTGTAGGTTTTGTTTCTTCTTTTCCACGGAAACGGGTATTCTGAAGTAATACAACATCTCCTTCATTCATAGCTGCAACAGCTTTAGTAGCTTCTTCGCCTGTTACATTGTAATCAGCAATGAATTTTACTTCTTTGCCTAATTTCTCAGATAATCTGACAGCAACAGGTGCTAAAGATTC
Source organism: Lachnospiraceae bacterium (assembly GCA_017387565.1). Lineage (GTDB taxonomy): Bacteria > Bacillota > Clostridia > Lachnospirales > Lachnospiraceae > UBA2882. Next base: position 12,364 of record JAFOEY010000039.1, on the reverse strand, counting down.
GCCTTCGTTGGGGCCGTTTTTAACTTTTCCAAGATGTGAGCAAAGAATAACTTTACCACCATCTTTGATTAATTTTTCGATTGTGGGAAGAGCTGCTTTAATACGTGTTTCATCTGTAATCACGCCGTCTTTTAACGGTACATTAAAATCGCATCTAACCAATACGCGTTTGCCTTTTACGTTGATATCATCAACTGATTTTTTGTTTAATGACATTTGAAATGCCTCCTTATATTATTTTGTTAAATCACTCACACCATAACCATAAAAGTCATAACGTGAATAAAAAAGGGCCCGGTCCAAAAGACCGGACCCTTTAAGGTCTTAAATAAATTCGTTCAACTAAAATTATGATAATTCAGCAAAGTATTTGATTGTACGAACCATCTGAGATGTGTAGCTGTTTTCATTGTCATACCAAGAAACAACCTGTACTAAGTTGTCTTCGCCAACCATTGTCTGTGTTGCATCGAAGATTGAACCATATGTTGATCCAACGATATCTGAAGAAACGATTTCTTCTTCGTTGTAACCGAATGATTCTGTAGCTGCTGCTTTCATAGCTGCATTGATTTCTTCTTTTGTTACAGATTTTTCTACTGTAGCTACTAAGATTGTTGTAGAACCTGTAGGGGTAGGAACACGCTGAGCAGATCCGATTAATTTGCCGTTTAATTCAGGGATAACTAAACCGATAGCTTTTGCAGCACCTGTTGAGTTAGGAACGATATTTACAGCACCTGCACGAGATCTTCTTAAGTCACCTTTTCTCTGAGGTCCGTCAAGGATCATCTGATCACCTGTATAAGCATGAATTGTGCTCATGATACCGGATTTGATACCTGCTAAGTCATTTAATGCTTTTGCCATAGGAGCTAAGCAGTTTGTTGTACAAGAAGCAGCTGAGATGATTTTGTCATCTGCTGTTAATGTTGTATGGTTTACATTGTAAACGATTGTAGGAAGGTCGTTTCCTGCAGGAGCAGAAATAACAACTTTCTTTGCACCAGCGTTGATATGAGCCTGTGCTTTTTCTTTTGATGTATAGAAACCTGAACATTCAAGAACAACGTCTACTCCAAGTTCTCCCCAAGGACAGTTGTTTGCATCGGGCTCTTTGTAGATTTTTAATGTTTTTCCATCAACTGTGATAGAATCTTCGCCAGCTACTACTGTATCAGCTTTTGCATATTTACCCTGTGAAGAGTCATATTTAAGAAGGTGAGCTAACATCTTAGGTGATGTTAAATCGTTGATTGCTACTACTTCATAACCTTCAGCACCAAACATCTGTCTGAATGCAAGACGACCGATACGGCCAAAACCATTAATTGCTACTTTTACTGCCATTTTTGTAATTCCTCCTAAAATGAATTTTAATATATTATTCTGACAATCCGCATGAATACACATTGTCAAAATTTTGTCAGCACACTTATTGTACATAATTTGTCCCAAAATATCAAGACATAATTCAAAAGAAAATCAAAGAATTTGCCCTTTTATTCTGAATATATAATATGATGTTGTGGTCGAAAGGTATTTTGACCACATGATACCAACGGATTGCTGAAAAATATGACCTTTTGACCCAGGTACCGCAATATGTTATGATGTTTTTGATTTATAAAACGAAAGGCTGGTCTTAGTTATGAGTATTCAATCTGATTTTCATCTTCATTCCTCTTTTTCCGGTGATTGTCATATTCCTATGGAGCAAATGATTTTATCCGGTATCGAAAAAGGCTTGAAATCCATGTGTTTTACCGAGCATAACGACTTTGATTTCCCGGATGTTCCCGATGAAAACATCAATGAAGCCACCTTCCTTTTAAATGTAGATTCCTATCTTTATGAACTGCTGCAGTTAAGGGATAAATATGCAGATCAGATTAAAGTATTATTTGGTATTGAAATCGGCATGCAGAAAAGCTGCATGAAAAAGAATATTATTCTTTCCAAATCCTATGATTTCGATTTTATTATTGCATCTTCCCATTTATGTATGGGAACCGATCCATACTATCCTTCTTTTTTTGAGAAAAAAGAGGTTTCTGCATGTTACCGGGCATACTTCGAAGAAATGTCCGAATATGTGAAATCCTATATCGGTTATGACGTTTATGGACATCTGGATTATATTGCAAGATATGCCCCCGCTAAATCAGACAGCCGATTTTCTTACTTTGACTATTCCGATCTGATTGATGATATCCTTACCCATATCATTGAAAATGAAAAAGGAATCGAATGCAACACCTCCGGACTTCGCAAAGCATTAAATGCCACAAATCCATCTGTTGATATCTTAAAAAGATACAAAGAATTAGGCGGAGAAATCATAACTGTCGGCTCCGATGCTCACTTTCCCGAACATGTTGCTGCAGATTTTGATAAGGCTTCCGAAATATTACAATCATGCGGTTTTAAATATTACTGTACTTTTATGGGCAGGCAGCCTTCTTTTCACAAACTATAAAACGTTTTCGTTTTTATTTCGTTCTTATCAATGTCCCAGTTTCATATATATAGAAAAAACATCTCAGGAAGTGTTTTTTTGCGCAATTATATCAGAAAAAGTAAATTAGTTCTTGGGACATTGATGTTAACAGGAGCCGGTATCCTGACACGGATTATCGGATTTTTTTATCGTATTTTTTTATCCCGTCAAATCGGAGAAGAAGGAATGGGTGTTTATCAGTTACTTGCTCCGATTATGTCGCTTTCCTTTTCGTTAACCTGCGCCGGCATTCAGACTTCCATTTCCAAACATGTGGCAGCCTATGAGGCAGAAGGGAAAAGAAAAAGCAGCATTCTGACCCTGTTATATGGTTTTCTTATTTCCATATCGCTTTCCATCTTCCTTGGAATGATACTATGTAAATTCAGCCATTCAATTTCTATTCTTTTTCTTGCCGAGAAGAGATGTCAAAATCTCATTTGTGTATATGCGCTCTCGCTCCCTTTCTGTGCCATCCACAGTTGTATTAACGGGTACTATTTCGGTCTCAAACAGACAACCGTCCCATCTGCCACTCAACTACTTGAGCAACTTGCACGAGTATTCAGTGTTGTCGTATCATTTTCCATCTTTCCGGATACCATTACGGAAAGCCGGATTCTGTTTGCCGTTTTAGGTCTTGTCATCGGCGAAATCGTTTCCTCTTTCATCAGTGTAGTGATATTGTGCAAAGGCAAGGACAGAAAAACAAATCCACGTGCCATATCGAAAAAAGCAGCTTTTCAACATCATATAACCATTTCCGGACCCGAGAAACACATCCTGAAGAAATTAATTTTTCTTGCTGCCCCTCTCAGCATTAACCGCATTGTTCTGAATCTGTTGCAAAGCATCGAAGCTGCATACCTTCCAAGGAAACTGACAGATTTTGGTCTGACATCTTCAGAAGCGTTATCTTTATATGGTGTCTTTACAGGAATGGCTCTCCCAATGATCTTATTTCCTCAGGCCATTACAAGTTCCGTCAGTGTTTTACTTCTCCCCTATGTTTCTGAGGCAGATGCACAACAGGATCGAAAAAAAATAGCCGGATTGATCTATTTATCTACAGCATTCTGTCTGGCTCTCGGTTTTGTGTGTATGTTCTTTTTCTATCTGACCGGTCCCTTGATTGGTGAACTTGTATTTCACAGTCCTGATGCCGGCCTGTTCATCAGAACACTGAGTTTCATGTGTCCTTTTCTGTATTTAGGAACATTATTAACAAGCATTTTAAATGGTCTGGGGAAAGCAACCCTATCCTTTTTCATCAATGCGGCATCCATAACCATACGTCTGCTTGGAGTATTTATTTTGGTTCCCCTATACGGCATCAAAGCTTATCTGTATTTTTTAATGTTAAGTCAGTTAGTCCACTGTATCTTGAATTTTGTTGCACTAAAAAAATATCTATACTATAATAATTCATGGCGTTTTCTGATTCGTGACAATAAGAATCTGAATACAATTTCATAATGAATATCCCTTTTTTGTATGTCCAAGTAATTTGTGAAATATCACTCTTTCAAATGGCGTAAATTAAAAAAGGAACAAAGTATAAAAATAAATAGAAGGATAAAAAAATGAGTTTCGAATTTTTACAAAAGCTTCCGACACCTGCTGAAATTCGTGAGCAGTATCCTATGCCGGAAGAACTTGCTTTATTAAAAGAAAAAAGAGATGAGGAAATCAAAAAAGTCATAACCGGGGAAAGTAATAAATTTTTGGTTATCATTGGTCCCTGTAGTGCAGATAATGAAGATTCTGTCTGCGACTACGTCAACAGACTGGCCGCTATCAATGATAAGGTTTCCGACAAATGTATTTTAATTCCCAGAATTTATACCAATAAACCCCGTACAACCGGTGAAGGCTATAAAGGATTTGTACATCAGCCCGATCCTGAGAAAAAGCCCAATTTACTGGCCGGTCTCATTGCTGTAAGGAAACTGCACATTCGTGCCATTAAAGAATCCGGATTAACCGCAGCAGATGAAATGTTATATCCTGAAAACTGGCGTTATGTACATGACCTTCTTTCCTATGTTGCAATCGGAGCCCGTAGCGTGGAAGATCAACAACATCGTCTGACTGTCAGCGGTTTTGATGTTCCTGCAGGCATGAAAAATCCAACTTCCGGCGATTTATCCGTTATGATGAATTCCGTCTATGCCGCACAGCATCCACATGAATTCATCTATCGTAACTGGGAAGTAAAAACAACAGGAAATCCTTTAGCGCATACAATTTTAAGAGGTTCCGTCAATCAATACGGTCGTAATCTTCCCAACTATCATTACGAAGATTTGAATCGTCTTTTAGAAATGTACAATGAAAGAGACTTGATGTTCCCGGCCACTGTTATTGATGCCAATCATAATAACTCCGGTAAAAAATTCGAACAACAAATCAGAATTGTAAAAGAAGTGCTTCATTCCCGTAAATTAAACTCTGATATTCACAGATTGGTAAAAGGAGTTATGATTGAAAGTTATATTGAAGAAGGATGCCAGAAAATCGGCGATGGTGTATATGGAAAATCCATAACCGACCCCTGCTTAGGCTGGGCAGACAGCGAACGACTGATTTATGATATAGCGGAAAATTGCTAACTTCATTTTTGTTAAAATATTATACCTTTTTTGAAACACAAATCCAAAATATATCAATAAAAAACCGTATGTTCTTCCGGGTAACCGGAAAACATACGGTTTTTTACTATCCTCTCGGATGAGCTTTCGCATAAACTTCTCTGATTCTATTATGATTCATATTCGCATAAATCTGGGTTGTTGATATATCTGAATGCCCCAGCATTTCCTGTACGCTTCTAAGATCTGCACCATTTTCCACAAGATGCGCGGCAAAAGAATGTCGCAATGTATGTGGAGTGATATCTGCCGTAATTCCGGCTTTCTTTGCATAATACTTAATTAACTTCCAAAATCCCTGACGGCTCATCGGAGCCCCGGAAAAATTACAAAACAGCACATCCGAGGACTTGTCCTCAATCATCTGCTCTCTGGCTTCACTAAGATAACGAACCAACGCATTTTTTGCAGCCTTTCCAAATGGTATCACTCTTTCCTTATGAGCATCCTTACAGATGATAAAACTCATAGGTAAATTTACGTCACTCACTTTTAAAGTAATCAACTCTGTAACACGAATACCGGTCGCATATAACAATTCTAACATTGCCTTATCACGAATTTCCTTGTGGCTATCTCCTGATGGCTGATCCAAAAGACGAATCACTTCTTCCATCGTCAAAACTTCCGGCATTTTCTTTTCTATCTTTGGTGCTTTTAATCCGTCTGAAATATCTTTATTTACAATACCTTCCTGTGCCATAAAATGAAAAAGCGCTTTGATAGAAGCAATATTTCTTGAAATCGTAGCTGCAGCAAAATTCTGCTCACCCATCGAAGCAATATATGCTTTCAAATCATCTTCCATCACGCTGACCCAATCAGTCAATCCGCGGGCACGCAAAAAAACGATAACCTTCTTCAAATCGCGGCGATACGACAATTCTGTATTATTGGATGTTTCTTTCACATTATGTAAATATGCAACGAATTGTTCGATTGCCTGTTCCATATATTTATTGCCCTTTCCTCATAAGCATCACTTATGTAAATCTCAATTTGTACAATCCCTATTATAATCAGATTATTCAAGAAAATCAAACAAAAAATTTACTGATTTTTCCTTTATTTTCAAGGATTTTTGCCCAAATCCCAACATCTATGTTTTTTCTGTTTATCTTGTCACTATATCTTGTAATTTTTTATGTAAATAATTTTTCCAAAAAAATTTACGACATATGGATTTACATAAAATTCACTCAATATACCTATTATGACAACTATAATAATCCCCAGTTTCTGAACTATGTAACCCTTTTTAGACATTTTTCTCATCGAACCATATTGACCGCTATGGTCATTATTAACATATTTATAATATGCCAGAAAATAAAAAATATAATGTGGAAACAAGAACGCAAAAAAAAGAAGTAATCCAAAAATCTGATAAGTTGAAACAAAGTAATAAGCTCCTATCCCCATTCCTATCCCCATCATCCATAACCAAAGAAATTTACCGACTTTTTCTTTTTTTAGTAATCTGAATATCACCAAAATTACAATCTGTGTTCCTCTTAACTTTAAAATATATAAAAAATATTCCAGTTGTTGTTTTTCTTCTGAAATCATTTGAGAGACCATATTCGAAATAATTGTCTGATTCAACAAAAGATTCGATGATTTTAATACTTTCTGATATAGAATACAAACACCGATTCCTAAAAACATCGGCCAGAAACACTTTATGATCTTTTTCATATCATATATTTTCAAAACGGTTCAAAATCCACCGCCACAACAGAGAGATTTTTATAATATATGGTCTGATCCTCTATTCTATGAAAAAAAGATGCAGGAAAGCATATTCCTGCATCTTTTCATTCTTTTTCATTTTGAAGCAATTATTTGTCCAAGCACAATTGTATTATACTTTTTCCACAATACTTAAGAATTTTTCACACTATGCGCTAAATCAATTATGATTTCCGTATTCATACTTATTGATATAGGCCATAATGGATGCAATCGTTTTTGCATCCTGTATTTCTCCCGCAAATATCATTTCTCTTAATTCATCGGTTGTATACGGTTTTACATTGATAAACTCATCCTCATCCAAGTGCTGAGAAGTTTCAACCAGATTTTTGGCAACATATACATCAATTCGTTCATTACAAAAAGCAACCGTTGAAGCAATAGAAATCAAGAACTCCATATCTTCCAATTCACAGTGATATCCGGTCTCTTCTTCCAATTCCCTATGACTGCATTCGATAAATGGTTCCTGCCCATTTCGTCCACCTGCCGGTATTTCCCAAATCTCTTTATCCAATGCATTCCGATATTGTTTTACCATCAGGATTCTTCCATCATCAAGCACAGGAACTACAGCTGCCGCCCCATTATGTTTAATGAAATCCCATCTTACAACATTCCCGTTGGGCACCTGCATCGTATCTTCATAAAAATCAACGATATGTCCATGATAAACAAGTTTACGATCCAGACGTTTAAATTGTTCAGCCATTATTTATTCTCCAATAATTTATCAACAGAAACGAGTTTTACGCAAAGCACAAAAATTTCAGCTGCCAAAGCCAGCTCTTCGGGAGTAGGCAATGTCGGTGCTATTCGAATATTGCTGTCTTTTGGATCCTTTTTATAAGGAAAAGTTGCTCCTGCTCCTGTCATCACGACACCCGCTTCTTTACACTTTCCTACGATTGCTTTTGCACAGCCTTCCAGAGCATCAAAAGAAATAAAATAGCCTCCCAACGGTTTGGTCCATGATGCAATGCCTAAACCACCAAGTTCATTTTCCAATGTGTTTAATACTGCCTCAAATTTGGGGCGAATAGAATTTGCATGTTTCATCATATGCGCATTCAAACCATTTATATCCTTAAAATATTTTACATGTCTTAACTGGTTTATTTTGTCATGTCCAATCGTCTGAATTGTCATTCCCTTTTTGACAAAATCAAGATTCTTGGCAGAAGAAGCCATGGCAGATATACCACTTCCCGGAAAAGAAACTTTCGATGTGGACGCAAATTCATATACCATATCCGGATTACCGGCCTTTTCGCATTCCGAAATAATATCCAAAATCTCAGTCTGATTGTCCTCATATAAATGATGAATCACATAAGCATTGTCCCAAAAAATACGAAAATCTTCAGCAGCCGGCTTTAATGCTGCCATTCTTTTAACTGTTTCATCTGAATAGCTGTATCCCTGCGGATTCGAATATTTAGGCACACACCAAATTCCCTTAACGGCCGGATCATTATTTACATATTGTTCAACCAAATCCATATCCGGTCCATCTTCTGTCATAGGAATATTAATCATATCAATGCCAAAGTATTCCGTAATGGCAAAATGTCTGTCATATCCCGGAACCGGACAAAGGAATTTTACCTCATCCAATTTACACCAGGGGGTCGAACCACATACCCCTTTTATCATTGATCTTGAAATCGTATCAAACATAATATTTAAACTGGCATTGCCAAATACAATCACATTTTCAGGCTTTGTATCCATCATTTCAGCCATCAGGACTCTTGCTTCCCACAAGCCATCCAAAACTCCATAATTACGACAATCTGTTCCGTTTTCAGACTTGCAATCTGATTGACTGTTAACTGCATCCAGCAAGTCCATACTTAGATTAAGCTGGCTTGCAGATGGCTTACCTCTGGACATATCTAACTGCAAACCTTTTCCCTTTGCCTCTTCATATGCCAAAGCCAACTCCTTTTTCAGCTGCAATAATTCTTCTTTTGTTAATTCACTGTACGCTTTCATATTAACACCGCCTTGAAATTGTTTCATTGTATACAATCATACATCTCGTTTATTTTACACTATGAATTGCATAAAAACAAGCAAATAGATACATTTTCTTTCTTTTTTATAATTCTTTCGGATTTGTGTTCCCAATGTATATCTTTGTCGCCGACTTTTACGAGGTTTCGTGTCTTTCTTAGCGGCATAAGCGAACAAAAATAAATGGCCGGTTTCAACTGTCTGAAGACGAAGTCTGAGTTTTGAAACCGGTCATTTAATAATATTTTGTGAGCATGCCGTTTAGAAATACTAGAAACCGAAGTACGAGGCAACAAAGATATATACCGGGAACACAAATCCGAAAAGGAAAATCTATAAAATTCACCATAATCGGGCTACTTTCTCTTTCATATTTTGCGTAATCGTTATATAATAAGAAAGGTTTATATACCATATTACAAAATAATAAAGAGGTAAAGTCAAATGAGTGCAACAGAAATCAAACCCATTAAAGAAGGCAAAGTTCGTGAAATCTATGATAACGGTGACAGCTTAATCATGGTTGCAACAGACCGTATCAGTTGTTTTGATGTTATTTTAAAAAATATTGTCACAAAAAAAGGCACTGTTTTAACTCAGATGTCTAAATTCTGGTTTGACATGACAAAGGACATTCTTCCAAATCATATGATTTCAGTAGATGTTAAAGATATGCCCGAATTTTTCCAACAAGAAAAATTTGATGGCAACAGTATGATGTGTCGTAAACTCAATATGCTTCCTATTGAATGTATTGTTCGTGGCTATATTACCGGAAGCGGTTGGGCCAGCTATAAAGAAAACGGAACCGTATGTGGCATAAAACTCCCCGAAGGATTAAAAGAATCCGATAAATTACCCGAGCCCATTTACACCCCTTCTACCAAAGCAGAAATCGGAGATCATGACGAAAACATCTCTTTTGAACAAAGTGTTTCATATTTGGAAGAAAGATTTCCCGGCAAAGGTCTGGAATATGCTACAAAACTTCGCGATTATACCATCACATTGTATAAAAAATGCGCTGATTATGCATTATCAAAAGGCATCATCATTGCAGATACAAAATTCGAATTCGGTTTGGATGAAGAAGGCAATATTGTAATAGGAGATGAGATGCTTACTCCTGACAGCTCACGTTTCTGGCCTGCAGATGGATATGAACCCGGACACGGACAACCTTCTTTTGACAAACAATTTGCCCGTGACTGGTTAAAAGCAAATGAACATGACTGGGAACTTCCGGATGATATTGTTCAAAAAACAATTGATAAATACTTACAGGCATATGAATTATTGACCGGTAAACCACTTTAATAAAATATATAAGAATACAACAAACCCCAGATTATTCGATCTGGGGTAAATTATTTTATATTTAATTACCGACATCTTATAAATGCTCTAATCTGTGTTTACGCCATTTTTTTATTCTACTCCAATTTACGCCAATTTTACGCCAATCAACAGTAATTTAATGTGAAAATACGTGAATTTATGTAGTTTTCATTATTCCGTAAAATAAATAAAAACCGCCATATCTTCACGAATATAGCGGTTTTCTTCACTTTTGGTTTTCACCAAAAATTTATTTGGCATAATCAATGACTCTTGATTCTCTGATCAGACTAACCTTAATGTTGCCCGGATATTCAAGTTCAGATTCAATCTGTTTTGCAATATCACGTGCCAATAAGACCATATCTGTATCTGTAATCTGGTCTGGAACTACCATTACACGAATCTCTCTACCTGCCTGAATAGCAAAAGATTTTTCTACACCTTTGAAATTGTTTGCGATATTTTCTAATTGTGTCAGTCTGGTTGTATATGTCTGTAAAGTCTCACGTCTTGCACCTGGTCTTGCAGCAGAAATAGTATCTGCGGCCTGTACTAAACATGCAATTAAGCTGGTTGCCTCCACATCTCCATGATGCGATTCAACCGCATTAATAACAATGGGTGATTCCTTATATTTTCTACACAACTCAGCACCGAGCTGAATATGTGATCCTTCCATTTCATGGTCAACAGCTTTACCGATATCATGTAATAAACCGGCTCGCTTAGCCATTCTGACATCCAAGCCCATCTCGGATGCTAAAAGTCCGGTCAGATGAGCAACTTCGATGGAATGCTTCAAAGCATTTTGTCCATAACTTGTACGATACTTCATCTTTCCTAATAAACGGACAAGTTCGGAATGAATACCATGCACTCCCACTTCAAGGATGGCTGCTTCACCTTCTTCACGGATAATGGTTTCAACCTCTTTTTGTGCCTTTTCTACCATTTCTTCAATTCTGGCCGGATGAATACGTCCGTCCACAATCAATTTTTCCAAGGCAATACGAGCAACTTCTCTACGGATTGGATCAAATCCTGACAAGATAACTGCTTCGGGTGTATCATCAATAATTAAATCAACACCTGTCATTGTTTCAAGGGTACGAATATTTCTTCCCTCTCTACCAATGATACGACCTTTCATTTCGTCGTTAGGAAGCTGCACAACCGAAAGCGTTGTCTCTGAAACGTGATCTGCAGCACATCGCTGAATTGCTGTAACAACGTATTCTTTCGCCTTCTTGTCTGCTTCTTCCTTGGCCCTGCTCTCCATTTCTTTAATCATGACAGCAGTTTCATGTTTAACATCTTCTTCAACAATTTTCAACAAATATTCTTTTGCCTGTTCAGAGGTTAATCCTGAGATTCGTTCTAGTTCCTGTACTCTTTGTTCGTTTAATTTGGCTATCTCTGCTTTCTGCTTTGATAACTCTTCTTCCCTTGCAGTAAGACTTGCTTCTTTTTTCTCGATAGCTTCAGCTTTTTTGTCGATATTCTCTTCCTTTTGCTGAACACGTCTCTCGTAACGCTGCGCTTCTGCTCTACGCTCTTTGATTTCTTTATCCAATTCGTTTTTGGTACGAATAGATTCCTCTTTGACCTCAAGCAAGCCCTCACGCTTCTTTGCTTCTGCAGTCTTTAAAGCTTCGTCAATAATTTCACGTGCCTTTTCGTCCGCATTTCCGATTTTTGATGCAGCTTGCTTCTTAAGAGTAGAAGTAACCACTGCGGAAGTAACCGGAACAGCAATCACAAGTGTCACTACAACGGCAATAATTATATAAACAGCCATTGTACAGGAGCACCTCCTTATTAAATTTTCATTGTACAAATATCTCATAATAGAACGAAATGTTTCGTTCTAAGTCGCGATTTTACAACACTTCAATTCTAAACCATATCTGTTGTTATGTCAAGTACATATGTCCATATCCAGCATACAAATCCAGCCACACTGAAGTGAAAAGTTTATTTCCACTTTGAAGGGGATAAAGTAGATTTTAGTCTTTCACCTACTTCCACTTGAACAAATGTAGTATTTTGTCTTACACTTCATATACCTGACAGCTGCCAGAAAGGCAGGCATATATAT